>NZ_JBSEYN010000021.1:0-1327 GCF_053627815.1 Cronobacter sp. 153480017-3 | reverse complement strand
TGAAGGAACACGTCATGTCTGGTTCATTTCAGGAAGAAATTCCTAAAGCCCGTATTAACCTGAAGTTAAATCTGCACACCGGTGGCGCGCAGAAAAAAATCGAGCTGCCGCTGAAATTACTGGTCACCGGCGATTTCAGTCACGGCCAGGAGCACCGGCCGCTGTCTGAGCGCAAAAAAATCGACATAAACAAAAATAATTTCGACAGCGTGCTTTCGGAATTTTCACCGGCGCTGAATCTCGCCGTGGAAAATACCCTGGCCGGTGACGGACGCGAAGAAAACGTGCGCCTGACCTTCCGCCAGATGAAAGATTTCGAGCCGGAGCAGGTGGCGCGGCAAATTCCCCAGCTGAAAGCCATGCTCGCGATGCGCAATTTACTGCGCGACCTGAAATCCAATCTCCTTGATAACGCCACCTTCCGCAGGGAGCTGGAAACCATCCTGAAGGATCCGGCGCTGAGCGATGGCTTACGCGCGGAACTGGCGTCGCTGGCCCCGAAACACGCCTGAGGCGCACCGGGTTTATTACGGATTAACGAGAGAAATGCTGATGTCTGTTCAGAACACCCCCACTGCTGCCGGCGCCACGCAGGTACCGGAAACCACCGGCGGCGTTTACGCCTCGCTGTTTGAAAAAATTAATCTTCATCCGGTCGACGCGCTTGATGATATCGACGCCTGGCAGGACAGCCAGCGCCTGGCGGACGCCTCCGCCGATGAACGCGTGACCGCCGCGGTCCGGGTTTTCCTGGAGCGCCTGAAACAGTCCGGCCAGCAGGTTGAAAAGCTCGACAAAACGCTGCTTGACCACCATATCGCCGAGCTGGACCGGCAAATCAGCCGCCAGCTGGATACGGTGATGCACCATCCGGAGTTTCAGCAGGTGGAATCGCTGTGGCGCGGCCTGAAGCATCTGGTGGACCGCACCGACTACCGCCAGAACGTGCGCACGGAAATTCTCGATATCGCCAAAGAGGATTTGCGCCAGGACTTCGAGGACGCGCCGGAAATCGTCCAGAGCGGCCTCTACTGGCACACCTACACGGCGGAATATGACACGCCCGGCGGTGAGCCGGTGGGGGCGGTGATTTCCTCGTATGAGTTTGACGCCAGTGCGCAGGATATGGCGCTGCTGCGTAATATCTCTAAAGTCTCCGCCGCAGCGCACATGCCGTTTATCGGTGCCGTCGGCCCGAAATTCTTCCTCAAAGATTCCATGGAAGAGGTGGCGGCGATTAAGGACATCGGCAACTACTTTGACCGCGCCGAATACATCAAGTGGAAAGCCTTCCGTGACACCGACGATGCCCGCTATATCGGCCTGA
>NZ_JBSEYN010000020.1:0-2291 GCF_053627815.1 Cronobacter sp. 153480017-3 | reverse complement strand
TATTTGCTCTTTAACAATCCGGAACAAGCTGAAAATTGAAACAGACATGCTGCTGCATTTCTCCGTAATCAGGAATGCGCGGTGTGTCAGAGTCTCTCAAACTCGCAGCACGAAGACTTCTTCGGGTTGTGAGGTTAAGCGAACAAGCGTACACGGTGGATGCCCTGGCAGTCAGAGGCGATGAAGGACGTGCTAATCTGCGAAAAGCGCCGGTAAGGTGATATGAACCGTTATAACCGGCGATGTCCGAATGGGGAAACCCGGTGCACTTCGGTGCATCATCGTTAGCTGAATACATAGGCTAACGAGGCGAACCGGGGGAACTGAAACATCTAAGTACCCCGAGGAAAAGAAATCAACCGAGATTCCCCCAGTAGCGGCGAGCGAACGGGGAACAGCCCAGAGCCTGAATCAGTTTGTGTGTCAGTGGAACGGTCTGGAAAGGCCGGCGATACAGGGTGACAGCCCCGTACACGAAGGCACACAGGTTGTGAGCTCGATGAGTAGGGCGGGACACGTGATATCCTGTCTGAAGATGGGGGGACCATCCTCCAAGGCTAAATACTCCTGACTGACCGATAGTGAACCAGTACCGTGAGGGAAAGGCGAAAAGAACCCCGGCGAGGGGAGTGAAACAGAACCTGAAACCGTGTACGTACAAGCAGTGGGAGCCTTCGTAAGAGGGTGACTGCGTACCTTTTGTATAATGGGTCAGCGACTTATATTCTGTAGCAAGGTTAACCGTATAGGGGAGCCGAAGGGAAACCGAGTCTTAATTGGGCGTTAAGTTGCAGGGTATAGACCCGAAACCCGGTGATCTAGCCATGGGCAGGTTGAAGGTTGGGTAACACTAACTGGAGGACCGAACCGACTAATGTTGAAAAATTAGCGGATGACCTGTGGCTGGGGGTGAAAGGCCAATCAAACCGGGAGATAGCTGGTTCTCCCCGAAAGCTATTTAGGTAGCGCCTCGTGAACTCATCTCCGGGGGTAGAGCACTGTTTCGGCTAGGGGGCCATCCCGGCTTACCAACCCGATGCAAACTGCGAATACCGGAGAATGTTATCACGGGAGACACACGGCGGGTGCTAACGTCCGTCGTGAAGAGGGAAACAACCCAGACCGCCAGCTAAGGTCCCAAAGTCATGGTTAAGTGGGAAACGATGTGGGAAGGCCCAGACAGCCAGGATGTTGGCTTAGAAGCAGCCATCATTTAAAGAAAGCGTAATAGCTCACTGGTCGAGTCGGCCTGCGCGGAAGATGTAACGGGGCTAAACCATGCACCGAAGCTGCGGCAGCGACACTATGTGTTGTTGGGTAGGGGAGCGTTCTGTAAGCCTGTGAAGGTGTGCTGTGAGGCATGCTGGAGGTATCAGAAGTGCGAATGCTGACATAAGTAACGATAAAGCGGGTGAAAAGCCCGCTCGCCGGAAGACCAAGGGTTCCTGTCCAACGTTAATCGGGGCAGGGTGAGTCGACCCCTAAGGCGAGGCCGAAAGGCGTAGTCGATGGGAAACAGGTTAATATTCCTGTACTTGGTGTTACTGCGAAGGGGGGACGGAGAAGGCTATGTCGGCCGGGCGACGGTTGTCCCGGTTTAAGCGTGTAGGCTGACTTTCCAGGCAAATCCGGAAGGTTAAGGCTGAGGCGTGATGACGAGGCACCACGGTGCTGAAGTGACAAATGCCCTGCTTCCAGGAAAAGCCTCTAAGCATCAGGTAACATCAAATCGTACCCCAAACCGACACAGGTGGTCAGGTAGAGAATACCAAGGCGCTTGAGAGAACTCGGGTGAAGGAACTAGGCAAAATGGTGCCGTAACTTCGGGAGAAGGCACGCTGACATGTAGGTGAAGCCCCTGCGGGTGGAGCTGAAGTCAGTCGAAGATACCAGCTGGCTGCAACTGTTTATTAAAAACACAGCACTGTGCAAACACGAAAGTGGACGTATACGGTGTGACGCCTGCCCGGTGCCGGAAGGTTAATTGATGGGGTTATCGCAAGAGAAGCTCCTGATCGAAGCCCCGGTAAACGGCGGCCGTAACTATAACGGTCCTAAGGTAGCGAAATTCCTTGTCGGGTAAGTTCCGACCTGCACGAATGGCGTAATGATGGCCAGGCTGTCTCCACCCGAGACTCAGTGAAATTGAACTCGCTGTGAAGATGCAGTGTACCCGCGGCAAGACGGAAAGACCCCGTGAACCTTTACTACAGCTTGACACTGAACATTGAGCCTTGATGTGTAGGATAGGTGGGAGGCTTTGAAGCGTGGACGCCAGTCTGCGTGGAGCC
>NZ_JBSEYN010000019.1:0-3990 GCF_053627815.1 Cronobacter sp. 153480017-3 | reverse complement strand
ATCGCGCACTACCTGAAGCTGATTCAGCGCGAGAACATCGGCACCACCAAAGACCGCCGTCTGCTGGAGCTGGAGCTGAACAACTGGGTGCGCGGGCTGGTGACGGAGATGACTGACCCGGGCGACGAGCTGCAGGCGTCATACCCGCTGCGCGATGCGAAAGTGGTGGTGGAAGATATCGAAGACAACCCGGGCTTTTTCCGCGTCAGGTTGTACGCCGTGCCGCATTTCCAGGTGGAAGGCATGGACGTCAGCCTGTCGCTGGTGTCGCAGATGCCGAAAGCGAAGTCATAAGGCTGTCGGGATGAAAATCTATCGCCCGTTATGGGAAGACGGGGCCTTTCTGGCCCCGCAGCAATTTCAGCAACAAGCCCGCTGGGACGCCTGGGTCGCGGATACGGTTGCCAGAATGACCCTGGCGAACCCGTGGGGAGTGCTTTGCGCAGAATTTGACGAAGGCGCGTTAACGCTCGCCAGACTCAATGCGACGCGCCTGGTGGTACGCTTTGCCGACGGAACGCTGATTGACACCGATCTTGCCGATAATTTACCGCCGGTATGCGATTTATCCGGGCTGGAACAGGAAAGTGTCGACGTTTTACTTTGCCTGCCGCTCCTCAGTGCGAATGGCGGCAATCTGGAGAATGGACCGGACAGCGCCCGTCCGCGCCGCTGGCAGTCTGAACGGGTAACCGTTCAGGAGCTGGCGGGACATGAGCGTAGCGAGCTGGCTGTTCTGCGCCACGCACTGACGCTTCGCCTCTCAGGTCAGGATAACGGCGCCTATCTCACCTGCCCGGTGGCGCGATTACAGCGCAATCTGCAAGGGCAGTGGGTAATGGATAAGCGTTTCATCCCGCCGATGCTATCGCTGGCGGCAAGCCCTGTTCTGTGCGGCGAACTCCACGATCTTTTACACCGTCTGCAGGCCAGGCGGAAACGTCTGATGGCGATGCGGCGGGAAAGTAATGAGCGTATGGCCGATTTTGCCGTGGCGGACGTTTCTTTGTTCTGGCTGTTAAATGCCCTGAACAGCGCAGAGCCCGTTTTAAGTGAACTCCATCAGTCTCCTTCGCGTCACCCTGAAATCCTCTACCGTGAGCTGGTAAGACTGACTGGCAGCCTGCTGACCTTTTCGCTTGAACATCACGCGGAGGAAATCCCGGCGTATCAGCATGAGCAGCCGGAACAGGTGTTTCCGCCGCTTTTTGCTCTGCTGGATACGTTACTGGAAGCGAGTCTGCCCTCACGTGTCATTGCTGTCGCGCTGGAACAGGGGCCGGACCGTGAGATCTGGCGAGGGAAGTTAAACGATGCGCGGCTGCGCGAAGGGGCGGATTTCTATCTTTCGGTGCGTTCAGCGCTGCCGAATCACGAACTCCAGACACGTTTTCCGCAATTGTGCAAAGCGGGCAGCCATGACGACGTTTCAGAGGTCGTCAATATCGCGCTCAGCGGTATGGTAATCAAACCGCTCAGTCATGTTCCTGCCGCGATTCCGCTGCGTCTTGAGAATCAGTATTTCGCGCTGGATCTGACCACCGATGCCGCCCGCGCCATGCTCGACGCCGGGAACTGCGCCTTTTATACGCCACAGTCACTCGGTGACGTAAAACTGGAACTGTTTGCGGTGCTGCGGTCATGAAAAAAGATGAGATAAACCTCATAAACAGGGTGTTTTATCCTGGCTGGCTGATGGTCAGCCAGTTACGCAGCGGGCAGGCGATCAACGATGGTGAAGCGCTTTATCGCCGCGCCTGTCAGTGGATCACTACAGCGCGCCAGACGCTGGCTGACGCAGGTTTCAGCGAGGCGAGTTGTGAAACGATGGTGTATGCGTACTGCGCGCTGATCGATGAAAGCGTGATGAACCGTGACAGGCAGGACGACGGGTATCGTAAATGGCGCCAGGATCCGTTACAGGCGCGTTTTTTCAGCACGCTGAATGCAGGTGAAGAGCTGTGGGAACGCATCCGCATCGCCCTTCGCGAGCCTGCGCCGGACAGTGCCGTGCTGACCTGTCTGTATCGCACTCTGCAGCTGGGTTTTGTCGGCCTGTACCGCGCGCAGGATGATGAGCGGCGCGAAGATGTGGTACGCGCACTGAGTGAATATGTCCCTCCGTTTGAGCTGACGCAGGGGGAATCTGTTGCAGTCAGCGCCTCCCGCCTGCGCAGCGGACGTCGTTTTTACTGGCTCGGGTGGATCGCGGGGATAGTGACGCTGGCGGCGCTGTGGCTGGCGTTTTCCGCTGCGCTGACGCGCCAGGTTGCGCAAATAGCAGGGCAGGGATGACGGATGCGTGAACGAAACCGCCCGCTTTTTTGTCTCTTTGCCACAGTGCTGGCGCTATGGCTGGCGCTGGGGTTCTGGCCCTCTTCTGCGTTGAATAAGCTTTTACTGAGTGTCGGTATCCTTCTGACAGGCGGGGCAGCGCTGTGGTACCTGCGGCGTTATAGTTTGCGTCGTCAGGCTTCGTGCGCCCAGGTGGCAGCCGCCCTCTTGCCGCCGGAAAATTTTCGGGGGGCGCTGGTGCTGGTCGGCGGTGATACAGGAGCACTCTTTCCGGCAGGGGGTGATTATCGGGAAAGCCGACAGGGCTGGTATCTTCGCGCGGCAAATGCAGAGCAGCTCCCTTTACTGGCGCAGCATATTGCGCTCACCCGGCCTGCTCTGGTGTCGCAACTGTCGATTCTGTTGGCTGTCGTGCCGGAGCAGCAGGTCTGCGATGACACGCTGACGCAGTCGCTGCGGGTGTGGCACAGAAGTATTCTGGCGTGCCGTAACTGGCTTAATGGCTTGCCGCCCGTATGGAGCGTGGTCTGGCTCAACACGCTTGATGCCGGTGATAACACCCTGTGGTTTACCCTTACACCGGGGCGTCCGGGTTTACAGGCCCGGCAGGCTGACCATGTGACACTGCCGATAACAGAGTGGCAGCGGGAGCCCGCTTTCAGCCCATCACGTTTATCTCCGGTACTCTGGCTGGATAGCGTGATGGCTTTTATTGACCGGTATATCTGTCAGCCACTCGCCAGCCCTCAAAATGAGCTTCCTGCGCTGCCTCTCGCTGCAGTGGGTGTTTGCATGACGTCTGTTGAATCAGTGGTTGATAACCTCTGGCATAAGCAGATTGCCAGCATGACCACACTCCCGCCTTTGACACAGAAATCCAGTGAACCATTGCCATTGCCCGATATGTTGCTGGCGTCACTGCCTTGCTGGCGAGGCATTAGCCGCAGAATGCGGGATCTCCGCATCGCGGGGGTTATCACCTTCTTGTTTATCGGGCTGGCGTTGTGTGCCTCGTTTATGAATAACCAGCGGCTGGTACGTCGTATTGGCGACCATCTTGCGCGTTATCACCATCTCAGCGGGATGCCACCCGCGCCAAAAGCGCAGGCACAGCAGCGCCTGCGTAATGACAGTCAGCTGCTTGATGACTGGCTGAGGCGCGGCGAACCGCTGCGTTACGGGCTTGGACTCTACCAGGGCGAGAAACTGATACCGCCATTAGACGCGGCCATCAGTGACTGGTCAGCGCCTGTCTCATCACCTCCGGTTAACAAGAACATCATTACCGAACCACAGACGATCCGCCTGGACGCGCTTTCGCTGTTCGACACCGGTCAGTGGCGGCTGAAAACCGGCTCCACGAAAGTGCTGGTGAACGCGCTGGTGGGCATTAAGGCCAGGCCGGGCTGGCTGATTGTGGTCGCCGGGCATACCGACGATGTGGGCGACGAACGCGCCAACCAGCAGTTGTCGCTTAAGCGTGCCGAAGCGGTGCGCAACTGGATGCGCGACACCGGCGACGTGCCGGAGAGCTGCTTTGCGGTGCAGGGCTACGGCGAAAGCCGCCCGGCGGTGCCGAACACCACGGCAGAAGGGCGGGCGCTGAACCGTCGCGTTGAAATCAGTCTGGTGCCGCAGGCGGACGCCTGCCGGCTGCCGGACATTCCCCTGCCGCCCTCACAGGATGAGAGCGGT
>NZ_JBSEYN010000018.1:0-4554 GCF_053627815.1 Cronobacter sp. 153480017-3 | reverse complement strand
ACCGCTCTCATCCTGTGAGGGCGGCAGGGGAATGTCCGGCAGCCGGCAGGCGTCCGCCTGCGGCACCAGACTGATTTCAACGCGACGGTTCAGCGTCCGTCCTTCTGCCGTGGTGTTGGGCACCGCCGGGCGGCTTTCGCCGTAGCCCTGCACCGCAAAGCAGCTCTCCGGCACATCGCCGGTGTCGCGCATCCAGTCGCGCACCGCTTCGGCGCGCTTAAGCGACAGCTGCTGGTTGGCGCGTTCGTCGCCCACATCGTCGGTATGCCCGGCGACCACAATCAGCCAGCCCGGTCTGGCCTTAATGCCCACCAGCGCGTTCACCAGCACTTTCGTGGAGCCGGATTTCAGCCGCCACTGACCGGTGTCGAACAGTGAAAGCGCGTCCAGGCGGATCGTCTGTGGCGCTGGGCTGGTTGGTGCAGAAGGAGGAACATAACCATCAATCGCCTGCTGTAACGCCAGCCAAAGCCGCTGCCCGGTGTACAGGCCCAGTCCGTAACGCTGGGGTTCTCCCTGGCGCTGCCAGCGCTCAAGAAGCAAAGCATCACGCTTAAGTACGCTCAGCGATTGCGCTTTAGGCGCAGTGCGGCCCATAGGGATCGCGCGCCAGCGCGCCAGATCGCCGCCGATTTGCTGAATCAGCCGTTGATTGTTGGCAACAGAAAAGGCCAGGGCGGCCAGGGCGCAGCACAAAAGAAGCGCGGTAGCGCGACGGCCCGTTTTCCCGCCTGGCATCGGCGCCGTATAGGGCGTAAGAAGTGCCAGCAGCGGATCGGCAAATAAAGAGGCAGGCACTGCGCTGCCTTCGCTGACAGAGAGCTGCAAACAGGTACGTTGATATAGCCATTTTGACCATAGTGCCTGGCTATCCGAATCCATAGCACCTGTACGGAACGCCACCGCAAAAGGGAGTACAGGAGGAAAAACGCGGTCAGCTTTGCTCAGTTCATTGATGACAATCTGCCTGATAAAAGCAAAAGCTTCTTTAAGCACTGGAAACGCCATAAGACGATTTTCTGTCTGCAGCCATTCATCAAGCGATGCCTGCGGCGCGTTTTCAGGACAAACAAAAGGCTGATTGCCGCGCACGATAGTCCAGGGCGTTTCAGGGCCGGAGAAACGGCAATTAAGCAGTACCGGTAGCGGAAAACCAGTCAGCAAAGTAACTTGCCGGATTGCCTGGCGTACCGTTTTAAGCCCGGCGCGTAAAACAGCCTCATCCTGATGCTTATCCGCAAGGCAGCAATACATCACCGCCAGTTGCCCTACCAGCGCGGGTTGGTGAGCCTGCAACATGCGAACCACATTTTGTAGTTCGCTGACATTGTCGACACGCAGCCAGCAGCCTTGTGCGGTATGGCGAACCGGCTGGGTAGGAAACAGCTGCTCCAGTCCATCCCCGCACACCAGTACAAGCAGCCCCGACAGGGAATCAGGAAGTGAGGTAATGACCGGGGAAGCTTGCGATGAGGGAATATCACACCGGCGTGCCACCCACATAATCCGACTGGCAGCAGCCACCAGCAGCAGACTTATCAGCCCTTTAATGGCAACCAACAGCGGAATGAAACACCACAGCAGCCACAGCAATGCCGCAAGGCAAATCAGTAAAGACGGGAGCATGGAGAGAATGAGCGGCTTGCGCATGTCAATGCAGCTCCGGAAGTTCAGCAGACAGGAGCGCCTGAAGCCAGAGATGCCCGCACCACCAGGCGATCACGGTGATGATGATCGAAACCAAGATCCAGAATCCGACAGAACGCAGCAGGTTATAACGCCGTTTTTTTGTTTTGCGAACAACCAGAGAAATATCGCTCTTCACCGGCGGCACCCGCGCACTCAGGGCGTTTAGCGTTTCCTCTCGCTGAGTTTGGCTGACGGTTTTCACACCGTAAAGCCCCTGAAAACCCAGCGAAAGAACACGGTGGTAGCAGGTTAAGACGGCCTGTAATGGCGCGGGCTGGCGTAATACTTCTGCAATGCGATCCCAGAGCGCCTCGCCTGCACGTAAGGATCCAAAGTATTTAGCTTGCAGGGGGGCCATTCGCCATTCTCGCTGGCCTTCATCGGTTATCACCAGTTCCCCGTCCTCCCTCAGCGCTGGTTTGCGGCTCATCACCGTTTCATCCAGTAGCGCGCACTGAGCATATGAAATGTGTTCTATGCTGGCATCGTCATAGCCCGCCTGTGTAAGCGCTTCGCGGACGCTTTCCACCTGGGCGCAGCAGGTTTTGTACAGCGATTTCCCATCAGGGACAGAAGCGCCATAGCGCAACATCGTGACTGTTAGCCACGTATCGGCCATCAATTGATCAATGTCGATTTCTTCTCTCATGAGCGCAGCACCGCAAACAGTTCAATTTCAAGCGCGCCCAGCAGAGACGGTACATAAAACATGCATACGCCCTGCTCCAGCATGTCGCGCGCGGCCGCGCTTTCCATATCCAGCGCAAAATAGTGATTTTCCAGGCGCACCGGCAGCGCAGCAGGCACGCGCATCACCGGAATCAGCGGTATGCCATTCAGCGCGCTGATGGAAACCGCGTTTACTTCATCCGGGGAGCCAGCTTTACAGAGTTCAGGAAAACGTTCGGCAATTTGCCAGGCAGGAATATCGGATCGTACAGAAAGATAGAAATCAGCCTCTTCCCGCAGGCGCATGTCATGCAGCGAGGTTTTCCAGGTCAGTTCATCCAGCCGTGTCATTGGCAGCGCGATAACCCGTGACGGCAGGCTTGCTTCCAGTAATTCGGTTATCAGATCAAATAAACGGGGAAAAGTGTGCTCCGGCTCGGCGTGGTCGTATCCGGGAATAATGTCCAGATCGTGTTCGAGTGAAAACGTCAGCATGCTGCCTGCGAGCCGTGCCAGTTCAGCCCAGACCTGTTCAGGATGACGTGCCGGAAAGCGTTCATATTCGCTCAGCACGCGGGCATGGGAATTCAGGGCATTAAGCAACCAGAACAACGACACATCCGCGACAGCAAAATCAGCAAGCCGCTCGTTGCTTTCACGACGCATAGACATTAATCGCTGGCGGCGGGAGCGCAACTGGCGATTCAGCAACACCAGACGCTCCTGTAACATCGCGCTTGCGGAAAATAACGCCATTGGCGGAATAAAACTCGCGTCCTGTCGCCAGCCGCCTTGCCCGTCACGAACCAGTCGACTTACAGGACAGGTTTGCCAGGATTCATTACTTTCATGCCCAAAGCGTAAAGAGAGATTAAAGTGCGCCACGGCAACAGACTCTTCTTCGGGTCCAAATGCATCGGGCAGTGAAACCCACTCCTCGCGGTAGCGTAACGGACGCTCAGAGACGAAAGAGGCTTTCTGCACGTTTATAATGCCGGGCTGCATCAGTGGCAGAGCCAGCAGTAAAGTAATGCTATCTTGCCCTGCCAGCTCATGCGGGTTGAGTTCGCGGGGTTGCGGCGGAAGGTCGCTGTTCAGCGTATCTACCAGCGTGCCATCGGGGAGCCATAAACGCAGAGCGCGCACCTGAATACGTCCGGAAGCAAGCAGCTCGTCATCCAGTTCAACGCGCTCTACGCCCCACGGAAACGGCGATGACAGCCCTAACACCCCGGCATTAGTGAACGCCTCCCAGGCAGATTGTTGCTGAAATTGCTGAGGGGACAGCAGCGCCCCCTCGTTCCACAGTGGTCGAAATATCTTCATTCCATCTCCGCCCGTCACGCCTTCGCTTTAGGCATCTGTGACACCAGCGACAGGCTGACGTCCATGCCTTCCATCTGGAAATGCGGCACGGCGTACAGCCTGACGCGGAAAAAGCCCGGGTTGTCTTCGATATCTTCCACCACCACTTTCGCATCGCGCAGCGGGTGTGACGCCTGCAGCTCGTCGCCCGGGTCAGTCATCTCCGTCACCAGACCGCGCACCCAGTTGTTCAGCTCCAGCTCCAGCAGACGGCGGTCTTTGGTGGTGCCGATGTTCTCGCGCTGAATCAGCTTCAGGTAGTGCGCGATGCGCGACAGCAGGAAGATATACGGCAGGCGCGCGTTGATGCGGCTGTTGGCCGTCGCGTCCGGCGTGTCGTACAGCGCCGGTTTCTGCGCCGAGTTCGCCGAGAAGAAGCAGGCGTAGTCGCGGTTTTTGTAGTAGGAGAGCGGGATAAAACCGAGGTTCGCGAACTCAAATTCACGGGTCTCCGGGATCATCACTTCCGACGGGATTTTCACCTGATTGCCGGTGCCGAGGTCATAGAGATGAATCGGCAGGTCCTGCACCGCGCCGCCCGCCTGCGGGCCGCGGATCTGCACGCACCAGCCGTTATTAATGAAGCTCTTCACCATATTGGCCGCGAAGGCAAACGACGCGCTGGTCCACAGGTATTTTTCGTGGTCCGGCCCTTTCACCTCTTCCACATAGTTAAAGCTGCGCACCGGCACGGTGTCCGGGCCGTACGGCAGGCGGCCCAGCACGCGCGGCAGGATCAGGCCGATATAGCGGGCATCGTCGGTGTCACGGAAGGCTTTCCACTTGATGTATTCGGCGCGGTCAAAGTAGTTGCCGATGTCCTTAATCGCC
>NZ_JBSEYN010000017.1:0-10466 GCF_053627815.1 Cronobacter sp. 153480017-3 | reverse complement strand
TCTTCAAAATCTTCTTCCATATATCACCTCAAATTAACGGAATCGATTTGCCGCGCATTTTCTGGTGCGCGTTAATCAAGTGGGTAGGGTGGTTAACCGGCTTCTTGTATGCCGGGTTACGCTTGCGTTCGGTTACTTCAGGCTTCTTGTCGCGGATAGCTACGAGCGAAGTGGCTCGGTCAACGCGGCTTGCATGCTTGCTTGATTCTTCCTGAGAAGCGTCAGGAGCCTCGCAACCTAAAATGGAGTCGATGATATTGCCGATAGCGTCACGCTCGATAGCGAGCTTTCTGCGCCGCTCATGACGGCGAGTTTTAGCGTTACCAGATGATACTGAAGAACCGTATTGGATAACCGTCATGGCTTTGTCCTCATGTGAAATGGCTTTGAAATGCTTTCATTTCAGAGTCATCTCTAGCCCCTCATAAGAGGGGCAGAAAGAGCATCTATGCACCAAAAAGGACGATGCTCGCGCCGGATCGATAGATTTAATTAATCTGAGTTTTGAAGTTATGCATTCACATAAATCCTCCTGTTGCATGTGCAGCATTGGCTGTGTTTGGCGGCTGCATTTCGCCTGGTGAAATGGATTTGGTGATTGGATGGCCGGTGCTGATCTCCGGCATGCAGTGATGTGGCGGCAATTTCCACATCGTGCGGTAAGCGCTGCCTAGCACCTGCGCATCAGCCTGCGCATTCATCCAATCCCAAACCCATCTCGTTTGGTATCTGTTCGCGCTTTGTCAGCGCACCGTCGAAGTTAAAGAGCGATGCCAATCTGTTCCGTTTGGCTACCAGCGTCCTGCTGATGGACTTAATTTAGCGTTATGCTAAATAACATGCAATAGCAAAATGCTAAATATTCTTCCAGTTGAGTTTAGCGCTATGATTAAAAACAGAATTTTTTTATCGAAATCTGTAAGGCCAACGGTAAAGAGCGGGGATATAAGGTAAATTTTGTAGATGCGATTGAGGATTTGGAGGTGATGTGGATATTAACGAGTGGATAGAGCCGTTGCGCTGGCTGTCGACAGACCAGAAGGTGCAGGTGCACTTTGAATTGCAAGAGCAGATCAAGGCGCATTACAAGCTGAGGGCTGAGGGCGATCATCTTGAAAGAGCGATACAACTGTGCGAACAGTCAGTAACATTCGCGCCACTGGCCTTTGAAGCATTGAAAGAGAAGTGGGAAAGGGATTTTCCTGGGCAGGAGTTCTTTGTGCCAGCTCACCACGGATACCGGCAGCTAATAACGATTATGAAGAAGCGAAAGGATATGAGTAGGGTAAAAGAGCTTCAGGCTAAGCGAGATGCCGAGGGGTGGGCTGAATAGGCAATAAAAAACCCGGCGCGGTAGCCGGGTTTACTTGAGGACTAAGCCATTAAGAGCATCTAGTATCCTGGTAACGTAACTACCAAAAACATAGGCGCAAAAGCCAAATATGATGCTGACTATTGCAGCTGAAGCTTTGAGCGTAGTTTTAAGAGACTGGATACCCGTCTCAATACCAGACAATCTAGAATCTATTGATTTTACTTCGCTTTTTATTTCAGAGATGTCTCTTTTTATATATTCAACATCAGATTCAAGCCGAGCGACTCTAGCTTGCATGTCATCGCCTCCTCCATTACCGCCACCAGGATAGTATGCGTTTTGAACATTTTCCTGTCCAGCGCTGTGTCTATCGACATCCTCATTAGCTCTCAGTCTTACAACGTTATCGGAAGTCATCCCTGATTACCCCTGGCGTTTGAACGTCAAAATAAGCATGTTTTCTATCTAATGGGAGTGATGTTTCGCCGTCAAACAAGACAGCTTCGACTTGATATATGCCAAGCGTTTTAATATCAATTTCAGTAAAATTTACCTTAAGCGAGGCTGATACAATTCTCTCTCCATCGTGAGACTCGCTAACTGTAAACTTTTTGACTGTCGCTAATGACTCAGGTTTATTTGTAACGACATCATCATCATGGTCGGTTACT
Organism: Cronobacter sp. 153480017-3; assembly: GCF_053627815.1. Lineage (NCBI taxonomy): Bacteria > Pseudomonadati > Pseudomonadota > Gammaproteobacteria > Enterobacterales > Enterobacteriaceae > Cronobacter > Cronobacter sp. 153480017-3. Next base: position 8,480 of record NZ_JBSEYN010000017.1, on the reverse strand, counting down.
TCAACAGCAACGTAGTATGGGTGGTTTGCCTTGAGGCCTATGAAATAAATACCAAAAGCCATATCTAATTTAGACACTGACTCCGTCTCATAGACTAAAACAGGACTAGCCTTCATGTCGTTAGTGACAGCTATCGGGATAACAAACGAAATCTTTTCTTCAACTCTGTCCACGATGGGTTCCCGCCTTTAGTGAGTTCTCAAATTCCAGCCCCATCCACCCTCGGAACGTCGTCCTGATCCACATACCTGGTATGCTTCACTATGGCTGAAACGTAGTGCATCTTCTCGACCAGCTCTGGGCTAAGAGTTATTGGACGATGGTCACTGTTAACGCTTGTAAATTGGAAATCACCGTCACGGGTTTTGTTCATTATCTTAATCATGTTGTGGCCGTCTTTTGTCCTTACGAAAACTTCGTCACCAATGTGAACGCAGGTGTTAGGCTCGATCACAACATACTCGCCGGACTGGATGCGGGGCCACATGCTATCCCCTTTAACCTTGAGTCCGTATGCATCCTTGTCTCCACTGTAAATGCGCAACCATCCTGCGCGAAACTCAATCATATCCACTGATCCATCAACCCCTAAGATGGCTTCGCCTACCACCGGAACATAACCGCTTCGGATAGAACCAGCAAATTCAATCTCATCGCTATGGGTTGTATGGCCCTGAACGGCATCCATCCAGCCATTCGGCAGATTCATCGCGCTCTCAATTTTACGAGCCATTCTATCGCCAACGTTGCGAACGCCTTTGAGCATTTGGCTTAGCTGGGCCGGACTGATGCCACACAACTCCGCGAAACTCGCCTTTGTGGAACCGGCGTTTTTCAGATGCTCATCGATAAGGTTTTCAAGGTTGGACTTGCGGATTTCTTTATTTTCCATCTCCAGATTTTCACACCGTTTAGCAATGCGATAAATATGCAAATTGCTAAATATGCATTGCGTAATATTTAGCATAACGCTAAACTAGCTTTAGCAGTAACCAACAGGAGAAGCATATGAGTAATGAACTGCTCCGCTGGCGGAAAGAGGCAACAACCGACGAATGGTGTCGCCTTGCTTCGTTGGCAAAGACTTCCGTTGGCTACCTCGATCAAATCGCTTATGGATTTCGCCGAGCCTCGTCAGAAAAGGCCTATGCAATCGAGGAAGCTACTAAGAAGTTTTCCCAGCACGCACCAGTAACAAAAGAAAACCTAGTTTTTGCTCCTAAGAGGGCAACAGCCGCCTAAGCAGTACCAGCTCTTTACCAATCTGAACCGCCGACAACGCGGTAACTCATTTAAGTGGCAGACCCCACGGTCTGCGCACGTATCTATCTAAACCACAAAGGAAGATTAATTGATGGAACACGCAAATAAACGCAACGAGGCGTTACGCATTGAGAGCGCCTTACTCAACAAGATCGCAATGATTGGCACAGAGAAAACAGCCGCAGCTGTAGGTGTCGATAAAGCGCAAATCAGCCGCTGGAAACGCGACTGGATACCTAAGTTTTCGATGTTACTTGCAGTGCTGGAATGGGGTGTCGTGGATGACGAGATGGCCCGCCTTGCTGAGCAGGTAGCGAAGATACTGACAAATGAAAAGCCCCAAACGAGCGGCAACTCGTTCAGGGCCTAAGCAAACTGTGTTACGCCAACACAATCAACAGGAGACATTTTAATGCGAAAACGCAGGAAGTACCAGGAAAAAGAAGAGATTCGGCACCCTGAATCACCTGACGGGTTGGTTGTAGCGGCAGCCAATAACAGATCGTTCGCTGAACGGTTCATTGGTGTTTATCGACTGGCTAAGGCAGGAGTGAAGAATGGGCGTCGTTAAGTTAGCAGACTACCGGCAGCAAGAACGCCGCGTAAACCAGCAGGAGGCAGCCGGTATGGGGTTTGTCTCTATACACCGCCAGTTTATGGATAGCCGACTCTACAAGGACTCTCAGGCCGTGCATCTTTGGGTGCATCTCATCCTCAAGGCAAACCATGAGGATGCCGTCGTAAACACCGATGCTGGACCGGTCACTGTTGAGCGCGGGCAGATGATTACAGGCCGCCCGACACTGGTCAGCGAAACGTTCATTCCCGACAACAAAGTAAAAAGCCTCCTGCGCAGTTTTGAGGCTAAAGGGATGATTACCGTCACGTCGATGCAGAAGAAATTCAGCCTCATTACCATCATTAAATACGACGATTTTCAGGCTCAAAATTGTCCAACGAATGTCCAAGACTTGTCCAACGCAAACACCAGTAAAAATACGGCTCTCAGAGCTGTTTGTCCAAGCGATGTCCAACGTTTGTCCATAAACAATAATATAAATAATAACTCATTACCTAAAGGTAATGAGTATGTCGCAAACGAGCCTGAAGAACAGAATCAAAAGCCCGTCGTGCAGAAGCCAAAAATTTCCTGCGAAGAAGTCTGGCAATGCCTGAAAGATGAATTGCCAGAAGCCAGGGGGTGGAGATGCCTCACTGATGAGCGTCGTAACCTCATCCGCACCTTCTGGGGCAAGGCGAACAAGATCGCCCGCAATCTGGATGGCAAGCCTCTCGACATGGAAGGCTTCAGGGGATACCTGAAATACATCAGCGAAAACTGCCGCTGGATGCTGGAAGACCGGCCTGACCAGAAGACCGGCAGGACGTGGCGCCGCATGAAGTTTGACAGCTTCCTGAACTCTAAGCTCTACATCGAAGTGCGTGAGGGTGATCGCGATGACCGATGACATCAAAACCCCGCCATGTAACTACGAAGCTGAACAGGCCGTTCTCGGCTCAGTGATGGTCGCCCCGGACAGCGACAACGTCCAGAAGGTGCTCGGCTTCCTGAATGCGGACATGTTCTACAGCAGGCAGCACGGCAGAATCTTCGCAGCGTTGCAGGGGCTGAACGCCAAAGGCAAAGCGCTGGATATGCTGACGCTTTCAGACGCTCTGGAAATGCAGGGAGAGCTTGAACAGGTAGGCGGCTTTGCTTATCTGGCAGACATTTCCCGCAACACGCCAAGCGCTGCAAACGTCATGCACTACGCCAATGTCGTGAAGGACAAATCGACAGAGCGCATGGCAATCGAGCAGGCTACGCAGATGCTTGAGGTGCTCTACTCGCGCTCAGGGATGACGACAGCTCAGAAACTGGAAGCCGTTCAGGCGCTGGCGATGAAGGTCGATGACAAAGCCAAAACCGGCAATCATCGCGGCCTGATGACGTTCAGGGATGCATTCAACAAATGGACTTATCAGGTCGGTGAGCGACTGGAAGGCAACCCGTCATCGGTAGGCCTGACATCGGGGATTGAAGCGCTGGACGAAATGCTGGAGCCCAAGCGAATCGTGCGCGGATCTCTTTTCGTTGTCGGCGCGCGGCCAAAGATGGGCAAAACCACGGTATACCAGAAAATGGCCATCCACTGCGCACTGGTAGAAAACCTGCCAACCCTCGCATTCAGCCTCGAAATGCCGACCGAGCAGCTGGTAGAGCGAATCATCTCGCAGCACTCCCGCGTAAAGTCGGATGTGTTTTACCAGAACGGATACAACGAAAACCAGTTCGCCCAGGCGCTCGCCATGGGTACGCAGATTGCCGACAGCAACAACCTCTACATCGACGATACACCGGGCCTTTCTCTGGCGCACATCGTATCCGAGTCGCGCCGCATCAAGCGCGAGCGCGGCGAGGTGGGGATGGTTCTTGTCGACTACCTGACGCTCATGGCTGCCGAGAAGGCTGATACCGAGGCGCAGGCCTACGGCATCATCACCAAAGGTCTCAAGGTACTGGCTAAAGAGCTTAACTGCGTTGTCGTGCTTCTGGCGCAGCTTAACCGTGGTTCCGAGGCTCGCGCCAATAAACGCCCGCTGCCGAGCGACTCACGCTCTACCGGACAGATTGAGCAGGACTGTGATTACTGGCTCGGTATCTATCGCGAATCGGAGGATGACGACACGGTTAACCCGGCAGAAACAGAGCTGCTTTTGCGCCTCAACCGCCACGGCAACACAGGCACCGTTTACGTTGAGCAGCGCAACGGAATTCTTTACGACATCGACCAACAAGAGGCGCGTTTCCGCAGGGAAGAGCGCGAACGCAAACCGAATAAGAAAGGGGGATTTTGATGAACACTATTAGCAATGAGCGTTTAGAAGCGATAGCTAAAAATGCGTTATCGGAAGAACGCCGGATGATGGCAGCCGAACTTCTGGTGCTGCGCAAAGAGCGGGAGAAAGCGGAGCCTGTGGCGTACATATTCAAACATCCAGTAGGGAAGTTATTCTGGGCTCTCACAGACGAAAGCAACAAGGATCATGCCGATGTTATGCCTGTTGATGCAGCACCGCCCGCGCCGTCGCATGAGAACGTTCATTACGCAGATGCGGCTGAAGCAGAAATCGCTGCGCTACGTAAGCGCATCGCTGAGCTGGAAGCGTCGCCGCCAGCGCCGGTTGTGGCTGACGCGGCTACAGCAATCCGCGCATGTCTGGATGAGTTTCCTGAATCGGTGCATGACATTGTTGAAGAATGCGCCGTCATTGCAGAAAACGCCTGTCGTGCTGCGATGATTCAGTCTGCTATGCAGCCGTGCGACAAATGTGGGCTGACTGGTATTCATGCTTGTATGGGAAGTACAGAAACCGACACCACGTCGAAGCAGTTCGAATCGCTGGCAGGTAAGGCGGTTGGTGAAGACGCCAGCAGCATGGCCGATGCCCACATGGCATGGCTTAATACAAACTTTCCACGCAATGCATATTCAGATGAAGAGTGGGAAGAAGTAAGTCTGTATACGTGGCTTGCATGGCGGGACAGCCAAAGAAACGCGTGTTTTCCTGGCACCTGAGCCATGCAAATAACCCGCGACGACATAGACACCATCGCCAGATACATCGGCACTCCTCTCTTCATCGACATCGAAACACTCACCAAACGATATCTCTTTACCAGCCAGCTGATCGCCATGGCGGCAATCAGTCGCGCGAGGTATTGAGCGGAGCAATCCCATGAAAACGATACGAGCCAAAATCCTCGCCATCATGAATGTCGGGATGGTTTTATCCACGAACGAAATATCCCGCCGGACAGGAAACACACTTGAAGCAGTGCGCGTCGTGCTCAACCGCATGCAGAAAGACGGCGAGCTAATCGGAACAAGCCAGAAACCCAAACGCTGGCGTCTGGTCGATTCCGTTAATCACAGAGCCGAGCTTATCCGCTGCGTGAAAACATTCGGCGCGCTCACTGCAATTCAGGCCAGCGAAATTACCGGCCTTTCTCCGGTGTACTGCATCAACACCATGCGGGTGCTTGAGATGAACGGCGAGCTGACGCGTAAGTACATCCACACCGAGCTATCAGATGGCCGCAAGACACGCTGCTACGAGTATTACCCGGCACCTGAGCGCAAGCCAATTAACCAAGCTGCGGCGATAAGCCCGTTTGCAAAACTCATCACCTCACGAATCGGAGCCTGATATGAGCGTTCTGATGACTGGATTTACCGGCGTCATGTTTCTGATTGGCGCTATCGCTATGCGGGATGGTCTGATGTTCACCAACGCCTGTGTATTCATTTGCTGTTCGTTATTGCTGGCTAAAGAGGAGAAGCGCCGTGGATAAGAGCAGAGAGCAGTTTGAGGCCTATTTCATTCAATACCATCTCAATGACAATCCGGAAATGGTTGAGATTTTCCTTAAGCGTGATGGGGAAGGCTATAAGCTTCCGTGTCCTAATGATGAATGGCGAATGTGGCAGGCATCCCGCGCAGCGATGGAAGTAGAAATCCCGGAAGTGGAAAAGTGGCGCTCACCAGAAGCGGTAAGGGCGCAAAGGGCAATGTTGGTGCTTGTTAAGCAAGCTATCAGTGACGCCGGTCTCAAGGTTAAGGGGGAGTGATGAGGATGTGGATTCCCGTCAATGGCGCACAAAATATGCCCGTAGGAAAGTGGCTGGTTCAACTTTCCGATGGGGATTTTGCAGTGGCAAAAATTCACGAAGAAGTCCAAGTAGTGGGAGGGCATTTCCATTTTGATGCGCCGCCTGTAGTGGCTTACATGCCGCTTCCAGTACCGTATGCAGGAGTGAAAAATGAGGAAACAAACGTTTGAAATCCGCACCCCGATAGTACAGCAAAACGCCATCCGCACCATCCAGCAGATTTACCCCGACCCCGAAAGACCTCTCATCGTGACCATTCAGGAAAAGACGCGCTCAGTAGAGCAGAACAAACGTCTTTGGGCCACGCTGCGCGATGTTTCGGAGCAGGTCGTATGGCATGGCATGAAGCTGGATAGCGAAGACTGGAAACACATCTTCACGGCGGCGCTTAAAGGCGAACGCTCGGCACCTGGCATCAACGGCGGCTTTGTCGTTCTTGGACAGTCGACCAGTAAGATGAAAGTCAGCGAGTTTAGTGAGCTTCTGGAGTTGATTTACGCATTCGGCGCAGAGAGAGACGTCCAATGGAGTGAAGACGCTCAAGAAGCTATTGAGTGGGCCAAACGAACTGGAAGGAAGGTGGCAGTATGACAGACAAATCAAACACGCCAGTTGAGATAAAAGACCTCTGGCAAACCCCGCCTGAAATATACCGGGCGTTACGGAGCGAGTTCCCGTTTTTCCTTGATGCGGCTGCAAGCCAAAGTAATGCGCTTTGCACCAGGTTCATTGATGAAAAGGAAAACACTCTCGAAGCGAATTGGCTATCGAAAATGCCGATCGGAGTAGGCCGTGCTTACGCATGGCTGAACCCGCCATACAGTGCGCCAATGCCTTTCGTTAAGAAGGCCGCACAGGAGAATGCAGATCACAGTGTTGGCTGCGTGATGCTTCTGCCTGCTGATACCTCTGTCCAGTGGTTCAAAGAGGCTATCAAGACAGCGCATGAGGTCAGGTTCATTACTGGCGGGCGGCTCTCATTTCTGAACGCAAGCACGGGCAAGCCGGCAGAAGGAAACCCCAAAGGCTCGATGCTCATCATCTGGCACCCGTGGCCGCGAGCTGGCGAATGCCGGATGACGACCGTTGATCGTGATGAGCTTATGGCGTATGGCAGAAAACGCCTGGAGGCGCTGAAATGCGAAAACGAAAAAGCAGCCTAGTCGCTGTAATGGAAAACTGCATATTCATCGTTCGACCCCGCCGCAAGAAGAAACCTGAATTACCTCCCTCTCAAATCCCAACATACGCGTATACGGCCCACCTTGCTGATGTCCGGTGGCTGCGCCAACGCGCCAGGAGGAAGAATGACCAATGAATACGAGTACGCAGAGCGTTTCGCCGACCTCATGGAAGACATGCAGGGCGACGGCGTGGACGCGATGAACATTCTGATGAATTACCTGATGGGCTTCGTCGAGCAGGCGACAGAAGGCGAAGAAGACAAGGGGCTCATCTGGCAACTGGAAGACAAAGAGCTGGTTATCACAATTGAGCCAGTCTACGGCACAAACACAGCGAGGCTGCACTGATGGACTATTCACAACTAGAAGATACAGAAATCACAATAAGAGTCGGCGAAACGTTCGGGTGGAACCCCTACTTCATCAATGAGGATGGCAGCGTAACCTTTCGCGATGACAGAGGGAGACTGAAAGGCCGCAAGGACTACTGCAACAACCCCGCCGACGCATGGCCGATTATTGTCGAAAATAAGATATCAATCTCAAATGGCGGAGCAGAGCGATGGACTGCCAATGATGTTGGTATAGACAACCTCTATAAAGACAAAAATCCTCTGCGCGCCGCAATGATTGTCTTCCTCATGACGCAGGAAAGCCAAGATGCTTAACCACATCCAAACCCAAGCATACGAGCAGCAGAGCATAGCCAGAGCTCTCTGCGCAGGATGCAGCAAGCAACTGGAGCCGGATGAGACGCACTGCTGCGAAGAGTGCGTAGCGCAGGCTATCTACTATCGTGATCCGAATCATTTTATGGCGGAGGATGAAGATGAGTGACTTTTCTGAATTGGTCTCATTCACAAAAGACCGTGATGCACAGACAACAGAGACTCGATATTTCACGCAGCATTACTCAAAAAGCACAAGGTTCAATGGCCGGCGAGGTTCAATTCTCAACCAAGAATTGGTCATTAAAGGAGACCTTCGCTACCCGTACTTTGAAGCGTCAATGGAAATGAAGGACTTCCCTCGCTGTAGTTCTGAGCGAGAAGCGGCTCTTAAGCTTGCTGAGTGGATGCAAAGAATGGGTGCTGCAATCGAGAATTACTGGAGCGAACCATAATGGCTAAATCACCTCGCAGGCGCTGTAAAAACGAAGAGTGCAGAGAGTGGTTCCACCCGGCATTCGCTAACCAGTGGTGGTGTGGGACCGAGTGTGGCGCAAAGATAGCGCTTGAGCGACGAAACAGGGAGCGAGACAAAGCACTCAAAGCAGCAGAGAAGAAACGACGAAGAGAAGAACAGCAGCAGAAAGACAGACTCAAGATTCGAAAGCTCGCCTTAAAGCCCCGCAGTT
>NZ_JBSEYN010000016.1:0-11753 GCF_053627815.1 Cronobacter sp. 153480017-3 | reverse complement strand
TGAACATGAACGGCTCCGACAGCGCCTCGCGCCCGGAGAGTTTCCAGAAAAGCAGCCCCTCGACCGGGAGCTGAACGGTGATTCGGTTGAGCATAACTTCCATCCCTATGTGTATATGCGGTGCATACCAGAGCCGGAGACATCCACCTGGCTATGCCCGTAAATCACAGCACAGCAGCAAATGACGCATACCTTTCAGGCTTCTGGCCGCGCAGCAGACACTCTGCCAGAAACACTTTGCAGTTTTAGTTAATTTCATATTGCAGGCGACATGAAATTTCATAATACGGCTACCGCTGCCATAGCCTCGATCGAGGTTAAGCCATATCAGGAAATGTCAGGTAACGAAGCGGTAAAAAAGACGCTATACAAACGCCACGCGCTTGCTGTGCAAATATACCAATAAGTGACTCATCGAAAAACCGCCATTATTCTGAATATACAGACTAATCTGATTCCACTGGCTGTAAGGATTGATGGTTGGGATAAATTCTGGCGACTCGCGCACTATTTTTATGGAGAGCGTCACTAATAACGCGCTGAAATATTCATGAAAGAAAGAGAATTTTCTTTTACTTACCGCGCTGAGAAAGGCTTTTTATATGAAAGGATAATATTTAGCTTAAGGGAACCACTAATTATGGTGGGTAGGGTAAATAACGGATTATTTACCCCGGCGCGCAAGAGGTTTTCTGCGTGATTCTGGATGATAGAGGCTGTTGCGGGTGTGGTGGTGGGCTCAGCGGCGAGCGCGGTGCGTCGTGCCGGCATCATCACTCAGGCCTCGCCGGGCATTACTTATCCCGGCTAATAATGACGTTACTCAGGCAATCCGGCGTTTTCTCGCTAAAGCTGAACGTGACAGCCTCGCCAGACGCACCGGCAGGCGTGGTGTAGCTGGTCACTTCATTCCCGGAATGGCCGCGCGGGGTGTCGGTTATCGTCAATACGGGGTAATGCTGTTTGATGTCGTTAAGCGTCAGGCACCGCCCCTGCCAGTGAGAGATAAACAGCAGCGTTTTCTCCTGCGGCTCTCTACTCAGCCGTAATTCAATGTCGGTCAGCTTCCCTGACGCAGTAAACGCGACATCTTCCGCCCGGTAAAAATTGATGTACTCGTTCTGAGAATCCAGCTGGAATGTTAAAGGCGCATGGTTAAGCGTGGCGACGTTGATATCCGCTAAGGATGACCGCATCGTACTAATAAACTGCCAGAGGCTGGCAGAGGATGTACTGGCTGAAGCGCCGCAAATTATTAACATCGTTATTAACGCAGCGGTAATGACCTTTCCGGTATGGCGAATGAAAATCATATTATCCTTAAGGACTGACATTGGAATTTCATGTATTCACTATGAATCATCTTATTAATGTCGGACAGGCAACAGATAGCGGTTTATCAGTGTAATACTGTTACCTGGATTGCATACCATCACGGTTACGAGTCAGGGTAAATGTTTGCGGCGCATAATAGCCACCTTTTACAGGAATCTTGATGAGCCGCCACGTCATCCTGTCGCCTTCAACCTCAAGACTCGCCTGCCCGTTAACGCCGCCAAAAGTAGAATCAAACGCCACATCGGCCCGGTTGCCCGTACTGATACCGCGCAAATTCGTCTCCCCAGGCGCGGCGCAGTCGATACGGTTGCCGCGCTGCGTGATGTAACAGTAAGTGCCGTTTATAATCTGCGCGTTTTGCTTCAGGTCCAGCGTTAGCACAGATCCTGCCGCATTCTCGCCTTCCCACTGGCCGGAAAACCTTTCATCAGCGAACGCACTCAGGCTACAGAGAGCCAGAAAAAGTAAGAGCTTTTTGGGATGAAGCAGCATGAGCGTTAAAGGCATCATATCAGTCCTTGAATGCGCGGTATGGTAGGGATGTAGTCTTTTATAAATATCAGGAAGCTAGTGTTATAAAAAATACTTATAAGTCTTAATGAACCAACTCAGATTATCTGAAGGCTCATTAATTTCTAAAGCAGAAGCGTGATCAATTCCCGGTTCGCCGGGGATAGTAATATAAAAGACAATATTATTTACGTTACTGCCGAGAGAGACACATAGCTGTTGTTTTGCCTTTTTCATGGCACTTACATAGAGATTAATATTTCTTCCTCTTTCAGGATCAAAGTCATATCCTTCAGGCAGTATCGGCCCGCCAGGCAATTTCGCCGCCCGCGCCCGTCAGCTCGCGCGGCATCCCCGACACATCGTTGTGATACCAGTACACCTCTGCGTCGTGTTCGGTGTCGCCCTTGCCCAGACTGATTTGCGCCAGCGGCGCGAAGCTGTCGTCTTCGTAAATCCACAGGTGGCTGCGCCCGCCGCGTAATTCACTCAGCAGGCGGTTGCCGTCCCACACAAAGGTCGTCACGCCGAACGCGTCCTGCTTCCAGCTGCGTCTGCCGAAAGCGTCATAACCATAGGTGGTGCGCTGCTCTGCGCCGTTACGCACCGTGACGGATTCCGCCAGCTGATGCTCCGCGTTCCACCGGAACCGCTGCGTGGTATGCCGGGCGATATGTTTGGCGGTGACGTTGCCGAAATTATCGTAATCCCAGCGTTTGTCTTCATAGACAATAAATAAGTATAAGGTGAGAATGGATTTATATTAGTTAAAAAAAAAGGCCGTTAAAGGCCTTTTAAAATTTTATAAAAAATATTTGTACGTTTCTAAAAACCAGTTTAGGTTCTCTGAAGGTTCATTAATCTCTATGGCAGAGGCATGATCAATTTCCGGCTCACCAGGAATAGTAATATAAAAAACAATATTATTCACATCATTGCCGATAGTATCACATAGTTGTTCTTTTGCCTTTTTCATAGCACTTATATATAGGTTAATGTTCCTTTCTCTTTCCTCATCAAAATCATAGCCTTCTGGCAGTAAAGGCAGGATGCTTTCATTATAATGCTCCATCATTATAGTGGTGAAAGAACGTACACCGACATCATCATTATCGTCAAAAAATCCGAGAACCCAAGAATATCCCTCCCACTCTATTCCCTTATGGATTTTTTCAAGACTTTCCTTTGTGGATATGGCCATGTAACTAGATAAACCGTCATCGTCCAATACCAAAACGACCCCATAAATATTATTTTCTTTATTATATTTCTTATATAACCCTAAAAACTCCTCTTGGATTAATTTGTTTAATTTATCCAATTGCATGCTATGCCAATTTTCCATTACCTATATCCTCCAAATACATCATGACCGATTTCTTGTAACTTCTGCTTAAGAAGATTTGTCCTATCGCTGCCTGTCAATTTTTTGCATTTACTTATTTCCTTGATTTCTTTATCAGCTTTGACTAGTGCGTCTGCAACTTTTTTTGCATTTTTTTCGGTATGGACCCCCTCTCCGTTATTGGCAATCATAAGATTCGCAGGGTCATTTACAGGATCGATACCATATCTTTTAAGAATAGCTTTCGATCTTGATAAATGCGGAGCCAGTGATGTCCCTTGGTATTGTCCTTTAAAAACAATATGATGACCATGAGGGTTTGTCATACCTGCAGGTATAACGTGACCATTTGCTAAAGCTTTCGCTAACCAAGATCTTGAAGCCAACCCCAGAGGATCCACCCACACCAGCGGGTTCGGCGCATACTGGTAAAGGTTTATCCCGCCCGCGAGCCCTATCGGGTCCTGACTGATAAAGCGCCCCGCGTCCGGATCATAGTAGCGGAAGCGGTTATAGTGCAAACCCGTCTCGGCATCAAAATACTGCCCCTGGTAGCGTAACGGCTGATACACCGGCTCGCCGGCGCGTGTCTCAATGTGTTCCACGCGAAGCGTGTTGCCCCAGGCGCGGTATTCGGCCCGCCAGGCGATTTCGCCGCCCGCGCCCGTCAGCTCGCGCGGCATCCCCGACATATCGTTGTGATACCAGTACACCTCTGCGTCATGTTCGGGGTCGCCCTTGCCCAGACTGATTTGCGCCAGCGGCGCGAAGCTGTCGTCTTCGTAAATCCACAGGTGGCTGCGCCCGCCGCGTGATTCACTCAGCAGGCGGTTGCCGTCCCACACAAAGGTCGTCACGCCGAACGCGTCCTGCTTCCAGCTGCGTCTGCCGAAAGCATCATAACCATAGGTGGTGCGCTGCTCTGCGCCGTTACGCACCGTGACGGATTCCGCCAGCTGATGCTCCGCGTTCCACCGGAACCGCTGCGTGGTATGCCGGGCGATATGTTTGGTGATGACGTTGCCGAAATTATCGTAATCCCAGCGTTTGTCCTCATACACGCGCAGGCGGTTGTCGCGCAGCGGCGCCGCGCCGTTGTCGCTCAGAAGGTTATGGGCCGGGTCAAAGGCGAAATGCTCTTCGCGGGCGCGGGTCAGGCGGCCCAGCGCATCGTAGTCATAACGATGCTCGCCCGTGTATTTATCCACCATCTGCAACAGCTGGCCGTCGCGCCGCCAGGCGTAATCACGCGCGACCGCGATTTTCCCGTTACGCCCCGCGCGCTGGCTGACCAGCCGCCCCATTTCATCATGGACATACTCGCTACTGATGGTGCCCTGCGTGCGGCGAATTTCCCGGTGCAGCACATCACGCTCGCTTTCGCTGATAACCCGGCTGCCGAGGTTCACCTGAATACGGTGGCCGCTGCCGTAGTAGAAGTTTTTCAGCTCGCGGCCATCCGGCAGGGTGGTGACGGTGCGGTTGCCGAGCTCATCATACTGATGACGTAATTCATGGCTGACGCCGCGAATAAGGTTACGCTCAAGCGTCAGCTGGCTGGCGGCGTCCCACTCCAGCTCCACGCGGCCGCCGTGGTTGATGCCCGCAATCAGCCGCCCAAGGGAATCATACCGGTAACGGGTGCGCTGCCACTGATCCTCACCACTGCGCGCGACCAGTTTTTCCAGCAGCCTCCCGGCCTCGTCACGCTGGTAATGCGTGCGGATGACGGTGCCGTCTCCGTTGCCTTCTTCCTCGCGCACCGTCGGGAAACCGCCCGCGTCATAGCGGTAGCGGGTGGTGCAGCCGTCAAACCCGGTCTCGCGGATGAGCGAGTCGCGCAGGTCATATTCCATCTCATAACGCGCGCCGTTTTCATTGATCAGCGTGGTCAGGCGGCGCGCCAGATCATATTCATATTTCACCTGATGCCCGAGTGCATCAATGCGCGCCAGCGGCAGGCCATCCGGCGCCAGTTTCCATTGTGTAAGTTGCCCCTGCGCGTCGCGCCAGGCGGTAAGGCGCTGCCAGCGGTCAAACTCAAAGGTCTCCGTCGCGCCATCCGGGTGAACAATGCTCAGCGGCAGGCCATCCTGCCGGTTGTTTATCAGCGTGCGGTTGCCCGCCGCGTCAATCTGCTCTTTCAGCCAGCCATATTTGTCATAGCCGAAAGTGGTGGTACGCCCGGAACAATCCGTGTGGCTGATAAGAAAGTTGGCGCTGTTCCAGGAGAGGCGCTGAATACCCGCCGCCGCATCGCGAATGCGCACCAGGTTGCCGCGATCGTCGTGGTTATATTCCGTGATACGGCCCAGCTCATCCATAAAACGAATCAGGTTACCGGCCACGTCATAGGCGTATTCGCGTGTGCCGCCCTGCATATCGGTGACGCGCACCGGCAGGTTCCAGCGTTCGTGGTAGTCGATGCGCGTCATCTGCCCGTCCGGCTCGGTCACGGCGGTACAGTTGCCGCGCTCATCGTAACGGTAGCGCGTAACGCGACCCGCCGGGTCGGTCAGCTGCGTCATTTGCCCGCGAACGTTGCGACGGAACCGGGTATAGCCGCCAGCGGCGTCCTGATAGGCCAGCAGCTCATGGTTGTCGTCATACTCGTACCGCGTCACGCGCCCTAATGCATCAGTTACCGTGGTGCTGGCCGCGCCATACTCAAACCGCCATTCGCCGCCGAGACTGTCGCGATGCGCCAGCACTTTCCCGGAGGGCTCGTGTTTATCGTAGTGGTAGAAACACTCCATTTCGCCCGCGCGGCGGTGCGCCACCATGATGTGGTTGCGGTAACGAAATTCGCGCAGCACCTCGCCCTGGCCATTCCTGACGGCGATGAGATCGCCCTGCGACGAGTAGTCATAGCGGCACAGGCTTTCGGCGTTGAGCGGGTCGGAGGGGTGACAGACGCTGACGCCGACGATACGTTCAACCGTGTCGTTATCCGCAAGCGTAAGCCTGGCAAAATGGACGATAAAACGCCGTCCGGCGCTGTCGGTTATCTGCTCAGGCTGATGATGCGCGTTGTAGTGCAGCGTCAGGCGGTTGTCATGCCGGTCGCTTATCGCTGTGAGCAGCCAGCGGCCCGGCTGCGCCTGGTGCGTAAAATGCCAGCAGCGCGCTTCATCGGCGGTAAAAATACGAAACTCGCCCGGCTGTGGCTGCGAAAGCGAAAGCTGTTCATAACGGTGCAGCCTCGGCGGGTGGCCCGGCTCTGGCCAGGGGAACTCGATTTCGCGCCCCTGTTCATCGATAAACAGCAGGATGTCATCCTGCGCGCGAACCTCCAGCGACAGCGGTAAAAACCATCCTTGCCCGAGCCAGCCATTGCTTATCTCATCGGAAAAATAGTAGCGCTGCCAGTTAAGCGGCACGGATGCCGGAAAGGCAAAGTCGTTATCTTCATTACCGAACAGGACTTTGATACCCAGAATAGCGTTGACCGGGCTGCCGACCAGCGGCTCGACCGCGGCGGTATTCGGGATTTTGCACGGCTCGGTCTCTTTTTTCGCCTTGCCTTTATCGCTGCCGCCCTTTTCACTGCCCGCTTTTTTGGCTTTGACCGCGTCTTCCGCGCCTTCTTTGGCGGCTTTGCCTTCGGCTTTGGCTGCCGCTTTTTCGGCTTTAAACGCGGATTTTTCGGCGAGTTTCGCGGTTTCTTTTACCAGCCCTTTCGTCGCGCTGGCCGCTTCTATGGCTTTACCGGCTTTCACCGCCATTTTACCGGCTTTAAATGCCGCGCCGCCGCCCGGAACGAAGTTCGCCGCTGCGGAGGCCGCAGATAATGCCGCGTTGCCGTAGTCGCCTTCAGCGGCATAAATCGCCGCGTTCGCGCCATCGGCGACGACGCCCAGCACCGGCACCGCCCCTAAGACATCCAGCCCGGTATGGACAATATCGCCCCAGTCGCCCCACCAGCTTTTCTTTTTAGGCGGGTTAGCGCTGCCAGCCGCGACCTTGCCTTTCGGTGCCGGCGCATATTGTAATTTACCGATAGTATTTCCTGTCGCCATGTAAATTCCCTGCGATGGATTGCGTGTTCTTAATAAAAGCGTTCGGGTTTATTGCGTTGCGCAATAAACGCAATAATATCTTTTTAAAATGTGCCGGTAATAACGTTACCTTGCATAATAGTAAACAGTGGTATTTAGCATTAAATACCCATCAGAACCGGACGCCTCTCAAAAGTAAATATCGCCCCCGGACAGGAGCGATAGAATAAGAAAATAAATTAATCAGCAGCGGGTGGCCAGTGTAACCCCTTGCGAATAGCGAGTTGACGCACCTCTTCTAACTTATCCGTCGTTCTTTTATTACTGTCTTTTTCACGCTCGATGGCGTCAGCCAGTAGCTTTCCAAAATTCAGGCCGTTCTGGTTTTCAATATTCGGGTTGGCACCATAATTGAGTAAATATTCAACCTGATCCAGCTCCATGCCTGCTAATGCCACCATTAATACCGTTTTCCCGGCACTGTCGGTTTTATTAACATCAGCCCCTGCCGATAATAGATATTTCATGACGGAAAATGAATTATCTGAAGCCGAATTAAAAAGTAAAGGCTGGTAGTTGGTCATGGCGTTGGGGCTAAGGCCGCCTTCAATCAGCGCTTTGATATAGGCAGGGTTGTTGGAGCTTGCCATCACGGCGGCCGGGCTGCCGAAATCCGGGATATCCTGAAGCGGATCCGCACCCGCTTTCACAAGCGCCGTCACAATCTCCAGCGATGTCGCATCGCCATTGGTCGCCTCTAACAGCGCGTACATCAGCAAGGTCATTTCCTGGCTGCCAGGTTTATTTAAGTTTGTGCTTTTGGCTAATGCTTTTACTTCGGAAAGATTATGCTCAGCAATAGCCTGAGCAAGCTGTAATTGCGTACCGCTAAAATAAACTTCCGGCGCTGCTTGTTTCATATTTGTACTTCCATGACCAGGTATTACGACAGAAAAGAGTGCCAGTCCTGCGAGGAGACTGCAAATTAGCCTTCGGAACGTCTTCATTCTGATCTCCTTATAAAGCCATCAGTATAGCCTCATCTTCTGCTTTTTCTGCTTCGATACAGGGAATGACCTGGCTCATAAAATGGCGGTTTATTGGGTTGCCCTGGCCGCCCGACATATCGTGTTTGATGCCCACTGCTGCGGGTAGCGCGGCAATAACTAACCCTACGCCCGCGCCAATAATGCCGCCAAACACCCCGCCGAGCTTTGCGCCCAGCGCGCCAAGCGCCCCGACCACGCCTATCGTGCCCAGCACGCCAGGCTCCTGCAGGCCGGTTAACACTTCACCTTTAACGCGGTAAGCGTTGATGTTCTCTGAGGTGACGCTCTTCTCAAGCACTTTGCCGCCGTATTTCTCAACCGTTCCGCTGTTAAGGCCCGCCGCGTTGAACGTCCAGCCCGGCTTATTGCTGGCGCGCGAACAGGCGGAGGCGAGCCCGCCGCCCAGGGAATGGCCGACACAGTCAACGGGCGCGGGAGATCTTTTCAGAGAGGCGCCAATTTCAACCGCTTTTTTATAATACGGGTTGCTGACACCAAACGCCTGTTTGGCATTGACGCCCCAGTCCGGCCCCGATTGCGTGCCGCGAAAGACCACCGAAGGCGTCATATCCTTGCCGAACACCGCTTCGTCTGGCTCATACATCCGCGCACGAAACTGCGGCGCGCCATTAGCACGCAAGTCGTTCGGCGAAAGGTTATATTTGGCGAGCGCCTGCGGGTCGTTAGAGATATCTTTCCAGCCTGCCGGGATCTCAGGAGTCGGTTTCGACGGATCGCGGGGCTCATACACGTAATCCGCCAGACGCGCTTTTTCCACCGCCACGTTATTCTGCTCAAGCCGCTGTGCCGCCGCCTGCGCTTTTGGGTCGCTGCTCTGTTTACCTTTCGCGATAAGCGCCTTACGCCGCTCCCAGGTCTCTTTCTTGGTGAAGTTTCCGCCACGGCCGCCGTTGGCTTTGCCGTTCATGGCGAACGTATCCTGCACGCGGTTAAGCGGACGCCCGCCGACGTTGGTATCCGGGCTGTGTTCGAGCGACCAGCAGTCGCCCTCCACCGTACCGCTGACCACGCCTTTATTGCGCCCCGCCGCATCGCCAATGGTGGTTGGCACAAAGCTCTGGTTATAAACAAAAGCGGGGTTACGGCCAAAATTCACCGAATCAACGGTGCTTTTTGAGGGCGCCAGCGTGGCGGTCACCGGGTAAGGCACCGGCGGCTGGATGCCCGGAGTAAAGCACATATCGGGGGCCAGGCAGACCAGCTTATATTTCCCGTTTTTACGGGCGGCAAAGTTCTCAGCCATGCGCGCCTCTTTTTTCCTTCAGGTTTAACAGCGACGGGGGCAGCGGCAAAAAGTCTGCCGACTCGCAATCGCTCAGCAGTTGCCGCGCACGCGCGACCTGCGCGTGACGTTCTTCACGCGCGACAAAGCGCAGCTCGGTCATCACCGGCTCCATCAGCTCTGAGATTACCGTGCGATAGCTGCAATGCACTTTACGCGCGGGCACATCCACCACCAGCGTGTCGAGCGTCATGTCCTGCGCGACCCCGGCCCCTTTCTGCGTCATGATAAAAACAAACAGGCTTTCCACCGGCACCTGAAAGCGAATCTCCTGATCGGCTTTGTCACGCGCAGAGATGAGATATTTCAGTGTCACCGGTATCGCGCTTAAAGGCGCAGGCAGCGGAAACTGCAACAGCGGATGCGCGCCGCACCAGTAGTCAAAGCGAAAATCCTTCGGCAAAAAAGGATGACGGTTCTGCTTCCAGTTTTCGTCATAGGTACCGGCGTGCTCAATGCGTCCCTTCCAGCCGCGGCCATAGAAACCAAACCCGGCGGCCAGGCCCGCTTCATCAATCTTTTTCACCGGCTGGGTGATCCACTCAATCTGCGGGGCGGGCAGCCGGTCTTTTTTGAGGTGCTTTCTGACCTCGCGCGGGTACCAGCCCATCCCGACCGTGTTTTCCTGGGCTGCGACAACCTGATCGTCCGGCAACGTATACATCCCGCCCGCCGCATATTCGTAGCGCAGCTCCAGCGTCTGGAGGGGTTCAGGATCGGTCAGCCGCCAGCCTGCCATCACGTTCCACCACTCGCGCGGCCCGTGAATACGTAACAGGCGGGTCGTGTCGCCAATCTGCGCGCCCACCGTAAAGCTGCGCGCGGGTTTATCCTGCGGTGCCCAGGCGCTGGCGTTAATGACGACATCCATCCAGGGTTTATAGGGCGCCAGATCGCTTTCAAACCGGACGCTGCTATAGCCCGGCTCGCCGTAATGGAGATCCTGTTCAACAAGTTCGCCCTGATCGTCGCACAGCGTCAGCGCGCCCGTGGCGATATCGAGATCGTAACTGACTCTGGCGACAACGGTGCTGAAGCCGTGATCGTTCTGGTCGAACGAATCAAACAGCATGGCCGGAAAGGCGCTGAGATTAGAGAAGTTTTCCATATCAGTTGATATTGATTTCCGTACCGTCGATGTCGATGACCTTTTCGCCGACCATCTTTATTTTGTTGGCGCTAAGCGTAATGGTGCCGTTCTGTTCCAGCACAATCATCGATTCCCCGCAGACCAGCGTGATTTTGTCTTCAGCACTGAAATCCGCCGTGGTGCCCGCTGACAGGCTGAGATCTTTGCCTGAATTCACCGAATATTTGAGCGCCACGTTATGCATCTGCATCGCGCCGACGTTGGTCATCCAGCCTGCGCCGACGTTCAGCACATATGCCGCGCCAATATTGGTGTTTTGCGCGAGACCGACGTTCAGCATGGAGGCGAGCGCGATGGTTTCGGTTTTGGTCTTATCGACGCGCAGCGTCTGGGCGCCGTTAACGGTCACGCTCTGGTTTTGCCCGATACGCACGTCTTCGTTCTGATCGACCGTCTCGGTACGGTTGGAATGAATAGTGATGGTTTCATTGCCATCCACCGTCTCTGTGCGGTTCTGATGCACCGTGATCGTTTCATTTTCCACGACCGTTTCCGTGCGGTTTTTCTTCACCGTCGTGGTTTCATTCGCGCCAATGGTTTTGGTGCGGTTGCTGCCTACCGAATGCGTTTCATCGTTCTCGATTTCGGTATCCATGTTCTTTTCAGCATGCAGCCACACCTGCTCCTCACCGGCCTTGTCCTCAAAGCGCAGGGCGTTGGCATTATCCGGCGAGCCGTCCTTCGAGCGGCTTAAGAAGCCCATCTGTGTGGCCGCGGCAGGCAGCGCCCACGGCGGCATGCTGGCTTCGTTATAGACGCGGCCCGTTATCAGCGGGCGGTCCGGGTCGCCGTTGATGAAGTCCACCACCACTTCGTCGCCCACGCGCGGTATCTGCACGCCACCAAAACCCTGGCCTGCCCAGGCGCTCGACACACGCACCCAGCTGGAACTGGTGTCGTCGCCCTTGCCGAGGCGGTCCCAGTGGAACTTCACCTTCACGCGCCCGTATTTGTCGGTCCAGATGCTCTCGCCCTGCGGGCCGACCACCTTCGCCGTCTGCGGGCCGTAGGTGCGCGGCCACGGCGTCTTCTGCGCCGGGCGGTACGGCACGTCCGCCGG
>NZ_JBSEYN010000015.1:0-35181 GCF_053627815.1 Cronobacter sp. 153480017-3 | reverse complement strand
CGTCCGTAGACGTTAAGATATCAGTGCCCCGAGTGCCCACACAGATTGTCTGATAAATTGTTAAAGAGCGGTGCGACGCGGCGTTCAGCCTGCTGCCGCGAGGTGGCGTATATTACGCTTTCCTCTTTCAGAGTCAACCCTTAATTTCAGGATTTTTCTCTTCCCGACTCACCGCCGCTGTGGGATGTTTCTCATCAGCGCCGTGTCGATGGAGGCGCATTATAGGGAGTTCTCTTCGCGCCGCAATACCTAAATCGCAGAAAAATGACTGACTGCTGCATTCCCCAGCAAAACCCCGGCTTATACGCATTTGCGCACAGAGTTATCCACAGACAGCCTGCACGCCGAAAATTTGCGAGCGTCACGCAAACGTTTTCGCTACAATGCGGGCCTGTTAGGCCACACGCTTTTTCAGGAGCGTGAGCTACATTTCAGTAAAAAATGGCTGGAATTTAGCTAACGCTCTTCTGTAATGATCAAATCCAGGGGATTTATACATGCAACAACCTCGTCCTGTACGCCGCGCTCTGCTCAGCGTTTCTGACAAAGCCGGTATCGTCGACTTCGCCCGCGCCCTCTCAACGCGTGGGGTTGAGCTCCTCTCCACGGGCGGCACGGCTCGTCTGCTGGCGGAAGCTGGCCTGCCGGTAACGGAAGTCTCCGATTACACGAGCTTTCCGGAAATGATGGACGGCCGCGTTAAAACCCTGCACCCGAAAGTCCATGGCGGCATTCTGGGACGCCGCGGTCAGGACGACGACATCATGGCGCAGCATGCTATTTCCCCCATTGATATGGTCGTGGTGAACCTTTACCCGTTTGCACAGACGGTCGCGCGCGAAGGCTGCACGCTGGAAGACGCGGTTGAGAATATCGATATCGGCGGCCCGACGATGGTTCGCTCCGCCGCCAAGAACCATAAAGATGTCGCCATTGTGGTGAAGAGCAGTGACTACACCGCCATTATTGATGAGCTGGATGCGAATAACGGCTCGCTGACGTTTGATACGCGTTTCGATCTGGCGATCAAAGCTTTCGAACATACGGCCGCATATGACAGCATGATCGCCAACTACTTCGGCAGCCTGGTGCCTGCCTATCATGGCGAAACCAGCGCGCCTGCTGGCCGCTTCCCGCGCACACTCAACCTGAACTTTATCAAGAAGCAGGATATGCGTTACGGCGAGAACAGCCATCAGCAGGCTGCCTTCTATATAGAAGAAGAAATAAAAGAAGCGTCTGTCGCGACCGCCCGCCAGGTTCAGGGTAAAGCGCTCTCTTATAACAACATCGCCGATACCGACGCCGCGCTGGAGTGCGTGAAGGAATTCAGCGAACCGGCCTGCGTGATTGTGAAGCATGCCAACCCGTGCGGCGTTGCTGTTAGCAGCTCAATTCTCGACGCCTATGACCGCGCGTATAAAACCGACCCGACGTCCGCCTTTGGCGGCATTATCGCCTTTAACCGTGAGCTGGATGCCGAAACCGCGCAAGCGATCGTCTCTCGCCAGTTCGTTGAAGTCATTATCGCCCCGTCCGCCAGTGACGACGCCCTGAAAATCACCGCCGCGAAGCAAAACGTGCGCGTACTGGTGTGCGGCGAATGGCAGTCTCGCGTACCGGGCCTCGATTTCAAACGCGTCAACGGCGGCCTGCTGGTTCAGGACCGCGATCTGGGCATGGTGACCGAAGCCGATCTGCGTGTGGTGACCAAACGCCAGCCGACCGAACAGGAGCTGCGCGACGCGCTCTTCTGCTGGAAAGTGGCGAAATTCGTGAAATCCAACGCCATTGTTTATGCGCGCGATAACATGACCATCGGTATTGGCGCCGGCCAGATGAGCCGCGTCTATTCCGCTAAAATCGCTGGTATCAAAGCAGGCGATGAAGGCCTTGAAGTCAAAGGCTCGGCGATGGCCTCCGACGCGTTCTTCCCGTTCCGCGACGGCATCGACGCTGCAGCGGCTGTGGGCATTACCTGTGTTATCCAGCCGGGCGGCTCGATTCGCGATGATGAAGTCATTGCCGCCGCCGACGAGCACGGCATCGCCATGATCTTCACCGACATGCGCCATTTCCGCCATTAATCACGGAGCTACGATGAAAGTATTAGTTATTGGCAACGGCGGGCGCGAGCATGCGCTGGCCTGGAAAGCCGTCCAGTCGCCACTCGTTGAAACCGTTTTTGTGGCGCCAGGCAACGCCGGTACGGCGCTCGAGCCTGCGCTGCAAAACGTCGCTATCAGCCCGACGGATATCCCGGCGCTGCTGAGCTTTGCGCAGGCGGAAAATATCGATCTGACGATTGTCGGGCCGGAAGCGCCGCTGGTGATTGGCGTGGTGGACGCGTTTCGCGCCGCGGGCCTGAAAATTTTCGGGCCGACCAAAGGCGCGGCGCAGCTTGAAGGATCGAAAGCCTTCACGAAAGATTTCCTGGCGCGTCATCGCATCCCGACGGCGGAATACCAGAACTTTACCGAGACCGAACCGGCGCTTGCCTATATTCGTGAAAAAGGCGCGCCGATTGTTATCAAGGCTGACGGCCTCGCGGCCGGTAAAGGCGTTATCGTGGCGATGACGCTTGCCGAAGCCGAAGCGGCCGTGCTCGATATGCTGGCGGGCAATGCGTTTGGCGACGCGGGCCACCGGATTGTTGTTGAAGAGTTTCTGGATGGCGAAGAGGCCAGCTTTATTGTGATGGTGGATGGCGAGCATGTCGAGCCGATGGCCACCAGCCAGGATCATAAACGCGTGGGCGATGGCGACACCGGCCTCAATACCGGCGGCATGGGCGCTTACTCACCTGCCCCGGTCGTCACCGATGAGGTTTTCCAGCGCACGATGGAACGCATCATATGGCCGACCGTGCGCGGCATGGCGGCGGAAGGCAACACCTACACCGGCTTTCTGTACGCGGGTCTGATGATCGACAAGCAGGGCAACCCGAAAGTTATCGAGTTTAACTGCCGCTTTGGCGACCCGGAAACGCAGCCGATCATGATGCGTTTACAGTCCGATCTGGTCGAGCTTTGCCTGGCGGCCTGCGAGGGCAAACTCGATACGGTGAAATCGCAGTGGGATGCGCGCCCGGCACTGGGCGTCGTCATGGCCGCAGGCGGCTATCCGGGCGATTACCGCACCGGCGATGTGATCCACGGTCTGCCGATTGAAGAGATCGCGAACGGTGACGGCAAAGTCTTTCATGCCGGCACGACGCTGCGCGACGACGACCGCGTCGTAACCAGCGGCGGGCGCGTGCTGTGCGTGACCGCGCTGGGCGACAGCGTCGCACAGGCGCAGGCGCGCGCTTACCGCTTAGCGGAAGATATCCACTGGGATGACTGCTTCTGCCGTAAGGATATCGGCTATCGCGCTATTGCACGCGAGCAGGAGAAATAAACGCCTGCACGCTACAAAGGCGTAAACGCAAAAGCGACGGTAAATCCGTCGCTTTTTTTATGGGCTCAGAAGCTGTCAGGCTTCGGCTGCCAGGCGC
Source organism: Cronobacter sp. 153480017-3 (assembly GCF_053627815.1). NCBI lineage: Bacteria > Pseudomonadati > Pseudomonadota > Gammaproteobacteria > Enterobacterales > Enterobacteriaceae > Cronobacter > Cronobacter sp. 153480017-3. Next base: position 31,685 of record NZ_JBSEYN010000015.1, on the reverse strand, counting down.
AAAAATCTTCGTTTGCCACCAGTAACAGTTGCGTGCCTTCCGGCGCCTCCAGCCAGGCGGCGCTAACGCGCGCTTTCGCATGACGCTGACGTTCTGAGAGACGCTCCTGCGCCCTTCTGTCGAACTCAGGCTGCACAATCTGCCCTTCACAGGTCGTTATCGTGCCATCAGGGTTCCAGCGCCCCTGGCGCAACACCACGCGCCCTGCGCGCAGCGCATCGCTGGTATTACGCATCTGCGTGGCGCGATATTGCCACAGTGCGACCTGATCGCTGGAAAGCTGCTGTTTCTTCCCGTTGACTTCACGCTGCATGAAGCTCAGCCCGCCGCGATCGTCAAAACGCACTTTGACCTGCTCAGGCTGTTTACCCTGAAGCTGGTAGTCCACGGAGGTCAGCGCATCGTTCTGCCAACGATAATCGCTCGTCGATGTCTTATCGCCAGACCAGGGGCTGAACGCCGCCAGCAGGTGAACGGAGCCATCGTTATTGTCTTTACGCCACAGGCGCACGACGCCGTCATCGGCCAGATAGCCGCTGGCGGTAAAAGGGGGAATTTCCGGGGTGGAACGACAGGCGGAGAGGAACAGCACGCCCGCCAGCGCCAGCATACGCCAGCCAAACAAAAGGGGCGATCTCGCCCCTTCGTTAAAACCTTTCACTGCCACGCGGTTTACTTAACAGCGTCTTTCAGTGCTTTGCCAGAAACGAATGCCGGCACGTTAGCTGCAGCGATTTTGATTTCTTTACCGGTCTGCGGGTTGCGGCCAGTACGCTCAGCGCGGTGGTTCACTTTGAAGGTACCGAAACCAACCAGCTGTACAGCATCGCCTTCTTTCAGAGACTCAGTAATCGCAGCCAGAGTGGATTCCAGAGCAGCTTTCGCTTGCGCTTTAGACAGGTCAGCCTTGTCTGCAATTACATCAATCAGTTGAGTCTTGTTCATAAGTTATCCTTACAATGTGTTTATCGCTTGCTAAGCATCGAGTGCGACGGAAATGCCTTGAAAGCACTCTCCTGCATACACGCACCGATAGCCACTTTTTTTCGCCTCCCAAATGTAGACCAGACGGGGGGCTAATTGGAAGCCTTCAGGTGAGACAAAACAGGCTGTAAATCACGTTTTGTTGTCTCATTGCTGCAAATTTATACCGATATTACTGGTTCCATCCTCACGCAGGTCTGCGCGCAGACCTTTTATCAGCTCAATATCGCGTTCTTCGCAGGCAGCAAGCAATCGGAAAATTTCCCACTGAATATCCCATTCCTGCTCCACAGCCGGGTTTGCTTTCAGCTCATCGTCGGTCATTTCACGGCCCGCCTGAGTCATCTCCAGCATCGCTACGGTGGTGATGGATGTCTCGCTGACTTCAATCGCGTGCTCCAGCGTCTCGCCGCTCAGGCGCGAATGCACCAGCTCACTCAACGCGACACAAGCGTCGATAGCCGGGTAAACGCCGTAGAGGTCATAATCTTCCGCCGCCGGAATCGCTTCTTCGAGCTTTTCGAGCTGGCTGTCGAAATTCACTTTGGCGTCTTTGACCGTCAGCGTCTCCCAGATGAGATCGAGAATACGGCGATAGAGCTGCGCATCGCCGAAACCGGTCTGCTGGCAGAACATGGCGTAGTTCGGGTACATGCGCTCGCAGAGCGAGGCCATAAACGTCACATGCTGCCAGGCTTCGAGCTTTTCCAGCCGCAGGTGAATAGGGTTTTGTAACATAGTGGTGTCTCACAAACCGAAAATTAGCGGCAGTGTACCTGAATCACCCCTGAATTTCCTGCCATCGTAGAAAGGCGGGACGACCGGACGCCACGGCATCCGCCCAGCGCGTCGGCTCCGGCAGCCGGTAGCCTTTCGTGCAACGCTGCACCCAGCCGAGCGCCGTATCGATGCTGACGCGATGCCCCGTCGAGACGAACAGCGGATTGCAGCGTGCTTTACTGCGCCATACCCACGCCAGCTGTTCGCCTTTGTCCATGAGCGGCGAAACCGCGCCGGGCTCGTCGCTGAGCGGCTCAAACTTACCGCACAGCCGCTTTTTAGCGACGCCTATCGTCGGCACATCCACCAGCATCCCAAAGTGGCTCGCCACGCCGAGACGTCGCGGGTGCGAAATACCGTGCCCGTCGACAAACAGTAAATCCGGCTTTCTGGAGAGCATCTCCCAGGCCGTCAGCAGCGCCGGGTATTCACGAAACGACAGAAAGCCGGGGATATACGGCATAGTGGTGGGAATGCGCGCCACCTGGTACTCCAGCAGCTCCAGAGACGGGTACTTCAGCAGCACCATCGCCGCTCGCGTCACTTCGCCGCCCTGCTCGAATCCGACATCCGCCCCACCGATTATCGTCGGCGGATCGACGTTCAACCGGTCCTCGCGGACCACATTAGATGCCAGTTCGATTTGTTGTGCGCGAAGCGTCGCGAGATCCATAGTTTCTCCTTACAGGTGATAAGGCGCCGATAAGCGGTGAACCGCCTCGACGAAGGCCCCCGCATGTTCAGGAGGCACATCCTGATGAATACCATGCCCCAGGTTGAACACATGGCCTTCACCGTGGCCGAAACCAGCAAGTATAGACGCCACTTCTTCTTCGATACGGGCAGGCGACGCATAAAGCATGGACGGATCCATGTTGCCCTGCAGCGCGACCTTGTGGCCCACGCGACGGCGCGCGTCGGCGATATCGGTCGTCCAGTCGAGTCCGAGCGCGTCACAGCCGGTCTCCGCTATCGCTTCCAGCCACTGGCCGCCGCCTTTGGTGAACAGCGTTACCGGCACACGGCGGCCTTCGTTTTCGCGCAGCAGCCCATCGACGATTTTATGCATGTAATACAGCGAGAACTGCTGGTAGTCGCGCCCGGTCAGCACGCCGCCCCAGGTATCGAAAATCATCACCGACTGGGCGCCCGCGCGGATCTGCGCGTTCAGATAGAGCGTGACGCTTTTCGCGAGCTTATCGAGCAACAAATGCAGCGTCTGCGGCTCGGCATACATCATTTTCTTGATGACGGTAAACGCCTTGCTGCTGCCGCCTTCCACCATGTAAGTGGCGAGCGTCCAGGGGCTGCCAGAGAAACCAATCAGCGGGACTTCGCCTTTCAGCTCGCGGCGGATGGTGCGCACCGCGTTCATCACATAGCCCAGTTCCTGTTCCGGGTCCGGCACCGGCAGTTTTTCTACGTCCGCTTTGCCGGTAATGGGCGATGTGAAGCGTGGGCCTTCGCCCGCTTCAAAATAGAGCCCCAGACCCATCGCATCCGGAATCGTCAGAATGTCCGAAAAGAGGATCGCCGCATCAAGCGGATAGCGACGCAGCGGCTGTAGCGTCACTTCGCACGCCAGCTCGGCGTTTTTACAAAGCGACATAAAATCGCCCGCCTGCGCGCGGGTGGCCTTATATTCCGGCAGATAACGCCCAGCCTGTCTCATCATCCACACCGGCGTGACATCCACAGGCTGGCGTTGCAGGGCGCGCAGGTAACGATCGTTTTTCAGTTCGGTCATTTTTTCTTATTCCTCAAGCGACAGGCCGCTATTGTATCACGTCATTCATCGTCTGCCCGGCAGCGCGCCACCGTATCTTCTATCAGGCGGCGAGCCACGGTGCCTGGCGCTGGCAGCAGCGGCAACTGGTCGTAGCGATACCAGCCCGCGTCGATGAGTTCTTTGGTGTCTATCTGGATTTCACCGCTGTCATAATCCGCCGTAAACGCGGTCATCAGCGATTGCGGGAACGGCCAGGGCTGAGACGTCACATAGCGCAGGTTTTTGATGCGGATATTGCTCTCTTCCATAACCTCACGCGCTACCGCCTGCTCCAGCGTTTCGCCCACTTCAACAAACCCGGCCAGCACGGTATAAACGCCGTTGCGGTGTCGCGTATGCTGCGCCAGCAGGATTTTATCGTCACGGCGGATAGCCACGATGATGCACGGCGCTATCTGCGGGTAGTAGCGCTCGCGGCAGTGGCCGCAGAGCATCGCCCACTCCGTTTTGCTCGGGTGCATCTCATGACCACAGTAGCCGCAATATTTGTGCGAGCGGTAAAACTCGGCGAGCTGCACGCCCCGCCCCGCCAGTTGAAACAGCCCGGCGTCCTGGTCGATAAGCTGTCGCACCGAGGCCATGTCTTTTTCGCGCTTTTGCAGTACGAGAAAAACAGGCGCCTCTTCCCAGAGACCAATTTGCAGCGCCTTTTCGCCCGTCAGACCAAAATCCGCGGCCCGGCCGTAAGGTAATTCTGCTTTTGGCAGCCATAATTTCTGTTCATGGCTGACTATCCACCAGCCATGGTCTAAATTTTCTAGTGTACGTTCCATAATTGATTGCACTACCTCTGCTTCACTGGCACGTTATTAACATTGTTCTTACATATTTTGGGTCATTTGCGTTTTTACATCTTATATCTCATGGAGTCGATCATGCTAAACCAGCTAAAAAGTCTGACGGAACGCGTTGGTGGGAGTAATGAGTTAGTTGATCGTTGGCTTGCTGCCCGCAACCATCTGTTAGTCACCTATTACAAGATGGTCGGCATCAAACCCGGCAAGGAGCCGATGACTGCGCTTGATGAACAGGCGCTGGACGATTTCTGTCACTGCCTGGTGGATTACCTCTCCGCCGGACATTTCAATATTTATGAGCGCGTGATCAGCGAAATGGAAGGCACCAGCCCGCTGGTCGCCGCCACGCAAATCTATCCTCAGCTGGAATCCAACACCCAACAAATCATGGATTTCTACGACACGCATCTGGAAAGCGCTATCGACCACGATAACTGCCTGGAGTTTCAGGAAGCGCTTTCCGGCATTGGCGAGGCGCTCGCCGCCCGCTTCGCGCTGGAAGATAAGCTCATTATGCTGGCTTTTGACAACAACCTCGGCGAAAGCGCCAATGACGAAACCGGCCTCGCCAAACCGGCTTGAGTTCGGCTGTATTAACGAGTAGTTTAAATATGCCCCCGCGATTTTAGCGGGGTTTATCTTGTCGGAGTGCCCAGTGCGCGAGCACGGGCTGAGACCGTTAATTCGGGATCCGCGGAACCTGATCAGGTTAAGACCTGCGAAGGGAACAAGAGTAATTCCATTTTGCCCCGCTCAGGGTGTCGTTTCGCCCTGAGACCCTGTTAAGGGTGCGCGGGCGCACGCCATTACTCCTCCGTTGTTCTGACAAGCCACTTCCTGACCGTTAACTGGAATGCGCTATGTCTGTATCAAACAAACCTGGCCGCCGCGAGCAGCGCGCCGCCGCACAACACTTTATCGACACGCTGGAAGGCACCGCTTTTCCCAACTCTCACCGCATCTATCTCACCGGTTCGCGTGAAGATATCCGCGTGCCAATGCGCGAAATCTGCCTGAGCCCGACGCTTGCGGGCGGCAGCAAAGAGAACCCGCGCTATGAGCCTAACGAACCGGTGCCGGTGTATGACACCTCCGGCCCTTACGGCGATCCGGCGGTGCGCATCGACGTTCGCGAAGGGCTGGCTAAACTGCGCAGCGCCTGGATAGACGCGCGTAACGATACCGAAACCCTGGATTCCCTCAGCTCCGCCTATACCCGCGAGCGGCTCGCCGACGACGGGCTGGATGAGTTGCGCTTTCGCGGGCTGCTGACGCCAAAGCGCGCAAAAGCGGGCAAGCGCGTCACTCAGTTGCACTACGCGCGCCAGGGTATCGTGACGCCGGAGATGGAATTTATCGCCATTCGTGAAAACATGGGCCGCGAGCGCATTCGCACGGCGGTACTGCGCCAGCAGCATCCGGGCCACGGCTTTGGCGCGCGCCTGCCGGAGAACATCACGCCGGAGTTCGTGCGTGACGAAGTCGCCGCCGGGCGCGCCATTATTCCAGCCAACATCAATCACCCCGAATCGGAGCCGATGATTATCGGTCGTAATTTCCTGGTAAAGGTCAACGCCAATATCGGCAACTCGGCGGTGACGTCGTCTATCGAAGAGGAAGTCGAAAAACTGGTCTGGGCGACCCGCTGGGGCGCGGACACGGTGATGGATCTCTCCACCGGCCGCTACATTCACGAAACCCGCGAATGGATCCTGCGCAACAGCCCGGTGCCGATCGGTACGGTACCGATCTACCAGGCGCTGGAGAAGGCCAACGGGATCGCCGAAGATCTGAGCTGGGAGATGATCCGCGACACGCTGCTTGAGCAGGCCGAACAGGGCGTCGATTACTTCACCATTCACGCGGGCGTGCTGCTGCGCTATGTGCCGATGACCGCAGGCCGCCTGACGGGCATCGTCTCGCGTGGCGGCTCGATCATGGCGAAATGGTGCTTGTCGCATCATCGTGAAAACTTCCTCTACGAGCATTTCCGCGAGATCTGCGAAATCTGCGCCGCCTATGACGTCTCGCTGTCGCTCGGCGACGGCCTGCGCCCCGGCTCCATTCAAGACGCCAACGACGAGGCGCAATTCGCCGAACTCCACACGCTCGGCGAACTGACGAAAATCGCGTGGGAATATGACGTCCAGGTCATGATCGAAGGCCCCGGCCACGTGCCGATGCAGATGATCCGCCGCAATATGACCGAGGAGCTGGAGCACTGCCACGAAGCGCCCTTCTACACGCTCGGGCCGCTCACGACCGATATCGCGCCCGGCTACGATCACTTCACCTCCGGGATCGGCGCGGCGATGATTGGCTGGTTCGGCTGTGCGATGCTCTGCTACGTGACGCCAAAAGAACACCTCGGCCTGCCGAATAAAGAGGACGTGAAACAGGGGCTCATCACCTATAAGATTGCCGCCCACGCCGCCGATCTCGCCAAAGGGCATCCGGGGGCGCAGATCCGCGACAACGCCATGTCCAAAGCGCGCTTTGAATTCCGCTGGGAAGATCAGTTCAACCTGGCGCTCGATCCGTTCACCGCCCGTGCCTATCACGACGAAACGCTGCCCCAGGAATCCGGCAAAGTCGCGCACTTCTGCTCCATGTGCGGCCCGAAATTCTGTTCGATGAAAATCACCCAGGAGGTGCGCGACTACGCCGCGAAGCAGGCGATCGACGCGGGTATGGCTGAGATGTCGAATCGTTTTCAGGCGCGCGGCGGCGATATTTATCTTCGCCAGGAGGAGGTGGAGTGATGACGCCTCTGTTCGCCCCCGTCCCGCACCGTCTCGGGCTCTATCCGGTTGTGGATAGCGTTGAGTGGGTCACACGTTTACTTGACGCTGGCGTGCGCACGGTTCAGTTGCGCATCAAGGATAAAACCGATGCCGAGGTGGAAATCGACATCGCCGCCGCCATTGAGCTCGGTCAGCGCTACCACGCCCGGCTGTTTATTAACGACTACTGGCGTCTCGCGATAAAACATCAGGCCTATGGCGTTCATCTCGGGCAGGAAGATCTGCAAACGGCCGATCTCGACGCCATTCGCAACGCCGGACTGCGGCTTGGCGTCTCCACGCATGACGATATGGAAATCGACGTGGCGCTGGCGGTACGCCCTTCTTATATTGCGCTCGGCCATGTTTTTCCTACGCAGACCAAACAGATGCCCTCCGCGCCGCAAGGGCTTGCACAACTGGCCGCGCATGTAAAACGGCTCGGCGACTATCCGACGGTCGCCATCGGCGGCATCAGCCTTGAGCGCGCGCCTGCGGTGCTGGAAACCGGCGTCGGCAGTATCGCGGTGGTGAGCGCTATCACCCAGGCACCCGACTGGCGCGCCGCCACGCAAGAGTTGCTTGAACTGGCGGGGGTGGGCGATGAATGACGCCGATTTTATGCGCTACAGCCGCCAGTTGCTGCTGGAGGATATCGCCATCGACGGCCAGCAAAAACTGCTGGCAAGCCGCGTGTTGCTTGTCGGCCTGGGCGGTCTCGGCTCGCCCGCCGCACTCTATCTGGCAGGCGCAGGCGTGGGCACGCTGTGGCTTGCCGATGACGACGCGGTGCACCTCAGCAATCTGCAGCGGCAAATCCTGTTTAACGTCAGTGATATCGAACAGCCGAAATCGCGCGTGGCGGCGCGTCGTTTACAGGCGTTCAACCCGGCCATCAACAGCGTGGCGCTGAATAAACGACTGGAAGGCGACGCGCTGCGCGAAGCGGTGGCAGGCGTCGATCTGGTGCTGGATTGCAGCGATAACATGACTACACGCCAGGCCATCAACGCCGCCTGCGTGGCGCACAGCACGCCGCTTATCACCGCCAGCGCGGTTGGCATGGGCGGACAAATCGCCACCTTCGCGCCGCCCTTTGATTACGGCTGCTACCGCTGCCTGTGGCCGGATGACAGCGAGCCTGAGCGCAACTGCCGCACCGCTGGCGTGCTCGGCCCGGTAGTGGGGCTGATGGGCACGATGCAAGCGCTGGAGGCTATCAAGCTATTGTGCGGCATCACGCAAGAGCACGACGAGCTGCGCCTCTTCGACGCCCGCGCCAGCCAGTGGCGCACCCTGACGCTACAGCGCGCGGCAGGCTGCCCGGTTTGCGGAGGCAAGCATGCGCATTGAACTCAACGATGAAGCCATGCAGTGCGTCGAGGGAGTAAGCGCGGCGCAACTGCTGGCGCAGTTAAAACTCGACAGGCCCGGTACGGCGCTCGCGGTCAATCAGACTATTCTCCCGCGCAGTCAGTGGCCCGACTACACCCTGCAGGAAGGCGACAGCCTGCTGCTGTTTCAGGTTATCGCAGGAGGCTGAGATGTTACGAATCGCGGATAAAACTTTTCAATCGCGCCTGTTTACCGGCACCGGTAAATTCGCGTCATCATCGCTGATGCTGGAGGCGATACGCGAGAGCGGCAGCGAGATGGCGACACTCGCTATGAAGCGTGTGGATCTGCTGCGTCGTGATGATGCGCTGCTGGCGCCGTTGCAGGCATCCGGCGTGGCGTTGTTGCCAAACACGTCCGGCGCGAAAACCGCCGAAGAGGCCGTCTTCGCCGCGCAGCTCGCCCGCGAGGCGCTGGGTACGCACTGGATCAAACTCGAGATCCACCCGGACGCCCGCTGGCTGCTGCCGGACCCGATAGAAACGCTGCGGGCGGCGGAAAAACTGGTCGCGCAGGGGTTTGTGGTGTTGCCCTATTGCGGCGCGGATCCGGTGCTCTGCAAGCGCCTGGAGGAAGTGGGCTGCGCGGCGGTGATGCCGCTCGGCGCGCCGATTGGCTCTAATCAGGGGCTGCAGACTCGGGCGCTGCTGGAAATCATCATCGCGCAGGCGAGCGTGCCGGTGGTGGTGGACGCGGGCATCGGCGCGCCAAGCCATGCCGCCGAGGCGCTGGAGATGGGGGCCGATGCGGTGCTGGTAAACACGGCGATTGCCGTGGCGCGCGATCCGGTGGCGATGGCGCGCGCGTTCCGCCAGGCCGTTGAGGCGGGACGTACCGGGTTTGAAGCCGGGCTCGGCGCGCGCGCGTTTCAGGCGCAGGCCACCAGCCCGCTCACCGGTTTTCTGGAGGCGCAGGCATGAACACCTTTACCGACCGCTGGCATACGCTGAACTGGGACGACATCCGGCTGCGTATTCACAGCAAAACCGCGCACGATGTCGAGCGGGCGCTCGCCGCTGCGCATCCTGACCGGGAAGATATGATGGCGTTGCTCTCCCCGGCCGCGCTGGATTATCTCGAACCGCTGGCGCAGCGCGCGCAACAGCTCACCCGCCAGCGCTTTGGCAACACCGTCAGCTTCTATGTACCGCTCTATCTTTCTAATCTTTGCGCCAACGAATGCACCTATTGCGGTTTCTCAATGAGCAACCGGATCAAGCGTAAGACGTTGGATGAAGAGGAAATTGCACGCGAATGCGCCGCCATTAAAGCGCTCGGGTTTGAACACCTGCTGCTGGTCACGGGTGAGCACCAGAATAAAGTGGGCATGGACTATTTCCGCCGTCACCTTCCGGCGATTCGTCGCCAGTTTGCGTCGCTGCAAATGGAAGTACAGCCGCTCGCGCAGGCGGAATATGCCGAACTGAAAGCGCTCGGGCTTGACGGCGTGCTGGTCTATCAGGAGACGTACCATGAAGCGGTCTACGCCCGCCACCACCTGCGCGGCAACAAGCAGGATTTCTTCTGGCGGCTGGAGACGCCGGACCGGCTCGGGCGCGCGGGCATCGACCGTATCGGGCTTGGCGCGCTCACCGGGTTGTCTGACTGCTGGCGCACCGATAACTATATGGTGGCGGAGCACTTGCTCTGGCTGCAACAGCGTTACTGGCAGAGCCGCTATTCTGTGGCGTTCCCGCGCCTGCGGCCCTGTGCAGGCGGAATTCAGCCAGCTTCCGTGATGGATGAACGCCAGCTGGTACAGCTCATCTGCGCCTTTCGCCTGTTTGCGCCCGAAGCCGAGCTGTCGCTTTCTACCCGCGAATCGCCGCATTTTCGCGATAACGTGGTGCCGATTGCGATCAACGCCGTCAGTGCCTTTTCCCGCACCCAGCCGGGCGGCTACGCCGACGGGCATACCGAACTGGAACAGTTCGCGCCGCATGACGGGCGTCGCCCGGAAGAGGTTGCGGCCAGTCTAATACAACGCGGACTGCAACCGTTGTGGAAAGACTGGGACGGATATCTGGGAAGAGGCACGCAAAACGCCTGAAACCAAACGCAAATCGGGCGATATCTTTCGGCATATTACGCAAAACGGAAAGTTGCGCGTTGAGGGGAAACGCCTACGGTTTTACTCTGCTCTTGCCGGCCCGGGATGGCTGGCCGGGGCGGTTCCTGATGCTCTCTCATTGCCGCCCCGCCTCTTAATGCTCGGGCGGTAGCAAAGCAAACGGACTTTGGAAACCGGTTTCCCTTTTTGCGGCTTTCTTTGTGATGGGTAACACACAATCACATCAAAGCGGTTGTTGGGACCGGAGGTGGGGGATAAATATCAGGAAAACAACAGTCACAGAGAGCGGATTATGAAAAATATCGTTTTATGCTGTGCCGCAGGTATGTCCACCAGCATGCTGGTTCAACGGATGAAAGACGCTGCCCAGAAAAAAGGCGTCGAGGTGGATATTAAGGCCGTTCCGGTCGCGGAGTTTAAAGATATTATCGGCACCGCCGACATCGTACTGCTTGGCCCGCAGGTCAAATATGAACAGCCCAAGTTTCAGGAAATTGCCGATCCGCTGGGTAAAAAAGTCGCCGTTATCGACATGATGGATTACGGCATGATGAAAGGCGACGTGGTACTGGATAAAGCCCTTAAGATGCTGGAGCAATAAGGACATGGAAGATTTAGAGTCGATTATCATGGAGCTGCTGGTTAACGCCGGTAGCGCGCGCAGCCAGGCGCTGACGGCGCTGCAACTGGCCCGTAAAGGCGATTTCGAAGGTGCCGAAAAAGCGATGGAAGAGTCGCACGAATTCGTGAAGCATGCGCATAAAATCCAGACGCAGCTTATCGGGCTCGACGAAGGCAGCGGTAAACTGCCGGTCAATCTCATTACCGTTCACTCCCAGGACCATCTGATGAACGCGATGGTCATCCAGGATCTGGCGGGCGATCTGATAGAGCTTTACCGCCGCCTGCCGCTGGTAAAATAACGCTTTGCGACGCGCCTCATATCGCAATCATGCCCGGTGTCGCCGGGCATTTTTATATTCATGACGCAAGTCTGTTTGCAAGCCGCTAAACCGGGCGGTGTCTTTTATACACGCTTTATGGCACAACGATGTTCTCATGTGCCGTCAGGCCCGTTAATGATAAGACAGGTTTTGCCATGCCCTCCGTTCCCGTTCCGGTTTTTACCCTTGCTATTCTTTTGATGCTGCTGGCGAAAGTCTCGTTATCTGGCAGCGGTTATTACCGGCGGGCAACAATGTTTCTTGCCGGATGCGCGATACTGGTGATTATCTCCGCGCTGCGCTGGTCGTTCGATTTCCAGGCTTTACGCCAGCTGCAATCGCTGGCGGCCATCGCCCTGCCGCCGCTCGCCTGGCGCTGTTTTAGTGAACGCCTCTCACCTCAGTCGTTACGGCGAAATATCATAATATCTGCGCCCGCCGTGGTGGCGCTTATCGTTAACCTGATGTTTCCTGCAGCAACAGATGTTGCGCTCGCCGCACTTTATCTCGGTTATGGTATCGCCCTGCTGCGCAGTGCTCGCAAAGGATCGGATGCCTTCCCGCAAAGCCGCCTGAGCGATGCGCCGATGGCGGCGAGGCTTGCTTTTGGCGCAGGTGCGTTTCTCTGCTTTAGCGGACTGACCGATATCGTCATCGCGGCAGACTTCAGCTTTTTTCATGGAGAGCAGGCACCTGTACTGGTAGCCACGTCGCAGATAATATTGCTGCCGTTTATCTGCCTCGCCATCGTGTTACCCGTCAGAAAACGTGAGCAGCCTGCGCCCGCAGACGTCATCGTTCCGGACATGAGCGAGAAAACCAGCGATGACTTTCAGGATGCACAGCGCTGCGCGCAGCTTGAAGAGACGCTGCGCGCGCGGTCGCTTTATCTGAGCCCTGATCTCACGCTGGATCTGCTGGCGCGAAAAACCGGCACCCCTGCCCGTCATATCTCGCGGGCGGTGAATGCCGCGCGGGGTTGTAACGTCTCGCAGTGGATTAATAGCTTTCGCATCGCGCACGCGCAGCAGCTGTTGCGCCAGACCGCTTCACCCGTTACGGAGGTGATGCTCGCGTCAGGCTTCAATACCAAATCCAATTTTAATCGCGAGTTTTCGCGGGTTGTGGGGATGAGCCCGGTGGAATATCGCCGCGCGGCGGCTGATAACGCAGCGCCTGATTCAGAAAGCCGCTTATCTGCGCCGTGAGCTGCTGGTGGATTTTCTCACGGCTGAAGCCAGCACCATCACTGCACACAATCCCTTCTCCCGGCTCCTGCGCTTCTATCACCGCTTGCGCGCCTGGTTTACAAAGCTGCATGAAGCTGAAGTGTGTAGCACCAGGCACGCTAATGGCGCGGGCGAGTTGGCCGGGCAGACCGTGAGTCAGATAGCCCGACTCCAGCGCAGCAGGCACGTCGTCGCTGTCGACACCTGCGCTCATCACCAGCACAGGAATTTCCACCTTCGCCAGGCTTTGCAGCGTAAAGCCGCGCGCCAGCCCTAAATCTAACGACACCACGGCCTTGATTCGCACATCGCGCTGGCTTTCCGCCAGCCGGTTCTGCGCACCCGGTAAATCGATACCAAGCGTATGGGCAACGATGCAGCCACCCAGTGCGGGATGACTTTTACAATCCGCCAGAAAACGCGGCGCAGAGAACCGCGCGCCTGCCAGTTCCATTACCGTCCACCCACCCAGTGAATGCCCGGCGGCAGCGATTCGCTGCTCATCGGGTTTTCCGGTTTTTTCCGGGCTGGCGATAAGCGCGTCCAGTACACGCGTGACATCTTCCGGCCGTTGCCTGAGCGCCTGCGCCTGAGCAGGCGATTTGTTACGTGTCGTGGTGCCCGGATGATCCACCGCGGCAACAATATACCCCTGCTCCGCCATCGCGTGCGCCAGCCAGTTCAGGTTGCGCCAGTTACCGCCAAAGCCATGTGAGAGTAACAGCACCGGATGAGCGCCGGGCGCAGGTGTGGCGTCACGCTGCACGTTAACGCCCGAAAAAACGATGTTATCGCCCACCGTCTCTGGCGCATGGTTATCGTAAGTGGGGTACCAGACGGCGACATCCAGTGGACGCGTGGCAGGCGAGTTGATAGTGAACTGATGAAAGCCGACACCCGCTGACGCGGCGACGCTTAACAGTAAAGTTGTAATAAAGGTGGTCAATCGATACATAGTGATGCTCTCCGTTTACAGGTCGCGGAGTTGTAGCATCGGAGGCGATATGCGGGCGTCCTGAAACGCGATCGAGGACGTTTGAGTGGATTTGAGACATAAAAAAACCCGCCGAAGCGGGTTTTTAATCAGGCTAAGAACGATTACTCGTTGTCGTTGCCGCCCAGACCTGCGTTCAGCAGCTCTGCCAGGCTTGCAGACGCGTCTTCCGCAGTCACCTGCGGTGCTGCCGGGAGTTCACCCGCAGCGCGACGGCGCATACGATCCTGGTGGTACGCGTAACCGGTACCAGCCGGGATCAGACGACCCACGATAACGTTCTCTTTCAGGCCGCGCAGTTCGTCGCGTTTGCCCGCAACGGCTGCTTCGGTGAGCACGCGAGTGGTCTCCTGGAACGATGCCGCGGAGATGAAGGACTCGGTAGCCAGAGACGCTTTGGTGATACCCAGCAGGTCGCGCATGTAAGTCGCGCTGACTTTGCCGTTCGCTTCCAGTTCGCGGTTAGCGATCTTGACGCGAGAGTATTCAACCTGCTCACCTTCCAGGAACTCGGAGCTGCCCGCGTCCATGATGGTGGCTTTACGCAGCATCTGACGAACGATAACTTCGATGTGCTTATCGTTAATCTTAACGCCCTGCAGACGGTAAACGTCCTGCACTTCGTTAACGATGTAACGGGTCACCGCCTGAACGCCACGCAGACGCAGAATGTCATGCGGCGCTTCCGGACCATCGGAGATTACGTCACCACGTTCCACACGTTCGCCTTCGAACACGTTGAGCTGACGCCATTTCGGGATCATCTCTTCGTATGCGTCACCGCCGTCAACCGGGGTGATAACCAGACGACGTTTGCCTTTGGTTTCTTTACCGAAGGAGACGATACCCGCCACTTCAGCAAGGATTGCCGGCTCTTTCGGACGACGCGCTTCGAACAGATCCGCAACGCGCGGCAGACCACCGGTGATGTCCTTGGTACCGCCGGATTCCTGCGGAATACGCGCCAGGGTGTCACCGGAACTGATCTGAACGCCATCTTCCAGCTGAACAATCGCTTTACCTGGCAGGAAGTACTGAGCCGGCATGTCGGTGCCCGGGATCAGAACGTCGTTACCGTTAGCGTCGACAATTTTCAGCGCCGGACGCAGATCTTTACCGCCCGCAGTACGTTCTGAAGAATCCAGAACCACCAGCGAAGACAGACCGGTCAGCTCGTCAGTCTGACGAGTAATGGTCTGGCCGTCGATCATGTCGGTGAAACGAATGTAACCCGCCACTTCGGTGATAACCGGCATGGTATGCGGATCCCAGTTCGCGACGGTTTCGCCGCCAGCGACCTGCTCGCCGTCACCTTTCGCCATAACAGCACCGTAAGGCACTTTATAGCTTTCTTTGGTACGGCCGAATTCGTCGATCAGTTTCAGCTCGGTGTTACGGGAAGTAACAACCAGCTTACCGCTGGAGTTAACAACCGACTTCGCGTTGCTCAGACGGATGCTACCTTTGTTTTTCACCTGGATGCTGGATTCAGCAGCCGCACGAGATGCCGCACCACCGATGTGGAACGTACGCATCGTCAGCTGAGTACCCGGCTCACCGATGGACTGTGCTGCGATAACGCCGATGGCCTCACCTTTGTTGATGATGTGACCACGCGCGAGGTCACGACCATAGCAGTGCGCACAGACGCCGAAGTCGGTGTCACAGGTTACTACGGAGCGAACTTTAACGCTGTCTACGGAGTTAGCTTCCAGGATGTCACACCACTGCTCGTTGAGGAGCGTGTTGCGCGCAACCAGGATATCCGCCGTGCCAGGCTTCAGCACGTCTTCTGCCGTTACACGGCCCAGAACGCGATCGCGCAGCGGCTCTTTAACATCGCCACCCTCGATAACCGGGGTCATGGTGATGCCTTCCAGCGTGCCGCAATCGTCTTCGGTCACAACCAGATCCTGCGCGACGTCAACCAGACGACGAGTCAGGTAACCGGAGTTCGCGGTTTTCAGTGCGGTATCCGCCAGACCTTTACGAGCACCGTGGGTCGAGATGAAGTACTGGAGTACGTTCAGACCTTCACGGAAGTTCGCGGTGATCGGCGTTTCGATGATGGAGCCATCCGGCTTCGCCATCAGACCACGCATACCCGCCAGCTGACGAATCTGTGCCGCAGAACCACGCGCACCGGAGTCGGCCATCATGTAAATGCTGTTGAAGGAAACCTGCTGCTCTTCTTCGCCGTTACGGTTGATAACGGTTTCAGTTTGCAGGTTGTCCATCATCGCCTTGGATACGCGATCGTTCGCCGCGGCCCAGATATCGATGACTTTGTTGTAGCGTTCGCCCGCGGTAACCAGACCAGACTGGAACTGCTCCTGGATCTCGGCCACTTCCGCTTCGGCTTCGGCGATGATCTCGGCTTTTTTCGCCGGGATAACCATATCGTCGATACCAACAGACGCACCAGAACGTGCAGCATACGCAAAACCGGTATACATGGTCTGGTCAGCGAAAATAACGGTCGGCTTCAGGCCCAGAATGCGGTAACAGGTGTTCAGCATTTTGGAGATCGCTTTTTTACCGAGCGGCTGGTTCACGATAGAGAACGGCAGACCTTTCGGTACGATCATCCACAGGATGGCACGGCCAACCGTGGTGTCGATCAGGCTGGTTTTGGAGACGAACTCGCCGTTCGCGTCTTTTTCGTATTCAGTGATACGAACTTTTACGCGAGCGTGCAGTTCAGCCTGGCCTGAGCGGTACAGACGTTCCGCTTCTTTCGGGCCAGTCAGCACCATGCCTTCGCCTTTGGCGTTAATCTTGTCGCGGGTCATGTAGTACAGACCCAGTACAACGTCCTGAGACGGAACGATGATTGGTTCGCCGTTCGCCGGAGACAGGATGTTGTTGGTAGACATCATCAGCGCACGCGCTTCGAGCTGGGCTTCCAGCGTCAGCGGTACGTGAACAGCCATCTGGTCACCATCGAAGTCGGCGTTGTATGCCGCACAAACCAGCGGGTGCAGCTGGATAGCTTTACCTTCGATCAGTACCGGTTCGAACGCCTGAATACCCAGACGGTGCAGGGTCGGCGCACGGTTCAGCAGTACCGGGTGCTCACGGATAACTTCGTCCAGGATATCCCAAACAACCGCTTCTTCGCGCTCAACCATTTTCTTGGCGGCTTTGATGGTGGTCGCGAGGCCACGCAGTTCCAGCTTGCCGTAGATGAACGGTTTGAACAGTTCCAGCGCCATTTTCTTCGGCAGGCCGCACTGGTGCAGACGCAGGTACGGACCTACGGTAATTACGGAACGACCAGAGTAGTCCACGCGCTTACCGAGCAGGTTCTGACGGAAACGACCCTGCTTACCTTTGATCATGTCTGCCAGTGATTTCAGCGGACGCTTATTGGAGCCGGTGATCGCACGACCGCGACGGCCGTTATCCAGCAGGGCGTCTACCGCTTCCTGCAGCATACGTTTTTCGTTGCGTACGATGATGTCCGGCGCAGCGAGATCCAGCAGACGTTTCAGACGGTTGTTACGGTTGATCACGCGACGATACAGATCGTTCAGATCCGACGTTGCGAAACGACCGCCATCCAGCGGAACCAGCGGACGCAGATCCGGCGGCAGTACCGGCAGCACGGTCAGGATCATCCACTCCGGCTTGTTGCCAGACTGTACGAACGCTTCCAGCAGCTTGATGCGCTTGGTCAGCTTTTTACGCTTGGTTTCAGAGTTGGTTTCGTTCAGCTCTTCACGCAGCTGCTCGCACTCGGCTTCCAGATCCATGCTTTTCAGCAGAGCCTGAATAGCTTCGGCGCCCATTTTCGCGTCGAACTCGTCACCGAACTCTTCCAGCGCGTCCAGGTACTGCTCTTCAGTCAGGATCTGGCTGCGCTCGAGGTTGGTCATGCCACCCTCGATAACCACGTAAGATTCGAAATACAGTACACGTTCGATATCGCGCAGCGGCATATCCAGCAGCAGACCGATACGGGACGGCAGTGATTTCAGGAACCAGATGTGCGCGGTCGGGGAAGCCAGTTCGATGTGGCCCATGCGTTCACGACGCACTTTAGTCTGGGTCACTTCAACGCCGCACTTCTCACAAATCACACCGCGGTGTTTCAGGCGCTTGTACTTACCGCACAGGCACTCATAGTCTTTTACCGGCCCAAAGATACGGGCGCAGAACAGACCATCGCGCTCCGGTTTGAAGGTACGGTAGTTAATGGTTTCCGGCTTTTTAACTTCACCGAAAGACCAGGAACGGATCATGTCTGGCGACGCCAGAGCAATTTTGATCGCATCAAACTCTTCGGTTTTAGTTTGCGCTTTCAGAAACTTTAATAAGTCTTTCACGGATTGGCTCCCGTCGGAGTTAGCACATTCCGGCGTCGGGTGTTACCCCGACGCCAGTGACCTGTTTGAGCGAGAATTACTCGTCTTCCAGTTCGATGTTGATGCCCAGCGAGCGAATCTCTTTCAACAGTACGTTGAACGATTCCGGCATGCCCGGTTCCATCTGATGGTTGCCATCCACGATGTTCTTATACATCTTGGTACGGCCGTTCACGTCATCAGACTTAACGGTAAGCATTTCCTGCAGGGTGTAGGCGGCGCCGTAAGCTTCCAGCGCCCACACTTCCATCTCACCGAAGCGCTGGCCACCGAACTGCGCCTTACCACCCAGCGGCTGCTGAGTAACCAGGCTGTAAGAACCGGTGGAACGAGCGTGCATCTTGTCGTCAACCAGGTGGTTCAGTTTCAGCATGTACATGTAACCTACGGTTACCGGACGCTCGAACTGTTCACCAGTACGGCCATCGAACAGGGTGATCTGACCGGAAGTCGGCAGGTCGCCCAGCTGCAGCAGCTCTTTAATTTCAGCTTCTTTCGCGCCGTCGAATACCGGCGTGGCAAGCGGCATACCTTTACGCAGGTTTTCAGCCAGACGCAGTACTTCGTCATCGCTGAAGGTGTTCAGGTCAACTTTCTGACGAACATCCTGGCCGAGGTCGTAAGCTTTCTGGATGAATTCACGCAGTTTCGCGACTTCTTCCTGACGCTTCAGCATGGCGTTGATCTTATCGCCGATACCTTTCGCCGCCATACCCAGGTGAGTTTCCAGGATCTGACCGATGTTCATACGAGACGGTACGCCCAGCGGGTTCAGTACGATGTCTACCGGCGTGCCGTTTTCATCGTAAGGCATATCTTCGATCGGGTTGATCTTGGAGATAACACCTTTGTTACCGTGGCGGCCTGCCATCTTATCGCCCGGCTGGATCTGACGTTTAACGGCCAGATACACCTTAACGATCTTCAGCACGCCCGGCGCCAGATCGTCACCCTGGGTGATTTTGCGGCGTTTCGCTTCGAGTTTCTTCTCAAACTCGTGCTTCAGTTCGTCGTACTGCTCAGCCAGCTGTTCCAGCTGATTCTGTTTCTCTTCGTCGGTCAGGCCGAGTTCCAGCCAGCGGTCGCGCGGCAGTTTGTCGAGCTTCTCGGCTTCAACGCCGCCTGCGATCAGTACAGCGCGAATACGGCTGAACAGACCGGCTTCGAGGATCTGCAGTTCTTCAGACAGGTCTTTTTTGGCCTGCTTGAGCTGCATTTCTTCGATTTCCAGCGCACGTTTGTCTTTTTCCACGCCATCGCGGGTAAAGACCTGAACGTCGATAACCGTACCGGAAACGCCGTTCGGCACACGCAGAGAAGAGTCTTTAACGTCAGACGCTTTCTCACCGAAGATAGCACGCAGCAGTTTCTCTTCCGGCGTCAGCTGGGTTTCACCTTTCGGCGTTACCTTGCCCACCAGAATGTCGCCGCCGGTCACTTCCGCGCCGATGTAGACGATACCGGATTCATCCAGTTTGGAGAGCGCAGCTTCACCCACGTTCGGGATGTCAGCAGTGATCTCTTCCGGCCCCAGTTTGGTATCACGAGATACGCACGCCAGTTCCTGGATGTGAATCGTGGTGAAACGGTCTTCCTGGACAACACGCTCGGAAACGAGAATGGAGTCTTCGAAGTTGTAGCCGTTCCACGGCATGAACGCTACGCGCATGTTCTGACCGAGCGCCAGTTCACCGAGGTCGGTGGACGGACCGTCTGCCAGCACGTCGCCGCGCTCAACCGGTTCATTCAGAGACACGCACGGCATCTGGTTGATGCAGGTGTTCTGGTTAGAACGGGTGTATTTGGTCAGGTTATAGATGTCGATACCTGCTTCGCCCGGGTACATCTCGTCTTCGTTAACTTTGATAACGATACGGGACGCATCCACGTACTGAACGATACCGCCACGTTTGGCCACGGCGGTTACGCCGGAGTCAACGGCAACAGCACGTTCCATACCGGTACCTACCAGCGGCTTATCAGCGCGCAGGGTCGGAACCGCCTGACGTTGCATGTTCGCACCCATCAATGCACGGTTGGCGTCATCGTGCTCAAGGAACGGGATCAGGGACGCACCGACAGAAACCACCTGCTGGGTGGAAACGTCCATATAGTCAACCTGGTCTGCGCTGAAGAGGCTGGATTCGCCTTTGCTGCGGCAGGTGACCAAATCATCGGCGAAGCGGCCTTCTTCGGTCAGGTTGGTGTTCGCCTGCGCGATAACGTAGTTACCTTCTTCGATAGCGGAGAGGTAATGAATTTCATCAGTCACCACACCGTCGGTCACTTTACGGTACGGCGTCTCAAGGAAGCCATACTCGTTAGTCTGCGCGTACACGGACAGGGAGTTGATAAGACCGATGTTCGGACCTTCCGGCGTTTCGATAGGACATACGCGACCGTAGTGGGTCGGGTGTACGTCTCGAACTTCGAAGCCTGCGCGCTCACGCGTCAGACCACCCGGGCCGAGTGCAGAGATACGACGCTTGTGCGTGATCTCAGACAGCGGGTTGTTCTGGTCCATAAACTGAGAAAGCTGGCTTGAACCGAAGAACTCTTTCACCGCCGCGGAGATAGGCTTGGCGTTGATCATATCCTGCGGCATCAGGGTATCCAGATCGCCCAGAGACAGACGCTCTTTTACCGCACGCTCTACACGCACCAGGCCAACTCGGAACTGGTTTTCCGCCATTTCGCCAACGGAACGGATACGACGGTTGCCGAGGTGGTCGATATCGTCCACTTCGCCTTTACCGTTACGGATATCGATGAGCTTCTTCATCACGTCGATGATGTCAGCTTTGCTCAGGATACCGGAACCTTCGATCTCGTCGCGCAGCAGAGAACGGTTGAACTTCATGCGGCCTACCGCAGACAGATCGTAACGATCTTCAGAGAAGAACAGGTTCTCAAACAGGCTTTCTGCCGCTTCACGCGTCGGCGGCTCGCCAGGACGCATCATGCGGTAGATCTCAACCAGCGCGCTCAGGCGATCGGTGGTCGGGTCGACGCGGACAGTCTCAGAAATATAGGGGCCGTGGTCGAGGTCGTTGGTGAACAGCGTCTCGATACGTTTGTGACCAGACTGGCTCAGTTTCGCCAGCAGATCCAGGGACAGTTCCATGTTGGCCGGGCAAATCAGCTCGCCAGTGGAAGCATCCACATAATCTTTCGCAGCGACTTTACCGGCGATGTATTCAACCGGAACTTCGATGTGTTTGATTTCGTCTTTTTCGAGCTGGCGGATATGACGCGCAGTGATACGACGGCCTTTTTCTACGTAGATTTTGCCGTTTGCTTCGATATCAAAGGACGCGGTTTCACCACGCAGACGCTCCGGAATCAGCTCCATCTGCAGCTTGTTGTCGCGGATTTCGAAAACCACTTTCTCGAAGAACAGGTCAAGGATCTGCTCAGTGGTGTAATCCAGCGCGCGCAGGATGATAGTTGCCGGCAGCTTACGACGACGGTCGATACGGACAAACAGGTTGTCTTTCGGATCGAATTCGAAGTCCAGCCAGGAGCCACGGTAAGGAATGATGCGTGCGTTATACAGCACCTTACCAGAGGAGTGGGTTTTGCCCTTGTCGCTGTCAAAGAACACGCCCGGGCTACGGTGCAGCTGAGAAACGATAACACGCTCAGTACCGTTAATGACAAAGGTACCGTTATCGGTCATGAGCGGGATTTCGCCCATGTAAACTTCTTGCTCTTTGATGTCTTTAACGGTGCCTTCCGGCGCTTCGCGCTCGTAGATCACCAGACGCAGCTTAACGCGCAGCGGTGCCGAATAGGTCACGCCACGGATTTGGCATTCTTTAACATCAAAAACCGGTTCGCCAAGACGGTAGCTGACGTATTGCAGTTCCGAATTGCCGCTGTAGCTCTGGATCGGGAATACGGAGCGGAAAGCTGCTTCCAGGCCGTACTGACCCTCAGGATCTTGCTCGATAAATTTCTGGAACGAGTCAAGCTGGATAGAAAGGAGATAGGGAACATCCAGAACTTGTGGACGTTTACCAAAATCCTTACGAATACGTTTTTTCTCGGTATAGGAGTAAACCATAGGGTTCCTCAGCTCGCTGACAAGTCGACCCACTCTGTCCATCGAAGGGACAGTTTATGCAACACCATTTTGTTGACCGAAAAGTGGAACACTTTTCGCAATACCTGTTGCTATCACGCTTAAACCATTTCATTGCGATTTACACAGTGCCGAAACCCTGTCGCAGTATATTAAGTCGTCGATAGAAACAAGCATTGACGGGTAACCAGCAGTAAAACAGTGTGAAACGCTACTGGTCCCCTAGCGCAAAAAGGCTGGTGACCAAAAAGTCACCAGCCATCAGCCTGATTTCTCAGGCTGCCACCAGAAGGGTTGGCTTATTTAACTTCAACTTCAGCGCCAGCTTCTTCCAGAGATTTTTTCAGAGCTTCAGCGTCATCTTTGCTCACGCCTTCTTTCAGAGCGGCCGGAGCAGATTCTACCAGGTCTTTAGCTTCTTTCAGACCCAGGCCAGTCGCGCCACGTACTGCTTTGATAACAGCAACTTTGTTAGCGCCAGCGGCTTTCAGAATAACGTCGAATTCAGTTTTCTCTTCAGCAGCTTCAGCCGGGCCAGCAGCAGCAACAGCTACAGCAGCAGCAGCGGAAACACCGAATTTTTCTTCCATTGCAGAGATCAGTTCTACAACGTCCATTACGGACATAGCGGATACTGCTTCAATGATTTGATCTTTAGTGATAGACATTTAATTGTTCCTGAATATCAGAATAAGTTTTATACGTAAGCAAATGCGTTGCGAGAGTAAGCGCTATTAAGCAGCTTCTTTTGCGTCGCGTACAGCAGCCAGAGTACGAACCAGTTTGCCGGCAGCGGCTTCTTTCATGGTCGACATCAGACGTGCAATTGCTTCTTCGTAAGTCGGCAGAGTTGCCAGGCGATCGATCTGGGACGCCGGGATCAGCTCACCTTCAAAGGCAGCGGCTTTAACCTCAAATTTTGCATTCGCTTTCGCGAACTCTTTGAACAGACGAGCAGCAGCGCCCGGGTGTTCCATAGAGTATGCAATCAGGGTCGGACCAACGAACGCGTCTTTCAGGCACTCAAAAGCAGTACCTTCAACAGCACGGCGCAGCAGGGTGTTACGAACAACACGCATGTATACGCCAGCTTCGCGACCTGCTTTACGCAGTTCGGTCATTTTATCTACGGTTACGCCACGGGAATCCGCAACAACCGCAGACAGCGCGCCTTTGGCTACTTCGCTGACTTCAGCAACAATCGCTTGTTTGTCTTGAAGATTTAAAGCCATTAGCTTTTGCTCCTGGATTTTAGCCGGGACACGTCCCGGAACTCACTTCACTCAATCATACGAAAGAGCGTCGAAATACGGTGAGCAGAAACAAGCCAAAGACTACTTAAAAAATATTCTTCAGGTTCTGTCACCGTCTACGCAGGGAATTAAGCTTCTTACGAAACACCTGCGGTCTTGGACGGAGGCCTGGATAAGGCCAGGCTCCAACCGAAAATCTTTTGTGCTCTGCTTAGCAGAACAATGGGCGTAAGATTGTAGACAAATCCGACGCCCACGTAAAGAGGCGAATTAGTTCGCCGCTGCGCTCAGACCAGACTGGTCTACCGCAACACCTGCGCCCATGGTGGTGGACAGGCTAACTTTCTTGATGTACACGCCTTTAGCAGAAGACGGTTTTGCTTTTTTCAGAGCAACCAGCAGCGCTTCCAGGTTTTCTTTCAGTTTGTCAGCGTCGAAATCCACTTTACCGATGGTGGTGTGAATGATGCCGTTTTTGTCGTTACGGTAACGAACCTGACCCGCTTTAGCGTTTTTAACCGCTTCAGCAACGTTCGGCGTTACAGTACCAACTTTCGGGTTCGGCATCAGGCCACGCGGACCCAGAACCTGGCCCAGCTGGCCAACAACGCGCATTGCATCCGGGGAAGCAATAACAACGTCAAAGTTCATTTCGCCTTTCTTGATCTGCTCAGCCAGATCTTCCATACCTACCAGCTCAGCGCCAGCCGCTTTAGCAGCTTCAGCGTTCGGGCCCTGGGTAAATACGGCAACGCGAACAGAACGGCCAGTACCGTGCGGCAGTACAGTCGCACCACGTACGTTCTGGTCAGATTTACGAGCGTCGATGCCGAGGTTTACAGCAACGTCAACGCTTTCTACGAACTTAGCGGTAGCCAGTTCTTTCAGCAGAGTGATGGCTTCGTTGATGTCGTACTGTTTGGTCGCATCAACTTTGTCACGGATCACACGCATGCGCTTGGTCAGTTTAGCCATTTCTTAGTCCTCCACTACCAGGCCCATGGAACGTGCAGTACCTTCGATGGAGCGAGTCATCGCTTCAATGTCGGCGCCAGTCATGTCAGCAGCTTTGGTCTGTGCGATTTCCTGCAGCTGAGCGCGGGTAATGGTACCCACTTTGTCTTTGTTCGGCTTACCGGAACCAGACTTGATACCAGCCGCTTTTTTCAGCAGTACTGCTGCCGGCGGGGTTTTGGTAACGAAGGTGAAAGAACGGTCAGCGTAAACGGTAATAACAACCGGAATCGGCAGACCTTTTTCCATGGAATCCGTCTTCGCGTTGAACGCTTTACAGAATTCCATGATGTTAACACCCTGCTGACCCAGAGCCGGACCGACCGGCGGGCTCGGGTTAGCCATACCAGCTGCAACCTGCAGCTTAACGTAGGCTTGTACTTTCTTGGCCATGAAAATTTCCTCAGTTGGGTCTAGCGCCTCGGCGAGGCTCCCCGTGATTAAAATGTTTTATGGGTTGGCCCCATAAAAACAAAAGGCGCGAAATTGTATTCCAATCTCGCGCCCTGTGCAACGGTTAACCGCTGCTTTTTCGAACTCAGCTTACGCTTTTTCTACCTGGCTGAAATCAAGCTCAACCGGCGTAGCACGACCGAAGATAGAAACCGACACTTTCAGGCGGCTCTTCTCGTAATCGACTTCTTCCACCACGCCGTTGAAATCAGCAAACGGACCGTCGTTAACACGAACCATCTCACCTGGCTCAAACAGCGTTTTCGGACGCGGTTTGTCGCCAACCTGCTGCAGGCGGTTCATGATAGCGTCAACTTCTTTGTCGCTGATTGGCGCAGGACGATCAGACGTACCGCCGATGAAACCCATCACGCGAGGTACGCTACGCACCAGGTGCCAGCTTGCGTCGTTCATGACCATCTGAACTAACACATAACCGGGAAAGAATTTGCGCTCGCTTTTGCGACGCTGGCCGCCACGGATTTCCACTACCTCTTCGGTAGGAACCATGACTTCGCCAAACAACTCTTCCATGTTGTGTAATTTGATATGCTCGCGCAGCGACGTTGCTACGCGGCCTTCAAAACCGGAAAACGCCTGAACGACGTACCAGCGCTTTTTAGGTGCTTCAGACATCTCAGAACCTCAGGCCAGTGATAAAGGATACCAGGCGGACCAGAATACCATCCAGCCCCCACAGGATCAGTGACATAACTGCGGTCACTGCAGCCACGATTAATGTGGTGTGCAACGTTTCCTGGCGAGTCGGCCAAATAACCTTACGGACTTCGGTTCTCGCTTCACGGGCAAAGGCGACAGTAGCTTTACCTTTTGTCGTCAACAGCGCGACACCACCCGCTGCAGCAATAAGAATAACTACCGCAAGAGCACGCAGCGGCAGAGTCACCTCACGGTAAAGAAAGTTGCCTACGATAGCTACGATCAGCAGCGCAGCGACAACCAACCACTTCATCACTTCCAGGCCGCGCCCGCTTCCCTGAGCTTCGGTATTCGCACTCATAAACCAACCTGTCATAGTAAATCAGACAAACATTTTTGCCCCGCACGTGCGAGGCAAGCCAGACCGAATTGCTCTTTTTACATTGCGCTTCGGAGTTACGCTATCTGCAGAGCCTGTCTCAGCAATGATTATGTGGAATAAATCACTGATGAGCCAGGTTCTGGGCCGAGAGCGTGCAAAAAGGGCATCAAATGATGCCCTTTTATTGCGCATTGCGTCAAATGTTATCAGCGATTAGCCGAGAACTTTAGCAACCACGCCCGCGCCAACGGTACGGCCGCCTTCGCGGATTGCGAAACGCAGACCGTCGTCCATCGCGATCGGGTGGATCAGGGTAACAACCATTTTGATGTTGTCACCCGGCATTACCATCTCCACGCCTTCCGGCAGTTCGATGGTGCCAGTCACGTCAGTTGTACGGAAGTAGAACTGCGGACGGTAGCCTTTGAAGAACGGAGTATGACGGCCGCCTTCATCTTTGGACAGAATGTACACTTCAGATTCGAACTTGGTGTGCGGCTTGATGGAGCCCGGCTTAGCCAGTACCTGACCACGTTCGATTTCTTCACGTTTGATACCACGCAGCAGAACACCTACGTTCTCGCCCGCACGGCCTTCGTCCAGCAGTTTGCGGAACATTTCAACGCCGGTACAGGTGGATTTCGCGGTGTCTTTGATGCCCACGATTTCAACTTCTTCACCAACCTTGATGATACCGCGCTCTACACGACCGGTAACAACGGTACCACGACCAGAGATGGAGAATACGTCTTCGATCGGCAGCAGGAACGGCTTGTCAATCGCACGCTCCGGTTCCGGGATGTAGGAATCCAGGTGACCTGCCAGTTCGATGATTTTCGCTTCCCACTCAGCGTCGCCTTCCAGCGCTTTCAGAGCAGAACCACGAACGATCGGGGTGTCGTCGCCCGGGAAGTCGTACTGAGACAGCAGCTCACGCACTTCCATCTCAACCAGTTCCAGCAGCTCTTCGTCATCAACCATGTCGCATTTGTTCAGGAACACGATGATGTACGGAACGCCTACCTGACGACCCAGCAGGATGTGCTCACGGGTCTGCGGCATCGGGCCGTCAGTCGCAGCAACAACCAGGATAGCACCGTCCATCTGAGCAGCACCGGTGATCATGTTTTTCACGTAGTCGGCGTGGCCCGGGCAGTCAACGTGCGCGTAGTGGCGAGTCGGGGTGTCATATTCAACGTGAGAGGTGTTGATGGTGATACCACGAGCTTTTTCTTCCGGCGCGTTATCGATCTGGTCGAATGCACGAGCAGAACCACCGTAGGTTTTCGCCAGAACGGTAGTGATGGCAGCGGTCAGCGTTGTTTTACCATGGTCAACGTGGCCGATAGTACCGACGTTAACGTGCGGTTTTGTACGTTCAAACTTTTCTTTAGACATCGATTGTCCCTCTAAGACACGGATAAATCGGTGGTATCACCACATCAACCAGGCGTTTGCCTGAATTTGTTGAATACATCTACAGAAGAGAAACAGGGAGGAGATTGAGAAGTGGTGCTGATAGGCAGATTCGAACTGCCGACCTCACCCTTACCAAGGGTGCGCTCTACCAACTGAGCTATATCAGCACATCCTGGAGCGGGCAGCGGGAATCGAACCCGCATCATCAGCTTGGAAGGCTGAGGTAATAGCCATTATACGATGCCCGCATCCTGAAACTCGGCTACCCAGTTCTTTCTGTACAAAAAAGAAATTCTTTTTTGCTTGAGCTGGCAGGCTTACCGACCAACTCTGGCATCGCAGCGCGAAGCCGAAAATGGTGGTGGGGGAAGGATTCGAACCTTCGAAGTCTGTGACGGCAGATTTACAGTCTGCTCCCTTTGGCCGCTCGGGAACCCCACCTGAACTTGATGGTGCCGGCTACCGGAATCGAACTGGTGACCTACTGATTACAAGTCAGTTGCTCTACCTACTGAGCTAAGCCGGCATCAAGTAGCGCGCATTCTAGGAATAGCGGCGCGCGCATGCAACAAAAAAATTGCTTAATCCGCTCTCTTGCTCACATTTTGCGCATCAACGCGCATTTCTGATGCCTTTTCAGCCACTCATGGTGAAATAATCCACACCTGGCGGCAGCATTTGGTGGGTGGTCAGGCTAAGAAACAAAACGCCAGCTCGTTCTTTAATGGGTAAAGGCGACGTATTGCTCTCTCTTTTGCGTCAAAAGTGCTGCTGATTTAAGCATTACAATTACTGCTTTAATCGTCTCGTTCGCCGTTGAGTGTTATCTCAGTAGAAAGATAACCCCACACAGGCGGACAAGCTTTATACAATTAAGGTTAAGAAGCGTGATGCTTTTCGGAGAAAGGAAAGTGAGGAAGATTTTTTCTTATTATTCCTTTTGATCTGGTGTTACCCTCCTGCCCATTGTGAAATTCTCGCTTACCCGGCGTGCCATTAAGCGGTCTACGATGAAAGCATCACAGCGCTGAGCAAAGGGTTTTCATTTTGTCCTGAATGACAGGCAGAAGCATGCTTATGAGTAATAAAGATCAAATCTTAACGTCCCCCTATCTCCAGTTTAACCGGAGCCAGTGGGCTGCCTTGCGCGACTCCGTACCGATGACGCTTACTGAAGGCGAAATCGCGCGCCTGAAGGGTATTAACGAAGACCTTTCTCTTGAAGAAGTCGCGGAAATTTATCTGCCGCTATCGCGTTTGCTTAATTTTTATATTAGCTCTAACTTACGCCGGCAGGCTGTACTCGAACAATTTCTTGGCACTAATGGCCAGCGTATTCCTTATATTATCAGCATTGCAGGTAGCGTTGCGGTAGGTAAAAGTACGACTGCCCGCGTATTGCAGGCGCTGTTAAGCCGCTGGCCTGAGCATCGTCGCGTTGAGCTGATTACCACCGACGGCTTTCTACATCCGAACGCGGTTTTAAAAGAACGCAATCTGATGAAGAAGAAAGGCTTCCCTCAGTCATACGATATGCACCGCCTGGTTAAGTTCGTTTCTGATATCAAGTCAGGCGTGCCGAATGTCACCGCGCCGGTTTATTCACACCTCATTTATGATGTCATTCCTGATGGGGATAAGGTCGTTAATCAACCGGATATTCTTATTCTTGAAGGTTTGAACGTGCTGCAAAGCGGTATGGATTATCCTCACGATCCGCATCATGTTTTTGTTTCAGACTTCGTCGATTTCTCTATTTATGTTGATGCGCCAGAAGATTTACTGCAACGCTGGTATATCAACCGTTTTCTGAAATTCCGTGAGGGCGCGTTTACCGATCCTGACTCTTATTTCCATCACTACGCCAAACTGTCAGAAGATGAAGCGGTTAATATCGCAACGCAGTTATGGAAAGAGATTAACTGGTTGAACCTAAAAGAGAATATCCTTCCGACACGTGAAAGGGCCAGCCTCATCATGACCAAGAGCGCGAACCATGCCGTCGACTGTGTCCGCTTAAGGAAATAAGGCAGGAATGAAAAAAGGGAGCCTGGCTCCCTTTTTTCATTCTGCGCTGCGTAATGAAATCTCGCCGCCCATCCAGGGCTTTATCACGCCGTTTTGTTCCAGCAGTAACGCACCCTGATTATCTATACCACGAGAGATACCGTATATTTCGCGATCGCCGATAATGAGTTTGACCTGACGATGAATAAAATTGTCCAGTTTTTCCCAACGCGATAAAAAGGGAGCTAACCCTTCCTGTTCAAACTCCCGCAGCGACGCGCGTAGTTTTTCTATCAACCTGACGGCCAGCTCATTTCTGTCGACTTTAATTCCCGCTTCCTGAAGGTTTATCCAGCCCTGATTCACGATATCGCTTTCGACCTGACGCATCGCGAGGTTGATACCCGCGCCAATAACAATCTGTGCCGCATCTCCGGTTTTACCCGTAAGCTCGACGAGAATACCCGCCAGTTTTCTGTCATGTAAATAGAGATCGTTTGGCCATTTTACCCGCACCTGCGCGGCACCAAGCTCATGAAGCACTTCAGCCATAACAATGCCGATAACCAGGCTTAAACCAATGGCGGCAGCTGGTCCCTGTTCAAGGCGCCAATACATGGAAAGATAAAGATTTGCTCCAAACGGCGAGAACCATTTGCGGCCACGACGTCCGCGACCTGCCTGCTGATACTCCGCGATACAGGCATCGCCTGATTCAAGCTCAGAAAGCCTGTCCAGTAAATACTGGTTTGTGGAGTCGATAACCGGCAGCACCGTTACCGATCCCGATTTAATATGGGAATGAATAAAAGATTCGTTAAGCAACTGAATCGGGCCCGGCAGGCTGTACCCTTTACCCGGCACCGTAAAGACATCAATGCCCCAGTCACGCAGCGTCTGGATATGCTTATTGATAGCAGCACGGCTCATCCCCAGCTTTTCGCCAAGCTGCTCACCAGAGTGAAATTCGCCGTCAGCAAGAAGCGAAACCAGTGTTAACGGAATAGTATTATCTTTCAAGAAATCGTCTCCACAGCGTTTACCTCACCCACCGCACCAATAAAACGGACTTCAGGCTCCAGCCAGATATTGAATTTTTCGCCGACGCGCTGACGGACTTCATGCGCGAGTTTTACGACATCCTCACTGGTCGCATTATGCTCATTGATTAGCACTAGTGCCTGCTGACGATGCACCGCCGCGCCACCGACGCGATGACCTTTCATTTCACAGCGATCGATAAGCCAGCCTGCAGCCAGTTTTACCTTTCCATCATTTTGTGGGTAACGTGGCGCATCTGGATAATGTATAAACAGCGCACTGGCCTCTTCAGCAGTAATAACCGGGTTTTTGAAGAAGCTGCCTGCGTTACCATATTCCTTCGGATCGGGAAGCTTTGTTTGACGCATATGGCATACCGCATCAAAGACCTGCCGGGGCGTGACGGTATCAGCGGACAAGCGCGTCAAATCGCCATAAGTCAGTACCGGTGACCATACTTTAGGAAGACGAAGCCCTATACCTGTAATAGCGTATCGATTCTGGTAATCATGCTTAAAGATGCTATCGCGATAACCGAAGCGGCAGTCACTGTTACCCAGACGAACCGACTCACCCGATGCCAAATCAATGCAGTCCACATACAGACATAATTGTTTGAACTCTACGCCATAAGCGCCAATGTTTTGAATCGGTGACGAACCCGCGCATCCTGGAATAAGCGCCAAATTTTCAAGGCCGGCCATATTATGATCCAGCGTGAATTTTACGAGACGATGCCAGTTTTCACCCGCGCCAGCATGTATTAGCCAGGCATCATTATGTTCTTCAATCTGGATACCCATAATACGGTTAAGAATGACCGTGCCGTTGAAATCATCAAGAAACAGCACGTTGCTCCCCTCGCCCAGAATTAAAACCGGCCGGGAAACTGCTTGCGCCTGCTGCCATGCATCAGCCAGCGCCCCGGCAGTATTCGCCGTCACGATCTGCTGCGCGCGTTTTTCAATACCAAATGTATTGTAAGGTTTTAGGGAGTTATTCATGCCATTAGTCCTGATGTCAAAACCCGGACAGTTTAACCGATTAGCAGGTTTATAGCTTCTCTGCGAAAGGATGAGCACACAAAAGGGGAGGAGAACGAGGCTTATTTTTTGATATACAAGGGAAGGCTTATAAAACTCAAAAAACAAAAACCCCTCAGCGGTGCTGAGGGGTTCTTTTATTTGATGCCTGGCAGTTCCCTACTCTCGCATGGGGAGGCCCCACACTACCATCGGC
>NZ_JBSEYN010000014.1:0-62131 GCF_053627815.1 Cronobacter sp. 153480017-3 | reverse complement strand
AAAGCGGCGCAGGCCGGGGAAAACGCGACCGCAGACGAAAAACCTGCCGAACCGATCGACCCGCGCAAAGCCGCCGTCGAAGCCGCCATTGCCCGAGCCAAAGCGCGCAAAGCGGCGCAGGCCGGGGAAAACGCGACCGCAGACGAAAAACCTGCCGAACCGATCGACCCGCGCAAAGCCGCCGTAGAAGCCGCTATCGCCCGCGCTAAAGCGCGTAAAGCGGCGCAGGCCGGTGAGCGCGCGCAGGCGGCGAATGAAGAAAATGAAGCGGACGATCCGCGCAAGGCTGCCGTTGCCGCCGCGATTGCCCGCGTGCAGGCGCGCAAGGCTGCCGAAAAGGTTGTTAACGAGGATTAAATGGTTTTCAGAATCGCGAGTTCCCCTTATACCCATAACCAGCGCCAGACGTCGCGTATCATGATGCTGGTGACGCTGGCCACCGTGCCGGGCATCGCCGTGCAGTGGTACTTTTTCGGCTACGGCAGCCTGGTGCAGATTCTGTTAGCCATCGTCAGCGCGCTTGCCAGTGAAGCGCTGGTCATACGCCTGCGCAAACTGCCGCTGAAAAGCCATCTTGGCGACAATTCCGCCCTGCTGACCGGCCTGCTGCTCGGCGTAAGCATTCCCCCGCTGGCCCCGTGGTGGATGGTCGTGCTCGGCACCGCTTTTGCGGTCATCATCGCCAAACAGCTTTATGGCGGGCTGGGTCACAACCCGTTTAACCCGGCGATGATTGGTTACGTGGTGTTGCTTATCTCCTTCCCGGTACAGATGACCAACTGGCTGCCGCCTCAGCAGATCGCCGCTACCGCGCCGGGTTTTCTCGACGCTTTACAGGTCATTTTCCACGGCGTCACTGCCAGTGGCGATACGATGTCGCAACTGCGTCTCGGCATTGATGGCGTGAGTCAGGCAACACCGCTTGATACCTTTAAGACCGGCCTGCACGCCGGACACCCGGCAGGCGAACTGCTGGCACAGCCGATTTATGGCGGCGCGCTGGCGGGCCTCGGCTGGCAGTGGGTGAATCTCGCTTATCTGGCGGGCGGCCTGTTCCTGCTCGCGCGTGGCACCATCCGCTGGCATATCCCGGTGAGTTTTCTGGTGACGCTCGCGGTGTGCTCGACGCTCGGCTGGCTTATCACGCCGGAGAAATTCCTGTCGCCGCTGATGCATCTGCTCTCGGGCGCAACGATGCTCGGCGCGTTCTTTATTCTTACCGACCCGGTCACGGCCTCTACCACGAACAAAGGCCGTCTGGTCTTCGGCGCGCTGGCGGGCCTGCTGGTGTGGCTGATTCGAAGCTTTGGCGGCTACCCGGACGGCGTGGCGTTCGCCGTGCTGCTGGCCAACATCACCGTGCCGCTCATCGATTACTACACCCGCCCGCGGGTTTATGGTCACCGGTAAGGAGAGCCCATGCTTAAGACGATTCAGAAACATGGCGTGACGCTCGCCGTTTTCGCGGCCCTGACAACCGGGCTGACCGCGATGGTTAATGCGCTGACGAAGACCACCATCGAAGGCCAGGCGGCGCTACAGCAGAAACAACTGTTCGATCAGGTACTGCCGCCAGAGATGTATGACAATGATATTCAGCAAAGCTGCTATCTTGTCAGTGCGCCAGCGCTGGGGCGCGGGGAAAAACAGCTATGGGTGGCGCGTAAAGGCGATACGCCGGTGGCGGTCGTGATGCAGGCAACCGCGCCGGATGGCTATTCCGGCGCGATACAGTTGCTCGTTGGTGCGGATTTCAAAGGCACCGTGCTCGGCACCCGCGTAACGGAGCATCACGAGACGCCAGGGCTTGGCGATAAAATAGAAACCCGCATCAGCGACTGGATAACCGGTTTTGCCGGCCAGGTTATCCATGGGCCGAATGATACTCGCTGGGCGGTGAAAAAAGATGGCGGCCAGTTCGACCAGTTTACTGGCGCGACGATTACGCCGCGTGCGGTCGTCAATGCGGTTAAACGCGCGGGGCTGTACGCGCAGACGCTGGAGCCGCAGCTTTCCACCCTGCCTTCCTGTGGAGAAAACCCATGAATGACGTGAAATCGATTCTGGTTAACGGGTTATGGAAAAATAACTCGGCGCTGGTGCAGTTGCTCGGCATGTGTCCGCTGCTGGCTGTGACGTCCACGGCGACGAACGCGCTCGGCCTTGGCCTTGCGACCACGCTGGTACTGACGCTCACCAACGCCTCTATTTCCGCGTTTCGCCGCTGGATGCCGGGCGAGATCCGTATCCCCATTTACGTGATGATTATCGCGGCGGTAGTGAGCATCGTGCAGATGTTGATAAATGCCTACGCGTTCGGTCTGTATCAGTCGCTCGGCATTTTCATCCCGCTTATCGTGACGAACTGTATTGTGGTTGGCCGCGCGGAAGCGTTCGCCGCCAAAAACGGCCCGCTGCTCTCGGCGCTTGACGGTTTTGCGATTGGCCTGGGTGCCACCGGTGCGATGTTCGTGCTGGGCTCGCTGCGTGAAATCCTCGGCAACGGCACGCTGTTTGACGGCGCTGACGGCCTGCTCGGCAGCTGGGCGCGCGTGCTGCGCATCGAGGTGTTCCACACCGATACCCCCTTCCTGCTGGCGATGCTGCCGCCTGGCGCGTTTATCGGCCTCGGTATGATGCTGGCGGTGAAATACCTGATTGACGAGCGTATGAAACGCCGCGCCGCGAAGCCGGTTGTCGTGGAGGCCGCGGCGGAAAAAGCGTCATGAATCAGGCAAAACGCATCGAAATCCTTACCCGGCTTCGCGCTAACAATCCGCATCCGACAACCGAACTGCATTTCACCAGTCCGTTTGAGCTACTGATAGCCGTTCTGCTTTCGGCGCAGGCAACCGATGTGAGCGTGAATAAAGCCACAGCAAAGCTCTACCCTGTCGCCAACACTCCCGAAGCGATGCTGGCGCTCGGCGTGGACGGCGTAAAGGAGTACATCAAAACCATCGGGCTGTTTAACAGCAAAGCGGAAAATGTGATCAAAACCTGCCGTATTCTTCTTGAGAAACACGGCGGCGAAGTGCCTGAAGACCGCGCAGCGCTGGAAGCACTGCCCGGCGTCGGGCGTAAAACAGCCAATGTGGTGCTGAACACCGCGTTCGGCTGGCCGACTATCGCGGTTGACACCCATATTTTTCGCGTCAGCAATCGCACAAAATTCGCGCCAGGTAAGAATGTCGACGCGGTGGAAGAGAAGCTGTTAAAAGTGGTGCCAGCCGAGTTTAAAGTGGATTGCCATCACTGGCTTATTCTCCATGGACGCTATACCTGCATCGCGCGTAAGCCGCGCTGCGGCTCCTGCATTATCGAAGATCTCTGCGAATACGCTGAAAAAGTGTACGATTAATTCACAACACGGCGGATGTCACCTTTGTCACATCTGCCGCCCGATGATGCTCCTGCAATCCGTCTCGTTAGGGGTTTTAGCCGTCCAAAATCCCGCCTTAAATCATTTCGCCAGGTTGATCGTTTTTTTTCGACAGGAATTTTCTATAGATTTGTGAGAATTATCACACTCGCAACATTCTGTTAAATTTCCGTTGCATTATTGGGCTCAAAGCCTTGTGGCACCTCGGTTATCACCATCACCAATAATATATATATCGGACATTTTCTGATAATCAGGTCTATATGACTGCCTGACAGGCATATCAGCAGAACATATAACCAAATACCGCTTCAGCGCCCGTTTCAGCAGTTAAAAAATCTACAATAGTCATTATCATGAAATTTAACGCTGAGCCTTAGCGGAACGACTGGCGGATTATCCCGCCCGGCTTATATGTAACAGATTATTACAAAAGCCTTGTGCCAGCGGTCAGGATAGTGAACATTACCCGCCGTTTCTCACTTCATATAACAATAAAAGCGCATGCCGCCAGGCACCACGCGCATACCACCCCCGCGGTTAATGCGGGCTGTAAAAAAAGAGGTATATGTGTCGACTGCAAACAAAAAACCAGCAGAAAGCGTGAGTATGAACGCTTTCAAACAACCGAAATCGTTTTATCTGATTTTCTCGATCGAGTTATGGGAGCGTTTCGGTTACTACGGCCTGCAAGGGATCATGGCCGTTTACCTGGTCAAACAGCTGGGTATGTCGGAAGCGGATTCCATTACGTTGTTCTCCTCCTTCAGCGCACTGGTGTATGGCCTGGTGGCTATCGGCGGCTGGCTGGGCGATAAAGTGCTCGGCACCAAACGCGTCATTATGCTCGGCACCATTGTGCTGGCTATCGGCTATGCGCTGGTGGCGTGGTCTGGTCACGATGCCGGTATCGTTTACTTCGGTATGGCGACCATCGCGGTAGGTAATGGCCTGTTTAAAGCTAACCCGTCGTCCCTGCTCTCAACCTGCTATGAGAAAGATGACCCGCGTCTCGACGGCGCGTTCACCATGTATTACATGGCGATTAACATCGGTTCGTTCTTCTCCATGCTGGCGACCCCGTGGCTCGCTGATAAATTCGGCTGGAGCGTGGCGTTCTCGCTGAGCTTTATCGGTATGCTCATCACCCTCGTGAACTTCATCTTCTGCAAGAAGTGGGTGAAAGATTACGGCTCAAAACCCGACTTCGCGCCGCTGCACGTGGGCAAACTGCTGGCGACTATCGCAGGTATCGTGGTGCTGGTCGCTATCGCCACCTGGCTGCTGCACAACCAGGGCATCGCACGTATGGTGCTTGGCGTGGTCGCTCTCGGTATCGTGATTATTTTTGCGAAAGAGGCCTTTGCCATGCAGGGTGCCGCGCGCCGCAAAATGATCGTCGCGTTTATTCTCATGCTGGAGGCGATTGTGTTCTTCGTGCTGTACCAGCAGATGCCGACGTCTCTGAACTTCTTCGCTATCCGTAACGTGGAACACTCAATTCTGGGTATCGCGTTCCAGCCGGAGCAGTTCCAGGCGCTTAACCCGTTCTGGATCATGATTGGTAGCCCGATTCTGGCCGCTATCTATAACAAGCTGGGCGACCGCCTGCCGATGCCGTTTAAATTCACTATCGGTATGCTGCTGTGCTCTGGCGCGTTCCTGGTGCTGCCGCTGGGCGCGAAATTCGCCTCGGATGCCGGTATCGTCTCCGTAAACTGGCTTATTCTGAGCTACGCGCTGCAGAGTATCGGCGAACTGATGATTTCCGGCCTCGGCCTTGCGATGGTTGCGCAGCTGGTGCCTCAGCGCCTGATGGGCTTCATCATGGGTAGCTGGTTCCTGACTACGGCTGGCGCGGCAATGATCGCCGGTAAAGTGGCTAACCTGATGGCCGTGCCGGAAAACGTGACCGACCCGCTGCAGTCGCTGGACGTTTACGGCCGCGTCTTCATGCAGATTGGTATCGCCACCGGCGTAATCGCCGTGCTGATGCTGCTCACGGCTCCCCTGC
Source organism: Cronobacter sp. 153480017-3 (assembly GCF_053627815.1). Lineage (NCBI taxonomy): Bacteria > Pseudomonadati > Pseudomonadota > Gammaproteobacteria > Enterobacterales > Enterobacteriaceae > Cronobacter > Cronobacter sp. 153480017-3. The sequence continues at coordinate 56,735 of NZ_JBSEYN010000014.1, read as the reverse complement.
TGAACCGCATGACGCAGGATGATAACGCGACAGAAACGGATACCGCACACGCGTAACCGTTCGGGAAACGTTGTTCAGGCCGTCAGATTTCATGCTGGCGGCTTTTTTTTTACCCGTTCGCGCTCTACCATAATTTGGTTTATTCATGAGAAGGGAGCATTGCCATGAAACTGTTTTACAAAGCCGGCGCGTGTTCGCTTTCGCCGCACATCATTCTGCGCGAAGCCAATATCGATTTTACGCTGGTGGCGGTGGATCTGGCCGCCAAACGCACGGAAACCGGCGAAGACTATCTGACTATCAACCCGAAAGGTCAGGTGCCGGCGCTGCTGCTGGATGACAATACGCTGCTGACAGAAGGCGTGGCCATTGTGCAGTACATCGCAGATCTTGTCCCGGACCGTCAGTTGCTCGCGCCGGTTGGCAGTATGACCCGTTACCATACGCTGGAGTGGCTGAACTATATCGCCACCGAGCTGCACAAAGGCTTTACGCCCCTGTTCCGCCCGGATACGCCGGATGAGTACAAGACCATCGCACGCGCGCAGCTGCAGAAGAAATTCGCGTACGTGAATGAGGCGCTGGCTCAGAAACAGTGGCTGATGGGGCTGCGCTTCAGCGTGGCGGATGCATATCTGTTTACCGTGCTGAACTGGGCGAAAGCGGTCGGACTTGAGATGCAGGCGTTTGATAATATCGCTGACTACCATGCCCGCGTGAAAGCGCGCCCTGCTGTGGCAGCCGCGCTTAAAGCGGAAGGTCTGAGCGCGTAACACCTGTCAGCGCCGCGTCTGTTGCAGACGCGGCGTTTTTTTACAGTTTCACTGCCGTGAAGTAGTGCTCAGGCTGCGCGATGCCGTCCTGCGCCGCCACGACCTGCAATTCATACTCTTCCATGCGTTTGGTGGTCACCATGATGTCGTAGACCGCCGCCGTCACATGTTCCAGCGCCTCACGAAGCGTCGCGCCCTGTAACAGTTTCACCAGTAGCAGACCACTCGTCACGTCACCCACGCCAACCGGCTGACGCGCGCCAAAATCCACCAGCGGGCGGCTGATATGCCAGGCCTCGTCGGATGTTACCAGCAGCATTTCGAAACGATCCTGATGATATCCTGCACGCGCCAGATGTTTTACCAGCACAATTTGCGGGCCGCGGGCGATAAGCTCACGCGCGGTCACGACCGCCTCATCAACGCTTGCTACCGCATGGCCGCTGAGCATTTCGAGCTCCAGCAGATTCGGCGCGATGATATCACTTGCCGGCAGCGCGAAACGCGCGTGAAACTCCGCCACACCCGGTGCCACGATGCAGCCCTTTTCCGGGTGGCCCATCACCGGATCGCAGAAATATTTCGCCTGCGGATTGGCCGCCTTCACCTGACGGACGATCTCCAGAATATGTTCGCCCTGCTCCGCCGACCCCAGATAGCCGCTCAGCACCGCGTCACAGCGCGACAGCTGGCCGATAGCCGCGATGCCCTGCACGATTTCCGTCAGATGCGACGGCGGCATCACCGTGCCGGTCCACTGGCCATACTGCGTGTGGTTGGAAAACTGCACCGTATTAAGCGGCCAGACATTGGCGCCCAGACGGCGCATCGGGAATTCAGCCGCGCTGTTGCCGGCGTGACCAAACACCACGTGAGACTGAATGGCGAGAATATTCTTCATGATTTTCCGGGTGAAACGAGAGGTCGGGTTAAAAATAAAGGGCGTGGTTTCCCACGCCCTTGACTGGCTGAAGGTTATTTCCAGCAGACGAGGCAGTAGTTTTTCTTACCGCGACGCAACAGCGTATAACGGCCAAAGAGGCGGTCGCTGTCGCTGAAGGTGTATTCCGGGTCTGCCTGCTTTTCGCCGTTGATGGTAATAGCGTTAGACGCGATGGTTTTACGCGCCTGGCCGCGGGACGGCTGCAGCTCGGAATCGACCAGCGCCTGCATCAGATCCGCGCCTTTTTCCATCTCGATCATCGGCACGCCGTCCTGCGCAAGCTGCTCGAAATCCGCTTCGCTCAGCGCGTTGAGGTTGCCGTTAAACAGGCTTTCGGTGATGCGTTTTGCGGCGGCAAGGCCCTCTTCGCCATGCACCAGGCGCGTCACCTGTTCAGCCAGCACGTACTGGGCGCGCGGCGCTTTACCGCTGTTTTTGTCTTCTTCTTCCAGCGCGTTGATTTCATCAATGCTCATAAAGGTGAAGAATTTCAGGAAGCGGTAGACATCCGCGTCCGCGGTGTTGATCCAGAACTGGTAGAACTTGTACGGACTGGTTTTCTTCGGATCCAGCCATACCGCGCCGCCTTCGGTTTTACCGAATTTGGTGCCGTCAGACTTAGTGATAAGCGGTACGGTCAGGCCAAACACCTGGTTCTGATGCAGACGACGGGTCAGGTCGATGCCCGACGTAATGTTACCCCACTGATCGGAGCCGCCGATTTGCAGCGCCACGCCGTGCAGTTTATTCAGGCAGGCGAAGTCATAACCCTGCAACAGGTTGTAGGAGAATTCAGTGAAGGAGATGCCCACGTCATCGCGGTTCAGGCGCTGCTTCACCGCTTCTTTGTTGATCATCTGGTTGACCGAGAAGTGCTTGCCGATATCGCGCAGGAAGGTCAGCACGTTCATGTTGCCGAACCAGTCATAGTTGTTCGCCGCGATAGCGGAGTTCTCGCCGCAATCAAAATCAAGGAACGGCGCGACCTGGCGGCGGATTTTATCCACCCATTCCTGGACGGTGTCTTCGGTATTAAGTTTACGTTCGGTCGCTTTGAAGCTTGGATCGCCAATCAGACCGGTGGCGCCGCCAACCAGTGCAACCGGCTTGTGCCCCGCCATCTGAAAGCGTTTCAGGCACAACAAGGGAACCAGATGGCCCAAGTGCAGGCTGTCGGCGGTGGGATCGAAGCCGCAATAAAGGGCGATCGGCCCCTGCGCCAGTCGCTGCGCTAACGCTTCTTCATCCGTCACCTGAGCCACAAGGCCCCGCTCCTGCAATTGTTTAATCAAATTGCTGCTTGCCATCGATTTCTCCATGTATTTACGACTGCACCTTTGCCGGTACACGGCTTTTCGCCCACTGGCGAAGAATAAAATTCAGGGAGGCATAGAATAAAGCGCAAGCCCTGGGAGCGCCAGCGCTTGCATAAGAAAATCGCTCACTTACGGGGCGAGACGGTCGATTTTCCAGCCATCGCCGTCGCGCTGGTATAAAAAGCGGTCGTGTAGCCTGTGCTCGCCGCCCTGCCAGAATTCCACCTGCTCAAACGAGACGCGAAAACCGCCCCAGAAACTTGGCAGCGGCACTTCGCCCTGCTGGAATTTCTGTTTCAGTTCGAGGAATTTGCTCTCCAGCACGCCGCGCGCGGAAATACGGCTCGACTGCTTCGACACCCAGGCGCCGATCTGGCTGTCACGCGGGCGGCTGTGGAAATATTTCACCACTTCCAGCGTCGAGAGACGCTCTGCTTTGCCGGTGACCATCACCTGGCGCTCCAGCATGTGCCACGGAAAAAGCAGGCTGATGCGCGGATTGTTTTCAAGATGATGCGCCTTGCGGCTGCCGAGGTTGGTATAGAACACCATACCGCGCTCATCGAAATGTTTAAGCAGCACAATACGCTGGTACGGCTGGCCCTGTTCATCAACGGTGGCGACCACCATAGCGGTAGGATCGGCGAGTTTTGCGTCACACGCCTGAGCGAGCCAGCGTTCAAACAGCGGTAACGGCGTCTCGGTGAGGTCGCGGCGGCGTAGCCCGCCTTTGGTATATTCGCGGCGCAGATGCGCGATCTGTTGCAGATGGTCAATATCAGACATAGCGTTGAACCAGTGAGGATCGGGTGGCGCTATTGTGCGCCCCACCCGCTAAAATCTCAACGCTTCGGATTTTGTAACTGACAGTGATTTAACACAATATTGTCGCGATGGTAGACCGTCGCCTCATCGCCTTTCGACCAGAATGCATAGATGCCGTCAGTGTAGCGCGTACCGGACGCGGCGCGGCCCTGATTCAGATGCAGCATTTTATCATCCAGCACAAAACTGACCTGCTCGCGCTGCTTATTGAGCGAGACCGTCAGCGGTTTTTCATCGCAGCGATATTCAAGAGTATCGGTATTCATGCGCTCAACCATAGCGTCATAGTAGCTACAGCCAGTCAGCAGCGTGGGGAGCAAAACGACAAGCAGTTTCTTCATGGCATATCCTGAATGCGTATTTCTGAAGGGGGCCGGACGCCCCCGTAACGCATCCAGTCTAACGTCCTGGCGGAGCAGGAAAAGTCGGCAAACTCCGATTATTTAAGGGGTTGGCGGGAAAGACTGCACCGATCACGCTCGCTTCGCGCGCGCCGGTCACGGAGGGAAGATTTCCTGGTTTGCCGCTGAGCGTGCGGTACGCAAGCCAGGCGAAGGCCAGCGCTTCCATATCATCGCCGCGAATGCCCATCTCATCGGTTGACGAGACTTCGGTGCCCGGCAACAGCGCGGCGAGACGCGCCACCAGCCGCGGGTTGCGTCCGCCGCCGCCACATATCATTAGCCGTTCCGCGCCGCCGCTCAGCTGCACGTCCCGCGCGATGGTGCTGGCAGTCAGCTCCAGCAGCGTCGCCTGCACATCCTGGGCGGGCAGCCCGGCGAAGGACGAGAGCTGGCGCTCTATCCAGCCGTAGTTGAAATATTCACGTCCGGTGCTCTTCGGCGCAGGCGTTGAGAAATACGGATCGCGGAGCATCTTTTGCAGCAGCGGCTGCACCACATTGCCGCTGGCGGCCCACTCGCCGTCTTTATCAAACGGTTTGCCTTTCTGACGCCAAATCCAGGCGTCCATCAGCATATTGCCAGGGCCGGTGTCGAAGCCTTTTACCGGCTGGCCCGGGAACAACAGCGAAAGATTCGCGATGCCGCCGATGTTCAGCACCATACGCCGCTCCGTCGGGTGCGCCAGTAGCGCCTGATGGAACGCGGGCACCAGCGGCGCGCCCTGCCCGCCGAGCGCCATATCGCGACGGCGGAAATCACCCACGACGCTCACGCCGGTGCGTGCCACAATCTGATTGTTATCGCCTATCTGGATGGTGTGCGGCGCGCTGCCGGTCGGCTCATGCCAGACGGTCTGCCCGTGGCAGCCAATCGCCATGACGTCTTCGGGCTTAAGTTTTTGCTGCTCCATCAGCGCGTTGACCGCATCAGCAAACAGGCAACCGAGCTGATGATCGAGCCTGCCGAGCTGAGAGAGCGTCAGCGGCTGCCCCTGACAGATATCCAGGATCGCCTTTTTAATCTCAGGCGGCATTGGCCAGCTCAGGCTTGCCTGCTGCGCCACCATGTGTTCGTCGATGGCCGCCAGCACCACATCCACCCCGTCGAGGCTGGTGCCGGACATCACTCCAATGTAGCGACCTGATTTCATACGCAATCCTTAAGCCCTGTTTGAAAACGTGCAACGCGACCCACAATCATAAACATTCACCCTGATTGAGCAACGGAATAATCACGTGCGGTGCAAAAAGCCGGTTTTCCAGTCGCTGTTGATTTACCGTTCAGGCAGAATATTTTAGGATTTTTATCATCGGCTCCGTGAAGAATGTGAAATATCGCGGTCTTATGCCATATAATTTGAATATGATGGATGCTCAGGTGAGCATTTGTTGGTGAACAGGAGATTTACATGATTTCACGTGTACTGGTTGTTGCACTGGCAGGGGTAACGCTGGCGGGCTGCGTCAACAATGATAGCCTTTCCGGAGACGTTTACACCGCCTCTGAGGCCAAGCAGGTACAGAACGTCACGTACGGTACTGTCGTGAACGTGCGTCCGGTGAAAATCCAGGGCGGGGATGATACCAACGTTATCGGCGCACTCGGCGGTGCAGTGCTGGGCGGTTTTCTTGGCAATACTGTCGGCGGCGGCACGGGTCGTTCGCTGGCAACGGCGGCAGGCGCTATCGCAGGTGGTGTGGCAGGCCAGGGCGTTCAGGGCGCAATGAACAAAACGCAGGGCGTAGAGCTGGAAATCCGTAAGGACGACGGCAACACCATCATGGTGGTACAGAAACAGGGCAATACCCGTTTCTCTGCCGGTCAGCGTGTTGTACTGGCCAGCAACGGCAGCCAGGTCACCGTTTCTCCGCGCTAAAACGCACGATTTTACCGCTGTAAATACAGGAACGGAGGAGCATCAGGCTCCTCCGTTTTTTTATGCGCGCGATTATGATTGTGATGGTGTTGCTTCATACGGTCGTCATACAGACCGTTTACTCTTTCGCCGACAGCGCCTGAATGTTCTTCTCAAGACGCGCCACGATGTGCAGCATCTGGTCGTGCTCTTCCTGCGAAATGCCCGAGAGGATTTCACCGCGCGTTTTCAGAATCACTTCTTCAAGTTGCGAAATGATAGGCGCCGCTTTCTCGGTCAGCTTAATGCGCTTGGCGCGCCGGTCGCTGGCGCAGGTGTGGCGGGCGATAAGCCCCTTCTCTTCGAGCTGGTCGAGCGTGCGCACCAGTGACGGCTGCTCGATACCGATGGCCTTGGCCAGTTGAATTTGCGACTGATCGGGCGGCAGCGAGTGGATATGATGAAGTGTCACCCAGTGGGTCTGCGTTAATTCCAGAGGCTTCAGGCGATGGTCAATCAGAGCACGCCAGATGCGCACCAGTCTTGTCAGGTCAGAGCCTAATGGCGATTCCAATTTCATCTCCTTATAATTAGCTTGCTAAGTTATTATGCTGATTTTAGACTAGTGTGCAGTATTTAGATAGCTAAAACAAATGGCCACACTGGCGATGAATACCGCGACGTCTATAATTTTAGACCACAACGGCGTATCTGAAACGGGTGCCATCTCTCCGATTTTCAAGGATTATCTTTCGTGATATCGCGCTTCTTCACATCAGGGTTCGCGCTTTCGGATCTCGTCGCCGGTGCGTCGGTCTATTTCCCTCCCCTTTTTAAGGCCGTTATTCTCGGTTTTTTTATCTGGCTGATGGTGCACCGTCTGCTGCGTGACTGGATTTACGCGGGCGACATCTGGCACCCGACATTAATGGATCTTTCCCTGTTCGTTTTGTCAGTCAGCCTCGGGCTGCTGATGCTGATTGTGTGGTAATCTCATGCGTCTGAAAACTCTGAAATATTTCTCCACGCTCTATGTGGTTGCAGCCGCTCTGCTGGCAGGCTGGCTGGTCTGGAATTACTACATGCAGTCGCCCTGGACGCGTGATGGAAAAGTACGCGCCGAGCAGGTGAATATCACGCCGCAGGTCTCCGGCACCATTACGCGCCTGCTGGTGCGCGACAACCAGAAAGTCAAAGCGGGCGAATTGCTGTTCACGATAGACGACACGCCCTACCGCATCGCGGTGCTGAACGCCGAAGCGCAAATCGCCCGTGCGCAGACCGATCTTGCCAAAGCCAATAACGAAGCGAACCGCCGCCGCCATCTGCCGCAAAACTATATTTCCGCCGAAGATCTCGACACCGCGAATATCAGCGTAAAAGCCGCGCAGGCCGCGCTGAAAATGGCCGAAGCGTCGCTTGAGCAGGCTCGCTGGCAGCTTGAGCAGACGCATGTGGTAGCGCCCGTCGATGGCTGGGTGACTAATCTCTCAAGCCGCGTGGGCAACTACGCAAGCCAGGGCCAGCCGGTCTTCGCGCTGGTAGACAGCCACTCGTTCTACGTGGTGGGCTATTTTGAAGAGACCAAACTGCGCCATATCCGCGAAGGTGCCCGCGCGCAGATCTTGCTCTACAGCACCCATACGCCGCTGCATGGCAAAGTAGAGAGCATCGGTCGCGCCATTTACGATCAGAGCGTCGAGAGCGACAGCAGTCTCGTCGCCGATATCAAGCCTAACGTGCCGTGGGTGCGGCTCGCGCAGCGCGTGCCGGTGCGTATCGCGCTCGACAACCTGCCCGACGGCGTGACGCTGGTGTCCGGCACCACCTGCACCGTTTCGCTCACCGATTAAGCGCCGCTCATGAATCTCGAATGGCTCACCTGGCAGCGATCCCCGTGGGGCAAAGCGACGCCCGCGCAGTGGCGCTACGCGCTGCGCAACGGCATCGCGATGTCGCTTGCGCTGACTATCGCCTACGTGTTGGAACTGGACGAGCCCTACTGGGCGATGACCTCGGCCGCCGTGGTGAGTTTCCCGACGGTGGGTGGCGTTATCAGCAAAAGTCTCGGACGCATCGCTGGCAGCCTGATTGGAGCCAGCGCCGCGCTCATTATCGCCGGGCATACGCTTAACGATCCGTGGTTATTCACCTGGGCAATGGCGCTGTGGCTCGCGCTCTGCACCTGGGTTTCGGGCTATTTTCATAACAACGCCGCCTACGCCTTTCAGCTTGCCGGATATACCGCCGCCATCATCGCTTTTCCACTGGTCAATACGGTTGAAACCACAGAGCTCTGGAATATCGCCCAGTCGCGCGTCTGCGAAGTGATCGTCGGCATTTTGTGCGGTGGACTGATGATGATGGTGATGCCGGGCCAGCCTGACAGCGTGACGTTTCTCGGCGCGCTGCGCAAAATGCAGGCGCGTCTGCTGGAGCACGCCAGTCTGCTGTGGAAACCGCAAACCACCGACGCCATCCGCACCGCCCATGAGGGCGTGATTACGCAGGTGCTGACGCTCAACGTGCTGCGCATTCAGGCGTTCTGGAGCCATTACCGTATCCGCCAGCAGAACCAGTTGCTGAATTATCTGCTGCACCAGCAACTGCGACTGACCAGTTATATCTCCGGACTGCGCCGCCTGTTGATGAACTGGCCACAGCCGCCGCAAAGCCTGTGGGCCGGGCTTGAGGCGTTGCTGGAAGAGCTCGGCCATCCGAAGCCCTGCCCGCTGCGGGTGGCGCGCCTTCTGGTCGCACTCGCTCCAGATGAAAACAGTGATTTTCGCCATCAGGCGTTCTGGCTGCGGCTGCGCGATTTCTGCCGCGTCTGGATGAACTGTCAGCGCTGGATTGCCAGGCTTGATACCCCCATTCCCGACGACACGATAAGCGTGCCAGCCGCCCCGCCGCTGGCGCGCCATACCGATAACACCGAGGCGCTGTGGAGCGCGCTTCGCACCTTTTGCGTCATCACACTGATTGGCGCCTGGGCGATTAACACTCGCTGGGAGTCAGGCAGCGGCGCGCTGACGCTGGCGGCGATAAGCTGCGTGCTCTATTCCGCCTCACCATCGCCGCATAATTCGCTTAACCTGCTGCTGCGCACGCTGTTACTGCTGACGCTGTTCAGCTTTGTGGTGAAATTCGGCCTGATGGTACAAGTGACCGATCTCTGGCAGTTTCTGTTGTTTCTCTTCCCGCTACTGACCACGATGCAGCTCCTGAAGCTACAACAGCCGCGCTTTGCGGGGCTATGGGGACAGCTGATTGTCTTTATGGGCTCGTTTATCGCGGTGACGAACCCGCCGGTTTACGATCTGGCGGATTTTCTGAATGATAATCTGGCGAAGATTTGCGGCGTGGCATTCTGCTGGGTGGCATTCGCCGTACTTCGGCCCGGCTCTGACCGGCGTAAGGGGCTGCGCCATATCCGCGCCCTGCGTCGCGGATTTATCGATCAGCTCAGCCGCGTTCCGCAGCGCGGTGAAGCGGCGTTTGAATCGCTGGTTTATCATCACATCAGCCAGCTCAGCAACAGTAAAGACGACGCCACCCGTCGCTGGCTGCTGCGCTGGGGCGTAGTGCTGCTCAACTGTTCGCATGTGGTCTGGCAACTGCGTGAATGGGAAACCCGCGCTGACCCGCTCTCGCAGGTGCGTGATATCTGCATCGAAACGCTACGGGATGTGATGAGCGTTAAAGGGGTTCGCCAGCGGCCGCTGGCCGCGGCGCTCGGCGAGCTTGAACGTATTAGCTTTACGCTTGCGCGCCATCATCAGCCCGACGCGCGGCGGCTGGCAGGCATTATCTGGCGTCTGTGGTGTTCGCTGTCACAGCTGGAGCAGGCGTCGCCCTCACCGCAGGAAGACAACGCCCGGCAAGTGATTAAATAACACCGCAGGCGTAACGGGCACCGCCGCCGCCCAGCGCTTTCGGATGATCGGACAGGTTATCGCCGCCGACATGTACCATCAGCGCTTTACCCCTTACTTCGTCCAGCTTTTTGATGCGCGGTGCGGTCACCGGGTCGGTAGCTTTTCCGTCGTTGTTCACCGCCAGCACCGGCAGGTCACCTAAATGTCCGTCGCCTTCCGGCCCGGCGTGTTTACCGGTATTTTGCGGGTCGAAGTGGCCGCCAGCGGCTTCTGCCGCGACCATTTTGCCGTCTTTCATGGCGGGTTCGCAGTTGCCTTTGGCATGAATGTGAAAGCCGTGATCGCCTGGCGGAAGGCCGTTAAGATCGGGCGCGAATTCCAGACCTTTATCGGTTTCAGTGATTTTGACCATCTCGATGGACTGCCCCACGCCTTTGTCAGTCACCAGGTGTAGTTCCACTTCTTCGCTGGCGGCCTGCGCGGCACCGCATACGAGCAGCGCCATCGCCGCCAGTGTTAATCGCTTCATATTCCCTCCAGTTTCAGGTGATTCCCGTTAAGTCTATAACAAGGTAATGAATTTCACCGGAATGGAGGGAATCAGGCTGTCAGGGCACGTCGTAACCGAGCGCGGCCTTGCGAATGCGGAACCACTGCTGGCGAGACATTTCAAGCGACAGCGCGCCCACCGCGCTTTTCACGCGGTCGATTTTCCCCGAGCCGATAATCGGCAGCGGGCGCGATGGCAGACGCATCACCCATGCATAAACGACCTGCTCGATAGTCTGCGCGCCCGTCTCTTCTGCGACCTGATGCAGCTCGGCACGCAGCGGCGCAAAACTTTCATCACTGAACAGCCGCCCGCCGCCCAGGCATGACCAGGCCATCGGGCGAATGCGCAGTTGCTGAAGCAGATCCAGTGTCCCGTCCAGCAGCAGCGGCTGATGTACTGGCGAAATCTCAACCTGATTGGTGGCGAGCGTGAACGGCAGACGCGACTGCACCAGTGAGAACTGCGCAGGCGTGAAGTTAGAAACGCCAAAGTGACGCACTTTGCCGCTTTTATGCAGCTCAAGAAATGCTTCGGCAATCTCATCGGCATCCATCAACGGATCGGGACGATGGATCAGCAGCAGATCCAGCACATCAGTATGCAGATGCCGCAGGGAGTTTTCGGCGCTCTGCACAATATGCGCACGCTCGGTGATGTAATGACCAATCACGTTTTCCGGCTTCGCGGTCGTGGCGATACCGCATTTGGTGACGATTTCCATCTTGTCGCGCAGATGCGGTGCCAGACGCAGCGCCTCACCAAACGCCGCTTCGCACTGATAATTACCATAAATATCCGCGTGATCGACGGTGGTGATCCCAAGCTCCAGATGCTGCTCAATAAATCCGACCAGCTCGCGGGCGGAGTAGTTCCACTCCATTAAACGCCAGTACCCCATCACCAGACGTGAAAATGTCGGCCCCTGGGGTGCCATAAGAATACGCTCAACCATAAGTACTTACCTCAGAAAGGAAAATTGTGGCGATTATACGCAAGCGACGCGGTTAAAACAGTGAAGGCTGCTGTGGTTCTTCGTCTGGATCGGGGCGAGTGGCGCGCAGCTTACGGAGCATACGCTGGCGGCAGAGGCGCAACACCTCCTGCTTTTGCGAATCGCTCATCTTCTGCCAGTTGAAACGCTCGTCGCGGCTGCGCATACAGCCACGGCAGTAGCCACGTTCATCGGACTGGCAGATCCCACGGCACGGACTGGGAACGGGGAAAAACTCAAGCTGCTCGGCCACAACGATTCCTCGTTAACATGATAGTTACAATTGAAGCCTGAACGGCGTCGGGTTGCAAGTCGACCTGTTATCACGCCGATTTATCATCCTCATTCCTTTATTGTTGACCTGACGTTTACTCTCCAGCTCCCACTCTTAAAAACAGATTAAGGTTTAACTAATCTTTACGTCTTACACTGATGTCATCATTAATGGAGCTTACTGATGGCAATGATTAAAAAATGGCGCTGGAGCGATTTACGTTTTAACCTTTTTAGCGCCCTGCTTTTCACCCTGATAAATGCGCTGTTTATCGCCCGCTGCTGGACGATTATTGCACCGCATCATTTTCACGATATCCTCTTCGCTGCAAGCGTACCGCTGGTGCTGTTCTGCGCCTGGCTGGTCATTTTCAGCATTATTAATGTGCCCTGGCTGCGTAAACCCGTACTGGTTATCTTGCTGTTTGGCTCTGCCGCCAGCAGTTATTTTATGTATACCTACGGTGCCGTGATTGACCAGAACATGATGGTCAATATCTTCGAGACCAATCCTCAGGAGGCCGGAGCGCTGATTACGCCCCAGCTAATCGGCTGGTTGCTTATCGCGGGTGTGGTGCCTGCATTACTGTTTAGCCGTATTGAAGTGATTTCAGGCAGTCTGCTGTGGACTGCACTGCGCCGTCTGGTCAGTATTCTCGCGAGCCTGCTGATTATTATTCTGGTGGCGTCGCTCTTTTATAAGGACTACGCCTCGCTGTTTCGCAACAACAAAAACATCGCCAAAATGGTGACGCCGCCCAACTACATCAGCGGCATCGTCAAATATACCCATGCACGGTATTTTGCGGGCGACCAGACGCTGGTGCGCATCGGCGAAGACGCCAAAAAAGGCCCGGTGATCCGCCAGCAGGCAAAAAAAACCGTGCTGGTGGTGGTGATTGGCGAAGCCTCCCGCGAACAGAACTATTCGCTTGGCGATTATGAGCGCGAGACCAATCCGCAGCTTAAAAAACAGGGCGTGGTGTTCTATCCGCACGCCACTTCCTGCGGCACGGAAACGGCGGTGTCCGTGCCCTGCATGTTCTCCGGGATGCCCCGGGCGCATTATGATGCCGGGCTTGCGCATCATCAGGAGGGGCTGATGGACGTGCTGGCGCATGCGGGCGTCAATGTGCTGTGGCGTGATAACGACGGCGGCTGTAAAGGGGCCTGTAACCGCATTCCACATACAGACATGACTGAATGGAAGCTTAACGATCTGTGTAAAGAAGGCTCCTGCCTCGACGACGCGCTGCTGTGGCGTTTCGATAATGTCCTGGACGGCGTGAAACAGGACTCTGTGATTGTTCTGCATCTGATGGGCAGCCACGGCCCGGCTTATTACCGCCGCTACCCGGATAATTTCCGCCGGTTTACGCCGACCTGCGACACCAATGAAATCCAGAATTGCGACCGCCAGGCGCTGATTAACACGTATGACAACACCATTCTGTATACCGACGATGTCCTGAGCCGCACCATAGATGCGCTGCGTAAGCGTCAGGACACCATGAACACCGCGCTGGTCTATCTTTCAGACCACGGCGAATCGCTCGGCGAGAATGGCATCTATCTGCACGGCGCGCCGTATATGCTGGCCCCTGAGCAGCAGACGCACATTCCGATGCTGTTCTGGCTCTCCGGCGATTACGCGCGTCAGTATGGCGTCGATACAGCCTGTCTCGGCAAACGCGCGGCGACGGATGAGGTGTCTCAGGATAACCTTTTCTCAACGGTGCTGGGCATCATGAATATCCAGACTTCGCTTTATCAGCCGCAGGAGGATATGCTTAGCGCCTGCCGGAAAAATTAACGTTTCTGGCGGTTTTCATTAAGGCGACTTGCATTAGACCGACCGGTCTATTAGATTGGATTGTATGAACCGAACACCTGAACACGACACGCGCGAACATCTCCTTGCAACTGGCGAGCAGCTCTGCCTGCAACGCGGTTTTACCGGCATGGGATTAAGCGAGCTGTTAAAAACCGCGGGCGTACCGAAAGGCTCCTTCTACCACTACTTTCGCTCGAAAGAGGCGTTTGGCGTGGCAATGCTGGAGCGTCACTACGCCCGGTATCAGGCATGCCTTGAGCAACACTTCGGCCCGGCGGGCCCGGCGCGCGAGCAGCTAATCGCCTGGTTTGAACAGACGCTGCACCATTACTGCCAGACGGGCAAGATGATGGGCTGCCTGACCGTGAAGCTCTCTGCGGAAGTGTGCGATCTGTCGGAAGATATGCGCGGCGCGCTTGATAAAGGTGCGGCGCAGGTCATCGCCCTGCTGGCAGAGGCGCTTGAGCGCGGCCGCGATGCAGAGGCGCTGACCTTCAGCGGTAGCGCGCAGCAGCGGGCGCAGGTGTTATACGTGCTCTGGCTTGGCGCAAGCCTGCAGGCCAAAGTGTCGCGCAGCGGCGCGCCGCTCGAAAACGCGCTGGCGCACGTTAAAGAAATCCTTTGAAGAGAGCGCCTGCCGCAAGGCAGCGCTTTTTTATTTCGCTCATTACAAGACGACCGGTCTACTCAGGAGTGACTATGCAAGACGAAAAGCTGTTTACCCCGCTGAAAGTGGGCGCTGTTACCGCCCCTAACCGCGTATTCATGGCCCCGCTGACCCGCCTGCGCAGCATCGAACCGGGCGATATTCCAACCGCGATGATGGCGGAGTATTACCGCCAGCGCGCCAGCGCCGGGCTTATCATCAGCGAAGCCACCCAGATTTCTGCGCAGGCCAAAGGCTACGCGGGCGCGCCGGGCCTGCACAGCGAGGAACAGATCGCCGCGTGGAAGAAAATCACGGCTGCGGTGCACGGGGCCGATGGCCGCATCGCCGTTCAGCTGTGGCACACCGGCCGTATCTCGCACAGCAGCATTCAGCCGGGCGGCGAAGCGCCGGTCGCGCCTTCTGCGATTAACTCCGGTACCCGTACGTCGCTGCGTGATGAAAACGGCAAAGCTATCCGTGTCGACACCACGACGCCGCGTGCGCTGGAAACGCACGAAATCCCGGGCATCGTGGATGATTTTCGCAAGGCGGTCGGCAATGCGCGCGACGCCGGTTTCGATATGGCAGAGCTGCACTCCGCCCACGGTTATTTGCTGCACCAGTTCCTGTCGCCGTCCTCTAACCACCGCACCGACCAGTATGGCGGCAGCGTGGAAAACCGCGCGCGTCTGGTACTGGAAGTGGTCGATGCGGTGAGCAAAGAGTGGAGTGCCGATCGCATCGGTATTCGCGTGTCGCCGATTGGCTCTTTCCAGAACGTGGATAACGGCCCGAACGAAGAAGCTGACGCGCTGTACCTTATTGAAGAGCTGAACAAGCGCGGTATTGCGTACCTGCATATGTCCGAGCCGGACTGGGCGGGCGGCGTGCCTTACACTGACGAATTCCGCCAGAAAGTGCGTGAGCGTTTCGATGGCGCCATCATCGGCGCAGGTGCGTACACCCGTGAAAAAGCGGAAGCGCTGATCCAGAAAGGGCTTATCGATGCCGTGGCGTTTGGCCGCGACTATATCGCTAACCCGGATCTCGTTGAGCGTCTGCGTAAAAAAGCGGAGCTTAACCCGCAGCGCCCGGAATCGTTCTACGGCGGCGGCGCGGAAGGCTACATCGATTACCCCACCCTGTGATCCAAATTGATAGCGGCGGCCTTCCGCCGCTATACTAAAATCCTGTTTCACCCAAAAGCATTATCACAAGCCGTTTTATTTAAGAGGATCTTATGCGCTTACTTCACACCATGCTGCGCGTTGGCGACCTGCAACGCTCTATCGATTTCTACACCAACGTACTCGGCATGAAACTGCTGCGCACCAGTGAAAACCCGGAATACAAATATTCCCTGGCGTTTGTTGGTTACGGCCCGGAGAGCGAAGAAGCGGTGATCGAGCTGACTTACAACTGGGGCGTGGAGAGCTATGAGCTCGGCACGGCTTACGGTCATATCGCTATCAGCGTTGATAACGCCGCAGAAGCCTGCGAGCGCATCCGCAACAACGGCGGCAACGTCACCCGTGAAGCGGGCCCGGTCAAAGGCGGCACCACCGTTATCGCGTTTGTTGAAGATCCGGATGGTTACAAAATCGAACTTATCGAAGAGAAAGACGCGGGTCGCGGCCTCGGCAACTGATCCCTCCGGCGGGCGTTCTGCCCGCCTTGCTGCATCCCGTCGTGAAATTTGCCATAATGCGCTCTGCTTTAATTCCCCAAACTTAAGAGACGCTGATGTCCGATAACGCTCAACTGACCGGTCTGTCCGACCGTTTTCGTGGCTTTTACCCTGTTGTCATCGATGTGGAAACCGCCGGTTTTAACGCCAAAACCGACGCGCTGCTGGAAATCGCCGCCGTGACGCTGAAAATGGATGCTGACGGCTGGCTCACCCCCGATGAAACACTGCATTTTCACGTTGAGCCTTTTGAAGGCGCGATTCTCCAGCCGGAAGCGCTGGCCTTTAACGGTATCGATCCGCACAATCCGCTGCGCGGTGCCGTCAGCGAATATGACGCGCTGCATGCCATTTTTAAAATGGTGCGCAAGGGCATGAAAGAGAGTAACTGCAACCGCGCGATTATGGTGGCGCACAACGCCACGTTCGATCACAGCTTTATGATGGCGGCCGCCGAGCGCGCGTCGCTCAAACGTAATCCGTTCCACCCGTTTGTGACGTTCGACACTGCGGCGTTAAGCGGGCTGGCGCTTGGCCAGACGGTGCTCGCAAAAGCGTGTATCGCGGCGGGCATGCCGTTTGACAGCACCCAGGCGCATTCGGCACTTTACGACACCGAGCAAACCGCCCTGCTGTTTTGCGAAATCGTTAACCGCTGGAAGCGTCTGGGCGGCTGGCCGGTGCCGCCGCTCGCCGCAGAAGACACGACGCCGCAGGACGGCGAATAAGCTAACGCAGCGCAAAAAAAAGCGGCCTCTCAGGGCCGCTTTTTTGTCTGCGCGATAACGCGCGACGGGATTACTCTGCGTCCGGCGTTGCCGAATTATATTTCGCCGCCGTCTCTTTGATAAGCGTCTGCAGTTCGCCGCGCTGATACATTTCGATAACGATATCGCAGCCACCAACCAGTTCGCCATCCACCCACAGCTGCGGGAAGGTCGGCCAGTTAGCGTATTTCGGCAGTTCTGCACGGATATCCGGGTTTTGCAGGATATCGACATACGCAAAACGCTCGCCGCAGGCAGAGAGCGCCTGTACGGCCTGTGCGGAGAAGCCGCAGCTCGGCAGTTTCGGGGAGCCTTTCATGTACAGCAGAATCGGGTTTTCAGCGATCTGGCGTTGAATTTTTTCAAGCGTAGTGCTCATTGTCTTACTTCCTCAAGCGTCATTACGGCGTTAGCTTTACATTGTAGCGGCTCCGGAGCGTCCCGAAAATGCATAATCTTGCGCTTAAGCCCGGTGCCGTGCCGTGGTGAAAGAGAAGCAAATAATAACACTTTTCTGTAAGCTGCCGATATTCTCCTCTGAGAAGGCGCGCTAAAATGCGCGTCGGCGCAGCGGCAACTGGCGAAAAAGAGTGCGCCGGTTAACGAAACTGCGTTCAGAAGACGATTTGCTGCTTAACTTTGGTCATTTTTTTAGATTAGAATCAGCAAGCTCTTAAAATTCATCCGTTGGCATGATTGCCGGCTTTATGCAGGGGAATGCTCAGTGGCGCGCAAAACAAAAATTGCTCTCACGCTCTGTGCTTTATTAATGACTTCATCACTGGCTTTTGCACCGTTCGCGCAGGCGTCGGAGCAGACGCGCGCCTCGAAGGTGCAAAAAGCGCACGCCAGTACGGTGAAAAAGAAAACCAGCACAAAAACCGCCAAGAAAAGTAACAACGCAACGAAAACCAAAACGGCGAAAACCGCCAGCGAGAAGCGAAACAGCACCGCAAAACGCACCAGCAAAACCACCTCTTCCGTCAGTAAAACCGCTTCCCGCAGCCCTTCCACCACTTCTGGCAAACAGGCCAGCAACCGCCTGAGCGCGCAGACCTGTGCCAAAACACGAAAAAATCGCAAAACCAAATGCGTGAATGGGCCGCTCACGATTGCCGACGCACACAAAGCGCGCGTGAAGAAAGCCCAGACCACCGCCATGAACAAGCTGATGAACCAGATAGGCAAGCCGTACCACTGGGGCGGCACGTCGCCGCGTACCGGTTTCGACTGCAGCGGCCTCGTCTGGTATGCCTATAAAGATCTGGTGAAATTCCGCATTCCGCGCACCGCCAATGAAATGTATCACCTGCGCGACGCCGCGCCGGTTAACCGTGGCGAGCTGGAAAGCGGCGACCTGGTATTCTTCCGCACTCAGGGCCGTGGCACCGCCGATCACGTCGGCGTCTATGTCGGTAACGGCAAATTTATTCAGTCACCGCGCAGCGGCCAGGAAATCCAGATAACGTCGCTGAGCGAAGATTACTGGCAGCGTCACTATGTCGGCGCGCGCCGGGTGATGACGCCGCGCACTATTCGTTAATCGATTTATCCTCACAAAAAAACGGAGAAGGTCACCCTTCTCCGTTTTCTTTTATATGGCAGCATGCATTATTCAGCGCTGCACGCCATTTGCGCCTCGCTACGGCTGGAGATCAGCACCAGCAGCAGGCCGAGTGCGGCAATCAGCGCGCCCATCACTGGCACTACGCTATAACCGAAGCCCGCATGGATAACGGCCCCGCCCGCCGCCGCGCCAAGTGCGTTACCGAGATTAAACGCCCCGATATTCACAGATGAGGACAGGCCCGGCGCTTCGCTGGCGACACGCATCACGCGCATCTGCAGCGGCGGCACTACCGCGAAAGTCGCAGCCCCCCATACCACCATGCTCACCGCCGCGCCGATTTCCGTTTTCGCAAGCCACGGAATAGCCGCCATAATGACGATAAGCAGCATCAGGAAGCCTTTCAGCGTGCCGCTCACCGAGCGGTCCGCCAGGCGGCCACCCAGATAGTTGCCGATGGAAAACCCGACGCCAATCAGCACCAGCATGGCGGTGACGAACGCCGCGCTGGCATCAGTGATGTGGTGCAGAACCGGCGCGATATAGGTATAGAGCGTAAACATCGCGCCCGCGCCGAGCACGGTTGTCAACAGCGCGCTCACCACCTGCGGGCGCATCAACACGGCCAGTTCGCTTTTCACATCAGGGCGCTCGCCGCTGCCGCCTTTTGGCAGGGAAAACCAGAGGCTCGCCATCGCCACCACGCCAAGACCGGCCGTCGCCAGAAACGACATTCGCCAGCCGATGGTTTCACCAAGCCAGGTGGCCGCCGGCACGCCGCCGATATTGGCAATGGTCAGGCCCATAAACATCGTCGCGACGGCGCTCGCCTGTTTATGCTTCGGCACGACGCTTGCCGCAACCACCGAGCCGAGGCCGAAGAACGCCCCATGGTTAAGGCTGGTGAGAATACGCGAGGCCATCAGCGTCATATAATCCGGTGCCAGTGCTGACAGCACGTTACCGAGCGTAAAAATCGCCATCAGAAAAATCAGCGCGCTACGCCGTGCGCGGTGCGACAGTAAAAGCGTCATCAGCGGTGCGCCTACCATCACGCCGACCGCGTAGGCGCTAATCAGCATACCGGCGGCCGGAATGGAGACGTTGACGCCGTTCGCTATGACCGGCAACAACCCCATCGGGGAAAACTCGGTCGTGCCAATGCCAAAAGCACCGATAGCCAGTGCCAGTAACGGAAAATTGACTTTCATTCATTGCTCCAGAAATTGTACAACAGCGCCGGGAACGCCCGACGTTACAGCAGGATGCAGAAAAGGATGACACTCTCAATCAGAAAAGATAAGTGACAAAAACAGCAAAATATTATTGCGCAGCTGTTAAGAACACGCGCTAATTGTTATTAGCGAATCTAAAGGGAATAACGGGAAAAAGAAAGAAAACAGCGGGGAATCGGCGCTTAAACGCAAGAAAAGTTTAAGAAAGCGGGAGAACAGGTGCGCTCCCGCCTGTCGCTTAATGCAGAATGGCGGTAAATGCGCCCGCCACAATCAGGCCCAGTACAACCAGCGTCGTGACCAGCGAAAATTTCAGATCGGTACTCATGGTATTCTCCTTAAAGACCCCATAAAAAACAGGTAGTGCGCATTTTTGCATAAACGGGCCGAAAAATCCTGCGACATTTAACCAGATATGCGTTTTCCCTCTTCCCCTTTCGATAAAGATAAGCCAAAATTCGTCGCTACTTTATTCGGTACCGGCCATCGACCCCTCCTCACGAAAAATGTCGCGTTTCCCGGCATGCCGCACTCCCCTCGCGGCAGTCAGGGGTGTGTACAGGCAAACGATTAACCCGTGATTTTGCAGGGCTCAGCCAGGGGTCTGGAGTGATTATTAATGGCAACAATTAAAGACGTCGCGAAGCGAGCCAACGTTTCCACAACAACAGTCTCACATGTGATTAACAAAACCCGTTTTGTGGCGGAAGAGACGCGCAATGCGGTTTGGGCGGCTATCAAAGAATTACACTATTCGCCAAGCGCCGTGGCGCGCAGCCTGAAGGTGAATCACACCAAATCTATCGGGCTGCTGGCGACCAGTAGCGAAGCGCCCTATTTCGCGGAAATTATCGAAGCCGTTGAAAACAGCTGCTTCGCCAAAGGCTATACGCTGATTTTGGGCAACGCGCATAACAATCTGGAAAAGCAGCGCGCGTATCTGTCTATGATGGCGCAAAAGCGCGTCGACGGCCTGCTGGTGATGTGCTCGGAATACCCGCAGCCGCTGCTTTCCACGCTTGAAGAGTACCGTCATATCCCGATGGTGGTGATGGACTGGGGTGAAGCGAAAGCCGATTTTACCGACTCGGTAATCGATAACGCGTTCCAGGGCGGTTACCTCGCCGGGCGTTATCTTATCGAGCGCGGCCATCGTGATATTGGCGTGATTCCGGGGCAGCTTGAGCGTAACACCGGCGTCGGGCGTTTCTCAGGCTTTATGAAAGCGCTGGAAGAAGCGGCCATTAAAGTGCCGGAAAACTGGATTGTGCAGGGCGATTTCGAGCCGGAATCCGGTTACCGCGCCATGCAGCAGATCCTCTCGCAGCCGCAGCGCCCGACTGCCGTGTTCTGCGGCGGCGATATCATGGCGATGGGCGCTATCTGCGCCGCCGATGAAATGGGCCTGCGCGTGCCGCAGGATATTTCAATCATCGGCTACGACAACGTACGCAACGCGCGTTTCTTTAGCCCGGCGCTGACGACTATCCATCAGCCAAAAGAGACGCTCGGCCAGACTGCGTTCAATATGCTGCTCGACCGCATCGTGAATAAGCGCGAAGAGTCGCAGACCATCGAGGTGCATCCGCGCCTGATCGAACGCCGCTCGGTGGCGGACGGCCCGTTCCGCGACTATCGCCGTTAATCCTTCCGGGAGCCGTATTATTGCGGCTCCCGCAGCCACTCCGTGTTCAGCGTTTCACTGTCCCCCAGATAATCGAGCAGCCAGCGCAGCGCGGGCGAGGCGTCGCTTTGCCGCCACGTCAGACAGCAGGCGGCGTCCGGGAACGGGTTTTCCAGCGTCAACGCGCGCCACTCCCCGCTATCGAGCCATGGCTTCGCGAAATGCGTCGGCACCATGCCGATACAGAGCCCCTCGCTGAGCGCATCGGCGGCGCAGTGCCAGTCCGGCACCACCACGCGCCGCTGGTTATCCAGAAGCCAGGTAATGCGCTTGGGCAGCGATCGCGATGTATCTTCCAGCACCAGCGAGGGGTAATCGCGCAGCCTGTCGTCGCTGAGCGCGCCCGCGAGCTGTGCCAGCGGATGATGGTGCGCCACGACGCAACGCCAGCTCAGCATGCCCATATCACGAAACGCGAAGCGCCCGCCGACCGGGATCGCCTGTGTGGCGCCGATGGCAAGTTCCACGCGCCCGTCCGCCAGCGCGTCCCAGACGCCGTTAAAGACTTCCTGTGAAACCTGCAACTCGACATCGGAAAAGTGCCGGTAGAAATCAAGCACCAGCCGCCGGACGCGTTCCGGGCGCACGATATTATCCACCGCGATGGAAAGTTGCCCGCGCCAGCCGTTGGCGATCTGCTGGCACTGCTGACGGGTGATCATCATTTTTTTGATGACAGAACGCCCTTCGCGCAGAAACCAGGCTCCTGCAGGCGTCAGAACCACATCGCGATGGCGGCGCTCGAAGAGCGATACCGCAAGCCACTCCTCAAGCTGACGTACCGTATAGCTGACGGCAGAAGGCACGCGGTGCAGTTCTGCGGCGGCTGCGGTAAAGCTGCCGGTGCGCGCCACGGCGTCCACCACTTCCAGGGAATATTCAGACCACATTATCTGCCTGCAAATTTTTTGAATGGAATGGGCAAATATTAGCGTTTCACAAGCGGAATTGCACTCCGTACACTCCTGGCTCTTTCGCGTAATAAGAAGTGAGTTAATGTGATGCGACCTGATAAAGGATTTCTTTGCTGGCTGGCCGGGCTGAGCGTGCTCGGTTTTCTGGCGACCGACATGTACCTGCCCGCGTTCGCCGTTATTGAAGCGGATCTGCACACAGCCCCTTCGGCTATCAGCGCCTCGCTGAGCCTTTTCCTGGCCGGTTTCGCGCTGGCGCAGCTCGTCTGGGGCCCGCTTTCTGACCGTTTTGGCCGTCGTCCGGTTTTGCTGGCGGGGCTTGGGATTTTCGCGCTTGGCTGCCTTGGCACCGTCTGGGTAGAGAGCGCGGGCGCGCTGCTGGCCCTGCGCTTTATTCAGGCCGTGGGCGTTTGTTCCGCTGCGGTAAGCTGGCAGGCGCTGGTAACCGACCGCTACCCGGCGCAGCAGGCGCGTCGTATCTTCGCGACTATTATGCCGCTGGTGGGGCTTTCTCCGGCCCTGGCACCGCTGCTCGGCAGCTGGATCCTGAATCACTTTTCCTGGCAGGCGATTTTTTTGGTGCTGTTTGCCATTACGGTGGCGCTGATGATTCCGGCCCTGCGTCTGCCCTCCGGCGCGCCTCAGGGCAATAAAGGCGGCGAGCCGCTGAGCTTTATGATGCTGCTGCGCTCGCGCGTCTACAGCGGCAATGTGCTGATTTATGCTGCCTGCTCCGCCAGTTTCTTCGCCTGGCTCACCGGTTCGCCGTTTATTCTGCATGAGATGGGTTACAGCCCGGCGGTAATAGGACTGAGCTACGTGCCGCAAACTATAGCGTTTCTGATTGGCGGCTATGGCTGTCGCAGTGCGCTGCAAAAATGGAATGGCGAAACGCTGCTGCCGTGGCTGCTGGCAGGCTTCGCGCTGAGCGTGCTCGCCACCTGGCTCGTGGGGTTAAGCGACGCCGTTACGCTCACCACACTGCTTATTCCCTTCTGCCTGATGGCGATGGCGAACGGGGCGATTTACCCTATCGTGGTCGCCGCTGCGCTGCTGCCGTTCCCGCAGGCCACCGGACGCGCCGCCGCGCTGCAAAACACGCTCCAGCTTGGACTCTGTTTTGTGGCAAGCCTGGTGGTGTCGTGGCTGGTCGCGACCGCGCTGCTGTCAACCACCAGCGTTATGCTGGCGACAGTGGTGCTGGCGGGCCTCGGCTTTCGGTTGCGTGGTCGTCAACGGTTTACGCAATCATCAGCCGCGTGAAAATATGAAATTTTTGTGATTAGCTTGCTAACGGTCAACAGTTGAATCATCGTAAAGCGAGGCCTATACTGGTTCGCGGCTCTACGATAATTAGCATAAATATTATGTAGTAACGGGAGCTGCTGGCTCCCGTTTTTATTTGGAATGACATTTCTGGCAAGGGTCATCTCCCTTCCTCTGTTCTACGTCGGATATCAGGCTCGCGGACCTTTCCGTGATATTTCTCACATACCGAAAATTGCGACTACGCTGTTTGAAGGTTCTGATCACATCAGTGATGGAGAAGCTATGAGTTCATCGTGTATAGAAGAAGTCAGCATACCGGACAACCACTGGTATCGCATCGCAACTGAACTGCTCAGCCGGGCCGGGATCGCCGTTAACGGCGCTGCTCCTTCCGACATTCAGGTGAAAAATCCTGACTTTTTTAAACGGGTGTTACAGGAAGGTTCCCTCGGTCTTGGCGAAAGCTATATGGATGGCTGGTGGGAGTGCGAGCGGCTCGATCTCTTTTTCACTAAAGTGCTGCGCGCGGGGCTGGAAGAGCAACTGCCACGTCACCTGAAAGATACGCTGCGTATTCTTGGTGCCCGTTTGTTCAATCTGCAAACCAAAAAACGCGCCTGGATTGTCGGCAAAGAGCATTACGATCTCGGCAACGATCTGTTCAGCCGCATGCTCGACCCGTACATGCAGTACTCCTGCGGCTACTGGAAAGAGGCGGACAACCTGGAAGACGCCCAGCAGGCGAAGTTAAAACTTATCTGCGAAAAACTTCAGCTTAAGCCTGGCATGACGCTGCTGGATATCGGCTGCGGCTGGGGCGGATTGGCAGCGTTTGCCGCGCGCCATTATGGCGTATCGGTCACCGGCGTGACCATCTCCGCCGAGCAGCAAAAAATGGCGCAGGAACGCTGCCAGGGGCTGGATGTCACCATTCTGTTGCAGGATTACCGCGATCTCGATTCGCAGTTTGACCGCATCGTCTCGGTAGGCATGTTTGAGCATGTTGGTCCGAAAAACTACGCCACCTATTTTGAGGTTGCCGACCGCAATCTCAAGCCCGACGGGCTTTTCCTGCTGCATACCATCGGCTCACGGAAAACCGATAACAACGTCGACCCGTGGATTGATAAGTACATCTTTCCGAATGGCTGCCTGCCTTCGGCGCGCCAGATAGCCGCCGCCAGCGAGCCGCACTTCGTGATGGAAGACTGGCATAACTTCGGGGCGGACTACGATAAAACGCTGATGGCCTGGTATGCGCGCTTCCTGGCCGCCTGGCCGGAAATTGCGGATAACTATTCTGAGCGTTTTAAACGCATGTTTACCTATTATCTCAACGCCTGTGCGGGTGCCTTCCGCGCGCGGGATATCCAGCTGTGGCAGGTGGTCTTCAGCCGCGGCGTGGAAAACGGCCTGCGCGTCGCCCGTTAAGCGTCCACCCCGGCGCATGCCGGGGGCTTTTTGCCACTCTCTCTTCCTCGCTTTGTGATATTTCTCACGCTTTCGCGACGTTTCCTTCGATAAAAGTGATCCCGGCAGCAATCAGGTGACAGACACATGGAAACCGGTTTCCGTTTTGTTTCAAACTGAGCGCTATTCCCTCTGCCTGATTAAGGAAACATGTCATGAGTCTGTACCAGAGTATGGTCCATGTTATTGAAAATAAAATTACACCGCTGGCGGGTGCGATGGGGTCGCAGCGTCACGTGGTGTCTATCAGGGACGGTTTCCTTGCCGCCCTGCCGTTTATGATTATCGGTTCGTTTCTGCTGGTTTTTATCTTCCCGCCTTTCTCGCCGGATACGCAAATTGGCTTTTGTCGCGCATGGCTCGATCTATCGCTGAAATATCGCGAGCAGCTGATGCTGCCGTTTAATCTCAGCATGGGCGTCATGACGTTTTTTATCTCGGTCGGTATTGGCGCGAGTCTTGGCAAGCACTATAAGCTTGACCCTATCATGACCGGCCTGCTGGCGTTTATGGCCTTTCTGCTGGTGGCGGCGCCCTATAAAGACGGGCAAATTTCCACGCAGTATTTCTCAGGTCAGGGCATTTTCACCGCGCTTATTACCGCGATTTACGCGAGCGAAATGTATGCCTTTCTGAAGCGCCACAACATTACTATCCGCCTGCCAAAAGAGGTGCCGACCGGCGTCGCGCGCTCGTTTGAGATTTTGATCCCGGTCGTGGTCATTGTCCTTACGCTTCATCCGCTTAACCTTATCATTGAATCCACCACCGGCATGATCCTGCCGGAAGCGATTATGCACCTGCTTTCACCGCTGGTCGCGGCGTCTGACTCCCTCCCGGCCATTCTGATTTCCGTTTTGATCTGCCAGATCCTGTGGTTTGCCGGTATTCACGGCGCGCTGATCGTCACCGGCATTATGAACCCATTCTGGATGGCGAACCTCTCCGCCAACCAGGCCGCACTGGCGGCGGGCCAGGCGCTGCCACATATCTATCTGCAAGGGTTCTGGGATCACTACCTGCTGATTGGCGGTGTCGGCTCTACTCTCCCGCTGGCGTTCCTGCTGCTGCGCAGCCGCGCGGTGCACCTGCGTACCATCGGTAAAATGGGCGTCGTGCCGAGTATGTTTAACATCAACGAACCGATTTTGTTTGGCGCGCCGGTCATTATGAACCCGGTCTTTTTCCTGCCGTTTATTCTGGTGCCGATGGTGAACGCCGTTCTTGCCTGGACCGCGACCAAACTCGGCTGGCTGGCGCAGGTCGTCTCGCTGACGCCGTGGACCACGCCCGCGCCCATAGGCGCGTCGTGGGCTGCGAACTGGGCTTTCAGTCCGGTCATCATGTGCCTGATTTGTATGGTGATGTCGGCATTAATGTACTACCCGTTTGTGAAAGCCTACGAGCGCACCCTGCAAAAGCAGGAAGCGGCGCAGGACAACACCGAAGGTGACACTGTCACGAATAATGCCTGATTTTATTGCGCCTGCCCTGTTGGCAGGCGCCTGACTACGCTATGAGGATGGATATGCACTACTCATTTCCTGAAGGATTCTGGTGGGGCAGCGCCAGCTCGGCGCCGCAAACTGAGGGTGAAAGCCTGAGCCACGGCAAAACGCCAACAATATGGGATCACTGGTTCCGCCTGCAGCCAGAGCGTTTCCACCACGGCGTTGGCCCGGCGCAGACCTCCACGTTTTATCAGCACTGGAAAGAAGATATCGCGCTGCTGAAAGCGCTTAATCACAACACCTTCCGCACGTCCATCTCCTGGGCGCGCCTGATCCCCGATGGCACCGGCGCGGTGAATCAGGAAGCCGTCGCCTTCTACAATCAGGTAATTGATGAGCTTCTGCGCCAGGGCATTACGCCATTCATAAACCTGTTCCATTTCGATATGCCGTTAGCGCTGCAGGAACAGGGCGGCTTTGAGAACCGTAAAGTTATCGACGCGTTTGAAGCCTATGCCCGCACCTGCTTTGAACTGTTTGGCGACAGAGTGACGCACTGGTTTACCTTCAACGAGCCGATTGTGCCGGTGGAAGGCGGTTACCTCTATGACTTCCACTACCCGAACGTAGTCGATTTCCGCCGCGCCGCGACTGTCGCCTACCACACGATGCTGGCCCATGCCCGTGCGGTGAAGGCCTACCACGAGCGTAACGACGGCGGCGAAATCGGCATTATTCTGAACCTGACGCCCTCTTACCCTCGCTCGCAAAACCCGGCAGACGTGAAAGCGGCGCACATCGCCGATCTGATGTTTAACCGCAGCTTCCTTGATCCGGCGCTGCGCGGCAGTTACCCGGAAGATTTAGTCGCGCTGCTGGCGCAATACGATCAACTCCCTGCGTGCCAGCCCGGCGATAAAGAGCTGCTGGCGGCGGGTGTGGTGGATCTGCTCGGCATCAACTACTATCAGCCGCGTCGCATTCAGTGTCGTGATTCGCAGGTCAATCCGGAAAGCCCGTTCATGCCAGAGTGGTTCTTCAGCGCTTATGAAATGCCGGGCCGCAAAATGAACCCATATCGCGGCTGGGAAATTTATGAGAAGGGCGTCTACGACATCCTCACACGCCTGCGTGTAGAGTATGGCAACCCGCGCTGCTATATCTCAGAAAACGGCATGGGCGTTGAGAATGAGCAGCGCTTCGAGCGCGACGGACAGATTCAGGATGATTACCGCATCGAGTTTGTGCGCGACCACCTGAAATGGCTGCATAAGGGCATCAGCGAAGGCAGCCGCTGTCTGGGATACCACATGTGGACCTTCATTGATAACTGGTCCTGGTGCAACGCTTACAAGAACCGCTACGGCTTTGTATCGCTCGATCTGGAAAGCCAGAAACGCACGATCAAAAAGAGCGGTGAATGGTACCGCCAGGTAGCGGCCAGGAACGGGTTTGATGAGTAACCGAGTGGCGGCCTTCGCGCCGCCACGCTTTGCAGGAAAACACGATGTCCACCATTAATGATGTCGCGCGCCTGGCGCGCGTCTCGAAAGCCACTGTTTCCCGCGTACTTAGCGGCAATCGCGGCGTCAAGGAAGAGAGCCGTCTCGCGGTGCTGCGTGCCGCCGAGATGCTGAACTATCAGCCGAACGCCATTGCGCAGTCGCTCTCAAGCCAGATGACTCACTGCATCGGCGTGATTTGCGCCAGCGAACATATTCAGCAGGCCACTTGCTGGCTACAGGCGCTGGAAAAAGAGCTCAGCCGGCACGGTAAACACCTTCTGCTGCGTTTTGCGAGTACGCCGCAAGAGGTGACACGCGCCCGCGCCGAGCTGGATTCCGGCCTCTGCGACGCGCTGATGATTGTCGGGGCCCGCTTTCCTCTGCCCCCGCTTGATAACGACGTGATTCTGGTGGACTGTCTGAGTGCGGCAACCGCACAGGGGATTTTGTTCGACTGGTTGTTTGCCGCGCAGACGGCGGTGCAGTATTTATGCAGCCACCAGCGGCGCGATATCGCGCTGATTAACTTCCCGGCGGGCGATGCGGCAGCAGAGATCTTACAGGGCTATCGCCAGGCGGCGGAAAACCACCTGATCCCGTTTCATCGCCAGCGCGTCATTGAAGATGAGCCGGTGCTGCGTATCGCCCTGCAAAAGCTTATCAACAGCGGCGTGAAATTTAATGCGCTGCTGGTGACCGATGACAGCCAGGCGCGCGAAGCGGTGGCGATGCTGCGCGAATACCGTTTCGCGGTGCCGGAGCAGGTGCTGGTGTTCAGTCTTGAGAGTTCAGGGCGCGGTGTGGGGCTTGAGAGCGTTCCGGCCATCGGGTATTCGCTGGAGAGTATCGCCCGGCAGGCGGTGGCGCTGCTTTCAGGCGGCGCGCCGGGCGAACGGGTACGCGGAACGCTGGTGAGCGCCTGAGCGTACCCGCGATAGATTATTCGGCGGGGTGAAGCTGGGCGGTAATGGCTGCGGCGGCTTCGCGAGACGCCAGTACACGCTCAACCGTATCCACCACAGCCTGGGTCTGCGGATCGATTTCAATATTCACCCGCTGGCCCAGTTTTTTCGTGCCAAGCGTGGTGCGCTGGAGCGTTTCCGGAATCAGGAAAACGCAGAACCGCGTCGCCGTCACTTCACCTACCGTCAGGCTGATACCGTCAATGCCGATATAGCCTTTGTGCAGGATATACTTCATCAGCGTCGGATCCTGAATTTTAAACCAGATCTGCCGGTTATTTTCCGACGTCAGGATCTTCGCAACCTCCGCCGTGGTCATAATATGCCCGGACATTAAATGCCCGCCAATTTCATCGCTGAATTTCGCGGCGCGTTCAATGTTGACCACATCGCCGGTCTGTAAATCCCCAAGGTTAGTAATGCGCAGCGTTTCTTTCATTAAATCGAAGCTGACACGGTTGCCGTTAATTTCCGTTACCGTCAGGCAGCAGCCGTTGTGCGCCACCGATGCGCCTGTCTCAAGCCCCGGCAGCAGCTCATCTGGCAGCTCCACCACATGGGTGCGGAAATTCGGTTTTTCATCGATAGCCACGACTTTCGCGGTGCCCTGAACAATACCGGTAAACATATTTTGCCACTCCTGGATTCGCTAACATGGCGGCGCGCGGCCGCGAGATTCATAACCAGAACAATAACAGGTGGAATATGCCCTTGCCAGCCTGAGCGGTCTTAAGCGCATTATTTCACTGGCTTAATAGTGAACTCTCGCTACAATAGTCTGACTAATTCCCCTGCATTTTCTTCTTGCTGCCCGTTGCGGCGGCTTTTTTGTCTCTCAAATAACAACAATATACAGGTGTTCACGTGCAGAAGTATTTTGTCGAAGCGCGTCAGTTATTAGCTCTGGCAATCCCGGTGATTTTCGCGCAAATCGCCCAGACCTCGATGGGGGTTGTCGATACCGTTATGGCTGGTGGCTACAGCGCCACCGATATGGCAGCAGTTGCCATCGGAACCTCTATCTGGCTCCCCGCCATCCTCTTTGGTCACGGCCTGCTGCTGGCGCTTACGCCAGTCATCGCTCAGCTTAACGGCTCCGGTCGCCGCGACCGCATCGCGCATCAGGTGCAGCAAGGCTTTGTGCTGGCCGGGCTGGTCTCTGTGCTTATCATGCTGGTGTTGTGGAACGCCGGTTATATCATCCACGCGATGCACAATATCGACCCGGTTCTCGCCGACAAAGCGGTGAATTACCTGCGTGCGCTGCTGTGGGGCGCGCCGGGTTATCTTTTCTTTCAGGTGATGCGTAACCAGTGTGAAGGGCTCGCCAAAACCACGCCGGGCATGGCGATGGGCTTTATCGGCCTGCTGGTGAATATTCCTGTGAACTATATCTTCATTTATGGTCATTTTGGTATGCCGGAACTGGGCGGCGTCGGCTGCGGCGTGGCGACCGCGTCGGTGTACTGGGTGATGTTTTTCTGCATGCGCTTCTGGGTTAAACGCGCAGGCTCGATGCGTGATATTCGGCCTGAGCCCGCAAGCCGCCGCTTTGACTGGCCGGTTATCCGTCGTCTCGCGCAGATTGGTATGCCGGTGGCGCTGGCGCTGTTTTTTGAGGTCACGTTGTTTGCGGTCGTGGCGCTGTTAGTGTCGCCGCTCGGGATTGTCGATGTCGCGGGCCACCAGATTGCGCTCAACTTTAGCTCGCTCATGTTTGTACTGCCGATGTCGATGAGCGCCGCGGTGACCATTCGCGTCGGTTTCCGTCTCGGGCAGGGTTCGACGCTTGAGGCACAGACCTCGGCACGAACAGGCATTATCGTCGGCATCTGCCTTGCCGTGCTGACGGCCCTCTTTACTGTGGTATTCCGCGAGCCTATCGCCCTGCTCTATAACGACAACCCGGAAGTGGTTACACTCGCCTCGCATCTGATGCTGCTGGCGGCGATTTATCAGATTTCGGATTCGATTCAGGTGATCGGCAGTGGCGTCCTGCGTGGCTATAAAGACACGCGATCGATTTTCTTTATCACTTTCATCGCCTACTGGGTGCTGGGTCTGCCGAGCGGCTACATTCTGGGTCTGACCGACTGGGTCGTAGAACCCATGGGCCCGGCGGGCTTCTGGTTTGGCTTTATACTCGGCCTGACCTCTGCCGCTATCATGATGATGTGGCGTATGCGTTACCTGCAACGTCAGCCCTCGGAAACCATACTGGCGCGTGCCGCGCGTTAATCCAGACGCCGCCCCGAGGGCGGCGTTTTTTTATCCGTCTGACGCCTGCCTGCCCAACCCGCCGATCACTTTGTCAGCATTCTGCGCAAATACGCGGCAATCGCGTGAAATATGAAAGAAAATTGACGTTTTCCCCTTGCCAGCTGACGGGGCTGCCGTTAATATTCGTCCCCGCTGTCACACAGCAATGCGTTCATAGCTCAGTTGGTTAGAGCACCACCTTGACATGGTGGGGGTCGTTGGTTCGAGTCCAATTGAACGCACCATCCTAATGTGCGTCCGTAGCTCAGTTGGTTAGAGCACCACCTTGACATGGTGGGGGTCGGTGGTTCGAGTCCACTCGGACGCACCATTCAGTAGTCTTCAGGTTTCCTTTTCTGTTTCGTCCTAAACCTTCTGATACACCTCATCTCCCTTAGTCTTTCAGACTGTGCCTGCACATGATTTCGTATTATGCGGATTCTGTGGTAGTTACCAGTGGCAAATCTGATGAAGGTCATCATTACGCCCCTGCACCCTGCCGGTGACGGCGTTATGCAAGGTACGCACGCCCCAGACCGCTTCCTGCGCGCCGTCATACAGGCCGGACGGCTCGCGGTACGGCAGTCGGACGTCAAAATGAGAGTTAAGCAGGCTGTCGGCAAGGATTTATATATTCATTTTCCGGATGCTATCTACCAGTGTGCAGCAGTCAAACTCCGCACAAGACAGTAAACGCCAGGCGAACTGTAAGTCCGCTTCTCACAACTGGTTCATGAGGTCATATTTTAGGCTGTATTAGAGCTCTGTCATCAACGGTAACAAACCAAGATCCAGAAGCCTTATTTCTATATCATTTGCTTTACGGATGTGTTCTATGTTGTTTCCGTCAAATATTTCGTCGGTTGAAACCACTATAGTTCCTTTTTGCTTTTCACCGTCGGAAACCGGTACCACTTTAGCTGCCTCGGGTACTATTTCAGGTAAAACCACGTGGGGTAAATATAACATCCAGCCGACATATATCCTGTCAGGAAAAATATTACGATCATGGTACCAATAACCTTTTGAGTCTACTGATATCCATGTTTTGTTTTTTCCTTCAGCTAACAGGAGCAAGGAATCAATCATGTCCGAAGTATTCATAACCATCTGATCTATATCTATTATAAGGTTTGATTTTTTGGGGTTATCTATAAACTTCATAAAATGAGATATTGAGCAAGCCAGTCCATCGGGTTGACCATTCCATATAGACTCGTTGACTAAAGGATGGTTCTTTTTATAATGGCGTTGAAAAATATCCATTATATTTTTATTAGGTTCATCACCATTAAAAACAACATATTTTAATGCATCTTTCCTTGAGTAGCCAGTTAAATACCATGTTTGATTTTTTTTTCGTAAGATTTCTGATGACCAATGCACTTCTGTATAGTTCATTCACACAATCAGCTACTGTAATGTCGTATGCATTCAAAGAATGTATATTTATTGACGTATTAAACAGTTCATTCATGGTTGCCACCTCGTAATAATATCCTTATAATCTTTAAACAACTTTCTGAAATATTCATAACTTAAAGGTTGCATAAATATCCAAACCACTTTTAATGGCTGATTTACTGTTGCAACCGCCTGATGACGGGATGCTTGATTAATAGCACTATGGTTACCTGTCCACCACGGTTTCTTCGAATCATCATCCCTGAAAAACTGATCATACCGTGCCTTTGCTTCCCAAAACTGGCACAGCTTATCTTTCCACCCATCAAACGATACGCCGCAGTATTTAAACTCCTCTATCTGTTTCGTTTCAGGATTATAGAACGTCCCGCAGATACGTGTCTGGTAACTGATTGTCACCATGCTCCAGCGCGAACAACGCCTCACCATCGGCATCACTTTTCCCTCTGGCGGACAGCTTTTGCACTTCCTTTCATCTGTTTCCGTCTGAGCGGATGTCTGGTTTTTTGTATTTTCCGTACTTGCCGTTTCTGAATAATCCATGTCGTCTTCCCAGAAATCCGCATGGGTTTCTGAACTGACGATCATCGGCTCATTAAGTATCATATCATTTGCTTTGCCCTGATAAATGAATCCGGAAATCGATTTCTCACTGTTCTCAGCGATACTCTCTTCCACAGGAATATTTTCTTCTTCATCCATTATCCCGGCAGCTATTAACACACCGGTACAGGCACTGACAAGACAGGCTCCCGCTTCCTCCAGCCCCACAACCACGGCCTCTAAAACCAGTCCTGTCATTTACGGCATCCTTCTGATTTTATTCTTCGCAACATAAAGCAGATCTCTGTATTGTTGTTCAGGTGGCTGCTGACAAAGACAGAACTATATATTCCGTATGTACATCTGTCACTGTACACCAGTAAATTTATACCTTAAACACAAATATATTATGAATATACCAATCATTTCCCGAAAATGGCAAAACAAAGTTATATTTCTGTAAAAATTAAAGCTCTGTCATCAGTGGTAAAAAACCAAGATCCAGAAGCCTTATTTCTATATCGTTAGCTTTACGGATGTGTTCTATGTTGTTTCCGTCAAATATTTCGTCGGTTGAAACCACTATGGTTCCTTTTTGCTTTTCAGCAACTACAACAGGTATAACCTTCGACGCCTCGGTAATTAAATCTGGCAGTATTATTGCCGGAATATAAATCATCCACCCCACATACATCCGATCAGAAAATACATTCTTATTAGCGTTCCAGTAACCATTTGTGTTTATAGATGCATATACACCCTCTTTATTACAAATCAAAGACATTAAAAATTGAACAATTTTATTTATATTTACTTCAGCCTCATTACACGTAATGCTAATTTCTAGATTCGTTTTTTTTAAGTTTTCGATGTGTTTTTTTATATAGTTTATTGAACATACCTTACTATCGATTTCGCCATCCCACACTCCCTCAATAATAAGCGGATAGTCTTTTTTAATTAGGTTGCGCCATCTTTTAACGACTTCAGCCTCTGCGTTTTTATGGTCAAAAACCACATACTCTAGTGCTTTCTTTCTTGAATATCCTTTTTCATACCATCTTTTTTTAGTTCCCAACAATATATCAATTAATTCTGAAACATAAAAAAGCTCATCGAGACATAACTCTACTTTAGGAAACCCAGCATCTTCATAGTAAATATTTGCTGATATTCTTATCATGGCAACCACCTTGTAATTATATCTTTGAAACCCTTAAATATATTAGAAAAATAACGATAACTAACTGGCTGCATAAAAAACCAGACAATTTTTAATGGCTGATTTACTGACGCAACAGCCTGATGGCGCGCGGCTTGGCCTAGGCCACTTTTATATCCTTTCCACCATCCTTTGGGATCACCAAATGCATCAAAAAACTGATCATATCGTGCCTTTGCTTCCCAGAACTGGCACAGCTTATCTTTCCACCCATCAAACGATACGCCGCAGTATTTATATTCCTCTATCTCTTGTACTTGAAATCAATATTCTTATTAAGAATAAGCCAATATTATCTTTTATCCCCACACTCATATAGAGTCCATCCTGACACACCTTGATCTGTTGGATAAATAAAATCAATCCCAGACCATTTTGGTGAGACCATATCAGAGAACTGATACTCCCAGAAATACCATGCGGAACTTTTTAACTTATCGCCATCTTTACTATAAACAATAAAAAAAGATTGATTAGAAAAAAACCTTAAAAAACGACCAGCGATACCAAAAGGTTTATAGTTGGGACTATATGAAACAAAATAGCATGAATGCGAGTAATTCCATATTTTCCCGCTTGGCGCAGCCGTTTTATAAGCTAATATCTTAATAGTAAATAACATAGACAGCATTATAAAGAAAACCACAAAAAAAATATAACTATTTTTTTAAATAAATTAAGCAACTTTAGCACTCCTTGCTTGGTATTCTAATAAATCTAATTTACTGATATGAATAATAACGTCTACAGGTATTTTTTTTACTGTAGAATAAACAAAAAAATCCCCGGTTTTTATGTTGTTTTCTTTTTTGCATTTTTCTCTATACTCAATAAATGAATTATTGGTAACTCTATAATAATCATTACCATTTTTACTGACCACTTTACTTTCAAAAAGCTCATTTATTAAACTTGGTTTTATTACACCATGCCATCCCCAATAACCAAGAGGTTGATCATCCCCATCATTGATAAACTCATAGGTATCTCTCACATACAAACCAATTTGATTAATCTCAATCCTATAAAAACCGTCTTTATCATTAGAAACAATTAGGTTTAAAAATGCAATTTTAATGATAAAGCTACCAAGCGCACCATAAACATCATCTAATTCATCAGTAGCTTTTTCCCAGAGAGTACTCCCGATTGAGAAGTAATTAAATTGACTTTTTCTATCAAGCTCAATCGCGGATAACGCTTCATAATCGAGCGATATATTTTTTATCGAATGTGTTTTTAAATCGACTAAACCTTGTTTATACAGACAATCAATTATTGCGAGTAGCCCATTAGAAAGTTGCTTAACTCCCCCCTCTACTTTACCTAAAGTATCATTAAACTCTCGCACTGTAGAAATGCTTTTCAGAAAATTGTCAATTGCTGGCGATACTCTTGCTGACGCAGTATAAAGCCACTCAAACGGAATATCATCTACTATATGACATTCATCTATTAGAGCCATGTCAACTTTGTTAAGTTTCTCTTGCTTACTCATTTCATAAAGAGGATCACTAAACCATTTTCTCATGAATTTAGCTGCAACAACCCACCCCATTTTTTCCATTACCTCAGGTATATCTGTTATTTTAAACAGCCGAACAGACACTTTTTGCTGATTATCTTCCTGTTCAGTGAGGCTGGATTTAACCTTCATCTCACCCATGATATTAACCTATTATCAATGATTCTTGTCTTAGGATAGTTAACTCAACTTCATGTTTTTCTTTATGGCTCATAATATAAGTACACCCTTTATTATTAGAAACATTTTCCACTTTCTCTCCTGATGATAATGTCAGTCTATATGCTATTCCTGCGGCCGGCTCATTTGTTCTGTCATCAAGCAGAATAAAACCTCTGCTATAAATACCCTCCTTACCGGGCAGATAGGGGAATTCAACCTGCCGGGATTTGCTTGCTCCCAGATAAGTCTTCTCCACCTTCCTCAGATATACCTGCGGGGTGCCGTACTCTATTTTCCCGGCTTCCAGCTTCAGATAGCTTCCGCCGCCG
The DNA here is from genome assembly GCF_053627815.1 of Cronobacter sp. 153480017-3. Lineage (NCBI taxonomy): Bacteria > Pseudomonadati > Pseudomonadota > Gammaproteobacteria > Enterobacterales > Enterobacteriaceae > Cronobacter > Cronobacter sp. 153480017-3. The sequence continues at coordinate 20,465 of NZ_JBSEYN010000014.1, read as the reverse complement.
ATTAAGGTGATGCGCTTTTTGCCTGCAAAGGAAATATCACTCACCGATGTGAGGGTGACTTTCTTCTCTGCCGCGAGCTGCATGCCGCCGTTCTGTGCCTGCACCTCCAGCGGGCCCTCGCCTGATTTCAGGCTCAGCGGCCCGCTGTGGGCAAACAGCCCCAGTGTTTCACCCGCCAGTGCAGTCATGTTGCCCATCACGCCCACGCTGATGTCGCCACCCGCACTCACTGCCACATTCTTCGTGGCCGTAAGCTGCGTGTGCTCACCGCTGGTGAATGCCATACCGTCCGGGGCCTGCATGTGAATCAGCTCGTTCAGCGGTTTCAGCCGCTCGCTGAACATCGCGCTCTGGCTGGCGATGTCTGCCTGCAGCGCGTTCGCGGCGTCAGCTGCAGCGGAGAGCTGCGCTATCTGCTGCAGGCACAGGTCGATTTCCTTCAGCGCTGTCTCCCGGTCCAGCACCTCGCCGGCCGCCTCCTGCTGCCCGTCGGCGCTGATGAACAACCCCTTCGCCACGCGAATCACACCATATTCATCGGTGCGCAGCTCAAAGCCCGCACCGCGCGGTTTATCCTGCCCGTCCACCAGTTGCCCTTCGCCGAGCTGCGTTTTGCCGTATTCGGTGGACAGGTGGATGTGCTCTTCGCCCCGTTTATCTTCCATACGCAGTTCGTTCTGCGCGGGTGTGAGTAGGATATTCCGGCTGCGGTTGTCACGGTTCACCACATCCGGGTGTGCCGAATCATGAAAGGCGTGCGCGATATAGGGCCGGTCCGGGTCGCCGCTGTCAAAGGCGACGGACACCTCCGTGCCGGCCAGTAGCGGCGTGTGCCAGCCGTATGTCTCGCCCGCATACGGCTTCGCCAGGCGTACCCACAGGTAGCTGTAGCCGCTCTCGCTGCCCTCGTGATCCATATACAGCCTCACGCGGTAACGGCCCGCGTCGTCCAGCCAGGCGTACGTGTCCTTCGGGTCCCGGCTTTCCACCCGCGCCGGCACCGTGCCGTGTATTTCCGGGCGCGGGATTTCTGGCGGGCGGTAGCAGTAGCGTTCACTGTAGGGCATCCCCCACACCGACACATGCAGCCGCGAATCGCGCGAGGCGCGAAAGGTGGTGAGCGTGATAATCACCCCCTCTTTCAGCGCGCGGATGACATCGCCCTGCGGCTCCAGCACCATCCCCGGCGTAAGCGCGCCGGCATTGCTGAAAAGATGCACCCGCAGCGAGTTATTGAGCTCACGCTCATGGTGAATCCGGGCGTAAAACGCCCCGCTCTCGCTTTCCGGTTCGGGATCGGTGTCGTCGCCCTGCGCCCGATACGGCTCCGCGTAGCGGTAGTGTTCGCCGGTGGTGACCGCCGCGCTACGCACCCTGACGGTGGCGTCCAGCGGCGTGGTGGCGGCGGGGTAATGATAATCACGGGTATGCACCCGGCCGGTGACGGCGTTATGCCAGGTCCGCACGCCCCACACCGCCTCCTGCGCGCCGTCATGCAGACCGGACGGCTCGCGGTACGGCAGGCGAACGTCAAAATGATAGTTAAGCTGAGTGTCGGCAAAAATCGTCACATCCAGACCGCGCACGCTGTCCATTTCCGTGCGCCACCAGATCCCCACTTCTGACAGCAGCCGCTGAATAAATTCAAGGTCAGTCTCGCGCCACTGGGTGATAAGCTCACGCTCCGGGTATTCCCGCTCCAGCCGGAAATCAAAATCCGCCCCTTCCAGGCCATGCTCGCGCAGTACCTGCTCCACCACTTCGGGCACCGACTGGTTGAGAAACACGCGACACTGACGCGTGTGAGACAGCAGCGCCAGCCGGGAGGAGAGCGTCACGCTGTAGTGCGACTGATCCGCCGTGGTAGAGAGCCACTCCAGCCGGGTAAGGATGCCGTAAATCGTTCTGCCGCCCCGCATCCTGAGGCTTGCGTATTTCATCAGCATCTGTTCGGGCAGGAGGCCTGCCTGCGGGGTGGTAAACTCGATATTCCAGAAAAACGGTTCGCTTAAGGCCTCACGCCCACGAAAACGCAGCACGTCCGGTGTGATATCACTGTTGTGGATCACCAGCCCATACCGTGACAGACTCTCCTGGGGCTTGCCCCCATTATCCGTGTTCATAGATCATTCCTTTGTCTCCACCAGATTGAGCCAGCCGTCACCCAGCTCCACCACTCCTGGTTTATCCGGGTCAAGATCCTCCCTGGAAAGCACCAGTCGCCAGCGGTTGTCTTTGACGTCAGGATGGTTAAACAGCCCCACTACCGCTACAAACTGTGCGTTTTCTTCCATCGACATATCAAGCGTGACATTGCCATTCGGGATGATGAGCAACTCGCGGGAAGCCAGCAGATCGTCTTTCAGCACGGTGTCCGCATTCTGCAATAACGAGCCGTAATCAGCCGCATCGAGAGTTTTACGATCTTTAAGCTGATAAACTCTGACCATGGTCGCAAGCGGCGTCTGGTCACCATCCACGTTAAGCGCCGCTCGGGCAGAAAAATCGAGATGTAGTGTTTTGATCTTTTTATAAAACACCGATTTCGCCATACTGACCGTCCCGTCTTTCACCGCCTGGGTAAGACCACAACCCGTCATGACGCAGCACAGCGCGAGCGTTATCGCATGCCATCCTTTGTTTGGCATAAATGTATTCCTTTCTGAAAAATGGTTAGTCGAAGCGGTAACTGCCCTCTGCGGCAAGCGGCAATACCGTGCAACTCAGGCTTTCATAACATCCCAGGCTGACCGTGATGCACTGGCGGTTATCGCTGAGTTTGCCGCCTTTCAAACCCAGCAGGCCTGTGCGGCCAAGCTGAATGCGCCGATGTTTCGCAAGCTTTGGTTCAGGGAGTAAATGTACCGGCACTGTCAGGCGAAGCCGTGCGTCACTGCGATAGCCGAGATAAACCCGCATCAGCGCCAGCAAATCAGTATGCAATTGCCCGCCCGGCAGCCAGCCTGCAGCCTCCTGCGGATTGCGGGTGAATAATGTAATGAGCACCCGACTGTTTGCATCACGCGCCATTTTTCCGAGTGTCGCACGCTGCGCTAAACGTACTCGTTCGCCTCCCCCCAGCCCGCTGCGGTTTGTCACCCGCACTTTTACAGGATCGCGCTCAGAGATCTCTGCCCGTGTGTCTGGTGCCAGCAGAGTCACCAGCGCGCGTATTCCCTCAGCATTTCGCGTCGGTAAGCGCATGGCGCCGAGCAGCGCGAGAAAACGCGAAACGGGGGTAGCGATATGTTCTGCCGTGCCGGGAATGCCAAGTCCGACCAGCCCAAGCAGGCATTGAGAAGTGGCATCTGTCCCGCCGGGCTCAAACGTGGCCGGGTATGCATATTTTCGCCAGATGCGGTAATACTGTGTGGCGATACGGTGACCGAAGATATCCAGAAACGAGGAGACGGCTTCCTGCCCTTCGCGCCGCTGGGCGATATCATCCAGATAGTTGCCCGGTAGCGGCGAGTCGACGCCGTACATGCCGAGAAACGTAGTGCGTACCGCGGGCGGGGAGCCGGGGTGTTCGTCATCCGTTTCCACGCGGCGTAATTCACTGGCCGGAAATCCCATGCCCGGCCAGGAGCGAAACCGCACCGGATCATTTTCAGGGTAGCTGGTGCTTCCCAGGAGCGGATGGTCAGGATGTTCCTGCTCAAGCAACTGGCAGAAGCGATAGAAATTAACGCGCCAGATCTCCTCGCCTAATTGCTGCGTCAGCCCGGTATGTGCTGGCTGTGGTTCTCGCGCCATCTCAGTCTCTTCCCTGTCGGTTGCAATACCAGCGTGAGCTGATTAAAAAGATGAATATCCGCGTAAAGTGCAAAGAAGCGATGCAGCATTTCACCAAACAGATTCACATCGCCCTCACCGGCAAAATGCTGCGTGTCCAGAGTCACTTCGATATCCACCCCTCTTTGCATAAACCCCTGTTCAAAGCGACGTATAAGGGTGTGTTTCACCGCGACGATTGCGTCAAGACGTCGGCGATTCATCTCATCGTCGGTCCAGTCGTAGAGCGCCAGCGTGCCGCGCAACACCTCGGGGTTGTCCATCATGCTGAGAAAGTTCGACCCCAGGTGACTCATTACGCGCCAGTGAAAACGATCGCTCGCAGGGGGATACAACGGCATCGTGGGTGCCGTGAGGTTAATCACGCTGACCGGCACTTTGCCAATTTTCACTACCCGGTCAATCAGCGTGCTTTGCAACGCTTTGCGGGGAAGCTGGCCATTGGTGCCGGTGATACGCATTGAGAGCGATTCCGGTTTTTCCGCCAGTTGTTCTATTTCAAACGAGCGGCCACCAAGAATCAGCCAGGTATCGTGCAGGCCAGACGGGCCGCGCTTCACACGGGTATGGAAGTAGCGCTCTGGCGCATCGAACCGCATCATGCCGCCCCTGTGGCGAAAACTGGTAAAGGGCACATAAGGATGCTTACCGTTTTTCACAGCGCCGTGAATGTCATCAACGCTGTAAATTTCCGTATGGCCGTCCTGAAGACGCAGCGGCCGCAACAGGTACTCATTTTCCAGTGGATTGAGCGTCAGCGGATCAGCTTCCAGCGTGAAAAGGTTGATTACCGGCGCGCAGTGCAGACGAAAGTTTTCGGTTTCAAACGGCAGATCGGCAGGCCATCCTTCTGTGAGGACAATATCGATTTCAAACCAGTCACTTTCGGCAGTGAGTCCAATGGATTCCAGCCCACACAACTCGACAAACATAAACTTCTGCCGGAAGCTGAAATACTCCAGCAGTAACTGATAGCCACTGAACGCGGAGTCGCCTTTCGGCCACAGCCGGTCCGTATCATCAAAACCCATCGGGCGAAACCAGCCGTCAAAGCGCAGGCGCTCGGCGTGGGTGATGCTGTGGCGCGCATACATGGCATGCACACGGCGCGTTAATGCCAGATGAAGCGCAGAACTCACCGGGCTTTCCGCGTTAAGAAAAATGGCGACTTTATCGATGCCGGATTTCGCCCAGTCCACTTTCTGGCTGCATGCAAAACGCAGACGAATGGCGGAACGCCCGTCAGGTTCAGTGTGCAGGCGAGCCTCAGTGAGACTAATCGGTTGCAGCGTTATCTCGCGGGTAGTGCGATACTGGCAGGCCGTTTTCTGGGGGCCGACCGGACGAGATAAAACGGAAAAGCCTTCCGGTAAGGATTCCGACTGCCTGAGCCCGCGCCAGTCGGGCGAAAACTCCACGATCGACAGCGACGGAATGGTACGCATATAGTGCGGCCACAACAGGCTGACCAGCCCTTCCGTGAGTTCGGGGAGATCGTCATCAAGCTTTTCACGAAGCCGCCCCATCAAAAACGCAAACCCTTCAAACAGGCGTTCGACGTAAGGATCGCGAGCGCCGGGCTTGTCCAGATTGAGCATCGCTGCACGGTCAGGGTGCGCGCGGGAAAACTCCTTTCCGGCTTCGCGCAGATAGCGCATTTCTGCCTCGTAGTAGCGCAGTGTTAAATCATCCATGCACAAGGTTCCTGATGGTCATTAGAAGTCACAATAAACTGCATGCCGCGATGGGGCCGGAAGAAAAGAGCTGTGTTAAGCCTGTCGTGGCCTGAACGGTCATAAACGTTGTGATTGCTGTCTGGCTGTTGACTTTCACGACAACGGAAAGCCATCGGGCCTGCGTGAGATGGGGACATATTTATTCAACTCCTTGTTCTGGCTCATCATCCGTGGGCACTATTTCTTGCTGGCTGAAAATGGTTTCAGGCAGCGTAAATCCTTGCAGCTTCAGTAACGCAAGCGGGCCGTCGCTAAGCTCAGTACGCATAATAAATTTAAGCGGGCTGCCGTCTGGCGCGACCCACACGAGCTGTATCCGGCTGCTGTCGACTGGCGTTATTTGCGCTTTGCCTAACAGACGAATGAACCCCCATTTACCGGTGTTATTACTGTAAAGCTGCATACCGCTGCTGACGGTACGCCAGCTGAGATCGACGCCCGGATACCATGTCTCTCCAGGCCAGCTAAAGCTTCGCCAGCTTTCCATTTGGTTGAAGTAATCGAGCTTTTGCCCATCCAGAGTCAACAGCATTCGGGCAACATCGCGAGACGGACGGGCCATCAGCTCAAAGCGTACCCCGGCATCACCCTGCGCGAAGACCGTATCTGCGATAGTCGCCAGTTGATTAATCGCCGCAAGAAACGCCGGATTCACCGTCATTCCCTGGCTGGCTGAAGGGTCAACTACCCAGCGGTTGCCTTCCTGATGCAAAATTCCGCCGAGATTATTTTTCAGAAACGTGGAGATACGCCCGGAGTCAGCGCGTAAAAACTGCGCCAGTATGGGCAGTGAGGCATCGCTGCCGGTGGCTTTAAAGGGATAACGTCCAGCAAATGCGGTGTTCCATTGTTCAACAATGGTGGTCTTCCAGCGCTCGTTCAGCCCACTGGCCGCCGGGGCAAGAACCTGCCGCCAGGCCAGATCCAGCGGCTGAACAAACAATGCCTGGCCGAAACCGCTCCACTCCTGCCCGAGGCTCGCTGCCACCAGGCTGCCGTAATCTCGGGTATCCGTCAGATCGATGGCCTTACCTTCGAAAACCGTCTGCGCCAGCATTTGCGCCATCGCCTGCGGGTCCGGAGCGCTCGTTATCTGCTGAAGCTTAAGGCGCACCTGCGTCACGCGCGAAAGCCAGGACTGGAAGCTGAGATTACCGCTCGCGCCTGCCCCATCCTTACCTTCCATCAGCCCGGTTAACGGGCCGAAGACGTTATCCAGCGGTCCTTCCGGCCCCTGCGCCTGTTTAAGAATGGCTTTGGTGTTTTTCTTTTTACCTATCAGATTTTTTGCGGATTCCACCAGAGAATCCGCCAGCGCCTCACGCTGCTGACCGGTTTTTCCCTGATAGTTTAAGGTGTTCATTAGCGCTACCAGCGGAGACTGGCGCACATCGGCCAGCAGGTTCAGCTGGGCAATTGAATCTGATAGTGAGTCAGCTTCAATCCACTGGATGCTGTTGACCATATTGAGCCAGGCATTACCGAAATCAGTGAAGTAACGCGCGGTCAACCGGGCTTTCAGGGCTTCAGGAGAAAGGTCAGCGTCCGGCTGATGATGTTTATCCGCCAACACCCAGTCAATGGCGTCGTTACGGGATTTCACCACTTCATCAATTGCGCCCTGAACCTGTTCTTCCCAGGCCTGGCGAGTAAACATACCTGGCACCACTTCGTCTGTGGTAAAAAGTGTGGAGGCATCGGTGTCACCCGTCATATCCGCAAGCTGTAGATCCGGCCAGTTACTGGCGACGCGTTTCAGCATTTCCTGATATAAACCCGTTTCGGCGTTACGCTGGCCAATTTGTTTCAGCAGGATTTGGCGAACGGTGTTGATGAGCTCAGCGTCAGGTTTGACTTTCCATTCCGGGTGGGTCGGAAGGTTTTGTGCATAGAATGCCAGTAACTTCGGCGAGAGATCCTGCCAGAGGCCATCTGGCACGCCCTGACGCGTCGGCCAGAGGCTCGACAGCGTTCTGGAAAGCCATACCGCCTCCGCTTTCTCCGGTTGGGCGAGCATCAGATACGCTTTTAGCAAATCATATGCCCTCTGCGTTCCTTCAACCCTTGCCTTGCTGAGCGGCGGCAGACGAATGAACGCATCAAGCTGCTGGTGGAATTGCGCGGCCGCGGCATCACGCATCAGGAAGGTATTATTCTGAGCATAGCGGGGCCACAGCGACGATAACATGTCACGGTCCTGATTCAGCCCAAAACGAGTATACCAGGGCGCACCGGTAGCCTCGCGGTGCTGCAGGCGCGCCATTGTCTGCTGCAGAGCGAGCTGATTTTTCAGGCGGTCTGCCAACGGCAGTTTGCCGTTAGCCGCCTGGCGAGCCGTCTCTTGCGCCAGATAAATATCAGTACGGTTGACCCCGAGCGAAAGCAGCGTGCCGGTGCTCCAGAACACGGCGAAAACTAACAGAAACCGTTGTAGTATCTTGATCCCATCAAAGCCGATTTTTTTTGCGCGTATTTCAGTGCAATCGTCAACGACAGCCTGCCAGGTTGAGGTATCCAGCCGTGAGTGAGGAATCAGGGCGTAGCCTGCACCTGTCAGTGCAGGGCTGAACATTACGCCACGTAACCGGTACGCCGAAGGCCCTTTCATTAAGCCCTGAAGCAACGCGTGGATCTGCGATTTCAGCTCGCCCTGTAACCGGGACGCCAGATACAAGAGACCATCATGGCGCGGGTTTTTGAGCATTTGCGCGATACCTGCCCGACGCAGACGGGGCGTCAGCGCATTCAGTGTTTTCATCGCGTCTTCTGGCGCAGCATCCGGGCCAAACAGGATCCCCGAGGCGAGCTCCTCAGGTGTTTCCTGTAACCAGCGCGCGTCATCCGTTAACCATAACCAGACTGGTACCTGCCAGCCCAGCATCTGTGCCGCCTTTTGACGACAGCGGGCAAACGCATCACATTCGATGTCGGTCGGAAGTTTTTGGCTGTTCAGCACCTGAACGATGCCATCCAGCGGGCAACGTGGGCGCAGACGTTTCAGTGCGTTCAAAAATGCTTCATCCTGCGGCGACTGCCCGTCGCCACCATAGATAAGCACATTGCCATCGCCCTCTTGCCACAGTTCACGGCAAAGGCCCGGTGCCGCCTTTTCCACTTCATTTTCCTCGCCAATAACGAGCAAGAGGCGAACCTTACGCAGCCAGAACCGGCCATAGCGCAGCCGAAGATGTTCTGTAACAGGCGTTTCGCTGAATACGGCCTGTGTGTTGTCATCAGGGCCGGGTAAAATTTCCGGCTCGTGCTGTGCTTTCAGCGCCTTATTTTTGCCCCACTCGAAATAGAGGCCCGATTTACCGGAATAATCAAAGGCCTTATCAATAAGCCAGCCGATAAGAAGTAACGTGGCGGCGAGCATTGAACAAACGGTGAGGATCCGCGGTCCATCAAAAGGGCCAATTCCCATATTCGTTGCCACCCATTGCGGGCAGGCATACAGCAAAAATACGACTATCGCTTCAAGACAAAGCAACGCTGCCACCGTCGATCCAATCAGCGATCTCTTCTTTACCTTAAACATTCCCTGGCGTTTCCTTTAATCCATGTTGACGGGAAAGAACCACAACCCAAATTTCATCTTTATTGGCCACAGGCTGCGCCGCGATAACCTGATCGCCACGCACATCAAACGCTGCTTGCGCGATCGTAATCGCAAGCCAAACGGACGCTATACCGGCGTAACCCAGCACCGGATCCAGACTCTGATTATCGACAGTCAGGCTGAACGTAACGCCATTCTGCTCACAGGCTGTGTTCCATTCAGAGCCTGACACTAATGAAGGCCCGGTAACCCAGGCGGCGCGGAGTTGTTGCGCAGAAAGCTGTGACCATTGCAACGCTCTGGCGAGCGTTGCGCTAAGCGCTGCGGCGTGGCCCTTTTCGGGGCGATGAAGCCTGATGGCATTCGGGAATTCGGCGGCCTGGCGATTACAGAGAACCACGGCAGTAAGTGCGTCTGCCCCTCCTTCCTGAGGCACAGACGGCAACGACAGCGTAACGGCAACCAGTAACGAAGGCGTATCCCAGTGCCTGTCGAGCCAGCTATCGAACGCCGCCATACCAGAACCCGACAGCATGCGAAAACTCAGGCCCGTTATCGCACTAAGGCTTTGTTTTATAGTTTCTGTGACCTGTAAAGCCTTTCCGGCATCACACTCAATCGATAACCAGCAAGGGATCCCTCGTGGTAATTTCTCTGCGACACGGGTGATGCAGTCTGAGATTCTGGCACTGGCGCTATCCAGCGCCCCGGCAATGTTCTCCTCAAAACCGGAAAGCTCAGCGTAACGAATCATTCCGCCACCGCCACGTACCGTTTTCAGCTCTGGAACGGGTGTGGCATGATCTATGACATCAAGCAACCGAGAGGCTTGCCTTCCCGCCGGGGTTTGTATCGTACTTCCCAGAATCCAGGCACACCGCTGTCCACGACGTATTTCGTTAGCCAGCAGAATGTCACGCTCGGCGTTTCTGGACTCCGTTGCCCGCTGTTCAGCTTTATAACCGATTCGACGCAGGCTAAAGATAAACCCCCAGATACAGAAAGGCAGGCCTAACGCAGTAAACCAGAATACAAAACCGCTGCGCGATGTCGGCCAGTTCCAGAACGTCATCCCCGCGCACGTCATAATAAAAAGGACCAGCACCAGTAACCATCGCCTCACTCGCGGACGTTTCACTGCAGGCGCTTTCTCAGGTACAGCATCCAGCCAGACGGGCATAATCAGGCAACCTTCGCAGGAACAAATGAGCTAATCAGACTGCATCCGCAGGCACATTTATGGCCGTGAAAAGCAACCGGAATACCGTTATCCAGATAATCAGGATTGCCTTCAATAATTATGGTTACTCCGTGACCAGGAATTGGGCAGGAGACTTTATCGCCTTTTCTGGCAACGCCAATTCCTCCGAATATCATGGTTGAAGAACACGTCATAACCGATCCACCGTGGGTGGTTTTATCACCTTTACGAATGATGGGTAGCATTGCGTTAATGACCTCAGTTGGAGTACACGAGTTTTGCGAGTGAGAAAATTTATGATGTTGGTTTGTTTTTTGATTCCTGTCAGAGGTAAGCACTTTTAATTCGAAAATTATTTACAAAAAGTACTGCGGTAAATATAGATAATTGCAAACCTATTTTTATTAATAATTAAATGGAGCGAGCACATCTTTTAAATAATGAAAATGAAACTGCTGATCGATAACTCTTTATGCTTAAGATTTCTCATTCACTATATGCCCCCCAGGCGTAATTTATGGCGAGCTTGATGTGCTCCTGCCGCCGCTGGTCTTCCATCCGTAATTTGTTGTTCGCGGGCGTGCGCAGCACGCTGCGGGTGTGGTTGTCGCGCGTCACGTGGTCCGGGTGTGCCGAGTCATGCCGCGCGTGGGCGATGTACGGACGGTCCGGGTCGCCACTGTCGAACGCCACCGACACTTCCGTGCCGTCCAGCAGCGGCGGGCGAAAATAGACCGTTTCGCTGTAGGGAATGCCGTCCAACGCCAGCAATCATCACCTCAGATACATTAATACCGAGCCGTATTGAATGGTTTGATCACCGTTATGGATTACATAGAATGTATGTCTTACACCTTAAGATAATAGAGATAAAAATCTACAAAAGCCTCTCATCCAACACTATCTTTTTTACTATATTTTCTTCTAACAAAAAATCTAAGGAATTGTTGTTAAAACTATAACTTATTAATGATTTACTTATCCTTGAAGATTTGCCGTAAGCCTTTATAACTTCATCATTTGACATTCCTATATATATTCCTCTACTGGTTATATATTTGTTATTTGTGACCGTAATAGAAGTAATTCGGTACGTATCGAAATCGTTACCTAATTGTTCATAGTTTATATTCGAAGATCGAACCGAGAAACCTTTCCAGTAATAATCGAAATATTTATAATTTTTATCCCCTTTAGATATAAAACCACTCCACAGATATAAAACCACTCCACACACCAGTTTCAAGTTGTTCGTTTTTCCCGCATCTGCCCCAAGATTTATAAAAAACTTCGGATGGTGTACTTAAATCAATGCTACCATTAGGTGAGTAAATGCTAAAATCACCACCATTAATTTCCGTGCTAATATTTCCTGTAGTTTCTGCAAGGTCATCCTTTTTAAGCCATCCTATCACCTTTCTGCCATCTTTCTTAATAAATTGACCAAATTCAAACCTTCCAGAACTTAGAAACCCTGAAAAATTATCGTTTCTAATTAAAAAAACATTACTATTTTTGGCATCATCATTTGGCGTCGAATAGAAAAATATTTTGGCAACCACTTTAAAAACATTTAAATTTTGTTTATAGTTTGCCATTTTCCATGATTCATCACAATTAGCTTGAACCTGAAACACAAATAATGAGATTATCGCAGTAATTATTTTCTTCATTGTTAATCCTTCGCATATACTGGAATTTCAACTCGTAAATTGGCCTCGGGGAATTGATCAAAGATTTTTTTCATATTATTTTTTTGTATTAAAGCCCAATTGATTGCTGTTGCATATTGCTTAGTGCCAGGATTGGAGGGGTTCCACTTCATTTTATAAAAAGTGTTCTGCTGATTCTTTTGATTATTTACAAATGATTCTGAGATCCACTTCGCGCCCCCATCAATAGCTTCATCAACAGAAAATCAGCCATTTCTATACGCAACGGTTATACCATTTTTTGTATTATTTGGAAATACACCTATACCATACATATTATAAATAGGCCTTCCATTATAAGATTTTATTCCATTAGCAAAACCGTGCATCCCATTATCTGTTCCTAATAATGCATGTGAAACCAGATAAACCTCGTTTAATGAATATTTATAGGCGGCATTTATGAAAATATCTTTTTTACCTGATAAGGAACCTTTTCCTGCTAATAATTTTGCCAACTCATTTCGTGACACACCCGAAGGTGCTGATATATCTAAATATTGATATAACTCACTATTTTCCTGGTGCGTTTCGGGATCCATGTATTCACGCACCTGCTGACGTGTGACCGCACCATAATTCCCATAAGTCGGAACATTCATACCCTTTGTCCGGCTTTCAGCTTTCAGCTTTCCGCTGTCAGCATTCAGAGTTGCCAGCCCGTAAGTGCGCCCCCCGTGGGTGGAAGCCAGTGACTGATCGGAGGGATCCCAGGTCACAGGGATCCCCTTTTTGACCGTACCTGCATTCGCGGGTTTCTGGTCACTACGGCTCAGGTCCATGATTAACCAGTCAGCTTCAGAATAACCGGAGAGTGTGTCCCGGGTGATCCAGTGGACATTTTTAGCGCTTTCATAGGCCGAGTACGGCGCCAGATGCATATACAGGGTATAGAAATGCAACCCGCTTGTTTCTTTCTCACCCGGCTGGATATAGTGTTTTACCAGTACAAATGAACCCGAAAAATACAGCGAACCGGCTGCTCACCTTTATAAGCGACCGGGAAATCAATGCGTTCTGATGCCGCTTTGCCACTCAGTGCGCACCAGGGCGTGGTGACGTGAGTGATATGAATCCCGCCATGCCACATCCCGTTGCGGCCAATCGTATACTGGCCGGTTGATTCGCCCGCGAGATGCGAAAGAATATCGTCCAGACTGGCAAATTCATTTCCGCTCTTACCGGAGGGAACAGGCCAGGCAATTTTGGGTAATACAGGCACTATTCAGCCTCCCTCAGTCGTTAAAAGCTTTGCTGCTCATGGTGTTTTCCTGAGTAATATCTTTCATGCTGAATTCAGGCGCTTCATGGGGAAGCATTGCCCCCGTCCCCGTCACCAGATACGCCGCCACCTTCACCAGCATGTCGCCCTGCGAGCCGTGCTCGATGCCGCTTTTGCTCAGCTTCAGGTACGACCCGCCGCCGTTCAGCGTCAGCGTCTCCGGCGTGCTGATAACAATCTCATCCTCATTACTCGTGATGGTGAAACGGTCACGCGCGAACAGCGACATCGTGTTGTGCTGCGCCTGTATCTCCACCTCACCCTGGTTCGCCACCACCTTCGCGCCCTCTTTGTGAGCAAACAGCCCCAGCGCCTTCTCCACCGTCACCGACAGGTTTTTCATCGCCCCCGCGTCCAGATGCTGACCGGCTTTTATAATCCTGATACAAGTGTCTGTTTGATCCAGGCTATCATGTCTAGAAGATGTTCACTTTATTTCTTCTGTTCCAGAGACTTTTAGTAAATTAAAAAACGTTTTCGACTGGTTTTAACTTTCTTGAAATATAAGTTGTTTATTTTAAAATCATAGCTTTATATCATTTGTAAAGTTTGTCATGGCAAAGCTTTGCAGATGAATTTCTTGGATGTTAATATATCCTTGGCTGTAATTTCGACTTATCTCTAGTCTGCATCGTACTCTTCACCGTTCCAACGTAGTATATACTTAGGTCCGCAAAATATATCTTTCATTCCGTTATGAAAGTGCTTGGTCACCCCTAAAAAAGTACACATATATGTTCCGTCAATAGATTTTCCATCATGCATATTTATATCAAACGTTAAGATTGGCGAGCTATCGAGGCTGGACATACAATCTAATTGCTCACAAGTACCAGGTGGAGTTGCATTTGAAAATATATATTTAATAACATCTTTATATCCATCGCCATTCAGATCAACATTTACCGTTCCCATTTGCCCATCCACAAAACCTGTGTCTTTTAATCTACTGGCATTAACTAATATATCATTTCTATTAATGCAATATGCATTTGTAGATATAACTAACATGCACATTGCTCTTGTAAAATATTTTAATCGTAAGTTCATATCATCCAGCCTCAGGAATGCCTAATCTGTAATTAATTCTGATATTCTCAGCTATTTCATTTTTAGTGATTTTACCGTCACTGTTTCTATCGTGATAAAGGTTTTTGCTATAATAGTCTCCATCACTTCTTTCATAAACAATATCATTTGGTCCAAGCAATATCGTTTTAGGTCTAAAAATAGAGTAATAAACATCTTCAAGAGTCCATTTTTCTGTTGGAACTCCAATGTTATCTGCCTGCATTTTAAAGTATTTCTTAACATATTCCATTTGCTCTACATGGTTCATTAATCTGAGTTTACGGGTTGAAGTCCCAAGATCTTTAGCCGTATCATCCATAAACTGAATTAGACCCGTTGCAGATGAGCCAGGATTCTTGATGTCTGTCCTGAATGTTTTCCCCGTTTCGAGTGCTATACAGGCCATTATGTAATTTGGGTCAATATTTAACTCTCTGGACACCTCTAATAGTTTAGTTCTAAATGCCTCTGCTTTCATTAATCCGAATTTTTCTGTAAATTTTTTCATCCATATAATTTTATCTCTTTTAATTAATGAACCCAAAAACATAATCGGATGCATATGCCACAATACCGGTCCCAGTTTTAATTTCTTCAGTTCCTGCATCCAGCAGAGCCTGTCAGTGAACTGCTTTGTGTACGGCACCCATTCCGGTGCATACTTTTCCAGCGTTTTAATAAAACCTGCCCACATGTCCTCGTCACTTCTGTAATACCAGTCGCTAGGGTGACTGACGATGGTTTTATACAGCGTATCCCGGTAAGACGGATTGTGAACCGCACGCCGGTATTCCTCCGGCGAATATAAGCCGTCACGGTTACTGTCTATTTTATTCAGCAGCCGCCGGTAGTTATGGGGATCCAGTGCATTGCTGACCCGCCGGTCCTTCTGCGACACCTCAAGCAGCTTTTCGTAAAGCTGCCGTACAAGCCCTTTCGGCTGCTTTTTTCCGTCGAGATGGACAAAGCTCTCCGGCATGTCTTTCATTACAGTGAAGCCCAGTTTTACCAGGTCATACTGCGACAGCCGCTCCGGTGATGTCTCGCCTTTAAGCACAAATCCTTCCGGGAAAGGATAGTACTGCTCCGGTTTGTCCTTTGTACCGCCTGTCTCCACCGGCACCTGTGACAGCAACAGGAGGGTGTCTTCTTTTGTGTTGTCGGCGTTTTTTATAAAACCCCTGTTCACGTCCTGCAGATACAGCGCCAGCCCGGGTGTGCATCTGATGTACATCGGGTTATCTCTTCCTGCCGCCTCAGGGTTAGTCAGGAAGTTTTCCAGGTTGTCGTCCGTACTCAGGCATTCGATGTGCACCTGATAACGGGATTCCGTCCCCGCCTCAGTCGGTGCCTGCACAAAACCCATATGCCCGACCGGTGCACCGGCTGCAATGGCAAACGGTTCATTCACACACACCACACTGTCAAACGGCATTTTGTCCTTCGCTGATGCCAGCAGGGGCGCCCACCACGCCGGACGCACCGGTCCGTCATCCTCAGGCACCAGATTTCCCCGGTCGCACAGCACCCATACCCTGTCGCCTGCGCTCAGCGCCGGATTACCCTCCAGCCCGTCAACCAGCGTGACGCGGGCATACTGACGTCCATTTTTTGCCTTTTGTGTGGTCGCCGCATCGGTTGTATCCCATGACACCCGCGTTCCGCCGGGCAGTGAGCGCACGCACCACAACAGCGTGTCATCAATATAGGCATTCAGGTGCTGACCATCCGCCACCTTCATGAGTTTATTGTCCTGCGGGTAGGCGGAATACGGTGCCAGATGCATGTACAGCGTGTAAAAATGCAGGCCACTTTTTTTCGTTTTGCCAGGCTGGATATAGTGGCGGACCAGTACAAAAGAACCCGAAACGCTGAGCGGCCCGGATATCCCGCTGACCGGAATGTAATTCTTACAAAGCCGGTAAGCCACCACCTCACCGTCTGCCATACAGCGTACCGCCTGCTGACCATTATACTGTGCGGCTTCGCCCTCGCCCTTGCCGCTGAGCGCGCACCACGGTGTCGTTGCATCCGTGATGTGAATGCCGCCGTGCCACATCCCGTTACGACCAATCAGAAAGAAACCGGTTGATTCACCCTCCAGATGCGCCAGAATTTCATCGGTATGATTAAATTCCTGTCCGCTTTCCTTACGGATGGGGTAGCAAATATTGTTTGCTGCTTCGCAAGATCCTTTATTACTTTCAAAGCGGTATAACTTAAATGCAGGTTTTAAACTTTCATATGCTCTTCCCGGATAAAAACCTCTGGGTTGTATAAAATCTGATACCCATTTTTGTCCATTGAACATTGCCATGTGACCATATGGATGGTTAGGTATAGGCGCAATAACAACAACATCTCCGGCCTGCTGGCCCGGAATGTTATACACATCAGCAAGCGTTGCCCCATTACCGCTATATTCATAAATGCAATTAAACTGTTCAGTTTCTTCAAGTGAGCTACCATAATCTGCAGCAGCAGGAAATGTTAAGCCAGGACGCACCGGTGGGGGAACTATATTTACTCCGCCCGCTTTAATGGCCAGTCTGACATACTTCGCACATTTACTCTGGCTGGTTGCATTCGCATTTGAATTAAGTGCAGCAATGGCTGACTCTTTGTTCCACATGGTTCCCTCTCAACTTCATTGAAAACGATATGGGGCAGGACTCAGATCAGATACTTTATTAATTTTCCAGCAGCCATCATATTTTTTTAATGCAACCATGATGACATGTTCCTTTTCCCCGACTCCACCTAATGAAACTTTAACAGCTGAATCATTTTTTTAATGGTTATTGATTTAACGTTAATTTCGTGCCAGTCATCATAAACATCCTGTGCTCTTAAAATGTATACATAGCCTAGTTGTGGTTCAACGCCATCAATACTACATACGGGATCACCGCCTTTTTCACAAATTCTCGCCTCCCTTATTTGTTTTATAAAATCAGATGTTAAATATCTCCGAATCAATGTCTTATATTCAACTGAGTCTGGAGGTGTCATTTTGTAAACAAAATCCATATACTTCGTGTAAAAATCCTTTGTTATTTGAACCGGGTTAGACTGACAATCTGCAGCAGTGCAGAATTTATTAATACTGAACAGGGTCAAAAACAGAATTAACATGCATAAATTAACATTGTGTCTTTTAGACCCCTCCAGCTTTATCACTTCCTGGCAAGGGTGTTTAATAATGTTATTCATTTTAATAAATGCTCTTTTAGATGGATGCGAAAGTCTGATTAATGTTCTTTTTTCATGCTAATCATTCCTCGATTTACTTCTGAAGCCATCCTGCACCGAAATATCGCCTTTTTTGAAATTCACCGTTTCATTTGGCATGTCAGCCCCCGTCCCTGTCACCAGATAGGTCACCACCTTCATCAGCATGTCACCCTGCGAGCCGTGCTCAATGCCGCTTTTGCTCAGCTTCAGGTACGACCCGCCGCCGTTCAGCGTCAGCGTCTCCGGCGTGCTGATGACAATCTCATCCTCATTACTTGTGATGGTGAAACGGTCCCGCGCGAACAGTGACATCGTGTTGTGCTGCGCCTGTATCTCCACCTCACCCTGGTTCGCCACCACCTTCGCGCCATCTTTATGAGCAAACAGCCCCAGCGCCTTCTCCACCGTCACCGACAGGTTTTTCATCGCCCCCACGTCCAGATGCTGACCGGCGTTTATCATCGTGTTTTTTGTGCTGGTCAGCTGCAGATGCTCTCCGGAGCTGAGCGCCACGCCCTGTGGCGCGCTCGCCAGTACCACCGCCGAATGCAGCTGCGCCAGCCGGTCCTCCACCAGGTTCAGCTGCGTGCCGATATCGCAGGTCAGCGCCTGTGCCACCTTCGCCGCGTTGTTCAGCGCCTGCATCTCACTGTTCGCCTGATGTATCTGGCCCAGCGTCTCTGTCATCGCCAGCACCGGGCCCTGTGCCTTCAGTTGCTCATGCGCCGACAGGTATATCCCCTTCGCCGCACGCACCGCGCCGTAATCATCCGTTCGCAGCTCAAAACCCGTGCCGCGCACCTGCCGCTGCGCGTCCACCAGATGGCCCAGGTTCAGCTGCGTTTTGCCGTACTCCGTGGCGAGCTTGATGTGCTCCTGTTGCCGCTGGTCTTCCATCCGTAATTTGTTGTTCGCGGGCGTACGCAGCACGTTGCGGGTGTGGTTGGTACGCGTCACGTGGTCCGGGTGTGCCGAGTCATGCTGCGCGTGGGCGATGTACGGACGGTCCGGGTCGCCGCTGTCGAACGCCACCGACACTTCCGTGCCGTCCAGCAGCGGCGCGTGCCAGCCGTAATTATCCCCCGCGTAGGGTTTTGCCAGCCGCAGCCACAGGTACGCGTAGCCCTGCTCGCGCCCGGTACGGTCAACATCCAGCTTCACCCGGTAACGCCCGGTCTCATCCAGCCAGGCGTAGATATCCCCCTTCTGTGTGCTCTCGACACGGGCGGGCAGCGTGCCCGAAATCACCGGCCGCCTGCGCAGCGGCGGGCGAAAACAGACCGTTTCGCTGTAGGGAATGCCCTCAAAATCCAGCTGAAAACTGGCCCGGCGCGAACCGCGGCTGCGGATACGGGTAATGACGATGCCTGCGGTCAGCGTCTGCGACACGCTGCCATCCACCTCCAGCACCTGGCCGGGTAACAGATGCGGGCTGGTGCTGCGCCCGGTCATCAGAGCCTGCTCGTTGAGGAGACGCTCGTGGCGAAGCCTGGCGTAATACGCGCCGGTCTCCGGGCTGTCGGGGTCGCCTTCGGTCAGAAAAGGTTCGGCATAGTGATACACCTCACCCGTGGTGATGCCGTCCGTGCTGCTGACGGACTGCGTGCTGTCCTGTGGCGTCAGCGCCTCGCGGTAGTTATAGTCGCGGGTGGCAACGCTGCCGCTCACCACCTGATACGCGGTCCGTAGATCCCAGACGCTTTCCTGCCCGCTGTCGCTCATGCCTGACGGATGGCGCAGCGGCAGCGTCACGCCAAACTGGTACTGTTCTGGCGAATCCATAAAGATCACGACATCCTGACCCAGACGGCTGTCCATTTCGAAACGCCAGAAAATACCCACTTCTGCCAGCAGGCGCTGAACGAACTCCAGATCGGTTTCTCGCCACTGGGTGATCAGTTCACGCTCAGGGTATTCGCGCGACAGCCGAAATTCGAAATCAGCGCCTTCCAGCTCATGCTCGCGCAGTACGTTTTCCACCACCTCAACCACCGACTGATTAAGGTAGATTTCACTGCGCCGGGTGCGTTGCATAAGGGCGATTCGCGGCACCAGCCGCAGCGTGTAATGCGTTTCGTCTGCTGAAGTCGAAATACGCCGGAACGACTGCACGACACCATAGACATTGCGCACCTCTGTAGCGGGCGCGCCGGTAAAAAGGGGTGTCTGAAAGGTGAATGAACCGGGTTTGAGCAGCAGCGTGTCGCAGGCGATATCCGGGTTTTCACATGTAAGCGCAATGTCGTAGTACCAGGGCTTGCTGAGTGCCTCTTCTGCGCTGAAGTTCAACACATCAAGAAAATCATTACAGCCATGAATATCGACCCGATACCGCGACTGACCCAGAAGCTGCGCCGCCTTTTGGGCGTTTTTTTCCATGATAGCGTCACTCATCATCCCTCTCCTTTATCGTCTCAACAATTCCATGACGGCCTCTTGTCATAAAAGGAGCGGCGGTCGCTGTCGTCGTTGCAGCATGTATCGCTCCCTGACATGCCCTTAAATATGCTACCGCCCGTCGCTGTTACCCGAAGCGCACAGGGGCGGAGTGGTGATATTTTTTGTCTGCAGAACATCCGCACCGGGCGCTCTGCAGACAAAAAAGCAGACGGTCTCCCGTCTGCTGGCAGGGTCAGGCAGTGGTACGTTCGTTCCACGAATCGGAATGGATGATGTTGCCGTCCTTGTAGGTCCAGGTGATTTTTTCGTAGCGCAGCTCGATGCGCTCAAGATGGTTGTGCTTCTCCTTCGAGGGCTCCTTGATGTCGTGCATCAGCGGTGCCACTTTCACCAGCTTCACGTTCTCAAGCTTCGTGTTGAAATACTCCACCTCCTGGCCCGCGTCGTTGATGCGGTACCATTTAAATTCCGCCGA
>NZ_JBSEYN010000013.1:0-89134 GCF_053627815.1 Cronobacter sp. 153480017-3 | reverse complement strand
GACGGGCCGGCTCGTTTGCCGTTGTGCCGTGTCAGTGGAGGCGCATTATAGGGAGTTCTTTCCGCCTGACAACCCCTAATTTCAAAAAACTTTTCGTTCGCTTACTTTCCAGGCAATGCGCCGGAAAATGATACTAATCGCGGCTCAGACGGGCGATTTCCTGCGCAAAAAGGGCCACCTGAGGCCAGTCCGTGTAGACCACTTCTTTTGACGTATCGGTTTCCCCGCCCGTCATTTTCATAATCAGGCGAATCATGAAGCGGTCAAACCAGCGATACCGCGGATAACGCAGCGCACCCGCAAAGACAGCGCAGCGATCAGGCTGCCACGGTGAGTTCAACAGAAACTTGCGCGTATAGCTGTTGGTTTGCGGCGTTCGCTTCTCTGGCTTACGCGCCACAAGGTTTACCGAGAAGAACGCGCCCGGCAGCGCGTTAAGCGCCTGTTGATGCTGCTTCACAAACGCGTCCAGCGTCGGGTGAAAATGGCCGTAGCGAATCGACGCGCCTATCACCACCTTCTTATATTGCGTCCAGTCTGGCGCTTCGGCGCGATGCAGGTTAACCACATCCACCGCCTCGCCCATTTCCTGTAGCTGGGACGCGATATAAAAAGCGATTTCGCGCGTTTGTCCGTCGCGGGTGGAAAACAGAATTAAGGTTTTCACATTTATCTCCTTATTCGCGCCAGAAAGTCGGGGTGAACAGCACCAGAAGCGTAAACACCTCCAGACGCCCGAAAAGCATATTGGCAATGAGTATCCACTTAGCGACGGGATTCATACTGGCGAAGTTATCCGCCACGACGCCAAGACCAGGCCCAAGGTTATTGAGCGTCGCCACCACAGAGGCGAATGCCGAGAAGTCGTCCACGCCGGTCGCGATAATCGCCAGCATGCTGACCAGAAACACCAGCGCATACGCCGAGAAGAACCCCCACACCGCTTCGAGGATACGTTCCGGCAACGCGCGATTACCAAGCTTAATACTGTATACCGCGTTCGGGTGGACCAGCCTTTTCAGCTCGCGGTTGCCCTGTTTAAAGAGCAGCAGAATACGAATAACCTTGAGACCGCCGCCGGTTGAACCCGCGCAGCCGCCAATAAACGCCGAGCAGAGCAATAGCACCGGCAGGAAGAGCGGCCACTTCGCGATGCTGTCCGTCGTAAAGCCCGCCGTCGTCGCCATCGACACCACCTGGAAAAACGCCTGGTTAAGCGTCGTTATCGCCGAATCGTAGGTATCATGGAACCAGAGCACCAGCGTACAGATAAAGACCAGCGTCAGCTGCACGCCGATAAACATGCGAAATTCCGGGTCGCGGGAATAGACCTTCAGGCTACGCCCGCTGAGCAGCGAAAAGTGCAGGCCGTAGTTACAGCCGGAGATCAGCAAAAAGATAGCAATGATGGTGTTAATGGTCGGGCTGGCGAAATACCCCACGCTGGCATCGTGCGTAGAGAACCCGCCGATAGCGATAGTGGCAAAGCTGTGGCCAATCGCATCAAACGCGGGCATTCCGGCAAACCACAGCGCCAGCGCGCACGCCACCGTCAGCAAGACATATATCAGCCACAGCGTTTTCGCCGTTTCGGCAATACGCGGGCGCATTTTGTTGTCTTTGAGCGGCCCCGGCATTTCAGCGCGGTATAGCTGCATCCCACCGACGCCGAGAATAGGCAGAATCGCCACCGCCAGCACAATGATCCCCATCCCGCCGAACCATTGCAGCATCTGGCGATAGAAAAGAATGGCATGCGGCAGAGAATCAAGGCCCACCAGCGTCGTCGCGCCCGTGGTGGTCAGCCCAGAAAAGGATTCGAAAAAGGCGTCCGTGATGGTGAGGTTTGGCCGCTCGGAAAAGATAAACGGCAACGCACCGACGCTGCCAAGCACCGTCCAGAAGAGCACGACGATAAGAAACCCTTCGCGCGATTTCAGTTCGCGCTTCTGATGACGGTTCGGCCACCAGAGCGCCGCGCCGATAGCCAGCGCGACAAAAAAGGTTTGGGTGAAAGCGCGTCCCGCGCCGTCGCGGTATAGCAGGGCTACCAGGCCGGGAATGATCATTGTCCCGGAAAACAGGATAACCAGTAGACCAACGATTCGGGTAATGGCGCGAAAATGCATCTGCCGTTTCCTTTGGAATCAAAATGAAGGAGAGGATTATTATTCAACCGACAACAAATGCAATGCACCACGGCTAAAGTCGGCAAGCTTTGCCGAAAAAGCCGCCACCTGCGTATGCGGAAGCGCCACGCGCAACGCCACATTGGCCTGAAACGCGCTTTCAACCACCTTGCCGTTAAACTGACCGAGCAGCCCTTCTACACCCGCGAGCTGCGCGTAATCGCACAGCAAAGTATATTCCGTCAGCGGCACTTTGAGTGTCGTTTCAAGCCGCGTTAACGCCTGTTGAACGCCGCCACCATAGGCTTTGACCAGCCCGCCGGTGCCAAGCTTGATGCCGCCGAAGTAGCGCACCACCACGGCGGTGATTTCGCCAACGCCGCTGCCCATCAGCTGCGCCAGCATCGGTTTTCCGGCCGTGCCCGCTGGTTCGCCGTCGTCCGAGAACCCGAGTTGCTGCGAATCATCGGGCGCGCCCGCCACCCACGCCTGGCAATAATGCCTGGCATCCGGGTAATCGACGCGCGCCTGCGCAACAAACGCTTTGGCCGCTTCCACGCCCTCGGTATGGCCGAGCAACGTAATAAAGCGGCTCTTTTTAATCTCTTCCGTAAAGATCACCGGCGAGGCCGGAACAGGCCAGCTCTCCATCAGGCGAGCTTCAGATCCCGGGTCATGTTTTCCACGCCGTGCTCGTGAATCACCACGTTATCCTCAATACGGATACCGCCGAACGGCTTCAGCGCCTCGATTTTCTGCCAGTTGAAGTGCTTGCTGAACGGGCCTTCTCGCCACGGCACCAGCAGCGACTCAATAAAGTAAATGCCCGGCTCAATCGTCAGCACCATACGCGGCTGCAATACGCGCGTGCAGCGCAGATACGGATATTTCGCCGGTGCAGCCAGATGCGTGCCGGTATCGTCCTGCATAAAGCCCGCGACATCATGCACCTGCAAGCCCAGCGGATGCCCGATACCGTGCGGCATAAACGGCCCGGTAATGTCGGCTTCCACCATCGCTTCTTCGCTAATGTCCGTGACAATCTGATGACGGCGCAGCAGCTTCGCGATGCGCTGATGGAACTGAATGTGGTAATCGATATAACTGACGCCCGCTTTCATGGTGCCAATCAGCGCCAGCTGTTCTTCATTCACGTCTTTAATCAAAGCCGCGAAATCGCTGTCGCCGTCGGCCGCCCAGGTGCGGGTCAAATCGGCTGCATAACCGTTATATTCGGCGCCCGCGTCCAGCAGGAAGCTGCGCATCTCAGACGGCGCGCGGTGATCGAGCCGGGTGTAATGCAGCACGGCGGCGTGCTCATTAAGCGCCACGATATTGCTGTAAGGCACATCGGTATCGCGATGGCCGGTCGCGGTCAGGTACGCGAGGTTAATATCAAACTCGCTCATGCCTGACAGAAACGCCTCATGCGCAGCGCGATGGCCGTTAACCGCCGTCTTCTGCGCTTCGCGCATGCAGGCCAGTTCGTAATCTGTCTTATACGCGCGGTAAAAGTGCAGATAATCAATCACGCCTTTCGGGTTAATTTTATCCGCCGGGACGTCCAGCTTCAGCGCGCGCTCCGGCACCGGGCCAATGTACGCGATGTTGCCACGCGCGGCAGGCAGCTGACCGCCGATGTCATCGGCTTTCGGCAGCGCGATAATGTCTATCTCTTCCGTCCAGAACGCACTCGGCAGCGGCTCGACGTTATGCCAGTAATCCACCGGCAGGTAAAACCACAGCTTCGGCTTGTTCACGCCATCCACCAGCAACCAGCAGTTTGGCACCTGCGTCACCGGCACCCACGCTTTGAACTGCGGATTCACCTTAAACGGATACGGATGATCGTCTAAAAAGACATTAAACAGCTCCCCGGAATGGATAAGCAGCGCGTCCAGATTAAAGCGGGCAAGCACGTTGCGGGTACGCTCCTGGAGCGTATCCAGATGATTTTTATAGAGGGTGGTCAGCGAATCCATACTTTACCTTTAAAGTTTGAGCTCTCAACTCCGGCATCTTAGCACACCGGTTTATTCCCTGAGCGTTTTCCACCATCCGTGATCGCGTTTGCAAATATTTAAACAGTAATTTGCATTTCATTAACATCAACTCCACACTCCGCTTCATCTGGTACGACCAGATCCCCTTGCTGGATTCAGGAGACCGACATGCTCTACAAAGGCGACACCCTGTACCTTAACTGGCTGGAAGACGGCATTGCCGAACTGGTGTTCGATGCCCCCGGCTCGGTGAATAAGCTTGATACCGCGACCGTAGCAAGCCTTGGCCATGCGCTCGACGTGCTGGAAAAACAGCACGATCTCAAAGCCCTGCTGCTGCGCTCGGAAAAAGCCGCGTTTATCGTCGGCGCCGACATTACCGAATTCCTCTCGCTGTTCCAGGTGCCTGCTGAGCAATTAAGCCAGTGGCTGCACTTTGCCAACAGCGTATTTAACCGTCTTGAAGATCTGCCGGTGCCGACCCTTTGCGCCATAAACGGCTACGCGTTAGGCGGCGGCTGTGAATGCGTGCTGGCGACCGATTTCCGTCTCGCCACGCCGGATGCCCGTATCGGCCTGCCGGAAACAAAACTTGGCATCATGCCGGGCTTTGGCGGTTCGGTACGCCTGCCTCGTCTGCTGGGCGCTGACAGCGCGCTGGAAATCATCGCGGCCGGTAAAGACATCACCGCTGACGCGGCGCTAAAAGTGGGCCTGGTTGATGCGGTCGTGAAACCGGAAAAACTGATCGAGGGCGCGCTGCGTATGCTGCGCCAGGCCATCGACGGCGAGCTCGACTGGCAAGCCCGCCGCCAGCCGAAGCTTGAACCGCTGCGCTTAAGTAAAATCGAAGCGACTATGAGCTTTACCATCGCCAAAGGCATGGTGATGCAGACCGCGGGCAAACACTACCCGGCACCGATGACGGCGGTGAAAACCATCGAAGCGGCCGCAGGGCTGGGCCGTGATGAAGCACTGGCGCTGGAGAATAAAAGCTTTGTGCCGCTGGCGCGCTCCAGCGAAGCGCGCGCGCTGGTCGGCATCTTTTTAAACGACCAGTACGTCAAAGGCCTTGCGAAAAAACTGACCAAAGAGACCGAGACGCCGAAACAGGCCGCGGTACTGGGCGCAGGCATTATGGGCGGCGGCATCGCTTACCAGTCCGCCTGGAAAGGCGTGCCGGTCATTATGAAAGACATTAATGAGAAATCACTGACGCTCGGCATCAGCGAAGCCAGCAAGCTGCTGAATAAACAGCTGGAGCGCGGCAAAATCGACGGGCTGAAGCTCGCAGGCGTTATCGCCACCATCCATCCGACGCTGGATTACGCCGGCTTTGAGCGCGCTGACGTGGTCGTCGAGGCGGTGGTCGAAAACCCGAAGGTGAAAAAAGCGGTGCTGGCGGAAACCGAAGAAAAAGTCCGCCCGGATACCGTGATTGCCTCCAATACCTCGACGATTCCTATCAGCGAGCTGGCAAGCGTGCTGAAGCGCCCGGAAAATTTCTGCGGCATGCACTTCTTTAACCCGGTGCACCGTATGCCGCTGGTTGAAGTAATCCGCGGAGAGAAAACCTCCGACGCCACGATTGCGAAAGTGGTGTCCTGGGCCAGCAAAATGGGCAAAACGCCGATTGTGGTGAATGACTGTCCTGGTTTCTTCGTTAACCGCGTGCTGTTCCCCTACTTTGCCGGTTTCAGCCAGCTACTGCGCGACGGCGCCGACTTCCGCCAGATAGACAAAGTGATGGAGAAACAGTTCGGCTGGCCGATGGGCCCGGCGTACCTGCTGGATGTTGTCGGCATCGACACCGCGCATCACGCGCAGGCCGTGATGGCGGCGGGCTTCCCGCAGCGCATGCAAAAAGATTACCGCGATGCTATCGACGCGCTGTTTGACGCCGGTCGCTTCGGACAGAAAAACGGTAAAGGTTTCTATGCCTATCAGGAAGACAGCAAAGGCAAACCGCGCAAAGTGCCGGATGACGCGGTAGACAGCCTGCTTGCCGAAGTGAGCCAGCCGAAGCGCGCGTTCAGCGATGAAGAGATCGTGGCGCGCATGATGATTCCGATGGTCAACGAAGTGGTGCGCTGCCTGGAAGAAGGCATTATCGCAAGCCCGGCCGAGGCGGATATGGCACTGGTCTACGGTCTCGGCTTCCCGCCGTTCCACGGCGGCGCGTTCCGCTGGCTGGATACGCAGGGCAGCGCGAAATACCTCGATATGGCGCAGCATTATCAGCATCTCGGCCCGCTTTATGAAGCGCCAGCGGGGCTTCGCGATAAAGCGAGCCACAATGCGCCTTATTATCCCCAGGTTGAACCTGCCCAACCGGTAGGCGAACTGCAAACGGCTTAAGGAGTGACGAATGGAAAAGGTTGTAATTGTTGATGCTATCCGCACCCCGATGGGCCGTTCCAAAGGCGGCGCGTTCCGTCAGGTGCGCGCGGAAGATCTTTCCGCACACCTGATGCGCAGCCTGCTGTCGCGTAACCCGCAACTGGAAGCCAGCGCTATCGACGACATCTATTGGGGCTGCGTGCAGCAGACGCTGGAGCAGGGTTTTAACATCGCCCGCAACGCCGCGTTGCTGGCGGAAATCCCGCACAGCGTGCCCGCGGTGACGGTCAACCGTCTGTGCGGTTCGTCAATGCAGGCGCTGCACGACGCCGCGCGGATGATCATGACCGGTGACGCCAGCGTTTGTCTGGTGGGCGGCGTGGAACACATGGGCCATGTGCCGATGAACCACGGCGTCGATTTTCATCCGGGCTTAAGCCGTAACGTCGCGAAAGCCGCGGGCATGATGGGGCTAACGGCGGAGATGCTTTCACGTATGCACGGCATCAGCCGTGAAATGCAGGACGCTTTCGCCGCTCGCTCGCATCAGCGCGCCTGGGCCGCCACACAGGCCGGGCATTTTAAACAGGAAATCATTCCGACCAGCGGCCACGACGCCGACGGCGTGCTTAAGCGCTACGACTTTGACGAAGTGATCCGCCCGGAAACCACCGCCGAAGGGCTGTCGCAGCTGAAACCGGCGTTCGACCCGGCAAACGGTACGGTCACGGCGGGCACCTCGTCAGCGCTCTCCGACGGCGCGGCGGCGATGCTGGTCATGAGCGAATCGCGCGCCCGTGAACTCGGCCTGACCCCGCGCGCCCGTATCCGTTCTATGGCGGTAGTAGGCTGCGATCCGTCGATTATGGGTTACGGCCCGGTGCCCGCCTCGAAGCTGGCGCTGAAAAAAGCCGGTCTGACCGCGAGCGATATCGATCTGTTTGAGATGAACGAAGCCTTTGCCGCGCAGATCCTGCCCTGCATTAAAGATCTGGGCCTGATGGAGCAGATCGACGAGAAGATCAACCTTAACGGCGGCGCGATAGCGCTCGGCCACCCGCTTGGCTGCTCCGGCGCGCGTATCAGCACCACGCTGATTAACCTGATGGAGCGCCGCGACGCCGAGCTTGGCCTTGCCACGATGTGTATTGGCCTGGGCCAGGGCATCGCGACGGTCTTTGAGCGGGTGTGAGTCAGACAACGCGCCTGGTATCAGGCGCATTGGTGAAAAGTTTAGTTGCCGTTCTTCCCGCCTGTCAGGGGCGGGTTTTTTATTTTCCACATTTGTGCCAGGCTTTTTTAACGACTCTACACTTCAGGGAAAACTATGAAGGGATGCTTTATCTTCGCGCCGCTTGCCGCTGCGCTTTTTTGCACCACTTCTGCACGGGCAGAGCTGTCGGAGGAGACGCTGGCGCAGCGTTGCCTGACCTCGCTTATCAACACATGGCAGGATCACGCGTATATGCAAAAAGTCCTGACTGAATCGCGCGTTGTACCGGAAAGCGTGGTGGTGGAACGGTATGACGAAAACGTTGGCCAACAGCATATCGCGACCCAGCTCACCGCGAAGCTCGATCATCCAGTGCGCAAAAACATTACGCTGCTTTGCCTGCTGGAAAACGATAAACCGTTATATGTCTGGTCAGGAAAGGAGATTGCCGCCAGCCCGTAAACAGGGCTGGCGTTATGCGGGCACGACTCAGATAAACGCGAAAGCGTCGCCGAACAGGCGGTCTTCGCGCGCGGCGCGCTCGTTGCAGAAGAGGTCGCGGGCGATCTTCGCCATCTCGAAACGTCCGGCGATGTAGATATCGTGTCCGGCAAGCGTACCGAAATCCTGCATCACTGCCGTCAGTACCGTGCCGCTACGACCGCGCCACGTCTCATCCGGCTGCTCGACCACCGGCACAATCTTCAGGTTCGGGTGATCAACCGACAGCGCTTCCAGCTCTGACAGATCGTAAAGGTGTTTCTCTTCGCGGCCGCCCCAGTAAATCGTGATATCGCGATTCGGGTTGCGCGCCAGCGCCGTCAGCAGAATCGAACGCGCGTAGGAGAACCCCGTACCGCCGGCAATCAGGATCAGCGGACGCTCTTCGTCGTCGCGCAGCCAGGCGTCACCATGCGGAATATCGACCACGATTTCACGCTCTTTGAGAATGCGATCCATCACCGCCATCGCGTAGAGGTTAAGTTCCGACGCGCCGATATGCAGTTCGATAAAGCCCTGCTCATCCGGCGTGGAGGCCATAGAAAAAGGGCGCTTGTCCCGCTCATCCATTACCACCATCAGGTACTGACCTGCGCGAAACGAAAAGGCCGCTTCCGGCACTAAACGAACGCGATAAACGGTATCCGTGATGGCTT
Source organism: Cronobacter sp. 153480017-3 (assembly GCF_053627815.1). Classification (NCBI taxonomy): domain Bacteria; kingdom Pseudomonadati; phylum Pseudomonadota; class Gammaproteobacteria; order Enterobacterales; family Enterobacteriaceae; genus Cronobacter; species Cronobacter sp. 153480017-3. The sequence goes on along the minus strand of NZ_JBSEYN010000013.1, from coordinate 80,292 downwards.
CTACCGAGGTCACTTTACAGCTTAAGGTTGTCATGCGTTCCCTCTGTCGGGTCAATAATGCAACTGCAACGGCGGCGCGTCAGGCGCCTTTTCCGTCATGAAAAATCGCGAGCTCATCCCAGATAGCGTCGATACGCGCCGTCACGCTGGGATCTTTCTTGATGGGGGTTCCCCACTCGCGCTGCGTTTCGCCCGGCCATTTGTTGGTCGCGTCGAGGCCCATTTTGGAGCCAAGTCCCGATACCGGCGAGGCGAAATCCAGATAATCGATCGGCGTGTTCTCCACCATCATCGTGTCGCGCGCCGGGTCCATGCGCGTGGTGATCGCCCAGATCACATCGTTCCAGTCGCGCGCGTTAATGTCATCATCACAAACGATCACGAACTTGGTATACATGAACTGGCGCAGGAATGACCAGACGCCCATCATCACGCGCTTCGCGTGGCCCGCGTACTGCTTACGCATGGTCACGACGGCAAGCCGGTACGAGCACCCTTCCGGCGGAAGATAAAAATCCACGATTTCCGGGAACTGTTTTTGCAGGATAGGCACCAGCACTTCATTGAGCGCCACGCCCAGCACCGCAGGTTCATCTGGCGGGCGGCCCGTATAGGTCGAGTGATAAATCGCGTTTTCACGCTGCGTCACATGCGTCACGGTAAAGACCGGGAAGTTATCTATCTCATTATAGTAACCGGTGTGATCGCCATATGGGCCTTCCGGTGCCATTTCGCCGGGTTCAATATAGCCTTCCAGCACGATTTCGGCGCTGGCCGGGATCTCAAGGTCGTTAGAAAGACACTTCACCACTTCGGTTTTGGTGCCGCGCAGCAGGCCCGCAAACGCGTATTCGGAGAGCGTATCCGGCACCGGCGTGACCGCGCCAAGAATCGTCGCCGGGTCAGCGCCCAGCGCAACAGCGACCGGGAAGCGTTCGCCCGGATGCGCCTGGCACCACTCCTGGAAATCAAGCGCGCCGCCGCGATGCGACAGCCAGCGCATAATGAGTTTGTTTTTACCGATGAGCTGCTGGCGATAGATGCCCAGATTCTGGCGCTCTTTATGCGGGCCGCGAGTGACCGTCAGGCCCCACGTAATAAGCGGCGCGGCGTCATCCGGCCAGCACTGCATGATGGGAATGCGGTTCAGGTCGACTTCATCGCCCTGCCACACTTTCTCCTGACAAGGCGCGTTACGCAGGCGCTTCGTCGGCATGTTCAGCACTTGCTTAAACTGCGGCAGCTTGTCGAAAAGATCGCGGAATCCGCGCGGCGGCTCCGGCTCTTTCAGAAACGCCAGCAACTTGCCGACTTCACGCAGCGCGGAGATATCCTCCTGCCCCATGCCCATCGCCACGCGTTTCGGCGTGCCAAACAGATTGCAGAGCACCGGCATGGTATGGCCTTTCGGGTTCTCAAACAGCAGCGCCGGGCCACCCGCGCGCAATGTGCGGTCGGCAATTTCCGTCATCTCCAGGTAAGGATCGACAGGCAATGTAATGCGCTTGAGTTCGCCTTGCTGCTCCAGCAGCGCCAGAAAATCGCGTAGGTCGTGGTATTTCATGCAGTTATTCGTGGCTTTAAAATAAGCTTTTTATTATACGGTGTTCGCCGCAGGCATGCCGTAATTTTGTTAAATTAACGTGAATCATCACCACAGGCTATAGCACTGCGCGGTATAATGCCCTTAGCGATCCTGAGGTGGTTTTGTTATGCTGGCGCGTCCGGCCATGTAAGAAGAGTCATTATGCAATCCTGGTATTTACTGTACTGTAAACGCGGGCAGCTTCAGCGCGCTAAAGAGCACCTTGAACGACAGTCGGTGAACTGCCTTACGCCAATGATTACGCTTGAAAAAATGGTACGAGGCAGACGCACCTCCGTCAGCGAGCCGCTGTTTCCGAACTACCTTTTCGTTCGCTTTGACCCGGAAGATATTCATACCACGACGATAAGCTCCACCCGCGGCGTCAGCCATTTCGTTCGTTTTGGTTCGCACCCGGCCGTGGTGCCGCAGACGGTCATCGAGCAGTTGCTCGACTGGCACCCGGAAAACGTGACTGATCCGGATACGCCGCATACCGGCGATATGGTGGTGATTACCGAAGGCGCGTTTGAAGGGTTGCAGGCAATTTTTACCGAGCCCGATGGCGAAGCCCGTTCTATGTTGCTGCTGAATTTGCTGAACAAGCAGGTGCTGCAAAGCGTGAAGAACACCGAATTCCGTAAGGTCTGACGCGCAACGCAGACAGCAAAACGGCGGCTCAGTGCCGCCGTTTGTCATTAGTGCGTCGCTTCGCCAATAACGCCGCCCGCGCCTGCGCCAACCGCTGCGCCTTTCAGCACGCTTTTCCCGGTTGCCGCGGCAACGCCCGCGCCCACGACCGCACCCGCAACGCCACCTTTACGCGCCGCTTTGCCTTTATCGCCCTTTTTCAGCATCGCGCTGGTGCCTGCGCCAATGACCGCGCCGCCTACGGCGCTTTTGACATCTTTGCCTGCAATGGCACCCGCTGTCGCGCCAAGCACCGCGCCGGTCGCCGTTTTATCCATCGCCATCACCGGCGCGCTGGTGAGCAGCATCAGTGTCACAATGCCCGTAATTGTCTTTTTCATTATTGTCCCTCAGCTGTGTAATACAGGGGAAATCCCCGGCGGGAAGCATATCACCGGGCTTTGAGAGGGAAAGGCACCAGCAGCGTGCAAAAATCCACACTCTGCCGGTTTCAGCAGGCAGCGTTACGCAGGCGACGCGTTTTTCAGAAACAGACGGGCGGCATTGGCATCCGTCGTGGCCTCAAGCCAGGCGGGATCTTCACCGCGCCACTGCGCGACTTGCTTAAGAATATGCGGCAGCCAGCATGGCTCGTTGCGACGCGATTTTGGCCTGGGGGCGAGATCCCGAGGCAGCAGATAAGGCGCGTCTGTTTCCAGCAGCAGGCGATCGGCGGGAATAACCGGCAGCAGGGCGCGTAGTTCAAGCCCGCGACGCTCGTCGCAAACCCAGCCGGTAATACCGAGGTAAAGCCCGCGTGCCATTGTCTCCCGCGCCTCTTGTTCCGTGCCGGTAAAGCAGTGCAGTACCGCGCCCGGCAGTTTATCGAGCCAAGGATCGAGCAGCGCAAGAAAGCGCGCATGGGCATCGCGACAGTGCAAAAACACCGGCAGCGCCAGCTCTGCCGCCAGCCGCAACTGTTCTGTAAAGGCATGCTCCTGTTCGGCAGGCGTTGAAAAATTCCGGTTGAAATCGAGCCCGCATTCGCCAATCGCCACGACCTGCGCCTCCCCTGCGAGCGCACGCAGCCGCGCCGCGCTTTCATCATTCCAGGTACTGGCGTCGTGCGGGTGAACGCCCGCGGTCGACCAGCAGCCCTCGTAACGCCTGGCGAATGCGCAAGCCTTTTCGCTTTCTTCAAGCGACGTGCCGGTAAAGAGCATATTGCTGACGCCTGCCGCACGGGCGCGGGCGATCATCTCATCCCTGTCATGGTCAAACTGAGAGCTGGTTATATTCAGGCCAATATCAAACATTGCGCTTTCCATATGAAAACCGCCCTGACGGGCGGTTACGTTATTCTTCTGCTTCTTCTTCGGCATCCTGCTCTCGCGGACGCCGTTTACCGACGTAAAAGCGCGAGAAGAAAATCCCGACTTCAAACAGGCAGTACATCGGTATCGCCAGCAGCGTTTGCGAGAACACATCCGGCGGCGTGAGCAGCATGCCGACGACGAACGCGCCGACCAGCACATACGGGCGTTTGGCACGCAAGTCCTGCGGCGTGGTCACGCCCATCCAGCACAGCAAGACGATGGCGACCGGCACTTCAAACGACACGCCGAAGGCCATAAACAGCGCCATGACGAAATCGAGATAGCTGGTGATATCGGTCGACACCACAACGCCGACAGGCGCGGTTTTCGTTAAGAAGCCGAACGCCAGCGGGAACACCACGAAATAGGCGAAGGCCATACCGATATAAAACAGCAGCGTACTGGAAACCAGCAGCGGGATAATCAGGCGTCGCTCATGCGTGTACAGCGCCGGGGCGACAAACGCCCAGACCTGATACAAAATCACCGGTGCGGAGAGGATCACCGACACCATCATGGTCAGCTTGATAGGCGTGAAAAACGGCGACGCCACGTCGGTGGCAATCATGCTGGCACCGTGCGGCATCTGGCTTATCAGCGGGGCAGCGACCAGCTGATAGATATCGTTGGCGAAGTAAACCAGCGCCAGAAAAATCACCAGCACCGCGACAATGCAGTTCAGCAGTCGCTTACGCAGTTCAATCAGATGACTGATTAGGGGTTGGGTATCTTCAACAGCCATGTCAGGATTTATCACTCACGGTGGATGCGGCTTCAGGTTTACGCGTGCTGGCGGACGCGTCCGGCGACGTATCAACGCCATTTTCAGGCTCGACAGGCGCTGCCCCGGTCTCTTCCGTGTGCGCCGTCTCCGTCACAGGCTTCTGCGCAGGTGACTGCGCCTGATGCTCAGCTTTCGCTGGCGTAACGCCTTCATGCTGCGCTTCGTTGCCTTTCACCAGCGGATTATGAATGGTGTGGGCGTCGTCGCTCGCTTTTTCCGGATCGTTAACGCTGTAAGAGCGCTTCATCGATTCCGCCGCTTCGCGCAGTTCGTCCATCGACGCTTTCAGCTCTGGCGTCAGGTTATCGATGCTCGCTTTTTCCACTTTCTTCAGGCTTTCCTGAAACTCCTGAAGCTTAAGCTCCTGGGTCAGTTCATTCTGCACGGTGGTTGCAAGCGATCGCAGCGCACGAACCCAGCCTGCAACCGTGCGGACAGCCACAGGCAAACGCTGCGGCCCCAGCACGATAAGCCCGATAACAAAAACCAGCAGCAGTTCGCCAAAACCAATATCAAACACGGATTACACCTGCTCTTTATCACGTTTTTTCGCGTCGTCAGCGGTGACGTCGCTTTTGGTTTCGCCGATTTGTTTATCCTGCGCGGAAGGCGCGGTGAAATCCGCATCCTGTTGATGCTTTTGTTTGTCGTCGTCACCCATCGCTTTTTTAAAGCCTTTGATGGATTCACCAAGGTCAGAGCCCAGCGAGCGTAACTTTTTGGTGCCAAAAAGCAGAACAACCAGAACCGCGATAATCAATAACTGCCAGATACTGATGCCACCCATACATTTCCTCAGTTACCAGTGATAATGGTATTCATCAGGCCACAGTATACCTGTGGCCGTTTCATAACAATGCCTGCGCTAGTCGGTACGCCGCCAGCCGATAAGCCAGACGAGAATACCGCCTGCCATCAGCCATCCGGGCGACATGCCCCAGTCAGGACGGTTGATAAAGAGCAGCGTGCTGCTCAGCATTAGCGTGGCGCCAATGCCGAACAGATAGCGCGACTGCCCTTGCTTTACACGATGCTCCTGCAGCTCATGGGCAATCTTATCAACACTTTGTTGCAGTTGTTTGCCTTGCCGCAGGCTGTTGTAGACCAGTTCAGGAATTTCCGGGATTTTTTCCGCCCAGAATGGCGCTTTCTCTTTAAAGGAGCGCACCAGCGCCGGGAAGCCCACCTGATCTTTGATCCAGGTTTCCAGAAAAGGTTTCGCCGTTTTCCACAAATCGAGCTGCGGATAGAGCTGACGCCCTACGCCCTCAATGTACAGCAGCGTTTTTTGCAGCAGCACCAGCTGCGGCTGCACTTCCATATTAAAGCGGCGCGCGGTGTTAAAGAGATTCAGCAGCACGTGGCCAAACGAGATTTCCGCAAGCGGCTTTTCAAAAATAGGTTCGCAAACGGTACGAATGGCGGATTCGAACTCTTCTACATTGGTATCCGGCGGCACCCAGCCCGAATCCACATGCAGCTCCGCCACGCGGCGATAGTCGCGGTTGAAGAAAGCGATAAAGTTTTCCGCCAGATAGCGCTTATCTTCTTTATTGAGCGAGCCCACGATGCCGCAGTCGATGCCAATGTATTGCGGATCGTGCGGGTGATCGTGGCTGACAAAAATATTCCCCGGATGCATATCACCGTGGAAAAAGCTATCGCGGAAAACCTGGGTGAAGAACACCTGAACACCGCGCTCAGCCAGCAGTTTCATGTCGGTGCCGTTGGCTTCCAGCGCCGCGACGTCATTGACCGGGATGCCATAGATGCGTTCCATGACCATCATCGTCGGGCTGCAGTAGTCCGAATAGACTTCCGGCACGTAGAGCATGGGGCTGTTTTCGAAATTACGGCGCAGCTGAATGGCGTTTGCCGCTTCGCGCAGAAGATCGAGTTCATCCAGCAGCGTTTTTTCATACTCGCGCACCACTTCCATCGGGCGCAGGCGGCGACCATCCGGCAGCAGGCGCGGCACCCAGCGCGCGAGACGGTAGATAAGCTTCATATCCGCCTTGATGACCGGCAGGATATCGGGGCGGATCACCTTGATGACCACCTCTTTGCCGTTCTCTTTCAGCCGGGCGGTGTGCACCTGCGCGATTGAAGCAGAAGCAAGCGGCGTGATATCGAAATCATCAAACCACTCCTCAACGGGACGATCGCCCATGGCTTTTTCGATCTGCTGTTTAGCGAGCTTACCGTCAAAGGGTGCGACCCGATCCTGCAACAGCGCCAGCTGATCGGCGATTACCGGCGGAAAGAGATCGCGACGCGTCGACAGCATCTGACCGAACTTAATCCACACCGGCCCTAGCTCCTGTAACGCCAGACGAAGTCTTGTACCAAGCTCAAGATCTTTGTGCCGGTTCGGCATCCAGAACAGCCCGCGACGCCAGATCCGCAGCGGCAGCGTGAGACGCATGCGCGGAATCAGCTCATCCAGGCCGTAGCTCAGGAACGTTTTGATAATGAAATAAAGGCGCCGAATTTCACCTGGCGTCATTTGCCCTCCAGTTTATCCAACCGTTTGGTTAACGCTTCCAGTTGGCGCTCGACGGCCGAAATCTCTTCGGCAAACCAGGCGATTTCCAGCGCGCCCGGCGCGACGCGCCACTCTTCGGTAATCGCTTCCGCCAGATAGCGCTGATTACGCGTAAAGCCTTTTTGCAGCAGTTGCCCGCCGCGACGCATAACGCGCCCGATGCCTTCCGCGGCGATATCGCCAACCCACGGGGCCAGCAGCCCGGCGGGATCAAATTCGGCCATGTCCATCAGCGCCACAAAATTTTGCACCACCTGCAGATCGCCCTGCACTTCCAGCTCGCCGCTGCGGATAAGCGCAGTCAGCTGCTGGCGGTCCTGGAGCTTCGGCAAAACGGAAAGGCGTGTGATAACGGTACAGTCCGCCTCGCCTTCCCATTTACTGAGCACATCCAGTTGTTGCTCGCTGAACACCAGCACCAGCGGCGTGGAAAGCTCTTCAAGCGTGATGCGCAACACTTTGCCCTGCAAACGCTGGCGCGGCGCTTTCAGCGCGCTCTCGCGGTACAGGAAAGTGTTCAGCGCGCCTTCAATGCCAGCCATCATTAGCGGTGTGAAAGGCATCCGGCACCTCCTCAGAATTTGTAGCCGCGATGCAGCGCTACGATCCCGCCGGTCATGTTGTAGTAGTTGACGTTCTCGAAGCCCGCGTCGTTCATCATCGCTTTAAGGGTTTCCTGATCCGGGTGCATACGGATGGATTCAGCGAGATAACGGTAGCTGCCAGCGTCTTTCGCCACCAGCTCGCCGACGCGCGGCAGAATGTGGAAAGAGTAGGCGTCGTAGGCTTTGTTCAGCGGCTCGAACACCGGTTTGGAGAATTCCAGCACCAGCAGACGGCCACCCGGCTTCAGCACGCGAAACATGGAACGCAGCGCTTTTTCTTTATCGGTGACGTTACGCAGGCCGAAGGAAATCGTGATGCAGTCAAAGGTGTTATCCGGGAACGGCAGCGCTTCCGCGTTGGCCTGGACATACTCGACGTTGCCGACGATGCCGATATTGCGCAGCTTCTCGCGCCCCATTTTCAGCATCGAATCGTTGATATCCGCCAGCACCACTTTGCCGCTCTCACCCACCAGACGGGAGAATTTAGCGGTTAAATCGCCGGTGCCGCCCGCGAGATCCAGGACTTTCTGGCCGCGACGCACGCCACTGCAATCGATAGTGAAGCGCTTCCACAGACGATGAATGCCGAACGACATCAGATCGTTCATGACATCATATTTCGCCGCCACGGAGTGGAAGACCTGCGCCACCATATCCGCTTTTTGCTCTTTCGCTACGGTCTGGAAGCCAAAGTGCGTTGTATCTTGTGAATCTTCAACCATCTCAGTGCCTGCTTATCAAGGAAATGTTTGTGAAGTGTAACAGATTGGCCGCAATTGCCCTACGATTCAAGGCGGCATTAGCGCGCCGCTCAGCGCTCGCCCGCAACGCGAAACGCCGCTAAGTGGCTGTTTTCATCAGGGGCGCTGGCAAGCGCTTCGGCATCGGGGAGCGCAAACGCTTCATCATCCTGCACCGCCTGCTCGGCCAAATCCGGATTAATCTCGCGCTTTACCTCAACGCCCATACCGCGAAACGCCTCCGCCTGCGCAAGCAGGTTGCCGCGCCCGCTGGCGAGTTTTTTCATCGCCTGGCGATAGCTGTCGCTGGCTTTGTCGAGGTTCTGGCCAATGGCGCTCATGTCGTCAACGAACAGCCGCATTTTGTCATACAGGCGGCTGGCGCGATCCGCTATCTGCTGGGCGTTACGGCTTTGATGCTCATAGCGCCAGAGGTTGGAAATGGTGCGCAGCGCCACCAGCAGCGTGGTCGGGCTTACCAGCATGATATTGTTTTTTAACGCCTCGGTGATGAGCTCCGGCTGCTTGTCGATAGCCAGTAAAAAGGCGGGCTCGACCGGGATAAACATCAGCACGTAGTCCAGCGTGCGCAGCCCCGGCAACTGCTGATAATCCTTGCGCCCCAGCAGGCGAATATGATTACGAAGCGAAGCGATGTGTTCGTTCAGCGCCAGCTCGCGGCTGTAGTCATCTTCGGCGTTGAAGTAACGCTCATAGGCCACCAGCGTCATTTTGGCGTCAATCACCACATCCTTGCCCTGCGGCAGACGCACGATGACATCCGGCTGCATACGGCTGCGGTCGGCAAGCTGAATATTAACCTGGGTTTCATACTCATGCCCTTCGCGCAGGCCCGAGGCTTCCAGCACGCGCGCGAGCACCACTTCGCCCCAGTTGCCCTGGGCTTTGTTGTCGCCTTTTAATGCACGAGTAAGGTTGATAGCTTCCTGCGCCATTTGCGCATTCAGTTGCTGGAGATTGCGGATTTCATGAGCCAGCGTGTGGCGCTCGCGTGCCTCCTGGCCGAAGCTTTCCTGCACCTGTCGGCGAAAACCGTCGAGCTGCTCGCGCAGCGGGGAAAGCAGGCCGCTCAGACTCTGGCGATTCTGCTCATCGACCTGACGACGGCTCTGCTCAAAGATACGGTTAGCGAGGTTTTCAAACTGTTCGCTCAGGCGCTGTTCGCTGCTCATCATCTGGCGCAGTTTTTCTTCGGCGTGGACCTGGGTGGCCTCCAGCCGCGTGGTGACTTCGCGCAGATCGGACTCCAGCGAGCTGTTGATCTCCCGCAGGTTGCGCAGTTCGTTATTGAGCAGATCGCACTCATCGCGCCAGTGCTGGTTATGCGCCAGCGCCTCGCGGGCCGCGCTGAGTTCGCCGTAAATATCGCGCTGTTCCGCCAGTAGATCCGCCTTGTACTGGGCGGTTCGCAGCCCTGACATCAGCCAGCCCACCACAACGCCTGCCAGCGCAACCACGGCTAACACCAGATATGAGATTTCCACCACGCCTCCTGCCTGAACTGCTCATCACGCCAGAGGGGATTGTGCTGTACATAATTCCAGACGAAAAGCGTTTTTCTGTAAGGATCGTCAATCCTGCGAGACATTACGCAAAAAGGCCGGCAGAGCGCCGGCCTGAAAGGAGTTATCAGAGAAGGCGGCGCGCCGCCTCTACCACGATTTTCACCGCGTGGCTTTCGGTTTGTTTCATGGTTTCCGCGTTCGGGATCTCTTGCTGGGTGCGGTTGACGATAACGCCCGCCACCATGCCCGCGCGCAGCCCCTGGCTTGAGCACATGGTCAGCAGCGTGGCCGATTCCATTTCATAGTTCATCACGCCCATCGCCTGCCACTCTTTCATGGAGCCGTTAAAGCGGCTGACTACACGGCCAGAGAAGGTGTCGTAGCGCTCCTGGCCCGGATAGAAGGTATCGGAAGAGGCGGTCACGCCGATATGCGTAGTCGCGCCGACCGCTTTGGCCGCTTCCACCAATGCGGTAGTACAGGCGAAATCGGCAACGGCCGGGTATTCCATCGGCGCGAAGTGCAGGCTGGCACCATCAAGGCGTACGGAGGCGGTCGTTACCAGCACGTCGCCGACGTTGATGTGCGGCTGAATAGCGCCAGTGGTGCCCACGCGCAGGAAAGTACGAATGCCAAGCTGCGCCAGCTCTTCTACCGCAATAGACGTTGACGGGCCGCCGATACCGGTGGAGCAGATGATGACCGCTTTGCCATCAAGCTCAGCGCGCCAGGAGGTGAATTCACGGTGGGAGGCCAGTTTGACCGGCTTATCCATCAGCGCGGCGATCTTTTCCACTCGCTCCGGGTCGCCCGGGACAATCGCTAATTCTGCGCCCTGAAGATCGCTTTTTTTAAGGCCGAGGTGAAAAACATCAGACATAGGTGACTCCTCTGTGGGTCGGTTTGTCAGGAGAAGCAAAACGGTACTTTACAGAACCTTTCCGGCGTTTTTCGTGACCGGATTCACTTCAAAAGAAAGGAGTTGCATTAATTTTCCATAATTTCGTGATTATGGTCACATATAGAGCGCATGAATGGAAATCCCGCGCGCCGAATGCCTGCTTTTGCCACCTCCACTCCCGCCACACGCAGGCTATAGTTAGGGATGCGCTAAAACAATAACGGGTACGGAGAATGCCATGACCAACAACACTGACCATCCGGCGGGCTTTGCCGCTGCAGTTTCACCTGTCGCTTCAACGGTAGTGCATACGCCGCAGGATGCCATTATCGCGGGCGAAACCTCGATTCCCACGCAGGGCGAAAATATGCCTGCTTACCACGCCCGCCCGCGCGCTGCTGATGGCCCGCTGCCGGTAGTGATTGTGGTACAGGAGATTTTCGGCGTACATGAACATATTCGCGATATATGCCGTCGCCTGGCGCTGGAAGGGTATCTGGCGGTGGCGCCGGAACTCTATTTCCGTCAGGGCGATCCGAATGAGTATGACGATATTTCGTCGCTGTTGAGCAATCTGGTGTCGAAAGTGCCGGACGCACAGGTGCTGGCGGATCTGGATCATGTGGCAAGCTGGGCGTCACGCAACGGCGGCGACGCGCATCGTCTGATGCTGACCGGTTTTTGCTGGGGCGGGCGTATCGCGTGGCTGTACGCCGCGCATAATCCGCAACTGAAAGCCGCCGTGGCGTGGTATGGCAAGCTGCTGGGCGACAAAACGTTAAACTCACCGAAGCACCCGGTGGATGTCGCTACCGATCTGACCGCGCCAGTGTTGGGACTTTACGGCGCGCAGGATACGGGTATTTCGCTTGAGAGCGTGGAGACCATGCGTCAGGCGCTGCGCGCCGCCAACGCGAAAGCGGAAATTATTGTTTACCCGGACGCGGGCCATGCGTTTAACGCCGATTATCGCCCGAGTTATCACGAGGCATCGGCGAAGGATGGCTGGGAGCGCATGCTGGAGTGGTTCAAAACCTACGGCAGTAAGAAAGGATAAAAAAAGCGCCCGGGAAACCGGGCGTTTTTTGGTGGCGCGGTGGGTGCGCTGCGCTTACCCACCCTACAAAATCACAAACCGCATCACACCGTTTTCTGCGGGTTGCGGTGGGTGCGCTACGCTTACCCACCCTACAAAATCACAAACCGCATCACACCGTTTTCTGCGGGTTGCGGAGGGTGCGCTGCGCTTACCCACCCTACAAAGTCACAAACCGCATCACACCGTTTTCTGCGGGCTTCGGTGGGTGCGCAGGGCTTACCCACCCTACAAAATCATAAACCACACCACACCGTTTTTTCCGGGCTGCGGTGGGTGCGCTGCGCTTACCCATCCTACGTATGACCCACCCTACGCAACGCATAACTGGCCTTATCGTAGGGCGGGTAAGCGTCGCGCACCCGCCATCACAAAACCGTTACGCCTGACGCAGGTTCTGCGCCGCTTTCACCATATTGGCGAGCGCCGCGCGGGTCTCCGGCCAACCGCGGGTTTTCAGGCCGCAATCCGGGTTCACCCACAAACGCTCCTGCGGAATGCGCTGCGCGGCTTTCTTCAGCAGCGCTTCAATCCACGCCACATCCGGCACGTTCGGCGAGTGGATATCATATACGCCCGGCCCGATTTCATTCGGGTATTCAAACTCCTCAAACGACTCCAGCAGCTCCATATCTGAACGTGACGTTTCGATGGTGATCACGTCCGCATCCAGCGCGGCGATAGAATCCATGATGTCGTTGAACTCGCAATAACACATATGAGTGTGGATCTGCGTGTCATCCTTCGCGACCGCCGCGTTCAGGCGGAACGCCTCCACGCCCCAGGCGAGATACGCGTCCCAGTCGCTGCGCTTGAGCGGCAACCCTTCACGCAGCGCCGGTTCGTCAATCTGAATAATGCCGATGCCCGCGGCTTCGAGATCCGCCACTTCGTCACGCAGCGCCAGCGCAATCTGTTTGGCGATAGTTTCGCGCGAGACATCCTCACGCGGGAACGACCAGCAGAGAATAGTCACCGGGCCGGTCAGCATGCCTTTCACCGGTTTGTCGGTCAGCGACTGCGCGTACTTCGCCCACTCGACGGTGATCGGCGCCGGGCGGCTGATGTCGCCGATAACGACCGGCGGCTTCACGCAGCGGGAGCCGTAGCTCTGCACCCAACCGTTCTGGGTGAAGACAAAGCCATCAAGGTGCTCGCCGAAATACTCCACCATGTCGTTACGCTCGGCTTCGCCGTGTACCAGCACATCGAGACCCAGACGCTCCTGCTCGGCGATCACCTGCTTAATATGTTCGGCGATGCCGGTGCGGTAGTTCGCCGCATCGAGATTGCCCTTTTTGAAATCCAGGCGCAGGCCGCGAATTTCGGTCGTCTGCGGGAACGAGCCGATGGTCGTGGTCGGCCAGGACGGCAGGTTAAAGCGGGCGCGCTGCGCTTCGGCGCGTACCGGATACGCATGGGCGCGCTGGCTGTCCTGCGGCGTAATGGCCTTAAGGCGCTGTTCCACCGCCGGGTTATGTACGCGGGCCGAGTGTTTACGGGCCTGAATCGGCGCGCTCCACTGCTCGATTTTTGTTGTGTCGCCGCTGTTCAGCGCATCGCGCAGCAGCGCCAGCTCTTCGCATTTTTGCAGCGCAAAGGCGAACCAGCTTTTCACTTCCGCATCCAGACGCGTTTCGACGCTCAGGTCGATAGGGCTGTGCAGCAGCGAGCAGGACGAGCCCACCCACAGCTCACGCTGGCCTGCGATCGCTTTCAGTTGGGCGTATTTTTCGGTGAGATCGGCGCGCCAGACGTTGCGGCCATTGATAACGCCCGCGGAGAGTAACCACTCCTGCGGCAGGCGGCGATGCAGTTCGTTGACATCGTCATGGCCGTGAACCAGATCGACATGCAGCCCCTGCACCGGCAGCGCGGTGATGGTATCGAGATTATCGGTCACGCCTTCAAAATAGGTGGTGAGCAGCAGTTTGGTCTGGCCTTTCAGCGCCTCGTAGGCCGGTTTAAACGCGTCCAGCCACGCCTGCGGCAGCTCCAGCACCAGCGCCGGTTCATCGATTTGCACCCACTGAATGCCGCGTTTCGCAAGTTCCGCGATCACCTGCTGGTAGACCGGCAGAATGTCGTTAAGCAGGGAAAGACGATCGAACTGTTCGCCCTTCACTTTGCCAAGCCACAGGTAAGTGACGGGCCCGAGCAGTACCGGTTTAACATGGTGACCAAGCGCCAGCGCTTCGTCCACTTCATCCAGCAGCTGCGTCCAGGTGAGGCTGAACTGCTGGCCTTTGGTGAATTCCGGCACCATGTAGTGATAGTTGGTGTTAAACCATTTGGTCATTTCAGCGGCGGCGGCAGGTTCGCCGGTCGGCGCGCGGCCACGACCGATGCGGAACAGCGTGTCGATATCCACCGTGCCGTCCACATTCTGGTGGCGCGCCGGGACGTTGCCGAGCAGCAGGCTGGTGGTCAGAACATGATCGTACCAGGCGAAATCGCCGACCGGCAGCAGATCGATGCCCGCCGCTTTTTGTTGTTCCCAGTGACGGGCGCGCAGCTCGCGGCCCACCGCCAGTAATTCTTCACGGGTGCTTTTGCCCGCCCAGTAGCTCTCTTGCGCTTTTTTCAGCTCGCGACGCAGGCCGACGCGGGGAAAACCGAGGGTGTGGTTATGGATAGTCATGATGTTCTGCCTCTCTTAAAAAGGAATCCCGTGTCAGGAAATAAATCTGTTCGTCTGATTAATTAATCCGCATGTATTTCGGATTTCGGGAAGGGGGCAAGCTGGCGAATCCCCGGGAGCTTACTGAAGTAAGTGACCGGGGTGAGCCAGCGCAGCCAACGCACCAGAAATTCGAAAGACGTCGGATTTGGACGTCCAGATGTTTACACATCCATAATTGGCAGTTACTGTATATTCCTCAAGCGCAAATTATTCATGCTGAAGTGAAGGACATTCATGATCGAGATAAAACACCTGCGAACGCTTCAGGCGCTGCGTAATTGCGGCTCACTGGCGGCGGCGGCGGCATCGCTGCATCAGACCCAATCCGCGCTTTCACACCAGTTCAGCGATCTGGAGCAGCGCCTCGGCTTCCGGTTATTCGTGCGTAAGAGCCAGCCGCTGCGCTTCACGCCGCAGGGCGAGATCCTGTTGCAGCTGGCAGCCCAGGTGTTGCCGCAGATAAGCCGCGCATTGCAGGCGTGCAATGAACCGCAACAGACCCGCCTGCGCATCGCGATTGAGTGTCATAGCTGTATTCAGTGGCTGGCCCCGGCGCTGGAGGCGTTTCGTAAACGCTGGCCGCAGGTGGAGATGGATTTCAAATCGGGCGTGACGTTTGATCCGCAGCCTGCGCTGCAGCAGGACGAACTCGATCTGGTGCTGACGTCAGACATTCTGCCACGCAGCGGCCTGCACTATTCGCCGATGTTTGATTTTGAAGTGCGTCTGGTGGTGGCGCCCGATCATCCGCTGGCGACCAAAACGCAGGTGACGCCGGAGGATTTCGCCAGCGAAACCTTGCTGATTTACCCGGTGCAGCGCAGTCGTCTCGATGTCTGGCGTCACTTTTTACAGCCGGCGGGCGTCAGCCCGACGCTGAAAAGCGTGGATAATACGCTGCTGCTTATCCAGATGGTGTCGGCGCGCATGGGCATCGCCGCGCTGCCGCACTGGGTGGTGGAGAATTTCGAGCGTCAGGGGCTGGTGGTCACACGTGCGCTGGGCGAAGGATTATGGAGCCGGCTGTACGCTGCGGTGCGCGATGGCGAGCAGCGTCAGCCGGTGACGGAGGCGTTTATTCAGCAGGCGCGTCAGCACGCCTGTGATTCCCTTCCGTTTGTGCGGAGCGCGGCGCGACCCAGCGTCGGTGGACCCACAGAGAAGCCACTATCACCGCTCCCCCAATGATAAAGCTCGGCCAGTGGGGCTGCTGCTGCCAGATGGCGAGGTTAACCAGCAGCCCGGCGGGCACATGCATGTTATTCATGATGCCGAGCGTACCGGCGTCCACCTGCGTGGCACCATAGTTCCACATAAAGTAGCCAAGCCCCGAGGCCACCACGCCAAGCCACACCAGAATGCCCCATTGCAGGCCGGTGGTCGGCAGTTTCTGCGGGTTGCCGAGCGCAAACCAGGCGATTACCGCCACCACGAACGCGCCGAGATAGAACCACGAAAACGCGCTGTGCTGCGGCATCGGATGCGTCTCCATCAGGCGTTTATAGCCCACCATACCGATAGCGAAGCTGATATTCGCCAGCTGTACCAGCAGCAGCCCGGTCCAGAAGTGATCGCTCACTTTGTCATAGCGAATAATCGCCGCGCCGATGACCGCAAGCCCGGCGCTTAATGCATAGCCCCAGCGCAGCCGACGGCGGCTCAGCAGATCGTAAATCAGCGTGATATAGAGCGGCGTAAGCACCGTAAACAGCAGGAACTCCGAGACGGTCAGGTAGAGATACGCCCGGAAACTCAGCAGGTACGTCACGCCCAGCTGCAGTGCGCCCACCACCATATAGAGCGCCAGCGTCTTCAGGCTCTGCCCGCGCGCGCGTAAGAAAGGCAGGAAAACCAGCGCCGCCAGCCCGACGCGCATCAACACTGAGAAGTAGCTGTCTACATGGCCCGCCAGGTATTCGCCAATCAGGCTAAAAGAGAACGCCCACAGGATAGTGGTGATGATGAGTAACGCCACAATGATCATCTCAACAGAAAACAAGACGGGCATTGTAGCGAAGGCGCTGGCGAAAAGTTGCACTATTTGGTTGACAAGTGGTTATCGATAAACCACTTGTCACTCGGATGGTTAATCCAGAAACAGTTTACGCAGGTAGTGTGGAACGGCATCTTCAGCGTTGGTGCCGATGACTTCGAGCTCCGGCAGCAGATCTTTCAGGCGCTGGTGCGCGTTGCCCATGATGCAGCCTTTGCCCGCCATGGAGAGCATCTCCGCGTCGTTCATCCCGTCGCCAAACGCGATGCAGGACTCGAGCCCGAAGCCCATCGCTTTAGCAACCGCCTCCAGCGCGTGGCCTTTGGAGACGCCGCCCGCCATGACCTCAAGGCAGGTGAGCGTCGAAAAGCTCACGTTAACGCGATCGCCCCAGCGGGCGTTGATGGCCTGCTCCAGCGGCAGCAGCTTTTCGTGAACGTCGCAGGTGAAGAAGACTTTACTGACGCCCTGCGGCTCCAGCAGCGCCGGTTCAAAGAGCGAATATTTAAAAACCGCTTCTTTAAAATATTTCAGCTCGTCCGGGCGCTCGCGGCTCATAAACCATTCGTCGTCGCGATAGACGTTAGTGATGATATCGGGATTATCGCGCACCACGCCGAACAGATCGGCGGCGATGTCGGTATCAAGGTTATGGGTAAACACCAGATTGCCGTCGGTGTCGTGCACCCGCGCGCCGTTGGAGGTGATCATATAAGCCTTGATCTCCAGGCCGTCGCGGATCTGGCCGACATCGATATGGTGGCGGCCAGTGGCGAACACAAAGTTCACGCCGCGGGCAGTCAGTAATTTGAGCGTTTGTTTGGCAAACGGCGTCAGTGCATGGTCAGGGGCTAAGAGTGTGCCGTCTAAATCAGACGCAACGACCTGATACATAATAAAAAAAACCTCTGGTGGAGCGACCGAACGCTCCGGTCGCGAGTAATCAGTTATGTTCGTCGAAAAAATCGACAATGGCATTCAGCGCTTCGGCGCGCATAGCGTCCTGCTCAAACAGGATCTCATGGTACGCACCTTTGATGACGTAAGGTTTACCCCCCCAACACGGGTGGCCCGCCGCGGCGCGAAGTTCACAGAAGCGGTCGTGCGAGCGGTTATCCACCACACGTTCCAGCTCTGCCTGGAGTAACAATAGCGGCGTGGTGCTGTCGGTGGCCCCCGCCAGCACCTGTTCTCCTGCCTGGATGCCTTCCCGCACCCAGTGATACGTAGGCCCGCCGACGCGCAGCTGCGGTTCATCGGCGTAAAAACGCAAATTGCGCCGGTAGCGCTCGTGGCTGTGCGTCAGCATGTTGAGACTAAAGGGCAGCGGTCGCCAGCGCCCGGTGCCGATAGCGTAACCATCGCGCAGCGACGGATACTCTTCCGCCCAGTCGAGGATCGAGCGCAGCATCCAGTCCGGGAGGCGGATAATAATGCCGAACATCGGCGCGCAGAGCGCCACGGCATCAAATGCTTTTGGGTTACGCAGCAGAAACAGCGTGCCAATCGCGCCCCCCATCGAATGCGCCAGCAGATAGCGTTTCCGCCACGGGCCGGTCGCCACCTCCTGCTGCCAGAAACGTTCGAAATCATCGACATAATCGCTGAAATTCACCACGTGCCCGCGGTGGGTATCTTCCAGCAGCCGCCCGGAACGCCCCTGCCCGCGGTGGTCGATAATCAGCACATCAAACCCGCAGTGGAACAGATCGTATGCCAGTTCCGCATACTTAACGTAGGTTTCGATACGGCCGGGGCAGACGACGATAACGCGATCGTGGTTTTCCGCACGAAAACGCACAAAGCGCACCGGAATATTATCGACGCCCAAAAACTCATCTTCTTCGCGCTGTTGCCAGAAATCCGTCAGCGCGCCCATGGTGAACGCCGCGAATCCGGCTTCCCGTGAAAACCAACTGTTCCTGTGTCTGGTCATGGTCCTTATTGCTCCGCATCCACGCCTGTCCGGGCTTTTTTGTGATTCGTAGCACATACCTCAACAATAGCGTATTGTGGCATAAAAGTGCGCAATCAGGGAGCTTCGCATGACCTTCGAGTGGTGGTGTACCTACCTTCTGACGACCCTTATTCTCAGCCTCTCGCCGGGTTCTGGCGCCATCAACACGATGAGCACCGCCATCAGCCACGGCTATCGCGGCGCAGCGGCGTCTATCGCCGGGCTACAGGCCGGTCTTGCGCTGCATATCGTGCTGGTTGGTATTGGTTTAGGCGCGCTCTTCTCCCGCTCCCTGATGGCCTTTGAGATCCTGAAATGGGCGGGCGCCGCGTATCTTATCTGGCTTGGCATTCAGCAGTGGCGCGCGGCGGGCGCCATCGATCTCAACGCGCTCGCGCAGAGCCAGCCGCGCAGCAGACTGTTTAAACGCGCGGTGTTTGTGAATCTGACCAACCCGAAAAGCATCGTGTTTCTCGCCGCGCTCTTTCCGCAGTTTATCGTGCCGCACCAGCCGCAGGCGATGCAGTATGTGGTGCTCGGGGTAACGACTATCGTGGTGGATATTATCGTGATGATTGGTTACGCGACGCTTGCGACAAGGATTCGCGGATGGATCAAAGGCCCGCATCAGATGAAGGCCCTGAATAAATTTTTTGGATCGCTGTTTATGCTGATTGGCGCGCTGCTTGCCACCGCGCGCCGCGCCTGATTAGCGAGAGATAATGAGATGAATGCCGAAGCCGGTGAACAGCGCGCCGGCGGTGCCGTCGATCCACTTCGCCAGACGCTGATAGCCCTGGCGCATTTTCGGCAGCGCGAAGACGCTCGCCACCAGCGCAAACCACGCGAAAGTCTCCAGCGCTATCAGCACGAAAATGCCCCAACGCGCGCTGGTGCCGACGCTGTCGCTGACAAATAGTGAAAAAACGCTGCCGAAGTAGATAACCGCTTTCGGGTTCGCCAGGTTGGTCAACATTCCTTTCAGAAAACTGCGCCCGCGCGCCGCCAGCTCAACTTGCGGCGTCTCGCCCGTCGGCGCGCTTTTCTTCAGCGCGCCACGCAGCATCTGATAACCCATCCAGCAGAGATAAAGCCCGCCGCCCACCACAATGATGTTATGCAGCCAGGCCATTTTTTCGAGGATCAGGTGCAGGCCGAGCAGCGCTACGCCGGACCACACCATGACGCCTGCGGTAATGCCCAGCACGCCCATCAGCGCCTCTTTGCGCGAGCGGCTGGCTGCGGTTTGCGAGACAAAAAAGAAGTCGGGGCCGGGGCTTGCCAGCGCCACCAGATGTACCATCGCGACGGTAAAAAACAGCGTTAACATAGAGGTTTGCCAGGTCAGAATCAGAGAACATTCATCCTGGCATGTTTGGGCGGGGCTGACTACTCTTCGTCGTCGCCGTCGACGTGCTGGCGGATGAGCGTCATAAACGGCCTGCCGAAGCGCTCCAGTTTACGGGTGCCGACGCCGTTAATGCCAAGCATTTCGCCGGGGCTGAGCGGCATTTGCTCAGCCATTTCAATCAGCGTCGCGTCGTTAAAGACGACATACGGCGGAATGTTTTCTTCGTCGGCGATGGCCTTACGCAGTTTGCGCAGTTTCGCAAACAGCTTGCGGTCATAATTGCCGCCGTACGATTTTTGCGCCACGCGCGGTTTGAGCGCCGCGACGCGCGGCACCGCCAGCATCAGCGGCGCTTCGCCACGCAGGAACGGGCGCGCCGCTTCGGTCAGCTGCAACGCCGAATGCTGCGCGATGTTCTGCGTCACCACGCCCAGATGAATAAGCTGGCGGATAACGCTGACCCAGTGCTCCTGGCTCTGATCGCGCCCGATGCCGTACACCTTGAGCTTGTCGTGGCCCAGTTCGCGGATGCGCTGGTTGTTCGCGCCGCGCAGCACTTCCACCACATAGCCCATCCCGAAGCGCTGCTCCACGCGCGCGATAGCCGACAGCGCTTTTTGCGCGTCCACCAGGCCATCGTAGCGGCGCGGCGGATCGAGACAGATATCGCAGTTGCCGCACGGTGCCTGACGCCCTTCGCCGAAATAGTTCAGCAGCACCAGACGGCGGCAGGTTTGCGCCTCGGCGAACGCGCCCATCGCGTTTAGCTTGTGACGCTCGATATCCTGCAGCGGGCCAGGCGCTTTTTCTTCCAGACAGCGGCGCAGCCACGCCATATCCGCCGGATCGTAAAACAGCATCGCCTCGGCAGGCAGGCCGTCGCGCCCGGCGCGACCCGTCTCCTGATAGTAGGATTCAATATTGCGGGGAATATCGAAGTGCACGACAAAGCGCACGTTGGGTTTGTTGATGCCCATACCGAACGCCACGGTCGCCACCACAATCTGTAAATCGTCGCGCTGGAATTTCTCCTGCACCGACGCGCGCACCTCATGCTCAAGGCCCGCGTGATAGGCGGCGGCGCTGATACCGCGGCTTTGCAGACGCGCGGCGGTGTCTTCCACTTTCGCGCGGCTGTTGCAGTAGATAATGCCGGATTTGCCGCGCTGTTCCTGCACATAGCGCATCAGCTGATCGAGCGGTTTGAATTTCTCCATCAGCATGTAGCGGATGTTCGGGCGGTCGAAACTGCTGATTTCAATCAGCGGATCGTCAAGGCCCAGCAGGCGAACAATATCGCGCCGCGTCGTGTCATCCGCCGTGGCGGTGAGCGCCATAAACGGCACCGCCGGGAAACGCGCGCGCAGCTGGCCGAGCGCCGCGTATTCCGGGCGGAAATCGTGGCCCCACTGGGAGATACAGTGCGCCTCATCCACCGCCACCATCGCCAGATCCCAGTAGCCCAGCGTGTCGATGAAGTTATCCATCATCAGTCTTTCCGGCGCGATGTAGAGCAGGCGCACCTGGCCGGTACGACAGCCCGCCATCACCGCCTGCTGCTCCTCGCGGCTCTGCGTCGAATTGAGGCACGCCGCGGCCACGCCGTTCGCCAGAAGCTGATCGACCTGGTCTTTCATCAGAGAAATCAGTGGAGAAACCACGATGGTCAGGCCGGTTTTCACCAGCGCCGGGATTTGATAACACAGCGATTTGCCGCCGCCGGTGGGCATCACCACCAGGCAGTCGCGCCCTTCAAGCACCGCGTCGATAATGGTGGCCTGGCCTGGACGGAACTGCTGATAGCCAAAGGTTTCCTGTAAAACCTGTTTAGCCAGCGTTTCCTGACTGTAAACTTCCGCCTGCGCCACACTCACTCCAGATACTGAAAATAAAACAGGCGCTATTTTCAGCGCCTGCGTCGGAAACTGCAATGCCTCAGAAGAGATCGTTAAGCATAACCCCAAAGCCAAAGCGAGTCTGGTTAAAGTTGTAATCAATTAACGATTCGCCGTAGCCGCTGTAGAGCTGGGTGTAGAGGCGCACGTGTTTCGTAATCGGGTAGCTCAGGCCAAGCTCCGCGCCGCCGTAACCGGTGTTCCAGTTATACTGGCCCTTCACGCTCCAGATTGCCTCGCCCCACTGATAGCCCACCTTAAGCTGGTAGTAGCCCATATATTTGGTGATGTCCGGGTTGTCGTCGGTATTGCCCACCACATACCACGGCTTCACTTCCACCAGCCAGTCGCCATTCTGCGCCATCAGGCGCGTATAGAGACGGTTCCAGCTGCGGGAAGTTGGGTCCGAGCGGCCATTCGACTGGTGGTTATAGCCAAATTCCACATCGCGCAGCGTCCAGCCCGCCAGCTCGTAGTCGGTCGCAAAGCCCAGGAACAGCTGCGGCTCATAGTTGGTCTCGCGAAACGGCGACGACTGGCCGCTGTTAGAGAGCTGCCACCAGGATTTCTGCGTATAGGAGCCGCCCAGTACCGAGTTCGGGCCCATAATCCCACGCCAGAACGGGAACGCCAGGCTCAGCTGGAATTTCACTTCGTCTTTACGCGCGTCATCCGCCCAGTCGTAAGACTTAATGGCTTCTTTATTGAGATCGTCGGTCACGGTGTAGAGCAGGTAGTTGCTCTCGTACGGGTAAAGCGTAAACGGGTTATCGTGATCCTGAAGCAGGTTGGCGATGATGCTGCCGCGAACGGCAGGCGCATCATGCACCTCTTTAATCGTCGCTTCCTGTGCTAATGCTGTGCATGGCAGCAACGTTGCCGCCATAAACCAACCCAGAAACGTGCGCATTTGGCAGTGTTCTCCTGAACGAATATTTCGATGGTGAATTATTATCCGGCAGATATTCTACATATTTATTTCGCGTCTGCTTAGTCCTGCTTTCTTAAACTGGAAAGCAACAAATGGGAAGCATAAAATCAACATTCATTTAACCTTATGTACCCACTCTTTTTGGACGAGGAAACCATCATGTCCGCAACTCTGCTGACCCCGGAAGCGGCTCTGCAACTGGTCGGCGAAATCTTTGTTTATCACATGCCGTTTAACCGTGCCCTGGGGCTGGAACTGGAACGTTACGAAAAAGAATATGCTCAGCTCGCCTTTAATAATCAGCCGATTCTGGTGGGCAACTGGGCGCAAAGCATTCTGCACGGCGGGGCGATTGCGTCGGCGCTCGACGTGGCGGCGGGCCTGGTGTGTGTCGGCAGCACGCTGACGCGTCATGACAGTATCAGCGAAGAAGAATTGCGCCAGCGGCTCTCCCGGATGGGCACGATTGATATGCGCGTCGACTATCTGCGGCCCGGCCGCGGCCAGCGCTTTACCGCCTCCAGCACGCTGCTGCGCGCGGGCAATAAAGTGGCGGTGGCGCGCGTCGAATTACATAACGAAGAGCAGGTCTATATCGCCAGCGCCACGGCCACCTACATGGTAGGGTAAGTCGCGCAATACTGATAAACTGCTCACACTTTTCTCATACCACGAGTTTCACATGGATGCTAAGCAGACGCGTCAGGGCGTATTCTTTGCGCTTGCCGCTTATTTTATCTGGGGCATTGCCCCCGCGTATTTCAAACTGATTCAGGCGGTTCCGGCCGATGAAATTCTGACGCACCGCGTTATCTGGTCCTTCTTTTTTATGCTGGCGCTCATCAGCCTGAGCCGCCAGTGGGGATCGGTGAAGCGGCTGTTCGCCACGCCGAAAAAAGTCTTTAGTCTGGCGCTCAGCGCCGTGCTGGTGGGCGGCAACTGGCTGCTGTTTATCTGGGCGGTGAATAATCATCACCTGCTGGAAGCGAGCCTCGGTTATTTCATTAATCCGCTGGTCAACGTGCTTTTGGGAATGATTTTCCTCGGCGAGCGTTTTCGCCGGATGCAGTGGCTGGCGGTGCTGCTGGCAGCCTGCGGCGTACTGGTACAACTCTGGACGTTCGGCTCGCTGCCGGTTATCGCGCTGGGCCTCGCGTTTAGCTTCGCATTCTATGGGCTGGTGCGTAAAAAGATCATGGTCGACGCCCAGACCGGCATGCTGATGGAAACCCTCTGGCTGCTGCCGGTTGCGGCGATTTATCTGTTCGGCATCGCCGACAGCCCGACCAGCCATATGGGCAGCAATCCGTGGTCGCTGAATCTGCTGCTGATGGCAGCGGGTGTGGTGACGACCATTCCGCTGCTCTGCTTTACCGCGGCGGCGACGCGCCTGCGCCTCTCCACGCTCGGCTTTTTCCAGTATATCGGCCCGACGCTGATGTTCCTGCTGGCGGTCGTTTTTTACGGCGAAGTGCCGGGGCCGGATAAAATGGTCACCTTCGGGTTTATCTGGCTGGCGCTGGCGATATTTATTATGGACGCGCTTTATACCCAACGGCGTTTACGCCAGCATTAAGAAAGACTTTTATAACAGGGCGTTACTGACGCCCTCTTTTCTTTCCTTACACCAAATAATCCTGTTTCTCACCTACTGATATTAGCCGGGACGCGCGCCTTGCAACCCGATGCCCCTTACCTATAATCCGGCCTTTATGCATTACGCCATCTGCTGTTTCGTGATAACAGAGGCGCAAAAGGTATTTTCATGTCAGCCCTGTTTGCTTTCTTTTTCCCGCCGCGCACGGCCACACTGCGCCGTCTGCCTTATCTGGGATGGCTGTTCGGTTTGCTGTTCGGTCTGGGCCTGCTACTTGCGATTACGCCTGACGATGTGGCGCTGGCTCTCTTTTTAATGGCTCTCTTGCTCTATTACCGCGCCGGTGCGCTGCGTGCTCGTGACGCCGGTCTGAAAGCGCGGCGTTACCTTCTGCTTTCGCTGGCCATGTTTCTCATTGGGTTTGGGCTGGCCTGGCTGCGTGATTTCGGCGCGGACAGCATGCCGTTCATGAAATTCGGCTGGGGTTTTCAGGTAATAATGACGCTGCTCTTACTGGCCGCCCCGTCGCATCAAACAGTGACAAAGACCGCATAATATCGGGCGGCATCGTCGCCCGAATCAACGACTATTTCAGGCGTAAAGGAGCCTTACTGATGTCCAATATGGAAAACGACAAAAAGAATTACGACTACATGGCCGATCCGAAATTAAGCGACAAGTGGAAATTTCGCTTTAAGTTCATTGAAGATCACGGTTATCCGGCCGTGCTGGTTCCAACGCCCGCGTGGCGTGACGCGCTGAAAAAAATGAGCATTAAGGAACGTCTGACAGTATCCCTTAATTTCATCACCTATTTTTTCAGCTTCATCTATCTGGCCATTCTGGGGCTGTGGAAGAAAAGTATTATTTGCGTGCTGGCCATCTTTGTCGTTGCAATTATCAGCGACCTGCTGAATATGAGGTCGCTGATATATATCGTCCCGTTCTATTTCGCCTGTCGCACCAACGTCTGGTATTACGATCTTAAAGTCAAAGGCAAGCATGACTGGAGCCTGTAAGGTTCCGCGCCTTGCCCTGTAAAAAAAAGCCTCTTTATGGAAGAGGCTTTTTTGTTTTTATAACCAGTTCTTACGCTTGAAGTAGAGATAAGGCGCCAGCCCCGCCAGCAGCATCGCGACAATCGCGCCGGGGTAGCCATAGCTCCAGTGCAGTTCGGGCATAAACTCGAAGTTCATCCCGTAGCTGGAGGCCACCAGCGTCGGCGGCAGGAAGACCACGGACACCACCGAGAAGATTTTGATAATGCGGTTCTGCTCGATGTTGATAAAGCCCATCGCCGCCTGCATCAGGAAGTTCACCTTCTGGAACAGCGATTCGTTATGCGGCAGCAGGGATTCGATATCGCGCAGGATCTCACGCGCCTGCTCCAGCTGACCGCCCGGCAGACGCGCCTTGCGCACCAGGAAATTTAGCGCGCGCTGGGTATCCATCAGGCACAGACGCACTTTCCAGCCGGTATCCTCCAGCTCAGCCAGCGTCGAGAGCGCCTCGTCATATTCATCGCCCTGATGCCCTTCCATAATGACGCGGCTCAGGTTTTCGAGATCGCTGTAGATGTTTTCTATCTCGTCCGCCAGCTGTTCGATTTTCGTTTCAAAGAGATCGAGCAGCAGTTCGTAGGCGTTGCCGTCCATCATCGACTGGCTGCGCGCGCGCATGCGGTACAACCGAAACGCCGGCAGCTCGCGTTCGCGCAGCGTAAACAGCCGCCCGTTACGAATGGTGAACGCCACGGTGGAGTTGCCGCCGTGATCTTCCGCGTCTTCATAAAAGAAAAACGAGTGAATATGCAGCCCGTCTTCATCTTCGAAGAAGCGGGCGGAGGCTTCGATATCCTCCAGTTCCGGGCGTGTCGCCAGGCTTTGGCCAAGTTCCGTTTGCACGCGCTGTCGTTCGCTCTCTTCCGGCTCCACCAGGTCAACCCAGATGGAATCTTTCAGCGAAACGGCCTCGTCAACTTCGAGGCGGGATAGTTTGTTATTTTCCAGTTGAAATGCGCTCAGCATGACCGGGACTCCCAAAAAAACAAATTCTGGACAGTTCGGTTGGGCACACAGAAACAGATTGGGTTTCAGACCATTAAACAGCCTGACTCAGCGCGACGGGAGAGAAAACGGTCGCTGACAACCACTAAGGCCATCAGCGTAAGAGGATAGCCTTAGGAGTTGTTCCTGTTTGACAGGTTTTTGAGCCAGCATCTACTGGGTGTGTCCAAGGCGAATGTCCTCTTAGCGTAATCGTGGGCGCATGTTACGCCACCAAAAATTAGGCGTCAACACGTACACTTAAGATAAAACACCTCAATGATTGAAAAGAATTATAGTGCCTGAGAGCGCCTTTTGCCGGACCGTTTTCGCGCTCCGCTTCCTGCCATTCCCGGGCGATTATCGCCGCGCCAGATGACAGAAAATCCAGCGCGCGGTGAAGAAATAAAAAAGCCGCCGACGCGACGCGCCAGCGGCCTGAGTGCCCTGCACAGAAAGACGTCAGACGGTTTCGAGGCGCGCGTAAGCGGCCACCAGCCATTTGATGCCCTGACCGTTGAACGCCACCTGCAACCGGCTGTGTTCGCCGCTGCCTTCGAGATTTACGATGGTGCCTTCACCGAATTTCGGGTGGCGCACGCGCTGGCCAAGCTTATAACCGGAGTCGTTCTGCGCTATCGGCGCGCCCAGCTGCTTATGGCTGACCGGACGGCTCACGCTCGCGCGCAGGCGCACTTCTTCCACACAGCCTTCCGGCAACTCAGCGATAAACCGCGACGGACGGTGATACGCCTCTTTGCCGTACAGTCGACGGGTTTCCGCATAGGTGAGCGTCAGCTTCTGCATGGCGCGGGTAACGCCCACATAGGCCAGGCGTCGCTCCTCTTCCAGACGCCCGCCTTCATCGAGCGACATCTGGCTTGGGAACATCCCCTCTTCCATCCCGACGATAAACACCTGCGGGAATTCCAGCCCTTTAGCGGAGTGCAGCGTCATCAGCTGCACCGCATCCTGCCAGGCGTCGGCCTGCCCTTCGCCCGCTTCCAGCGCCGCGTGGGACAAAAACGCCTGCAGCGGCATTAGATCTTCGTCTTCTTCGTTGTAGCTGAACTGGCGCGTCGCCGTCACCAGTTCTTCTAAGTTTTCGATACGCGCCTGGCCCTTCTCGCCTTTTTCCTGCTCGTACATCAGCCACAGGCCGGAATCTTTAATTACCCGGTCAGTCTGCACGTGCAGCGGCATATCGATGGTTTCATGCGCCAGCGCTTCGATAAGCTCAAGGAAACGCTGCAAAGCGCTGGCGGCGCGGCCGGCCAGGGCTTTTTCCTGCAACAGCTGGCGGCACGCCTGCCAGAGCGTCAGCTGGCGGTCGCGCGCGGTCTGGCGCACGACATCCAGCGTGCGGTCACCGATGCCGCGCGTCGGCGTGTTCACCACGCGCTCAAAGGCCGCGTCGTCGTTGCGGTTGGCGATAAGACGCAGGTAGGAGAGCGCATCTTTGATTTCCTGGCGTTCGAAGAATCGCATGCCGCCGTAGATGCGATACGGCATGCTCGCCTGTAACAGCGCCTCTTCCAGCACGCGCGACTGGGCGTTGCTGCGATAGAGAATGGCGCAATCCTGCAACGCGCCGCCGTTCTCCTGCCACACCTTGATGCGGTTGACCACAAAGCGCGCTTCATCCAGCTCGTTGAACGCGCAGTAGAGAGAGATAGGTTCGCCGTCGCTGCCGTCGGTCCACAGCTCTTTACCAAGACGCCCGGCGTTATTGGCGATCAGGGCGTTCGCGGCGTTAAGAATATTGTTGGTGGAGCGGTAGTTTTGTTCGAGACGAATGGTCTGTGCGCCCGGAAAGTCATTCAGGAAGCGCTGAATATTCTCCACCTGCGCGCCGCGCCAGCCGTAAATCGACTGGTCATCGTCACCCACGATCATCACTTTGCCGGTGTCGCCCGCCAGCAGGCGGATCCAGGCGTACTGAATGCCGTTGGTGTCCTGGAACTCATCCACCAGAATATTGGTGAAGCGCTCGCGGTAGTGATTGAGGATATGCGGTTTGTTGAGCCACAGCTCATGGGCGCGCAGCAGCAGCTCGGCGAAATCCACCAGCCCCGCGCGGTCGCAGGCTTCCTGATACGCCTGATACACCTTCTGCCAGGTCTGCTCTACCGGGTTGCCGTAGCTCTGAATATGGTGCGGACGCAGGCCGTCATCTTTTTTGCCGTTGATGTACCACATCGCCTGGCGCGGCGGCCACTGCTTCTCGTCGAGGTTCATCGCCTTGATGAGACGCTTGAGCAGGCGCAGCTGATCTTCGCTGTCGAGGATCTGGAAATCCTGCGGCAGGTTGGCGTCCATATGGTGCGCGCGCAGCAGGCGATGGGCGAGACCGTGGAACGTGCCGACCCACATGCCGCCCTGGCTGGTGCCCATCAGTTGGCCGATGCGGTGGCGCATCTCCGCCGCCGCTTTGTTGGTAAAGGTCACCGCCATGATGGAGTACGGCGAACAGTTTTCTACCATCATCAGCCAGGCGATACGATGCACCAGCACGCGCGTCTTTCCGCTGCCCGCGCCCGCCAGCACCAGCATATTGCTGCGCGGCGCGGCTACGGCTTCACGCTGTTTATCGTTAAGGCTGTCGAGCAGGTAAGAAACGTCCATTGATTGGCACCGCCGCGTTAAAAACAGAAAAAACACAAAACGCCCGCAGGCGTCTCGCTAACCAGGCTTACGGGATATCAGGCAACGATACACATGCCGCCTGCCGAAAAACCTGGAATTATATACAGAGTAGTGATGATTATATCAGCGAGGTCAGGGATGCCAACCGCGAAATCTCCAGATGCGGCAACAAGCGGCTGTCATCTATCTGCATCAGGTCGCCATCGAGCAGGTTTATCCAGCACGCCTGCACGCCGGAGCGGATAGCGCCCGCCACGTCGGTGGTCAGGTCGTCGCCCACGTGCAGAATAGCCTCGGGCGCCACGCCAAGCTTCTGCGCGGCCAGATGATACATATCGCTGTACGGCTTGGCGCGGCCGTGCGGCCCGGCGCGCAGCACAAACTGAAACAGATCGCCTAAGCCGAACTGTTCCGGCTCGGCGTTACCGTTGGTGATGGCCACCAGCGGCCACTTTTTCGCGAGCTGCTGCAACGCCTCAAGATTTTCCTCAGGCACCTCGATGCGGCTGCGCCAGCGGGCGAAGTTCAGCATCGCCTCGTTCGCGCCTTCAGACGCCTCATGGGCAGAAAGCCCGGCCTCCAGCATCACGTGTTCAATGGCGCACCGCCGCCATTCGGTCACATCGTGATAAATCTCCGGCTCCTGCTGGCGCAGCGCCGTTCGGGCGCGGTGCAAATCCGCGGCGGTGAACGCGCTGAGCCGCGGGTGATAGCGCTGCATAAACGCCAGCGTCTCTTGCTCAGTGCGGGCGATAACCGGACGGTTATCGTAGAGCGTATCGTCAAGATCGAACGTCAGGGCGGCAATCGCGCCCAGCGGACGGTAGAAGTACATTACGGTTTTCCTCGTCTGGCGCGTGGGTGCGCCGCGTCGTAGACCGAAGCCAGATGCTGGAAATCGAGATGCGTATAGATCTGGGTGGTCGAGAGATTGGCGTGGCCCAGCAGCTCCTGAACCGCGCGCAGATCGCCGCTGGATTCCAGCATATGTGTCGCAAAAGAGTGGCGCAGCTTATGCGGATGAACATGACTGTTCAGCCCCTGTTTGATGCCCCACTCCGCAAAGCGTTTTTGCACATTACGCGCCGAGATGCGTTTACCTTGCTTTGATAAAAATAGCGCGTCGTCGTCGGGGCCGAACAGCTCACGCAGGTTCAGCCAGCGTTCAATCCAGGCAACCGCGCTGCGCCCTATCGGCAGGCGGCGCTCTTTGCTGCCTTTTCCCATCACCCAGACTTCACCACTGGCGAGATCGAGATGATTGCAGTCGATATTGACCAGCTCGGACAGACGCAGCCCGGCACCGTACATGATTTCGAGCATCGCGCGATCGCGTACCGCCAGCGGATCGTTAAGATCGATATCCAGCAGCCGGTTGACGTCATCCACGTCGATGTTTTTCGGCAGATGGCGCGGGGTTTTCGGTGTGCTGACGCCTTTGGCCGGGTTCGCTTTTAGCTCGCCCTGGCTTACCTGCCAGTCGAAAAAACTACGCAGCGCCGAGAGACGCAGCGCCAGGCTCGACGGCCCCAGCCCGGCGCGACGGCTGCGTACCGCGAGCGATCGAACCATCGCGGCGTCGCACTGCGCCCAGCTTTTAAGCCCCGCCTCGCCCGCCAGCCCGACAATCGCCGTCAGTTGCCGCTCGTAATTAAGCAGCGTCACGGGGCTTAACTGGCGCTCCACTTTCAGATAACGCAGAAAGCGCGCAATGGGCGGGTGCAGCGGCGAGTCGGTCATACGCGTTCAATCCAGCGGGCAAGAAGATCGGGCAGCATCAGCGACAGCTCATGCAGCAGTTGTGTGCCCTGCCCTTGTTGATAGTGCTGCGGGTCGCGGCTGCTGAAAATCAGTACGCCGAGCTCGCCATGTTCGCCAAGCAGCGACATCGCCACCGATCCGATGGCTTTCGCCTCCGGCAATACCACCAGCAGTTCCGGGCCGTTCAGCGTTCCCAGATAGTGCGTCTGCTGGCCGAGACGCTGAATACGCACCGGCTCAAACGCCTGACGCGACAGCGCCAGATGGGTAAAGCCGGAGGGCGCGCCAAGCCGCCAGCGCTCCGGGAACAGGCGAATGCTCGCACCCGCAAGCCCCATATCGCGCGCCCAGCGGTTAAGGCGCTCCAGCATCTCCTGAAGACTGCCGGCGCAGGCGAGCCGCCCCTGCAATTTCAACAGGCGATAAAATAACCCTTCGTTGGCGCTCGCCTGTTCCATCAACAACGTCATGTTTTCTTCCAGTTCGTTGATGTGGTTACGCGCGCGCGCCATGTGCCACTCCACCAGCGAAACCGTTCCGCGCACCGGGTGCGGCACGCGGATCTGCTCCACCATCGCGGCGTTGCGGATAAAAAAATCGGGATGGCGCAGCAGATAGTCGAGCACCGCGTCGTCATCAAGCGTTGCCAGCGTCTCCTGCTGTTCTCCAGCCTTACTCATAAGTGAATAAATCCATCATAAACGTGGGTGGCGGGGCCGGTCATAAAGAGCGGATTACCAGGCCCCTTCCAGGCGATGTCGAGACGACCACCAGGCAAGTCGACACGCACCTGGGCGGACAGCAGCCCCTGCTGAATGCCGACCGCGACCGCGCCGCACGCGCCGCTGCCACAGGCCTGCGTTTCGCCCGCGCCGCGCTCAAACACGCGCAGCCGGATGTGTTCCGTATTCATCACCTGCATAAAACCGATGTTGGCGCGCTCCGGGAAGCGCTCATGGCTTTCCATTAGCGGCCCGAGCGTCTCCACCGGCGCGGTGGCGACGTCATCGACCTGAATCACGCAGTGCGGGTTGCCCATCGACACCACACCGCACAGCACCGTTTGTTCGGCAGCGCGCATAATGTAGGTCTTCTCAGCTTTGTTGGCGCGAAACGGCACCAGCGAGGGTTCGAAAACCGGCTCGCCCATGTTCACGCGCACCAGTTCATCTTCATTGACCGTTAACACCATGCGGCCATTCGCGGTGCTGACGCGGATTTCCCGCTTGTTGGTCAACCCTTTGAGGCGCACGAAACGGGCGAAACAGCGCGCGCCGTTGCCGCACTGCGCCACTTCGCTGCCGTCGGCGTTAAAAATGCGGTAGTGAAAATCGAGATCGGGATCGTAGGGCGGTTCGACCACCAGCAGTTGATCGAACCCCACGCCCTGATGTCTGTCCGCCAGGCGGCGGATCATGTCAGGCGAAAAGAAGACATTTTGCGTCACCGCGTCCACGACCATAAAGTCGTTACCCAGGCCATGCATTTTAGAGAACTGCATTGTTGTACTCCGTTTGCGCGGTTACGAGTCGGTTACTGCCTGCTGACCTGCGTCGGGCCATCGGTATCGCCACGGTTGTTGGTATCCGGGATGGTCGTCTCGGTTTGCTGTTCCGGCGCTTTCTGCGGCTGGGCTTTGCTGTCTGCTGGCGGGAAGTAAAGCGGGCCTTTCAGACCGCAACCGGTGAGGCTAAACAGGGTCAGCATCACTGCCAGAGAGCGAAAAATCGTTTTCATTTATCGGTGCCTGTTGTTCATTCATCTGTTTTCTATCATCGCAGGTGAAGATGCAAAAGCAAGAGTTTGCGTCACGCCGGATGACACAAAAGCCGTTCCGCCCGCCGGTTTCTATTCCCGGCTATTGCTTTTATACTGCCGCCATCGCCTACAACAGGAAACCAACATGAACGACAGTGAATTTCACCGCCTGGCCGACGGCCTGTGGATGACCATTGAAGAGCGTCTCGACGCGTGGGATGGCGACAGCGATATCGACTGCGAAATCAACGGCGGCGTGCTGACGCTCTCGTTTGAAAACGGCAGCAAAATCATTATCAACCGTCAGGAGCCGCTGCATCAGGTGTGGCTGGCGACCAAACAGGGCGGTTATCACTTCGATTATAAAAACGACGAATGGATTTGCGATCGCAGCGGTGAACGCTTCTGGGATCTGCTGGAAACCGCCGCCACGCAGCAGGCGGGCGAGGCGGTCAGCTTTCGTTAATCAGGACTGATATTGCTGTAACAGCGGCGTGGCGCTGTCGTCATCGTTGAGCGGCGTCACGGCTTTGATGGTCTGCGTGCGGAAGGGAATCACCTGCTGGCGGCCATCGACCTTCACAATCTGGTAGAACTGCGGCAGGTTGAAGTTGACGAAGCTTGAACCGTAGGTAAAGCGGTCATGCGATGACGAGTAGAACCGGCTGACGTCGCGCACCAGCTCCTCTTTGCTGCCTTCGCAGTGGTGATACACCTCGGCGCGGTTGCTTTCATCGAGAATATAGATGTTAAAGCCGTCGTCATTAGTCTCTTCAAAGAAGAACTGAATAATCCCTTCGCTTGCAAAGCCATCGACCACCGACGGCAGTTCAACGTGATCGGTTTCCACCTGAACAGACAGGCCGTGCAGTTTGTTATGCGAAATCGCGCCATAAAACTCAATGGCGTTTTCCAGCTTCTGTACCGAGACGTTAAGCCGCTCGAAGAACAGGCCCCAGGTCTGGCCCGCCACGCGCAGCGCTTTGAAACGGCCTGGCTCCAGACGGGTGCTGGAGAGACGAAACTCAATACACTCGGACACCAGCTGCTGCACGCGGGTGCGGATAAGCCCGCGCAGATGCTGGCTGTAGCAGAACACTTCGACGCTGTCCGGCGGCGCAGCGTCCTGATGCATTTTGCCAAGAATCGTTTTCAGCGCCTCGATCATCGCCTGTTCGCCATTGAAATGCAGCGTGCGCACTTCGTTCCACGAGTTGCGATAGAGCAGGTCGATACTGCCGACCAGGCACTGCTGCTGCTCGCCGAAGCTGAACACATCAAGCTTACGGAAATCGAAATGCACCACCTGATTGCGGAACGCCGTCGTCGGGTCATATTCCAGGTTGACGATGATCGCCAGATGGCGGATTTCGCACGGGCTGTAGAGCGCTTTTGGCGTCGGTGCCGGTAACCGCAGCGGGAAATGGTGCGACACATCCGCCACCAGCTCCTGCAATTTCGGCAGATCGCAGATGCCGTTGCCCTTAATAAACAGGCGGGTGCGCGACGTCAGCAGGCCGTTAAACCACGCCCATGCCACCAGCTTATTAAGATAACGGTTATATTCCAGCGGCTGATGGCTGATGATGGAATCCATGCTCGGCGCGCGGTTGTAGAGATACCACCCGGTGCGGTTGGCGCGGCCCGGCGGCACATGGATGAAGGTGAGCGTCGGCTCGGAGAGATCCGGCGAAATCTGCGGGTTCACCAGCGTCACTTTCCCCGGCAGCGCTTCAAACGCGGCATAGAGTTTGCGCGTCAGCACGCCGATATCCTGCGGGCTTGCGGAGACGCTCAGGTTATTGCGGCGCGCGAAGCGGATCAGATTACGATAGCTCTGCATCATCGCGTCGAGCAGCTCGTTATGCGCCTCGCGCACCTGGTCGATTTTCCAGTTGGCGCGGTTATCAAGCATCGTCAGGCGCGCTTCATCCCAGCCCCACTCTTTCACCAGCTGGCTTACCACCTCGCGACGCCAGCCGACACAAGCGCGCTCGCGGGAGAGTTTTTCGCACACTTTCAGGTAGAAGCAGCGGCGCACGAGATCGAGGCGCGCGCTGTCGTCGATAGCCGTCAGATAGTGCGTGACGCGCTCCAGCATCATGCAGTAAGGATCGAGCCCGAACGAGACGATTTCGCCGTCATGCAGGCGCTGTTTGATATCTTTCGCGAGCAGGCGAGTGTTCGGATATTCCCAGGAATAGGCTTCCAGCAGCAGCGTTTTCAGCACGGCTTTATATGGGGAATCGATGCTTTTATAGAGCTGCCAGAGGCTCGCGCCGAAATATTCTTCGGCAGAA
Source organism: Cronobacter sp. 153480017-3 (assembly GCF_053627815.1). NCBI lineage: Bacteria > Pseudomonadati > Pseudomonadota > Gammaproteobacteria > Enterobacterales > Enterobacteriaceae > Cronobacter > Cronobacter sp. 153480017-3. The sequence continues at coordinate 45,584 of NZ_JBSEYN010000013.1, read as the reverse complement.
AGAGAACTTAAGCCGCCCAGATCCAGCCACTCGTTTGGCGTCAGCACGCCCTGCGCGTAGAGCGTCATCACGTAATCGTCGTAATGCTCTTCTTCGTCACACGGCACCATGTTCCAGAGAATACGTTTGCCGGCCATGCGTACGGCGGTGCGGTAGAACTCGTCCAGCAGCAAAATATGCTGCGTCGAGCCGCAGTCTTCGCCGCCGAGGCTGCCGCTTTCATTATGGCGGAAGCGGTTTTCATCAATCAGGAAGAAACTGACCTCGACGCCCAGCGACGCCGCCCAGCTTTCCAGCAGGCTGCATTTACGCTGCAGCAACTGGCGCTCGTCGTTATCAAGCCAGGCCTGATGGCAGACCCAGATGTCGAGATCGGACGAACAGCTCTGCCCCACAGAGGAGGTGCTGCCCATCGAATAGATGCCGGTAATCGGCAGTTCGCCCTGTACCGTTTGCTGTGCAGGCATGCCGCGCTGGGTTTCCAGCTCGTTCAGGTAGTGGCGTTGGGTTTCATCAGGCGTGTAGAGGCAAATGCCGTAGGGAACGTTACCTTCAAGGTAACCCGGCATCAGCGGATGGTGATAATGCAGTAATGTTGGCAGCAGACTGTAGACCTGTTGGAAAGCAGGCCCCATGGCAGCAAGCGCGCGATCCACACGCAATTGATTGATGGCATCCAGTCTCTGCTTCAGTGTCTCAATATAGAGGTACAAGACGTATCGCCTGATGGTTACAGAATGTAAACAGTGTTCACCGTTGTGTCGCCCTTGTGATTATGGTGTGACGGGCAAACAAATGGCTCAAAACGTGATCAATCTAACACCTTGTAGATTGACCGTAAAGAAAGATGCGCTACAGATAATTATAGCACCGTTCCCCTGCCCTTAGCGCCTTTCTGTGTGGCGTCTGCACGCCGCGCCTCGCCGCCGTTTGACCTGACAGCCTTCCGCTAACAGTGGTAGGATGATCGGCAGACGACATTTACGGTATGAAGCATGTTAGACAATGTATTAAGAATTGCCACCCGCCAAAGTCCGCTGGCGCTCTGGCAGGCACAATATGTGAAGCAGCGGCTGGAGGCCTGTCATCCGGGGCTGACCGTCGAGCTGGTGCCGATGGTGACGCGCGGCGATGTGATCCTCGATACGCCGCTGGCGAAAGTGGGCGGCAAGGGGCTGTTCGTGAAAGAACTGGAGCTCGCCATGCTGGATGGCCGCGCCGATATCGCCGTGCACTCTATGAAAGATGTGCCGGTCGAATTCCCGGAAGGGCTTGGGCTGGTCACCATCTGCGAGCGCGAAGATCCGCGCGACGCCTTTGTGTCCAGGCAGTATAAAAGCCTTGATGAAATGCCTGCGGGCAGCATCGTCGGGACATCGAGCCTGCGTCGTCAGTGCCAGATTGCCGCGCGCCGCCCGGATCTCATCATCCGTTCGCTGCGCGGGAATGTCGGGACGCGCCTGAGCAAACTCGATAACGGCGACTACGACGCCATTATTCTGGCGGTGGCAGGCCTCAAACGTCTGCAACTCGACGCGCGCATCACAAGCCCGCTAGCACCGGAAATTTCGCTGCCCGCCGTAGGCCAGGGCGCGGTCGGCATTGAGTGTCGCCTTGACGATACCCGTACCCGCGAACTGCTCGCGCCGCTCAATCACGAAGAGACCGCCGTGCGCGTGCGCGCCGAGCGCGCCATGAACACGCGTCTGGAAGGTGGCTGTCAGGTGCCTATCGGCAGCTATGCGGAGCTGAAAGACGGTGAGCTGTGGCTGCGCGCGCTGGTCGGCGCGCCGGATGGCTCGCGTATCGTACGCGGCGAACGCCGCGGCGCGCCAGAGGACGCACGCCAGCTTGGCATCTCACTGGCGGAAGAGCTGTTAAACCATGGCGCGCGGGAGATCCTCGCCGACGTTTATCAGGGGGATGGCCCCGCATGACGATTCTGGTCACCCGCCCCTCTCCCGCCGGGGAGGAATTAGTGAGCCGCCTGCGCGCACTGGGGCAGGAGGCCTGGAGTTTTCCGCTGATCGAGTTCTGCCCTGGCCGGGAACTGCCGCAACTGCCCGCGCTGCTCGACGCGCTCGCGCCGCACGATCTCCTCTTTACGCTATCGCAACACGCGGTGAGTTTTGCGAACGCGCACTTACAGCGTCTGGGGCAGCGCTGGCCTCGCGCCGTCGAGGCGTTCGCCATCGGGCGCACCACCGCGCTGGCGCTGCATCAGGTCAGCGGTTTGCACGTCCATTACCCGCGCGATCGGGAAATCAGCGAAGTCTTGCTACAATTACCTGAATTACAAAACGTTGCCGGTAAGCGTGCGCTTATCCTGCGCGGCAACGGCGGTCGCGAGCTGTTAGGGGAAACCTTAGCGGAGCGCGGCGCGACCGTGACGTTTTGCGAATGCTATCAACGTAGCGCGAAAATTTACGACGGCACCGAGGAAGCGCACCGCTGGCATACGCGCGGCATTACCACGCTGGTGGTGACCAGCGGCGAGATGCTGCGCCAGCTGCATGACCTGATGCCGCCGTGGTATCGCGAAAACTGGTTGCTGCGCTGTCGGCTGGTGGTCGTCAGCGAGCGTCTGGCGACGATTGCCAGGGAGCTTGGCTGGCAGAACATTCTGGTCGCTGATAACGCCGATAACGACGCGCTGCTGCGCGCGTTGCAATAACTTTTAAACGGGAAGCCACAATGACGGAACAACAACACACCCCTGCTACGGTTGAAGAAACCCCGCAGGTTGTGGAGACTACGCCACAGCCGGAACCGACCGCGAAAAAAGACCGCTCCGGCAAAACCGCGCTGGTGCTGAGCGCTGTGGCCATCGCCATTGCGCTGGCGACAGGCGCGGGCCTGTGGACCTGGAGTACAAAGCAGGCCGATACGCAAAACGCCAACAGCGATACGCTCGCCACCCAGTTAACCTCGTTGCAAAATCAGCAGCAGGCGCAGAAAGCTGAGTTTGAGAAAACCCTTAAGGCGCAGGCTGACGCGCTCGCGGCCGCCACCCGCCAGCAGGAAGCGATGGCGCGTGAACTGGATGAAGTCCAGAAGAAAGTCGCGACCATCTCCGGCAGCGACGCCAAAACCTGGCAGCTCGCCCAGGCGGATTTCCTGGTCAAACTCGCCGGGCGTAAGCTCTGGAGCGATCAGGACGCCACCACCGCCGCCGCGCTGTTAAAAAGCGCCGATGCGAGCCTCGCCGACATGAACGACCCAAGCCTTATTACCGCCCGCCGCGCGCTGACGGATGACATCGCCGCGCTGGCGAGCGTTACGCAGGTCGATTACGACGGCATCATTCTTAAGCTCAACCAGCTCTCCAACCAGGTCGATAACCTGCGCCTTGCGGACAACGACAGCGACGACGCCCCGATGGACAGCGACGGCAGCGAGCTTTCCAGCTCGCTGAGTGAATGGCGTCAGAATCTGGTGAAAAGCTGGCACAACTTTATGGACAGCTTTATTACCATCCGCCGCCGCGACGAGACCGCCGTGCCGCTGCTGGCCCCGAATCAGGATATCTACCTGCGCGAGAATATCCGCTCGCGCTTGCTGGTTGCCGCCCAGGCCGTGCCGCGCCATCAGGATGAGATCTACAAGCAGTCGCTTGATAACGTCTCGACGTGGGTACGCGCGTATTACGACACCAGTGACGCGGGCACCAAAGCGTTTCTGGAATCTATCGACAACCTGGCCCAGCAGAACATCAGCATGGATCTCCCGGAAACCCTGCAAAGCCAGGCGATTCTGGAAAAACTCATGCAGACGCGCGTGCGTAACCTGATGGCGCAGCCGTCAGTACCGGGCGATGCTGCCGTCCCGCAGGTTGACGACCCGCGCACCCAGGCTCCGGCAGATGCGGCACCGACGCAGGGAGAACAGTAATGCTGAAAGTCTTATTGCTGTTTCTGCTGTTGATCGCCGGGATCGTGGTCGGCCCGATGGTGGCAGGCCACCAGGGTTATGTGCTGATCCAGACCGATACCTGGAATATTGAAACCAGCGTCACCGGCCTTGCGATCATTCTGATCCTCTCGCTGGTGGTGCTGTTTGCGATCGAGTGGCTGCTGCGCCGCCTGTTTCGCACCGGCGCACGTACCCGCGGCTGGTTCGCGGGCCGCAAACGCAGCCGTGCACGTAAGCAAACCAAACTGGCGCTGCTGAAGCTTGCCGAGGGCGACTATCAGCAGGTTGAAAAGCTGATGTCGAAAAACGCCGATCACGCGGAACAGCCGGTGGTTAACTATCTGCTGGCCGCGGAAGCCGCCCAGCAGCGCGGTGACGAAGCCCGCGCCAATCAGCATCTTGAGCGCGCGGCGGAGCTGGCGGATAACGATCAGATCCCGGTTGAGATCACCCGCGTGCGTCTGCAACTGGCGCGCAATGAAAACCACGCGGCGCGTCACGGCGTTGACCGTCTGCTGGAAATCACGCCACGCCACCCGGAAGTGCTGCGTCTGGCAGAACAGGCGTATATCCGCACCGGCGCGTGGAGCTCACTGCTGGATATTATTCCTTCGATGCAGAAGGCGGGCGTGGGCGACGACGAGCACCGCGATGCGCTGACGCGTCAGGCCTGGATCGGGCTGATGGATCAGGCGCGTGCCGATCAGGGCAGCGACGGCCTGAAAGCCTGGTGGCGTAACCAGAGCCGTAAAACGCGCCATCAACCGGCGTTGCAGGTGGCGATGGCGGAACATCTGATCGAGTGTGACGATCATCAGACCGCGCAGGAAATTATTCTCGACGGCCTGAAGCGCCAGTATGACGATCGGCTGGTACTGCTGATGCCGCGCCTGAAAGCCGGTAACCCGGAGCAGCTCGAAAAAGCGCTGCGCCAGCAGATCAAAACCTACGGCGATCGCCCGCTGCTCTGGAGCACTTTAGGCCAGCTGCTGATGTCCCACGGCGAATGGAAAGAGGCGAGCCTCGCGTTTCGTGCCGCCCTCAAACAGCGCCCGGACGCCTTCGATTACGCCTGGCTTGCAGACGTACTTGACCGGCTGCATCAGCCCGAAGAGGCCGCCACGATGCGCCGCGACGGCCTGCTGCTGACGCTACAGCAAAACGGCCCGCAATAATTCCCACCCCTCTTCGGAGGGGTTTTTTATTCCTGCGGTTTGAGAGCCTCGTCAAGGTTAGTGACCGGGGTGAGCGCGCGCAGCCAAGGCCGCCACGGCGCGAAAGATGATCTACAGGCAAAAAAATACCTGCCCGAAGGCAGGTATCAAAACAGGTCTGTTTGACAACAAATGTGGTGCTTCACTCAACGTTATGTCCATGGTGTTTGATGAGGCCGAAGCGACATCTGTCTGTGGACGATAAGCACCGTAAACGGCTCTGCGTCATTCCTGGGTTTATGAAGCCGGAGCAAACATAAGAAGTGGAATGAGCATCTACATTTCTATTGTAGCATTTATCGTGCCAGGTATGCAGCGTTTGTCTGCAACGGCTAACCCCTTGTTTCATCGCTACTGTGACCGGGGCCGTAGGCGCATTTCCCTGGCAGGCGCAGCCATCAGGTGTCATCAAATAGCGACACGGTTTCCAGCCCTGCATCTTTCCTTATAGATATTAAAAACTTATATGTCTCCTGTGGACGACACGTATAACGCAGAGTGTCGCTAAAACCCATCACTTTTCTCTTACATCAGTTTTACGTGGACATTTTCCTGAATCAGCAAATCGCCCAGCGTGTTGGTCGCCCCAGCGCGCTGTTGTGATAAACGTCGAACACGTGATCGCCGATAGTCTCGACGCCGCTCACCGACCAGATGCCTTCCGGCGTATTAAGCAGCGTCACTTCACCGCCGTTGTCCCCCGTAATACGCAACGGCTCGTGAGGATCGTCTTTCAGGTTCAGCGCGTTATCGAGATTCAGGGTCAGGCTGCCCTTGCCGCTGGTACCGAGATCGAGCACATCAATGTGCGCCACTTTGAAACCGAGCTGCGCGAGGTTGAGCGTCTGCAGCTTGTCGCCGAGGGTTAAGGTATCGACACCCGCGCCGCCATCAATCCGGCTGAAATCCAGACTGTTGAGAATAAAATGGTCGTTACCGTCAGTGCCTGTCAGCGCCACGTCGCTGATGAGCAGCGGCTCAGCGAACAGTCCCATCAGCGCGGGTGGCGCCACGCCGTTCTGCAACTGCACTGTATGCTGTGTGGAAACCTGATTACCGGCGTCATCGCGCGACGTAATATCGAGCGTATAGCTCCCTTCGGGCTGGGCCAGGGCATCGGGTGAGATAGCCACGCTCCAGCTACCATCGCCAAGCACCGTCGTTGTCAGTGTGACGCTGCCAAAGAGAACAGTCACCTCCGCGCCGGGTTCGGAATCACCGCTGATAACCAGCCCGCCGCCTGCGATCTCCGTCTGATCGATAATGTCATCGCCGGTCACGGGTAACACATCGACCGTGGGGATAACGGTATCGACGGTAGAGAAGGTCTGCCGGCTGCCCGCGTTACCCGCCACATCGGTTACGTCCACGCGAATCGGTACTGCGCCCTGCGGCAGCGCCTGAAGCTGTGTCGGCGTTAGCGTCACGCTCCAGGTGCCGTTGCTGTTAATGGTGGGCGTATAGGCGATGCCGCCAATAGTGACCGTCGCTGACTCCACCAGCGCACTGGAATTCAGCCCCGTGGTGCCGGTAATCGTCTGATCCGTTTGTGATTCCGCCTGGCTCAGGAAGCCATCACCATACGCAAGCGTAATGGTCGGGGCGGGCAGCGTCCTCAGCACGCTGACTGGCGCGGTGTCGCTGCCGCTGTTGCCTGCGGCATCCGTCTGGGTTGCGCTGAGCGTATAATCGCCATTCGGCACAGAGCCCAGCGCGCTGGCGGGCAACTGCACGCTCCAGGTGCCGTTCGCCAGCACCGTGGTGTTATAGGTAACGCCGTTAAGCGTCAGCGTTAATGGCAGGTCGGCTTCGCCGGTGCCGGTGATCGTCACGCCGCTTTGCGCCTCCGCCTGATTGATGTAGCCGTCAGCAGCCAGCGGCTCGTTAATCGTGATAACCGGCGCGGTGAAATCAATCGTCAGCGGCACCGTCTCCGTGACGGTATTTCCCGCGTCATCTTCAGCGGTGACGACCATGTCATAAACATCATCCGCAAGCGATGCCAGCTGCCCTGCGGGAATATTGATATTCCAGTTGCCGTTACCGGCGGTCGTCACCGGGCCGTAAGTCTCACCGTTTAAGGTAAACGTCACGACGCTGCCCGGATCGGACATGCCGGAGACCGCGATGACGCCAGCCGCCTCGGTCGGGTTAATCAGGTTGTCGCCGGTCACGTCATTGACCGTCAGCGACGGCGGTACGAAATCGGCGCTGAAGCTGTTATTCCCGTTGCCGCTATTGCCTGCGGTGTCGGTCACCGTCACGGTGATGGGTATTTGCGAGCCATCGGCGGGCATCGCCTGTAAATCCGTCGCAGGCACGGTGATCTGCCAGGTGCCGCTGGCATCAAACGTGGCGGTATAAGTGATGCCGTTAATCACGACTTCCACGTTTGCCGCGTGGGCGGTGCCTGTTGTGCCCGTCACGATTTGATCGGACTGTGATTCCACCAGCGACAGAAACGCATTGCCGAAGGGCAGCGCTTCGACCGTTGGCGCAGGCGGCGTCACCAGCATTTCAAACGGGCGACTGGTATCGCCGCTGTTGCCCGCCGCGTCGGTTGCCACCACACTGGCGGTGTAGTCACCATCCGCGAGTGCGGCGAGTGAGACATCCGTCGTCCAGACGCCGCTGGCGTTGGTCGTGGCGTTAAAGGTCAGCGTGCCAATGGTGATCACCACCGTACTGTTGGCCTCTGCCGTACCGCTTAGCGTTACCAGCCCTCCCGCCTCCGCCGCGCTGACAATATCATCGGTCGCGATGGGATTGATGGTCACCACGGGCGCGGTGGTATCAAGCGTCACGAGATGATCGACAGACACCGCGTTGCCTGCGGCGTCGGTGAGCGAGGCGGTGACGGTCAGCTCACCGTCACTCTGTGCCTGAACGTCTGCTGCCGGCACATCCACGCTCCACGTCCCGTCCGGCTGTACCGTCGCGTTGTAAGTATTGCCACCCAGTGTCACCGTGACGGTGCGCCCGGCGTCCGCGGTGGACGCTGTGCCGGAAATCGTCACGTCGCTTTGCGACTCCGCATCGCTGATGATGTCATCCACCGCAATAGTGTCTATCGTCAGCGTGACAGAGCTATCGACTGTCACCGTCTGTCCCGCGGATACCTGATTCCCGGCGATATCCTGCGAGCCCACCACCACACTGAGTGGCCCGTCGTTCAGGCCGCTCAGCGCCGTGGCAGGGACGGTGACGCTCCAGCTACCATCGCTCCCCACCTGCGCGTTATACGTCACGCCATTAAAGAGCACCGTCACTGGTTGGCCGGCTTCAATAGCCGTGCTGTCGCCGGTAATGGTCAGGTCGATGCCTTTTTCCGTTGCGTTAATGATGTTGTCTGTCGCAATCGGATCGACAGAAATCGTCGGGTTCGTCTGGGCGACGACCGTGAGATCGCCGCTGGCGGAGGCCGGGTTACCGCTGGTATCCGTGACGCTGGCGTTGACAGTCCACTGTTGATCGGTGAGCAACAGCACATCCGTCGCGGGCACCTCCACGCTCCAGCTGCCATCGCTCTGCGTGGTGGCGGTATACGTTTTACCATTGAGCGTCAGCGTGACGGTCTGCCCCGCTTCAACGTTTGTGCTGGTGCCGCTCAGCAGAAGCGGTCGGGTATGCTCGAAGGCGTTCAGGTAACCATCGCCGGACAGCGGGTTGATGGTCAGTACCGGCAGCGTGGCGGCACTGGCGTCGATCGTCACCGGATGGTTAATGGTGACGCTGTTACCCACGGCGTCGCTTAATGACACCGTTAGCGGCTGCTGGCCGTCAGCGAGCGCCTGAAGGTCTGCCGCAGGCAGATTCACGGTCCAGCTACCGTCCGGCTGAACGGTGGTGGTGTAATCCTGACCGTTAAGCGTCACGGTCACCGTCCGCCCGGCGTCTTCTACCGATGCCGTACCGCTCACCGGCACATCTCCCGCAATCTCCAGTGAGTTGATGATATCGTCGCCCGCGACAGGGTTTACGGTAAGAGCTACCTCGGTATCAACCGTGACCGTGCTCCCCGCCACGCCGCGGTTACCCGCCGCGTCACTGGCGCTGACGGAAATGGGCACATCGCCCTGAGGCAGCGCCTGCACATTCGCCGCCGGTATCGTCACGCTCCAGCTACCGTCGGCCCCGGCGGCCGTCACATAGGTCACACCGTTGATAAGCACACTGACGCTCTGCCCGCTCTCCAGCCCGCTACTGGTGCCGCTCACTACCACATCCGCGCCGCTCTCCAGCGCCGTGATGATGTCATCGCCGGTGACCGGCGTAACGGCAAGCGTCGGCGGCGTGGTATCCACATCGAATGATTGCTGCGGCGCAGCGCCGAAGTTCCCCGCGCCATCGACAGCAACCACGGTTATCGTTATTTCGCCATCCGCAAACTGCTGGAGCACATCGGGCGGCAACGCCAGCTGCCAGTTGCCGTTCTCATCGACGGTCGCCAGATAGTTATTACCGCCCGCCACGGGATCGACATTCAGCGACCACTTGCCATCGCTGCCCCGCACCGGCGTGGCGTGGCTGAGCACATCCAGACCACCGATGTTGACGATCACCCCCTGAGAGCCGCCGAACGCGCCGGTTTTCCCGGTGAGCAGTTGCGTGACTTTGGTGTCGTTATTGTTCAGCAGATCGTCGCCAAACGGCGTGTTGAGTGTCGGCGCGGGCGGCGTCAGCGCCATGGTTACGGTTTCGCTGGTGGTGCCTGTATTGCCGGCAGCGTCTTTGGCGGTGACGGTGAGCGGATAGTTGCCATTTGCCATGCCATCGAGCGCATTAGCAGGGATTTGCACGCTCCATTTGCCGTCAGCACCCGTCGTGGCGGTGTATTGCTGATTGTTATAGCTCACGGTGATTTGCGCGCCGGGCTCAGAGGTACCGTTGATCGCAATGGGCAGTTTGCTTTCAACGGCGTTCACCAGATTATCGCCCGTGAGCGGTAACACGGTAACCGGCGGCGGAATGGTATCGACCGTGGCGATAATCGTATTACTGCCGGTATTGCCCGCCGCGTCGGTGACGATAACGCTTATCGGCAGTTCACCCTGCGGCAGCGTACTGAGCTGTGCAGGCGTCAGCGTCAGGCTCCAGTTGCCCTGGTTGTCGACCTCGACCGGGTACGAGACGCCGTTTATCACGACTACCGCGCTTTGGCCCGCGCCGGTAATGCCGGTCGTGCCGCTGATGGTCTGGTTGCCCTGGCTTTCGGTCAGTACCAGCATATCGTCGCCAAATACCGGGGCGATTTGCGGGTCGGGCAGGAATTGCGCCGCGACGTCCAATGACGATTCGGCGCTGATGGTATGGCCGGCGGTATCGGTCGTGGTCACGCGCACCGGCAGCGGGCCGTCCGGGAATGCCTGCACGTCGGCTGCCGGTACCGTCAGCGACCAGGTATTATCCGCCGCAACGGTAGTGGTGTAGGTTTTGCCGTTAATCGTCACCGTGACCGTCGTGCCAGGGGCCACATTCACGGTCTGGCCGCTGACCACCAGCGCGCTTTGCGCTTCCTGGGCATTCAGCATGCCGTCGCCGGAAAGCGTGTTGAGTTTGATGGCGCCGTTGCTGCCGCTGTTCCCGCCATTGTCGCCGCCCCGGTTGCTATCGCCACCGCCACCGCCGGAACCTGCCGCGGCAATCACGCCGCCGAGCGCCACCGCGCCAAGAATTGGCCCCAGAATAGCCATCGTATGACTGTCGCTGATAAGCAGCGGCTCAATGCTGTCTACCGTCTGATATTCCGGCGTCAATCCAGGCGCGCTGGCGGCCATCGTTTCATTCGAGGGAAAGACGGCATGAACCGGCGGATGTTTCCCGTCATCAAATAATAATTCGCTGTGATAGCCGTCCTGCTCGGCAAAATAGTTTTTACAGACGACGGTACTGCCGTTTTGCATATGCAGAATTAGGTCATCGCCCTGCCGTTCGTAATGCAGCACCGCATCTGGCGTTGCCTGAATACGCACCACGGAAGGCTCCGACAGTATTAATGTCCGGGTGCCCTGCGCCTGTACGGTGATAATTAATTCGCCGCCATGGCGCGCCAGCGTTTGAATGGTTAATGCCTGCGCGGTTGCACTGCCATCGAGAATTGTTGCCATAACCCCTCACTTATTTTTGTCACGTATGTCAAAACAGAACGTTCCGCAAACAACGGGAAGAGAAAAACGGGCTGTGCTCAGAAAAGGCGCACAGAGCAGGGAAGACGGCAACGCGAGGAAAATTCCAGGCATTCAGTCCCGACGGCTTAATTTCAGATATGTAATAGGTGTAATGGGTGTTGGGAAAATTTCAAATGGTCTAATTAAAAATTAGCAGTCAATTAATTCATGAGGATTTGCGCAGGGTTCTTTTAAAATCAATACATTATATTTTTTCGCTCATCACCGAATATTATATAAAAGCAATCTGGCTAATATTAATTGGCAACCACCAATCTTAAAGGCGGCTAAAATTAACAATGCATCACCAAAAATAAATCATTAATCATAAAAAACCCTCATTTCAAAATAAAAAGTGGTCAATAAAGCGCAGCGGCAGATTTAATCATTAGCACAGAAACTGATTAAAAACGCTAAACGAATTTTGTGAGCGCGATTACAGTACGGCAGGCAGATAACAACACGAGAAGTGTTTAAGAAACGAGAAAAATTTCTGGAAAAATAAAGTACGGAAGTAAAGCGGCAGGAGGCGGAAAACAAAAAACCTCGCCGAAGCGAGGTTCAAAAGTGGTCGGCGAGAGAGGATTCGAACCTCCGACCCACTGGTCCCAAACCAGTTGCGCTACCAAGCTGCGCTACTCGCCGTATACTGCTTTTTGACTTTTTTGTTCAATCAAGTAGTGGTGCGAGGGGGGGGACTTGAACCCCCACGTCCGAAGGACACTAACACCTGAAGCTAGCGCGTCTACCAATTCCGCCACCTTCGCATCGCCACAAACTCTTAAATAATGGGGTGGCTAATGGGACTCGAACCCACGACAACTGGAATCACAATCCAGGGCTCTACCAACTGAGCTATAGCCACCACTGTATTCTTTCACGCGGTATTAAAACCACCGCAGCTCAAGCGCCGGTTAAATGGCGCGCCCGACAGGATTCGAACCTGAGACCTCTGCCTCCGGAGGGCAGCGCTCTATCCAGCTGAGCTACGGGCGCGTAGCGCCGTTGCGGGTGGGGATACTACGGACTTCGCGCCCTGCTGTCTAGTGCTTTTTTGAAGAAAATGCGCGTTTGGTTATGCTTTGCGCATTCTGGCGGTTATCCGTCCACTTTGGGGGTCGAACCGTAGCGATCGAACCCGAAAAGCTTATAAATAACGCTCACCAGTACCAGGAAAATCGCGCCGACAATCAGCGACATCCGCGTATCGTCGTTGAATCCCATGCCCACCAGCACGCAGACCAGGAACGCCATCGTCAGGTAATTCGCCCACGGGAATAGCACGGAGCGGAACGGATGCGAGGCAATCGCCGCCTGGTGCGTCTGGCGAAAGCGCAGCTGGCTAATCAGGATAACAAACCACGGCACCATACCCGGCAGCACGCTGGCGCTGTAGACATAAACAAACACGCGCTGCGGATTCGGGATAATGTAGTTCAGGCACGAGCCCACCAGCAGGATAACAATGGAGAGCGCGACACCCGCCACCGGTACGCCGTTGCGGGAGACTTTGCCCATCGCCGCCGGTAACTGGCGGTTTTTCGCGAGCGCATAGAGCATACGCCCGCAGCTGTACATGCCGCTGTTGCAGCCGGAGAGCGCGGCGGTCAGCACCACGAAGTTGATAATGCCTGCCGCGGCGGTGATGCCGATTTTTGCGAAGGTCAGGACAAACGGGCTGCCGTTGCTGCCAATCTCATCCCACGGGAAGATAGTGACGATAACGAAAATCGCGCCTACATAGAAAATCAGGATGCGCCACAGCACTTTGCCGACCGCGCTGCGCAGCGTCACCTGTGGGTTTTTCGCTTCGCCCGCGGTAATGCCAATCAGCTCAACGCCCTGGTATGACGCCACGACGATACAGAGTGCTGTCAGAAAGCCTTTCCAGCCGCCGGCAAAGAAACCGCCGTGCGAGGTGAGATTGCCGAAGCCAATGGCATGTCCGCCGTTGCCGAAGCCAAAGAAAATCACGCCAAGCCCAACCACTATCATGACGATAATGGTGGTGACTTTAATCATCGCGAACCAGAACTCGATTTCGCCATACAACCGCACCGCTGCAAGATTCGCCAGCGCGACCAGCCCCACGGCAATCAGCGCGGGTATCCACTGCGCCATCTCCGGGAACCAGAACTGGACGTAAACCCCGATGGCGGTGATTTCCGAAATACCCACCGCCATCCACATAAACCAGTAGGACCACGCGGTGAGATAGCCGAAAAACGGGCTCATATAGCGGTGCGCGTAAACGGCGAACGAACCGGTTACCGGCTCAAGGAACAGCATTTCGCCCATAGAGCGCATAATGAAAAAGACGAACAGCCCGGCGATGATGTAGGCCAGCAGCACCGACGGCCCCGCCCATTTCAGCGTGCTGGCGGCGCCCATAAACAGCCCCACCCCGATAGTGCCGCCGAGCGCAATCAGCTCGATATGTCGGGCCTCCAGCCCTCGCTGTAGTTCCGGTTTATTCTCTGCCATAGATCCTCTGTGTTGTGTTTCACGTGCGTCCAGGTGAACCTGGTTATTGTGATGGTGAATAACGACGCGCCTGCGGGCAGCGTAACCCTGCCGCGTCCCGGCAAGGGGCGGGCGAATGGTTCCGCAATTTGAGAGAAATGGCAAATAATGCGTGGTAAAAATGCGCTTACTGCGCAATAAATCATCAGAAGAGAAACGGCGGCATCGGCAGACGCCGCCTCAGGATTAGAGCCTGCCGGTATAGTGCCAGCCCAGATAGCGCAGCAGGCGCAGCTGGCGTTTGAGACGGCTCGGCTGGGAGAGCAAACGGTAGAGCCATTCCAGCCCCAGGTTTTGCCACGCTTTCGGCGCGCGTTTCACATGGCCCGTGAATACATCATAGGTGCCGCCGACGCCCATATACAGGGCGTCAGGGTGAACGAGACGGCAGTCGCGCATAAAAATCTCCTGGCGCGGCGAGCCCATCGCCACCGTGACAATCTGTGCGCCGCTGTCGCGGATGCGCGCAAACAGCGCCGCTCGCTCCTCTGGCTTAAAATAGCCGTCCTGCGCGTCGACAATATTCACATTCCACTGCCGTTTGAGCTTTTCGATAGTTTGCGCCAGCACCTGCGGCTTGCCGCCCACCAGAAACACCGGCGTGCCTTCGCGTCCGGCGCGCGCCATCAGCGCCTCCCAAAGATCGGCCCCCGCCACACGCGACACTTTCGCCTGCGGATACTTTTTACGGACCGAACGCACGACGCTAATACCGTCGGCATATTTAAACTCCGCCGCTTCAATCAGACTGCGGACTTCGGCATCCGCCTCCAGCGCCAGCATCTTCTCGGCGTTAATCGCCACCAGCGTGCCGTGGCGCAGCGAGCCATCGGCATAGAGATAATCGAGCGCGTGTTGCATATCGCGCCACCCCAGCAGCGGCAGGCCGCGAAGCGTATAGACCGGGGCGGTGACCTGTTCAGACATCATATTCCCTTAACCTTAAAGCGTTTCCGTTGGCGACAGCGGCGCGGCACGACGACGGCGCGGCTGGATAAGCCCTGCGCTATCCAGCAGCCAGTAAATCAGTTTCGCGACAACCAGACAGGCACCGAAGACCACCATAAAAAAGATCACGCGCGACACAAAGGCATCCAGCCCTTCACGGGCCAGCACAATCATGTTGAAGATAGCGCCAAAACAGAAGCTGTGCAGAATCGCGGCCTTATAGCGGTTCGGTTCATGGTTGCCGCGCTCATACAGCCAGTCGAACCATTTAATAATCAGCCCGACCACCACCGCGCCTGGCGGGATAAACCACACGCCGCCCATCACCACCAGCGAGCCAAGCAGCGTCGGGGAGATAGCCAGCCCCGAGTGGTTATTCAGCACTTCCCAGGTGAAATAGTTAGCGGTGTTGAGCACGATATGCGGCCTGTCAGGCCAGACCCATGACGGAATAAACACATAGAAATCGCGCGCAATCGGTGCCAGCCCCTGAAACTCAATGTCACCGTAGTGTTGCAACAGCAGCGCCAGGTTTTCCCACGGCGAGAAGGTGTCACGCGTGAGGTAAAGAAAGGTGTAAAACGCTTCGTCGCCGCTGACGTTAAGCCCATAGCGCTTCAGCGCCAGCCAGAACATCCCGACAATCCCCATCACGCCTGCCGCAGCCAGCATGCCGGGCGAGATCCAGCCGCGAATAATGCCGATAAACAGGAAGATTGCGAACGCAATAATGATATTGGCGCGCGTGCCGCCAACAATCATATACGTCAGCAGGCCAAACCCGACGGTACTGACGAGGAAAAAGAGCCACGCGCGGCTGCTCTGACGCAGGAAATAGACCACCAGCATCGCCGGTATAAAGAAGTAGAAAAAGCGCTTCAGCGCCACGCCGGAGACTTCGCTTGAGAAAATCTGGCTGTACGAATGCAGCCGGAACAGCAGAAAGCCGTTATGCATAAAGAAAATGCCGACGCTCACCAGCGCGACCGCCATCATCACTATCCACGCCAGATGGGTTTCAACGCGGTTCATGGTAAACAGCCCGCCGCCGGAGGATGATGTCTGCGTCCTCGCCCGCAACCGTGTTTTATAGGTGACGTAATAGACCGCATAGAAACAGCCCGCCGAAAGCAGCGCCTGTAACAATACTTCTGCGGGCACCACCGCCACGTTAAAGCGAAACACCAGAATGCTGGTCAGCGGAAAACCGAAGAAAAACGTCAGCAGGAACAGCAACGAGAAAAAGACGTTAAAGTTAAACCGCACCCGGCGGAACTCAAACCAGGTCAGCGTGCCGATAAACAGCGTCGCCAGCAGCCAGACGATAAACAGGCCGCTGAATTGCAGTAAGCTCATGCCACTTCTCCTGAAGCGATACGCAGCGCGCGGTGCCAGCCGGCCAGGTAGTTAGGCTTAAAGAACGCGATTTGCGATTTATCGACCATCTGCAACTGACGCTGCGCCTCGCGCACCGTCACCTCGTTAAGCTTATCGCCGGTAAACAACACCGGCAGATTTTGTTCCACCATATCCTGCCAGAAGGGGTTTTCGCGGCTCAGTACGCACGGCACGCCTGCCTGAATCAGGAGGCACAGTGTGCCAATCCCCTGCTGGCGCGCAAAAATGAAATACCCGAGATCGCACTGGCGCAGCAGCGTCAGATACGCGTCGAAATCGAGCTTTTCACGCAGGATGTTAAGGTTTTCCGGGCTGAACAGCGCCTGCCCGGCTCGCGTCACTTCGTCTATCCACGCGTCGTTATTCGAAGGATATCCCATCGGCACAATCACGTTGACGTTATCACCAAACTGCTGATGCACCGCCTGCAACGCCGCAATATGGTCGTTACTCCGATCGCCGGAGTTGCCCACCAGAATCATTAACTTGCCGTCACGCTCAGGCGGCGGCAGCTGGTTTAACCCTTCATCCATGCGCGTCGGGAAATAGAGCAGCTCACCCGGCACGCCGGGATGACGCTTCGCGAAGTGACTGAGATCGCCACGCGTGGCGAACACATGGCCGACGCGCCCCTGCGCCAGACGGCGCAGCCGGTAAAAGAGCTGAAACTTCAGGCTACGCGAAGCTTCGTAGAGATCCGCGCCCCAGATATGCCAGCTCACCTGCGCGGGCTTCAGCCCGCCACCAAGCAGCGCCAGCCACAGCGGCGCATTAAACTGGCCATGCAGAAAAAAGCGCTGCTGGCGGTTTTCACGCGCCAGCGCCACCACGGCGCGGGCGAGCGATTTTTTATCGGGATAAATGCTCAGCGAAAGCGACGGATACTGCTGACCGAGTTGTTCATCGGCGCTCACCACCATAAAGCGTCGCGCCTGTTCATTGGTTTCGGCCAGTTCATCGTTAAAGAAACGCAGTACCGTCTGGTTATGATGGGGAATATCGGACCCCAGAACGTGAATCAATGCTGTCATGTCTGTCTGCGCCAGAGTAAAAATACGCCACAACAGAGGGCGAAATAGACAATATAGGTCGCCATATAGGCCTGGGCCGCGCCCGCCGCGCCGTGCGCCGGGATCAGCCAGTATGAAAAGCCGGTTAATAAAGCAAACTGGCTCACTTCCGTCAAAATATAAAAGCGCAGCGAGGCTTTCGCGATAATCAGATAGCCGAAGACGTAAGCGCCCACTTTCAGTACGTCGCCCACCAGTTGCCAGGCGAAGAGGTCACGCATCGCGGTAAACTGCGGCGAGAACAGCAGCCAGATGGCGAAATCACGCAGCAGCCAGACCGCGAAGCTCGCCGTCGCCACCGCAGGCAGCACGAACTTTAGCGCGCGTCCGATTTCGCGGGTGATGTCGCGCTTCGCCTCAAGGCGGGAGAGCGTAGGCAGCAGCCAGACGCTGAATGACGCGGTAATAAACTGTAAATAGGCGTCGGAGATACTGCTCACGCCCTGCCAGATGCCGACGGCATCCCACCCGTAACGGGCGGCAAGCAGGTTTCGCATCATCACATACGCGACCGGCAGCGTTACCGCGGTCATCAGGGCCATCAGCGTGAATTTACCGAGATGGCGCGCCAGCGGGTCGTCCCAGGACGGTTTCAGATAGCGCAGCGGCACATGCTCGCGCCGCATCAGCATCCAGACCGCCGGGATGGCGACCAGCGCAGGCACCAGCGCCAGGCCCAGCAGCGCGCCTTCATACCCGCCGAGACGAAAACAGGCGTAATACGCCACCACGCCGATAAGACTGCCGATAATCAGCGCCAGCGCGTTGCCCGCCGCGTCGCGAAAGCCTTTGATAATGGCGAGCGTGAGGTTAGCCCAGGCGATCCCCATCTGGATAAAGGCCACCATGCGCACCACGTTTTCATAGCGATCGTGACCAAACAGGCCAACGCTAATCGGCCCGGCTGCCAGCAGAAAAATCACCGCCAGTAACGTCGAGAAGCCCAGCACCATCGCCGATGCCGTGCCCGTGACGCGCTGCAGCCCGGCGGCGTCATGCTGATGCTGCGCGACCAGTTTCGTCACGCCGTTGAAAATACCCGCCCCGGCCAGCACGCCGAGCACCGTAATCAGCTGGCGGAAATTCCCCGCCTGCCCGACGCCCGCCGGGCCAAACGCGACCGCCAGCAGTTTGACGACCACGAGCCCCGCGCCGATTTTGATAAGCGTGGACCCGGCGGTCCACACGGAAGCTTTAGCGAGCGACATATCAGCCGAAATAGCTCAGCAGCGTATTGATCACCGTGCGCTGGTTAACCAGCGCGAGGTTAAAGAAAAGCGGCAGGCGCAGCAGGCGTTCGCTCTCGGCGGTAGTGAAACGGTCTTCGCCGTGGAACTCGCCGAATTTTTCGCCCGCCGGACAGCCGTGCAGCGGAATGTAGTGGAACACCGCCAGGATTTCGGCCTCTTTGAGGTAGGCAATAAGCTTGCTGCGGTCGTCGATATCGCGAAGCTTAATGTAAAACATATGCGCGTTATGGCGGCAGGTCTCGGGGATCGACGGCAGCGTGATGCGCCCGGCGCGCGCCAGCGGGGCGAGCGCGTCGTAATAGGTTTGCCACAGCGTCAGCCGCTGCTGGTTAATGCGGTCTGCCGCTTCCAGCTGCGCCCAGAGATAGGCGGCCTGCAAATCGGACATCAGGTAGCTGGAGCCGATATCGCGCCAGGTATATTTGTCCACCTGACCGCGGAAGAACTGGCTGCGGTTGGTGCCTTTTTCGCGAATGATCTCCGCGCGCTCTATCAGCGCCGGATCGTTAATCAGCGTCGCGCCGCCTTCGCCACCGGCGGTATAGTTTTTGGTTTCATGGAAGCTAAAGCAGCCGATGTGGCCGATAGTGCCGAGCGCACGGCCTTTATAGGTCGACATCACGCCCTGCGCGGCGTCTTCCACCACATAGAGTTGGTGCTTTTCGGCAATCGCCATAATGGTGTCCATCTCGCAGGCCACGCCCGCGTAATGCACCGGCACGATGGCGCGGGTTTTATCGGTGATGGCCGCTTCAATCCGCGTTTCATCGATATTCATGGTGTCCGGGCGTACATCCACAAAGACGATTTTTGCGCCGCGCAGCACAAAGGCGTTAGCGGTGGAGACGAACGTAAAGCTCGGCATGATCACTTCATCGCCCGGCTGGATGTTCAGCAACAGCGCCGCCATCTCCAGCGACGCGGTGCAGGACGGCGTCAGCAACACTTTCGGGCTGCCGAAACGCTGTTCCATCCACTGCTGGCAGCGGCGGGTAAAACCGCCGTCGCCGCACAGCTTGCCGCTGCTCATCGCAGACTGCATATAGTCGATTTCCGTGCCAACCACGGGCGGTGCGTTAAATGGGATCATGATAGTTACCTGTATAACCAATAAGCGGTGTTTTCGATGTTGCCGCCGCTGGCAATATAGCGGCGCAGCGCGGCGCGGTTGCCCGCCTGCGTCGCAACCCGCAAGGTATAAAGCCCGCGCGTGACGCACCAGTGGCGCGCCGCCTGCATCAGGGCTTCTCCGGCGCCGCGACCGGCCAGCAGGCCGATACGGGCTTCTTGTTCGTTAAGCGCGCGCAGCGTCACGAAACCACGCAGCGCTCCCTGCGGCGTGCGCAGGATAAGACATTCGTGATCGAACGCGCCTTTAACCGCGTTTTCGACCCACTGCGCGTAAAACCGTCCGCTGGCATCAGGCGCATACCAGGGCGCGCGAAACCGGCTCATGGCAAACGCCTCCGCCGCCGCGTCGCGCAGCAGCGGAATATCATCGGACGTGGCGGTGATTATCTGCGCGTCGCGCGCGGGCGCATCAGGCGTGAGTGTCAGCGCGAAATCCACTTCGCCCTCCACCAGCTGAAAGCCGAGCTGCGCCAGGCCGTCCAGCAGATCGCAGCGGGCTGCGGGCACTTTCGCCTGCACGCGCGACCAGGCGTCTAATTGCGCCACGTCTAACTGTGGCGCGGTATCAGAGAAACGGACAATCGCGCTGTCGATGCCGAAAAAGTGGCTCTCCCACTCAAGAGGATCAAGGGTGGCGTGGACATGCATCGGGCAGCTCCAGCAAAGGGTTCACCGCCAGACGCCTTTGGTGTCGACGACCCAGGTGTGATTAAGCGTCGAACCGTCGATGGCCTTGAACTGCTGATGGTCAACCAGCATCACCAGCACGTCGGCCTGCGCCAGCGCGTCGTCAAGCGCGCTCAGTTTGCACTTGCCTTCAAGGCGTGTCGGCAGCGTATGGATGTTGGGCTCGACGACCAGCGTTTCACCGCTGTGCCAGTCGGCGATAAGCTCAGCGATTTCCATCGCCGGGCTTTCGCGTAAATCATCGATATTTGGTTTAAACGCCAGGCCAAAGCAGGCGATTTTCACTTCGCTGGCACGGCGGTTGGTCGCAGCGAGGCAATCAGCCAGCGTGCTTTTAACCTGCTGAATCACCCAGTGCGGTTTGTGGTCGTTCACTTCACGCGCGGTACGGATGAGACGCGCCTGCTGTGGGTTCTGCGCCACGATAAACCACGGGTCGACGGCGATGCAGTGGCCGCCCACGCCCGGCCCTGGTTGCAGGATATTTACGCGCGGATGGCGGTTGGCGAGGCGAATCAGCTCCCAGACGTTAATGCCCTGATCGGCACAAATCAGCGACAACTCGTTGGCGAACGCAATATTCACATCGCGGAAGCTGTTCTCGGTGAGCTTGCACATCTCGGCGGTGCGGGAGTTAGTGACTACACACTCACCTTCCAGGAAGATTTTGTAGAGTTCGCTGGCGCGCGCCGAGCAGACCGGCGTCATCCCGCCAATCACGCGGTCGTTTTTAATCAGCTCAACCATTACCTGGCCCGGCAGCACGCGCTCCGGACAGTAGGCGATATTGATATCCGCCGCCTCGCCCGCCTGCTGCGGGAAGCTGAGATCCGGACGCAGCGCCGCAAGCCATTGCGCCATCTGTTCGGTCGCGCCGACGGGCGACGTGGATTCCAGAATCACCAGCGCGCCTTTACGCAGCACCGGCGCGACAGATTCCGCCGCCGCCTGCACGTAGGCCATATCCGGCTCGTGATCGCCTTTGAACGGCGTGGGAACGGCGATGAGATACGCATCCGCTTCAACGGGCGTTGTGCTGGCGCGCAGGAAACCGCCTTCCACGGCGGTTTTGACAACCTTATCGAGCTCTGGCTCGACAATATGAATTTCACCCCGGTTAATGGTATCGACCGCGTGCTGGTTGATGTCGATGCCGATGACCTGTTTTTCACGCGACGCGAATGCCGCCGCGGTGGGTAAACCGATATAACCCAGACCAATCACCGAAATGGTATTAAAACTCATAGTGATACCCGATTATTTTTAAGTGCATGTAATATCCGTTCGCATGCCTGGCCGTCGCCATAAGGGTTATGGGCGTGGCTCATGGCCTGGTACGCCGCCTCGTCGTGCAGCAGTCGCGTCACTTCGGCAACGATACGCTGCGTGTCCGTGCCCACAAGACGCACCGTACCCGCCTCGACCGCTTCCGGGCGCTCGGTGGTTTCACGCATTACCAGCACCGGTTTGCCAAGCGACGGTGCCTCTTCCTGAATGCCGCCGGAGTCGGTCAGGATCAGCCAGGCGTGGTTCATCAGCCAGACAAACGGCAGGTACTCCTGCGGCTCAATCAGCACTATGTTGTCGATGTGGCCCAGGATACGGTTGACCGGCTCGGTAACGTTGGGATTGAGATGTACGGGATAGACAATCTGGACATCGCGGTTTTGCGCGGCGATATCCGCCAGCGCGCGGCAAATCTGCTCGAATCCTTCGCCGAAACTTTCGCGGCGATGGCCCGTTACCAGGATCATTTTCTTGTCGCCATCGAGGAACGGGTACTGCGTTTCGAGGCGCAGGCGCAGCGGTTCATCCGCCATCACGCGGTCGCGCACGGCGATTAGCGCATCGATAACGGTATTGCCGGTGACAAAAATCCGCGCGTCCGGAATGTTCTCGCGCAGCAGATTCTGGCGCGACAGTTCGGTCGGGGCGAAGTGGTACATCGCCAGATGACCGGTGAGCGTGCGGTTGGCCTCTTCCGGCCACGGCGAATAGAGATCGCCCGTACGCAGCCCCGCTTCAACGTGACCGACGGGAATACGCTGATAAAACGCGGCCAGGCTGGTCGCGATGGTGGTTGTCGTATCGCCATGCACCAGAACGACATCCGGACGAAATTCGGTCAGAATCGGTTTCAGCCCTTCCAGAATGCGACAGGTGATCTCGGTAAGCCCCTGTCCGGGCTTCATGATGTTCAGATCGTAATCCGGCACAATGGAAAAAAGATGCAGCACCTGATCCAGCATCTGCCTGTGCTGAGCGGTGACGCAAACCCGGGTGTCGAACGCGGGATCCTGTGCCAGCGCATGAACCAGCGGTGCCATTTTGATGGCTTCTGGTCGCGTGCCAAAAACGGTTAGTACTCTCACAACGATTCTCTTCAGTTGGCGATGAAGGCGACGCGCGCCTTCATTCAGGACGCGTGCTTATGCGGTGCGACGGCGGCGGACCAGAGCCACGCCAGCGCCAGTCAACGCCCCAACAGCTCCCCACATGATCATCAGAAACGCGCGACGCGGGCTGTCGCGTTTAACCGGCTCTTCCGGTGTTCGCAGATAGCGATAGGTCTGAAAGCGCGGATCCAGCGTCGGCCCGACGTTCAGCGTCGCCAGCATCGCCCGGTTCTGGTCGTAGTCGATGTCATAGGTCGGTCCTACCGCCTGGAGGTTTTCCAGACGCGCCTGCAACAGCGGGCGACCCAGCATAAACAGTTCAGAATCCGGCAGCTCATCTGCGGGAACATCCGTTTCGCTGCGAGAAATATTGTGTTGTTCCGCCACCTGTAACGCCTGCTGAACGTTATGCACGCGGCGATCGAAAATCGATTTCGCGACGGCCTCCTGACGTTTCACCTGCGCTTTCATCTGCACGGTACGCGCCGCCCAGGCACCTTTCAGCTCATCATTAAGATGGCTGGCGGCACGCTGGCTGGCGAACGCGATGTACTGACGCAACAGGTTGTTGGCATCCGGCGCGGTTTCGGCAATCAGTCGAATGTTATCGTTTTGATTACGGGTGACGTCGCCTGCGGTGAACTGGATGTTGTCGATAAACTCATCCAGCAGCGCGGCGTCGGCTTTGCTGTTGCCGACCCGGCGCTGCTTGTAATAGTCCGTCTGCGACCAGAAATCGCGGCGGGTATCCCAGGCGGAGAGTTGCATGATGAATTCTTTATAGGCGTCGTCCATCACCGAAGGCTGGTCCACCGGCGTCAGGTTGGCTTTCGCATCCAGATTACGCAGGAACTGCTGCTGCGAATAGTAGCCGCCCAGCATATTGACGGTGGGTCTGTCGGTGATGGCCATCGCGCTCCACTCCTGGCGCGCGAAGAATGTGTAAGTGAGCGCGACCAGCGCAAACAGCACGGCCATGCCGACTATCCAGAATTTCCCTGCCCACAGCGTTCGGAACAGACCACGAATATCCAGTTCATTATCTGCCACTCCTGGCGGAGTGCCCGGCACTTTTTGATTCATCACGTCCCCGTTTTTCTTTAATTAGCGGTGGGCTTGTTGCTTCCGCGCTTGATACGACGCTTAACGCGTTTGATGAAGCGCGCCACTTTCCATGCCCGTTTGATACAGTAGCCGTAGAAGAAAAATGCTAGCAAGAATAATGCCAACATTACCCACTCAGGGATAATATGGGCCGCATATTCTGACGCCACGCCAATACCGGCCAGCAGCGCGGCGGCGAGCGTAATAAGGACAAACGCCTGGCGAGAAGTAAAACCGGCGCGCATGATCAGATGATGAATGTGCTGGCGGTCTGGTGAGAACGGGCTCATGCCTTTACGCAGACGACGGTACATGATGGCTATCATGTCCATCAGCGGAATCGCGATGATCCAGAGCGCAGTCACCGGGCTAATCGGATGCGTTTTCCCCTGGGTGGTTTCCAGCAGGATCCAGATAACCGTAAACCCGATAAGCGTACTGCCCGCATCGCCCATAAAGACTTTATAACGCCGCCCAAACGCGCCGAGGTTTAGCAGAATGTAAGGGAGAATGGCGGCTATCATGGCAAAGCACCACATCGACAGGCTGGTCTGCCCGTCAAACCACAGGATCATCCCGATGGCCGCGAAAGAGACGCACGACAGGCCGCCCAGCAGGCCGTCGATACCGTCGACCATGTTGAAGGCGTTAATCGCCGCCCAGACGGCGAACAGCGTGAGGAAATACCCAAACGGCCCCAGCACCATCTCCCACGAGCCGAAAATGTACCCGAGACTTCGCAGATAGAGCCCGCCCACTGTCATCATGACCACACCGATAACGGCCTGGATCACGGCGCGAATTTTTACGCTAATGTCATAACGGTCATCCAGCGCGCCGACAAACACCAGCACCCCGGCGCTCGCGAGATATAACGCTGCATGAGGGATGTAGTAGTCCGCGATGAAAAAGGTAAAGCAGATGCCTGCGTAGACGGAGATGCCGCCCACGAGCGGGATAAGCCCCTGATGGCGCTTACGGAAGTTGGGTTTATCAACCAGACCCACTCTTTTGCCGATCTTTCGTGCGAAAAAAAGAAAAACAAATGTGAATAAAAAAATACTGAGTAGCTCAGTACCAACGGTAACTAAATTCACAGTGTGCGCTCTCTGCAAACGTTAAGTCCGGAGGAAGTATAACTGCGGCAGTCGGGCTTTCTAAGCACTCCTCCGCCCCTCATCCCTGAACAGACTAATTATTATTCAGTAAGATAAACATAGCTCAGGCCAGATAAAAACTGACGCGCCTCTACTGAAAATCGCGTAAAGATCACGCCCGTTGCCTATCGTATAGAGCAACAAAGAAAAACGCCACGTCGTGACGTGGCGTTCCCCGAGTTTCCGCTAACTACGAACGTTTCATCATATCGAAGAATTCGTCGTTAGTTTTGGTCATCGCCAGTTTATTGATGAGGAATTCCATCGCATCAATCTCACCCATTGGGTGAATAATTTTACGCAGGATCCACATTTTCTGCAGTTCTTCCTGCGTCGTCAGCAGCTCTTCTTTACGGGTACCGGAACGGTTGTAATCGATAGCCGGGAAGACGCGTTTTTCCGCAATCTTACGGGAGAGATGCAGTTCCATGTTACCGGTGCCTTTAAACTCTTCATAGATAACTTCATCCATTTTAGAGCCGGTATCAATCAGAGCAGTCGCAATAATGGTCAGGCTGCCGCCCTCTTCCACGTTACGCGCCGCGCCGAAGAAACGTTTCGGACGATGCAGGGCGTTGGCGTCTACACCACCGGTCAGCACTTTACCGGAGGCCGGCACAACGGTGTTGTAAGCGCGCGCCAGACGGGTGATGGAGTCGAGCAGAATGATAACGTCTTTTTTATGCTCAACCAGGCGCTTGGCCTTCTCGATAACCATCTCGGCAACCTGAACGTGGCGGGAAGCCGGTTCGTCGAACGTGGACGCAACCACTTCGCCTTTTACCAGACGCTGCATCTCGGTCACTTCTTCCGGACGTTCGTCGATAAGCAGTACCATCAGCACGCAGTCCGGGTGATTATAGGCGATGCTCTGCGCGATGTTCTGCAGCAGCATGGTTTTACCGGCTTTCGGCGGTGCCACGATGAGACCACGCTGGCCGCGGCCAATAGGCGATGCCAGATCCAGGACACGTGCGGTCAAATCTTCAGTCGACCCGTTGCCGCGCTCCATACGCAGACGCGAGTTCGCGTGCAGCGGCGTTAAGTTTTCGAACAGGATCTTATTACGTGCGTTTTCCGGTTTATCGAAGTTAACTTCGTTCACTTTCAACAGCGCGAAGTAGCGCTCGCCTTCTTTCGGCGGACGAATCTTACCGGAGATGGTATCCCCTGTGCGGAGGTTGAAACGGCGGATTTGGCTGGGAGAAACGTAGATGTCGTCGGGACCGGCGAGGTAGGAGCTGTCTGCAGAACGGAGGAAGCCAAAGCCATCCTGCAATATCTCCAGCACACCGTCGCCAAAGATATCTTCGCCACTCTTCGCGTGCTGCTTCAGGATGGCGAAAATAATATCCTGTTTGCGCATGCGGGCCAGGTTTTCCAGTCCCATATTTTCGCCGAGAGTAATCAGCTCAGAAACCGGCGTATTCTTTAATTCGGTAAGATTCATAGTGGTGGGTTCTTAAACTCGGGGTAAATCTCGAACGTAATGTTGTGAATGGTATGGCAGGGTCATCCATGCCTGTTAACGGGCTTCATCTCATGTCTGTTCGTTGCCTGGTTGCAGGTAAGGAACGCAGAACTGAAACGACAAGACGGAATGAGCGATAAGTCCCGGAATTAATGCTCTTCTCGCCTACCGGTCTCGGTATTGACATTGTCACGGGCGGGAAGCGTCGGGTATTACAAGATTCAAACTAAAAGGTAAGTTTAAATTGAAGTCAAAAATTAAGTTAGCATGACTGAAGCCGGGCGTCCAGCGGTCCTGAATATTTAGGAACCGTGATCGCCCCGGCGGGGAACCATTACGCCAGGTTGGCGTCGAGGAACTCTTTCAGTTGGCCTTTAGACAGCGCACCGACTTTGGTCGCCGCTACTTCACCGTTCTTGAACAGCAGCAGAGTCGGGATACCACGGATGCCGTATTTCGGCGCGGTGCCCGGGTTCTGGTCGATGTTCAGCTTGGCAACCGTCAGTTTGCCCTGATATTCATCAGCGATTTCATCAAGGATAGGGGCGATCATCTTGCACGGACCACACCATTCTGCCCAGAAATCAACCAGCGTCAACCCGTCCGCTTTAAGTACATCCGTGTCGAAACTGTCGTCAGTCAGGTGAATAATTTTATCGCTCATGTTTTACTCCAAAGATTAGGCCTGTCATGTTGGTGTAGCATTAACCAACATAAGGTTGACTTTATTTCACCGGATACGCTTTCGTAAAGCAATAGTTAGCTGATATTCTACCACACTATGAGCAAAACACACTTGACTGAACAGAAGTTTTCCGACTTCGCCCTGCACCCTGTTGTAGTTCAAGCCCTTGAGAAGAAAGGGTTTTATAACTGCACCCCTATCCAGGCTCTGGCACTCCCGTTAACGCTCGCGGGCCGTGACGTTGCAGGGCAGGCGCAAACCGGTACCGGCAAAACGATGGCGTTTTTAACGTCAACGTTTCACTATTTACTCTCTCACCCTGCGGCGGAAAATCGCCAGGTGAATCAACCGCGCGCCCTGATTATGGCGCCGACCCGCGAACTGGCGGTGCAGATTCACTCCGACGCAGAGCCGCTGGCTGAAGCCACCGGCATTAAGCTTGGTCTCGCCTACGGCGGCGACGGCTACGACAAACAACTGAAAGTGCTGGAAAGCGGCGTCGATATTCTGATCGGCACCACCGGCCGTCTTATCGATTACACCAAACAAAACCACGTGAACCTGGGCGCTATTCAGGTCGTGGTGCTCGACGAAGCCGATCGCATGTACGATCTGGGCTTTATCAAAGACATCCGCTGGCTGTTCCGCCGTATGCCGGCTGCCACAGAGCGTCTCAATATGCTCTTCTCCGCCACGCTTTCTTACCGCGTGCGCGAACTGGCGTTTGAGCAGATGAACAACGCGGAATATGTTGAAGTCGAGCCGGAGCAGAAAACGGGCCACCGTATTAAAGAAGAGCTTTTCTATCCGTCTAACGAAGAGAAAATGCGCCTGCTCCAGACGCTTATCGAAGAAGAGTGGCCGGATCGCGCCATTATTTTCGCGAATACCAAACACCGCTGTGAAGACATCTGGGGCCATCTGGCGGCAGACGGTCATCGCGTCGGCCTGTTGACTGGCGACGTGGCGCAGAAAAAACGCCTGCGTATTCTGGATGAATTCACCCGCGGCGATCTCGATATCCTGGTCGCAACGGACGTCGCGGCGCGCGGCCTGCATATTCCTGCCGTCACGCACGTCTTCAACTACGACCTGCCGGACGACTGCGAAGACTATGTGCATCGCATCGGCCGTACCGGTCGTGCGGGTGCCAGCGGCCACTCCATCAGCCTTGCCTGTGAAGAGTACGCGCTGAATCTCCCGGCGATTGAAACCTATATCGGCCACTCCATTCCGGTGAGTAAATACAACCCGGATGCGCTGTTAAGCGAACTGCCGCCGCCGAAGCGCCTGTCGCGTCCGCGTACCGGCAATGGCCCGCGTCGTTCCGGCGCGCCGCGTAACCGTCGTCGTACAGGATAAACGCTATGCCCGGCACCTCCTCACTGTATGCGGCAATCGACCTCGGTTCGAACAGCTTTCATATGCTGGTGGTACGTGAGGTGGCCGGGAGCATTCAGACGCTCACGCGTGTGAAACGCAAGGTCCGCCTCGCGGCGGGCCTCGGTGCCGACAATGCGCTCTCGGCGGACGCCATGGAGCGCGGCTGGCAATGTCTGCGTCTGTTTGCTGAACGGCTTCAGGATATTCCCCCGTCGCAAATCCGCGTGGTCGCCACCGCGACGCTGCGCCTTGCCACTAATGCCGATGTGTTTGTCGCCCGCGCCCAGGAGATCCTCGGCTGCCCCGTCCAGGTGATTGCCGGTGAAGAAGAAGCCCGCCTGATCTATCAGGGCGTGGCGCACACCACCGGCGGCGCTGACAGGCGTCTCGTTGTCGATATCGGCGGTGCCAGTACAGAGCTTGTCACCGGCACCGGCGCGCGCGCGACCTCGCTCTTCAGCCTGCCAATGGGCTGCGTGACCTTCCTTGAGCGCTTCTTTACCGACCGCAGCCTCACCCAGGAGCATTTCGCCAGCGCCGAACAGGCCGCCCGCGACATCCTGCAACCGGTTATCGCGCAGCTGCGCGGCCAGGGCTGGAAAATCTGCGTCGGAGCCTCCGGCACCGTACAGGCGCTGCAGGAAATCATGATGGCGCAGGGAATGGACGAGCGCATTACGCTTGCGAAACTTCAGCAGCTCAAAGCGCGCGCTATCCACTGCGGTCGCCTGGAGGAGCTTGAGATCGAGGGCCTGACGCTTGAGCGCGCACTCGTTTTCCCAAGCGGCCTCGCCATTCTTATCGCAATTTTCAGCGAACTGGAAATCGAATGCATGACGCTTGCCGGCGGCGCGCTGCGTGAAGGGCTGGTGTACGGCATGCTGCATCTTGCGGTGGATCAGGATATTCGCAATCGCACGCTGAAAAACATTCAGCGGCGTTTCATGGTGGATATCGCCCAGGCCGGGCGCGTGGCGCAACTGGCGGAACGTTTTGCCGTCAGCGTTGAACGTGAATGGGCGCTTGACGATCTCAGCCGTGCGCTGCTGCACAGTGCCAGCTTACTGCATGAAGTGGGCCTGGCGGTTGATTTCAAACGCGCGCCCCAGCACGCCGCTTACCTGGTGAATAATCTGGATTTGCCGGGCTTTACGCCCGCGCAGAAAAAGCTGCTGGCGACGCTCTTGCTGAACCAGACCGGTACGGTCGATCTCTCCGCGCTGCAACAGCAAAACGCCGTCCCGCTGCGCGTGGCCGAGCGTCTGTGCCGGTTGCTGCGTCTGGCGATTATTTTCGCCAGCCGTCGGCGCGACGACATGCTGCCTGACGTTACACTCACCGCGCATGACGACACGCTCACCGCATCGCTCCCGCAGGACTGGCTTTCCGTTCACCCGCTGGGCGCGGAGATGTTAGAGCAGGAACAGCTCTGGCAGAGCTACGTACACTGGCAGCTCGACGTTAAGTAACGTTTAGTGCATAAAAAAACCGCCTCCAGGGGCGGTTTTTTTATTGTCGGCTCAACGCGTAACGGTGTTATCCGCCGCGCGCTTTCGCCAGCATCGCTTTAATGTTCGCGACATTCGCCTGGCCTTTTTGCATCCGCTCCTGCGGCGTTACTACTTTGCGCTCGGTCTCCCAGTGTAAGTCGTCCTGTGGGAGTTCGAGCAGAAAGCGGCTCGGCTCGGGACGTACCAGCTCGCCATACTGACGGCGCTCTTTGCACAGCGTAAAGGTCAGCTCTTTCTGGGCGCGCGTGATGCCCACGTAGGCGAGACGTCGCTCTTCGTCGATATTGTCTTCATCAATGCTGCTCTGATGCGGCAGCAACCCCTCTTCCATACCGACCAGAAACACATACGGGAATTCCAGCCCTTTCGAGGCGTGCAGCGTCATGAGCTGTACCTGGTCGAGCTCTTCATCGCTTTCGCCGCGCTCCATCATGTCGCGCAGCGTAAAGCGCGTGACCACCTGCGTCAGCGTCATCGGTTCGTCGAGATCGGTGCCTTCGAGCATCTCCGTCATCCAGCTAAAGAGCTGGTTGACGTTCTTCATGCGCATCTCTGCCGCTTTCGGGCTGGGCGAGGTTTCAAAAAGCCAGGCTTCGTAATCGATACCGCGAATGAGATCGCGTACCGCCGCCACCGGTTCACGCTCAGACAGCACGGCCACTTCCTGCAGCCAGCTTGTGAAGCGCGTCAGCGATTCGTAACCGCGCCCGGTCAGCGTCTGGGCAAGGCCCATATCAAAACTGGCGGTGAACAAACTTTTATTACGCTGATTCGCCCACTCGCCGAGTTTTTGCAGCGTCGCCGGGCCGATTTCGCGTTTCGGCGTGTTCACGATGCGCAGAAAGGCGCTGTCGTCGTCCGGGTTGGTCAGCACGCGCAGATAGGCCAGCAAATCTTTGATTTCCGGGCGCGAGAAGAACGACGTACCGCCGGAAATACGATACGGGATGCGGTTTTGCATCAGCATCTTTTCAAATACGCGCGACTGATGGTTGCCGCGATACAGGATGGCGTAATCCTTGTACTGGGTCTTATTAATAAAGTGATGCGCGATAAGCTCGCCGGTAACGCGCTCCGCCTCATGATCTTCATGATTGGCCGTAAGGACTTTCAGCTCGGTGCCGTAGCCCAGCTCGGAAAAGAGTTTTTTCTCGAAAACGTGCGGGTTATTGGCGATAAGAATGTTGGCGGCTTTCAGAATGCGCCCGGAAGATCGGTAATTCTGTTCAAGCTTAATCACCTGGAGCGCCGGGAAATCCTGGCTTAACAGCACCAGGTTTTGCGGGCGAGCGCCGCGCCAGGAGTAAATCGACTGGTCATCGTCACCCACCACCGTAAAGCGCGCGCGGCTGCCCACCAGCAGTTTTACCAGTTCATACTGGCTGGTGTTGGTGTCCTGATATTCATCCACCAGCAGGTAACGAATGCGATTCTGCCAGCGTTCACGCACTTCTTCATTACGCTGCAACAGCAATGTCGGCAGCAGGATCAGATCGTCAAAATCGAGCACATTGCAGGCTTTCAGATGGGCGTCGTAAAGGCTGTAGCAATGCGCGAAAATGCGCTCACGTTCGCCGATTGCGCGCGCGGCGGCCTGCGGTGGGCTTAGCAGATCGTTTTTCCAGTTCGAGATCGTGGAGATCAGTTGCTGTAACAGCACCTTATCGTTTTCGACCAGCCCTTCGGTCAGCTCTTTGATAAGCGCCATCTGATCGGTATCGTCAAACAGCGAAAAATTGGATTTCATGCCCAGCGCCGCGTACTCACGCTTGATGATTTCCAGGCCCAGCGTGTGGAATGTTGAAATCATCAGGCCACGTGCTTCTTTGCGCCCCAGCGTCTGTGCCACACGCTCTTTCATCTCACGCGCGGCTTTGTTGGTAAAAGTAACCGCCGCGATATGACGCGCCTGATAGCCACAGCCGCGGATGAGGTGCGCGATTTTGTTGGTGATAACGCGGGTTTTACCGGAGCCAGCGCCCGCCAGCACCAGGCAGGGGCCAGTGACGAATTCGACGGCTTGTTGTTGGGCGGGGTTCAGACGCATAAATTACTCAGTGAAAGTCAGAGGAGAAAGCGGCTCCCCACAGCAGGTACGACAGTACGAAGGGAGAAAAACGCGTGGTAGTATAGCCAGCGTTATCAACCCCACTCAAGGCACGATCATGGCAAAAACAGCAGCAGCACTGCATATCCTTGTTAAAGAAGAAAAACTGGCACTGGATCTGCTGGAGCAAATTAAAAACGGCGGCGATTTTGAAAAGCTGGCCAAGAAACACTCCATTTGCCCGTCGGGCAAAAAAGGCGGCCATTTAGGCGAATTCCGCCAGGGCCAGATGGTGCCGGCTTTCGATAAAGTGGTGTTCTCCTGCCCGGTGCTGGAGCCGACCGGCCCGCTGCATACGCAGTTTGGCTACCACATTATCAAGGTGCTGTACCGTAACTGATAAAAAGGCCTTCTCAAAGAGAAGGCCTTTTTTCTGGTGTTGATGGCAGGGAACGTCTCTTTGCGTCACGGCGGGTGCGCGATGCTTACCCGCCCTACAAAACTACGTTAACGCCACTACTTCAAAACGCTGGCGGCGGGTGCGCGGGCTTACCCGCCTGACAAAACCACGTTTACCCGCACGTAGGGTGGGTAAATGAAACGCACCCACCTTTTAATGGCCATGCCTGCGGCGGGTGTGCAGGGCTTACCCGCCTGACAAAACCACGTTTAACCATATGTAGGGTGGGTAAGTGAAACGCACCCACCTTTTAACAGTGCCGATTAGCCAGCGACCGCGATACGCTTCATGTCGGTCATATAACCGCGCAACTTCTGCCCCACTTTTTCAATCTCGTGGCTGCGAATCGCATCGTTAACGTCGCGCAGCTGCGCGTTATCCACCGCGGTACCTTCTACGGCTTTACCCAGATCGCCCGGCTGCAGTTTGGTCATAAATTCTTTCAGCAGCGGAACGGCTGCGTTAGCAAACAGATAGTTGCCATATTCCGCGGTGTCAGAAATAACCACGTTCATTTCATACAAACGCTTACGGGCGATGGTGTTGGCAATCAGCGGCAGCTCATGCAGGGACTCATAGTAGGCTGACTCTTCAATAATGCCCGCGGCGACCATGGTTTCAAACGCCAGCTCAACGCCCGCTTTCACCATCGCGATCATCAGCACGCCTTTATCGAAATACTCTTGCTCGCTGATTTTGCCTTCATACTGCGGCGCATTTTCAAACGCGGTTTTGCCAGTCTCTTCGCGCCAGGTCAGCAGTTTCTTATCATCATTTGCCCAGTCCGCCATCATGCCGGAAGAGAATTCACCGGAAATGATGTCGTCCATGTGTTTCTGGAACAGCGGCGCCATAATGGTTTTCAGCTGTTCGGAGAGCGCATAAGCGCGCAGTTTCGCCGGGTTAGAGAGGCGATCCATCATCAGCGTAATGCCGCCCTGCTTCAGCGCTTCGGTGATGGTTTCCCAGCCGAACTGAATCAGTTTTTCTGCATACGCCGGGTCTGTGCCCTCTTCCACCAGCTTGTCGAAGCACAGCAGAGAACCGGCCTGCAACATACCGCACAGAATGGTCTGCTCGCCCATCAGGTCAGATTTCACTTCCGCCACGAACGAAGACTCCAGCACGCCTGCACGGTGACCGCCGGTTGCCGCGGCCCACGCTTTGGCAATCGCCATGCCCTCGCCCTTCGGATCGTTTTCCGGGTGTACCGCGATAAGCGTCGGCACGCCGAAACCACGTTTGTACTCTTCACGCACCTCGGTGCCCGGACACTTCGGCGCTACCATCACGACGGTGATGTCTTTACGGATCTGCTCGCCTACTTCAACGATGTTAAAGCCGTGGGAGTAACCCAGCGCGGCACCGTCTTTCATCAGCGGCTGCACGGCGCGTACAACATCAGAGTGCTGTTTGTCCGGCGTCAGGTTAACGACCAGATCCGCCTGCGGGATCAGCTCTTCATAAGTGCCAACCTGAAAACCATTTTCCGTCGCCTTGCGCCAGGAGGCACGCTTCTCGGCAATGGCTTCTTTACGCAGTGCATAGGAAACATCCAGACCGGAATCACGCATGTTCAGCCCCTGGTTGAGCCCCTGCGCGCCGCAACCCACGATGACTACTTTTTTACCTTTGAGGTAGCCTGCGCCGTCGGCGAATTCATCGCGCGCCATAAAACGGCATTTGCCCAGTTGCGCCAGCTGCTGACGCAAATTCAAAGTATTGAAGTAGTTAGCCATGGTGATACCTCGTGATGTTGTCGTGTCTTATTGTTTGTTTATCGCGTCGTCAAAAGCGACGGTACAGATTTCAGGTTACAGGAAGGCGACGTTTTCGCGAGCCTTGTGCCGCAGGGTTGCGAGCCCGGTCAGAGAAAGCTCTCATCCCTGTGTCCTGAAACAGCGTAAAACCACTATATGACAGGAAATTCGTTGCGGAAATTGATATATTAACAACGTCACATTGCGTTTTATGCAACATATTTTAGGGAGCCGCTTCTGTGGATTTACGCGATCTGAAAATGTTCCTGCATCTGGCAGAGAGCCGCCATTTTGGCCGTAGTGCGCGGGCTATGCATGTCAGCCCCTCGACCTTGTCGCGCCAGATCCAACGGCTTGAAGAGGATCTCGGCCAGCCGCTGTTTATCCGCGATAATCGCGCCGTCACGCTGACCGAAGCAGGCGACGCGCTGCGCCAGTTCGCGCAGCAGACGCTGCTGCAATACCAGCAGTTGCGCCACGCTATCGATCAGCAGGGGCCGACGCTCTCAGGCGAACTGCACCTGTTTTGCTCGGTCACGGCAGCGTATAGCCATCTGCCGCCGATTCTCGATCGCTTTCGCGCAGAGCATCCTTCGGTGGAAATTAAGCTGACAACGGGCGACGCTGCCGACGCCGTGGAAAAGGTCAATTCTGGCGAGGCTGATATCGCTATCGCCGGTAAACCGGAAGCGCTGCCCGCGGCCGTCGCGTTTTCAATGCTGGAAAATCTCAGCGTGGTGCTGATAGCGCCAGCCCTGCCGTGCCCGGTGCGCGCACAGGTTTCCGCACCAGAGCCGGACTGGACGAAAGTGCCGTTTATCATGCCGGATCAGGGCCCGGTGCGGCGTCGCATTGAGCTGTGGTTTCGCCGCCATAAAATCAGCAATCCGTTTATTTACGCGACCGTTGCCGGGCACGAAGCGATGGTATCGATGGTCGCGCTGGGCTGCGGCGTGGCGTTGATACCCGAAGTCGTGCTGGAAAATAGCCCGGAACCGGTACGCAATCGCGTGCTGATACTTGAGCGCAGCGATGAAAAAACGCCGTTCGAGCTTGGCGTTTGCGCACAAAAAAAGCGGCTGCATGAGCCGCTTGTTGAAGCCTTCTGGAAACTTCTGCCGGGCTATCGTTA
The DNA here is from genome assembly GCF_053627815.1 of Cronobacter sp. 153480017-3. Taxonomy (NCBI): domain Bacteria; kingdom Pseudomonadati; phylum Pseudomonadota; class Gammaproteobacteria; order Enterobacterales; family Enterobacteriaceae; genus Cronobacter; species Cronobacter sp. 153480017-3. The sequence continues at coordinate 10,178 of NZ_JBSEYN010000013.1, read as the reverse complement.
ACCTGCCAGAAAGAACCGAAACGCCGGGTTGCCGGTTTCATCGTGACATTCGTAACCGAGTTCGTTGAGCCGGGTTTCGAAATCCGGCTCGTGCTCGCCAAGCTCAAAGGCGGCCAGCACACGGCCATAGTCAGTGCCGTGGCTGCGGTAGTGGAACAGCGAAATGTTCCAGTGCGTACCGAGCGTGTGCAGAAAACGCAGCAGCGCGCCTGGCGCCTCCGGGAATTCAAAGCTATACAGCCGCTCGCGTAGCGGCCGTGAGGGGCGCCCGCCGACCATGTAGCGGACATGCAGCTTCGCCATTTCGTCATCCGAGAGATCCACCACGCCATAACCGTCGCGGGTGAGTTGCTCAATGATCTCATGCCGCTCTTCCATACCGCGGCTGATCCGCACGCCGACAAAAATGCAGGCGTCTTTGGCGTCGGCAAAACGATAGTTAAACTCCGTGACCGCACGTCCGCCCAGTAACTGGCAGAATTTCAGGAAGCTGCCTTTCTCTTCCGGGATCGTCACCGCCAGCAGCGCCTCGCGCTGTTCGCCAAGCTCGCAGCGTTCAGAGACATAACGCAGCCCGTGGAAGTTCACGTTAGCACCGGATAGCACATGCGCCAGACGCTCGCCGCGAATATCATGCTGCGCGACGTACTTTTTCATACCCGCCAGCGCCAGCGCGCCGGAAGGCTCCGCCACCGCACGAACATCTTCAAACAGATCTTTCATCGCCGCGCAGATAGCGTCGCTATCGACGGTGATGATGTCGTCGAGATACTCCTGACACACACGGAACGTCTCGTCGCCGATGCGTTTCACCGCCACGCCTTCCGCGAAAAGCCCGACGCGCGGCAAATCAACTGGCTGGCCAGCCTCGAGCGCCGCTTTCAGGCAGGCAGAGTCGTCAGCTTCGACGGCGATCACTTTGATCTGCGGCATGAGTTGTTTGATCAACACCGCGACGCCTGCTGCGAGACCGCCACCGCCAACCGGCACAAAGACGCGATCGATATGCGCATCCTGCTGGAGTAACTCCAGCGCCAGCGTGCCCTGCCCGGCGATCACGGCCGGGTGATCGAACGGCGGCACGTAAGTAAAACCCTGCTGATGCGAAAGGGAAATCGCATGGGCTTTCGCCTCGTCGAAATTAGCCCCATGCAGTAATACTTCGCCGCCGAAACCGCGTACCGCATCCACTTTGATATCCGCCGTGGTGACCGGCATGACGATGAGCGATTTAATACCCAGACGCGATGCCGAAAGCGCTACGCCCTGCGCATGGTTGCCCGCAGAAGCGGTAATCACGCCACGCGCTTTCTGCTCACCGGTGAGATTCGCCATCATGGCGTAAGCGCCGCGCAGCTTAAAGCTGTGCACCGGTTGACGATCTTCGCGCTTCACCAGCACCACGTTATTTAACCGTGCCGACAGCTTCTCCATCTTTTGCAGCGGCGTGACCTGCGCCACTTCATAGACCGGAGAGCGCAGCACAGCGCGCAGATATTCCGCCCCGCAGGGGGCGGCAGAAAGGGGTTGCGACTCGGCCATCATCAGCCTCCCAGCTTCGATTTATCGCGTACCGCGCCTTTATCGGCACTCGTGGCAAGGCTTGCATAAGCGCGCAGCGCGAAGGAAACCTGACGCTCACGGTTACGCGGCGTCCAGGCATCTGCGCCCCGGGCCTCTTGCGCTTCACGACGCGCGGCAAGCTCTTGATCGCTCACTTCAAGCTGAATGCCACGATTCGGGATATCAATTGCAATGACGTCTCCGTCTTCAATCAGCGCGATGTTGCCGCCGCTCGCGGCTTCCGGCGAGACGTGACCGATAGAAAGCCCGGACGTACCGCCAGAGAAGCGGCCATCCGTGATAAGCGCACAGGCTTTACCGAGGCCCATCGATTTCAGGAAGCTGGTCGGGTAGAGCATCTCCTGCATACCCGGCCCGCCTTTCGGCCCTTCGTAGCGGATCACCACGACATCGCCCGCGATGACTTTACCGCCGAGGATGGCTTCTACCGCATCGTCCTGGCTTTCATAGACTTTCGCCGGACCGCGGAATACCAGGCTGCCTTCATCAACACCCGCCGTTTTTACGATGCAGCCATTTTCTGCGAAGTTGCCATACAGAACGGCAAGGCCGCCATCCTGGCTGTAGGCGTGTTCCAGCGAGCGGATGCAACCGTCCTGACGGTCATCGTCCAGCGAATCCCAGCGGCAGGATTGCGAAAACGCCTGCGTGGTGCGAATGCCTGCCGGGCCTGCACGGTACATCTCTTTTATCGCGCTATCCTGTGTGAGCATGACGTCGTACTGCTCAAGCGTCTGCGAAAGCGTCAGGCCCAGCACGTTATTCACGTCACGGTTCAGAAGACCTGCGCGGTCCAGTTCGCCGAGAATGCCGATAACCCCGCCCGCACGGTGAACATCTTCCATATGGTATTTCTGCGTGCTGGGCGCGACTTTGCACAGCTGAGGCACTTTACGGGAGAGACGGTCGATGTCGCTCATCGTGAAGTCGATTTCCGCCTCTTGTGCCGCCGCCAGCAGATGCAGAACGGTATTGGTGGAACCGCCCATCGCGATATCAAGCGTCATGGCGTTTTCAAACGCCGCTTTGCTCGCGATATTACGCGGCAACACGCTGGCGTCGTCCTGCTCGTAATAGCGTTTGGTGAGCGAAACGATACGTTTGCCCGCATTGATGAAGAGATCTTTACGATCGGCATGGGTCGCCAGCAGCGAGCCATTGCCCGGCTGCGACAGACCCAACGCTTCGGTCAGGCAGTTCATGGAGTTAGCGGTGAACATACCGGAGCAGGAGCCGCAGGTTGGGCAGGCGGAACGTTCTACTTGATCGCTCTGCTCATCGCTGACGTTCGGGTTCGCGCCCTGGATCATCGCATCGACCAGATCGAGCTTGATTATCTGATCGGAAAGTTTGGTTTTACCGGCTTCCATCGGACCGCCGGAGACAAAAATCACCGGAATGTTCAGACGCAGGGAGGCCATCAGCATCCCTGGGGTGATTTTGTCGCAGTTGGAGATACACACCATGGCGTCCGCACAGTGGGCGTTCACCATATATTCAACGGAGTCGGCAATCAGCTCGCGAGACGGCAGTGAATAGAGCATGCCGCCATGTCCCATGGCGATACCGTCATCCACCGCGATGGTATTGAACTCCTTCGCCACACCGCCAGCCGCCTCGATTTGCTCCGCAACCAGTTTGCCCAGATCGCGCAGATGCACATGGCCCGGTACAAACTGAGTAAAGGAGTTCACAACCGCGATAATTGGCTTGCCGAAATCGGCATCGGTCATTCCCGTGGCGCGCCATAAGGCGCGGGCACCCGCCATATTGCGGCCGTGCGTGGTGGTGGCAGAACGGTACTTAGGCATGCTTTTCACTCCAGTCTCTACAAAAGCCGGGCGGCTCAGGCCGCCCGTGCAGGTGTTATTGTGTTTACGGGTTAACCTGGTCCAGCCAGCCCCATTTATCTTCTGTCTCGCCGGTGAACAGGCCAAAGAATGCCTGCTGAACGCGTTTGGTGACCGGACCACAGCGGCCTTCGCCTACCTGAATACCGTCTACGCTGCGCACCGGTGTAATTTCCGCCGCCGTGCCGGACATAAACACTTCATCCGCCAGATATAGGGATTCACGGGAAAGCACCTGCTCACGTACTTCGATGCCCATATCTTTGGCAAGCTTGATGATGGCGTCACGGGTAATGCCTGGCAGCGCGGAAGACGTAAACGGAGGGGTGTAAATGACGCCATCTTTCACTTCAAACAGGTTTTCGCCTGCGCCTTCTGAGATATAGCCGTGAACGTCCAGCGCGATACCTTCCTGATAACCGTGACGACGCGCTTCGCTGCCAACCAACAGAGAGGAAAGGTAGTTACCGCCCGCTTTGGCGGCAGTTGGAATGGTATTAGGTGCCGCGCGGTTCCAGGAAGAGACCATCGCGTCGATGCCCTGATCCAGCGCTTCCGCACCCAGATACGCGCCCCACGGGAACGCAGCGATGATGACGTCTGTCTTGTAGCCCTCAGGCGGGTTAACACCCATACCGACATCGCCAACGAACACCAGCGGGCGGATGTACGCGCTGGTGAGTTTGTTTTCGCGAATGACCTGACGGCAGGCTTCCATTAACTCATCAACAGACTGGCTAACCGGGAAGCGATAAATCTTGGCGGAATCACGCAGGCGCTGCATATGTTCACGATGGCGGAATACCACCGGCCCTTTGTGCGAGTCGTAGCAGCGGATCCCTTCAAAGACTGATGTACCGTAGTGCAACGCATGAGACATGACGTGAACTTTCGCCTCGCCCCAGGGAACCATCTCGCCGTTGAACCAAATGTAATCAGCTTTTTTCGTCGTCATTTTTCTTCTTCCTTTTGCGCTCAGGCGCGGATTTGTTGTGATGTGGGTTGCTGGATCTCGACGCATGCGACATCGACCAGTTTGCTTAGCTGACTAAACAGTAATTCGACTGGGCGAGGGCTGGCAACGGTCAGCTCAATATTTATATTTTCCGCATTAGCGCCGGTCGCCATATTCATGGCGCAAATTTGAAAACCACGGTGACGCACCACGCGCAACACACGTTCCAGGGTTTCCGGGCGAAAGCGAGCCTGTACGGCGAGTTGATGTTGCATCATGATATTTTCTCCAGCATTTGTGAGTTGCTGGCGCCAGGAGGCACCAGAGGCCAGACGTTTTCAGCTTCATCGATTGAAACGTGCAGCAAGTAAGGACCTTCGCTGTTGAACATGGTCTCCAGCGCGGCCGCCACCTGGTCTTTACGGGTGATGCGCTGACCGGCAATACCAAAGGCGCTGGCCAGCGTCAGAAAATCAGGGTTATCAGACAGATTTGTTTCGCTGTACCGCTCCGAGAAGAAAAGCTGCTGCCACTGGCGCACCATTCCCAGACGCTGGTTATCCAGCAGAACGATTTTGAGCGGCAGCTGCTTGCGTTTCACGGTGCCCAGCTCCTGAATATTCATCATGAAGGAGCCGTCACCGGTTACACAGATAACGGTATCGCCAGGGCGAGCCACCTGCGCGCCGACAGCGGCTGGCAGGCCAAACCCCATCGTGCCAAGACCGCTTGAGGTGATGAAATTTTCCGGGCGGCTGAAGCGCATGTGCTGCGCTGCCCACATTTGATGCTGGCCTACATCGGTGGTCACCACGCTGTTTACCGGCTTGCGGTCCGAGAGCTGCTTTAACAACAGCGGGGCGAAAATGCCCTCACCCGGATGATCGTAACGCCAGTCATGATCGTGTCGCAGCGCGGCGACGCGATCGCGCCACGCATCGATAGCCATCGGGCGTTGCAGCGCGGGTAATAACGCGTTGAGATCGCCCTGCAACCCTACATGCGCCTGACGCAGCTTATTCAGTTCCGCCGGATCGATATCCATATGGATAACTTTGGCGTGGGGAGCAAAAGTATTGAGCTTGCCGGTGACGCGATCGTCAAAGCGTGCGCCAACCGCTATCAGCAAATCGCACTCCTGCACCGCCAGGTTCGCGGCTTTAGTACCGTGCATACCCAGCATGCCGACATACCACGGATAGCTCGCTTCTACAGCGCCAAGCCCTTTCAGCGTGACCGCGCAAGGGATTTGCGTTTGCGCCATAAATTCGCGCAGCGCAGGCACCGCCTGCGCCATGCCGACGCCACCGCCGACATAGAGCATGGGCTTTTCAGCCTGGCTCAGTAATGCACGAGCCTGCTCAAGCTCCGCCTGCGGTACGGCAAACGTGTCTTCAACACTGGAAAGCCACGGCTCAAGCTCACCGCTTGCCAGCTGAATATCTTTAGGAATATCGATCAGTACCGGGCCTGGCCGCCCCGAATTCGCCAGATGAAAAGCCTGGGACATGATTTCTGGCAGCTCGTCCAGAGACGTTACGAGGAAGCTGTGTTTGGTGCAGGCAAGCGACAGACCGAGTACGTCAACTTCCTGAAAGGCATCGGTACCGATAAGCGGCGCCGCGACCTGGCCGGTGATAGCCACAACGGGAACCGAATCCAGCAGCGCATCCGCAAGGCCTGTTATCAGGTTGGTCGCGCCCGGCCCGGAAGTAGCAATACATACGCCGGTTTTACCGGTGGCCCGCGCATAACCGATGGCCGCCATTGCTGCACCCTGCTCATGCCGACACAGTAGGTGTTCCACGCCGCCGTCGTATAACGCATCATAAACCGGCATTATCGCCCCGCCCGGATAGCCAAATACGGTATCCACTCCCTGAGCTCGCAAAGCATGTACCACCCACTGCGCACCATTCATAGTTAGTTCCCCGCCTTACAATGCGGACAACAGAATTTTATGCTACTACTCATTCTCTGTTCCTCGCTTAAGTTTTAGGTCATAAAAAAACCCCCGGACCTTTCGGTGCGGGGGTTTTCGATGATTCAGGCTTGATTTCTAAGCCTTTCTTCTTCCGAGTGCAGCCCCGCACGGTGGGTTAATAATCACCACCACGCTAATCACGACCAGGCTAATCACTAGTAGAAGGGTTGTCATTTCTGTATGCACTTACGTCATTTTCGAAGGAATACCTAAAGAGTTATCACAGAGAACAAAGCTGTGACAAGAAATATTTATGACGTGACACTGCAATACATTCAGCAAATCTATTAAAACCCAGCGTAATCAACCGGTAACGCGCATTGAAAATTTTTCAGGATTTTTCGCCATCGCAATGATAAGCGCAAAGCCTTTTCGAAGGGTGATTACGCTTTTGCGAGACGTCTCGTGCAAATTGAGAATGTGCAATTTTTTACGCTAAAAGGTTGCTATCTGCACCGAAAAAACACGAAATTTAACTCGATATGGCACCTCATTCTGACGATGATTTTGCTCTCAGGAGGTGTTATGTCGTTATCAGTTATTCATACCCGCGCTGCGCTTGGGGTTAAGGCGCCGCTCGTGACAGTTGAAGTACATATCAGCGCCGGGCTGCCCGGCCTGACTATTGTCGGCTTACCGGAAACCACCGTTAAAGAAGCCAGAGATCGCGTACGCAGCGCGCTTATCAATAGCGGTTATGAATTTCCGGCTAAAAAGGTAACCATCAATCTGGCACCGGCGGATCTACCTAAAGAAGGTGGGCGATATGATTTACCTATCGCCATCGCGCTTCTGGCCGCCTCTGAGCAATTGAGCGCATCCCATCTTGGTGAATATGAATTTGTAGGTGAGCTGGCGCTTACAGGCGCGCTGAGAGGCGTTCCCGGCGCAATTTCAGCCGCCATTGAGGCTCTGGGTTGTAAAAGGAAAATTATCGTCGCGCATGATAATGGCCCTGAAGTAGGACTCATCAATAAAGAGGGTTGCCTTGTGGCTTATCATCTACAGGAGGTCTGCGCCTTCCTGGAAGGAAAAACACAGCTGGAATGCGCTGAGCCATCCGGCTTTGAATTCAGAGAGCCGGCGGGAGATCTGGGCGAGGTTATCGGTCAACCACAGGGAAAGCGCGCGCTTGAGTTAACCGCAGCGGGTGGACATAACCTGCTTTTTATTGGGCCTCCTGGTACAGGTAAAACCATGCTTGCCAGTAGGCTCAATGGTTTACTGCCGCCTCTGAGCGACCAGGAGGCGCTGGAGAGCGCTGCTATACTCAGCCTGGTCAACCCCGTCTCTTTACACCATCAATGGCGTCAGCGTCCATTCAGGGCCCCTCACCATAGCGCATCGCTTAACGCCATGGTGGGCGGAGGAGCAATTCCTGCGCCAGGAGAGATCTCACTTGCCCATAATGGCGTGCTTTTTCTGGATGAGTTACCTGAGTTTGAACGTCGCGTACTGGATGCTTTACGCGAGCCGATTGAATCAGGGCAAATCCATCTTTCACGAACCAGGGCGAAATTAACCTATCCCGCGCGTTTTCAGCTTATTGCTGCCATGAATCCAAGTCCGACAGGGCACTACAAAGGCAATCACAATCGCTGCTCACCGGAGCAAACGCTGCGCTATCTTGGGCGGCTTTCCGGGCCATTTCTTGACAGGTTTGATCTCTCCCTTGAAATCCCGCTTCCCCCGCCAGGTATGCTTAGCCAGGCAGGACAGACCGGTGAAAGCAGCGCGCAAGTAAGGGAACGAGTCATTGTTAGCAGAGAACGTCAGCTTGCACGTCAGGGAAAACTCAATGCCATGCTGGATAACCGGGAAATACGTCAGTTTTGTGTGATTAGTCCGGAGGACGCGCAGTGGCTGGAGGCAGCATTAATCAAACTGGGGTTGTCGGTTCGCGCCTGGCAGCGTTTACTTAAAGTGGCACGCACGATTGCAGATTGTGAACAGAAACAATGGATTGGTCGTGAGCATCTTCAGGAGGCACTGAGCTATCGTGCAATAGACAGGATGCTGGCGCATTTACAAAACATGATGGCGTAGCGCGCATGAAAACTTTCAGCCCCCCTACGCAGACAGCAAGCGATACATAAAACGATGGGGCTTACGCCCCATGAGTAATTAGTCATCCGTCTCTACGAAATCGTCCATCCCTTCCATTTGCGGCTTACCGCCGGACAGGGTATGGAAACGCTTGGGACGTTTGATGCGGGTCATGTATTTAGACCACACGCGTTCTGCTTCAGTAGCAGGTTCGCGAATACCGCGACAGACTTCAACAAACTGTTTTTCTTCAGCAGTCACAGGCTCACGCTTGCCGAGATCCAGTTCATTAAAGGCATAGCCGTGACGCTCAAGCAGCTGTGCTTCTTTAATGGTGAAATCGCCATGGCGAGAGAACCCGCGCGGATAATATTTGTTGTCGAAAAATCGATTAGTCGTCGTAAAGCTTTCCGCCATCCTACACGCTCCTAATTCTCTTGGCCGAGCTATTTATGGCGCGGAGTATTAGTTACGCTTGACAGAGTGTAAAACAAAACATTTAAATCATTACGACAAATTTTTTTGTGGAGAAGGATGTGGATACCGACTTGCTGAAAACCTTTCTTGAAGTCAGCCGAACGCGCCATTTTGGCAGAGCGGCCGAAGCGCTGTACCTGACGCAGTCAGCGGTGAGCTTTCGCATCCGTCAGCTGGAAAACCAACTGGGTGTTAATCTTTTTACTCGTCATCGCAATAACATACGCCTGACGGCTGCGGGCGAAAGGCTTTTACCGTATGCCGAAAACCTGATGAATATCTGGCAGACTGCACGCAAAGATGTTGCGCAGACATCACGGCATAATCTCTTCTCTATTGGTGCCAGCGCATCGCTCTGGGAATGTATGCTCTCAGGGTGGCTGACAAGGCTTTATCTGGAAAAGAGTGGAATGCAGTTTGAAGCACGTATCGCCCAGCGTCAGTCTCTGGTGAAACAGTTGCATGAGCGTCAGTTAGACCTGCTTATTACTACTGAAGCACCCAAAATGGATGAATTCTCCAGCCAGCTACTGGGACATTTTGCGTTAGGCCTTTACTGCGCGCTGCCAGATCAGAGTAAAAGTAGTCTTCATTATTTACGACTTGAATGGGGGCCTGACTTTCAGCAGCACGAAGCAGGGTTAGTTACGCCAGAAGATATTCCCGTACTGACAACCAGCTCCGCTGATATCGCCAGAAAAATGCTGCCGGAGCTACACGGCTGTACCTGGTTACCGGTGAATTGGGTCAAAGAGAAAAGTGATTTACATCCGGTGGTGGATAGCGCAACGCTATCTCGTCCACTTTATGCTATCTGGCTGCAGAACAGTGATAAAAACAATAGCATAAAAGATCTCTTAAAGATCCCAGTTATTGCTTAGCGTTCTGCGATTAATTGCAAAGGAAAGATCGGGCAGAAGGGGGATATTGTGCGGAAAAAAGATAAAAAAAATCCTTAGCCGAAGCTAAGGATAATTTCTGGCAGGGGCGGAGGGACTCGAACCCCCAACACCCGGTTTTGGAGACCGGTGCTCTACCAATTGAACTACGCCCCTAAATAGGGTGGCGGAACGGACGGGACTCGAACCCGCGACCCCCTGCGTGACAGGCAGGTATTCTAACCGACTGAACTACCGCTCCACCGAATTTCTTCACACCACCGGATTATCGTTCCGGCTTACTGCTTAATTTGATGCCTGGCAGTTCCCTACTCTCGCATGGGGAGGCCCCACACTACCATCGGCGCTACGGCGTTTCACTTCTGAGTTCGGCATGGGGTCAG
>NZ_JBSEYN010000012.1:0-89186 GCF_053627815.1 Cronobacter sp. 153480017-3 | reverse complement strand
CCTGCTCCTGCTCCTGCTCCTGCTCCTGCTCCTGCTCCTGCTCCTGCTCCTGCTCCTGCTCCTGCTCCTGCTCCTGCTCCTGCTCCTGCTCCTGCAAAAGATGTTGCAACAACGGATATTCCAAGGGAAAGCATAAGTGAAAAAATTGCTGAACTCGAACTACGACTCAGAGAAGACAGACGAAACGAGATCGTTGAAAAGATTCTTCAAAAGAATGCAGTTAAACAGCAAAAGCATCTTAGGTTCGTAGAGTGGCTCTCCTCCCTGAAGCATTACGTTGAGCTTCTAAGAAGCTTTGGTAAGACCATTCTTCACAAAACCCACACTACCTTTTCAACTATCTATGCAATGAAATCTTTAAACAAGGCGAGAAAAATTCGTTTATAGACAGTCAATTACAAATCCTTTTCGTAAACGCACTCTATCAAACAGTAATAAATTTGTGTTTAGTCAAGAAAATATTGATCGTTATTACAGATCGATAACTCAATTATGATAGCCAATGACTATCAAGTAACAATCATCGATCGGTACAAGCAATTTTACTAAAGCGAGTCGGTCATCGAGAATCTCTGTAAACGCACCATTTAATCTTCCAGATTGGGATAGCTATGGAAAACGAAACAATAAAGTGCCCGTTCTGTTTCAAAGAGAGCCAGTTCGGAGTACGTGTCTGCACTGGCTGTCACGCAACAATTAACTATGGTGTTGTTTCACCGTGGCTTGCTTTACTAATAGGAATTGTGCTGTTAGCGATTGCTTTCCTCATATTCACTATCAGTCAAAGTTTTATATTAACTGTCGTTATCTATTTTGCCTCAGCAATTTTTTTAAGATTTTATTTACGTAAGAAATTTGCACACAGAGCAGTTTTCACACACAAACATTAATTTAGTACAAAAGGGATTAAACATGAAAGCATATGTTATGCTTACAATCATTCTTTCTACTTTCCTATTAACCGCATGTAATTCTGAACCATCAGACAAAGACATCTATAATGCATTCAAAAGTGTTGTAGATAGAACAAACGCAAGTATGAAAGCTTTTGATTCAAGAGTTTCAGAAAAGGATCTTTTAAGAATCGATTATGTGAAGAAAGTTAGCTGTTCAGAAGAAGCAAATAATGTATATAACTGCATTGTAGATGCTTCTATTAGCAACAATAAACAGACAAAGCCAATTAAATTAGTTAAAGCTGATGGTGTCTGGAAAGAAGTTCAGTAACAGCCGCTATCAAACACTCTTTGTCAGCCCCTACATAGGGGCTTTTTTGCTACAGCCTAATGGTTCTTACGCGAACTTCATGGGTTAACTCTTTCTCAATTACTTTCATTTCATATTGTGTTCTGACAGTAGCATAGATTTCTTCTGCTTTTTCTTGATTGTTATCTATGTAATCAAGGAGAGAGTTTAACTCACTAAGAACAGCTTCTTTATTATTTAATTGCCTTAGTAAACTACTCGTCAGAGATTTATACACAGAACTGAACATCGTCATAATGTTGTCTATGTTGCGGTTAGAACGAGTGTATAGTTGTTTAGGATAGAAATATTTTAAGTGATAGCCAACGAACACCAAGTAGAGTTGGTGAGAGAAACTTTTATCGTGTGACTGATATTGTTTCGATATGTATTTATCTACGATGACAACAAGCTGTTCTTCCAGTGTCATTACTGAATTAAAATTGTTTTTGTCCATAAATTGCATCCTTGCAAAATTTGATTTTGTCTTCCTGACCATCTATAAATAGCATATAAACACCTCCTGTCAATAGATAAAACCTATCAAAATATTATTTTCTTGCTCTCTGTGGAAATTCTTCTTCAAGAATAGAAGCCAATATATTATGCCTGTAAGCATTTTCATGCATTCTTTGAATCATAAGCAGTAAATTATTATTTTCATATTTTAGTGCCGAATTATCCTTTTCAAGTCGTTCTATTCTTTTCGCCGCAAGGCTCAGACTACCGGGTAACTTCGTATTTTGGCGTTTAACCACACCAGATCTTTTTCTGGTCCTATACGCAACGACAATCTCACTATGCTGGCTTAATGCTTGCCGTGTAGGTACTTTACCTAAAATTTTTTTGCAAGCCACGCATAAAGAATCCCAAGTAAAATCAGGCTTACTCCAGGTTTCAATAAGTTTAACAATAGTTTTTATTTCTTTATCATAAAACTTTCTTGCCATATAATCTCCTCACATTAATATGTATTCAATTTCCAATCTTAAATCTTTAATTTTTTCCAGAATATATTTTCTTTTTCTTGGATCTGAATTTTGGATTTTTAATTCTAGTTTTTCAAATTTATCTTTAATCAAATTCATAATAATCGATTGTTCGTTAAATGAAGATTCTGAAATTTTTGTTTTTTCGCAGGTGTTTCTGTTCAATAGTTTCCTTGATAGTTCTGATAACTCGTTGTGAGACATATGATCATATACTGAATTCTGCTTAACACTCCTTCTCCCAGACCATTGCGCAATTTGTATCTCTGACAATATGCTTCGTTGAGCTATAGTATTAAGTAAATGTCTAATTTGATGGCTGCGGAAAATTGAAACAGGACCATCACAGTTAAAATGTATATTCCTATGAAATATGTTATTCATATTATCGGTGCGAAAATCCGCCCTAAAATACTTTGAAGATGCCTTAATTGTTGTAAAAATATCAGCACCCTTGATGGAGTCCAATAAATTATAATTTATGGAGCATAAATTAGCATTAATATTTTCAGAATTAACATTCTTTCGCTCTAAATAAATCCAGAATGCTTTTACACTGACTGTGCCATGTTTTATCTTAGACAAGAATTTTAGATTTTCTTGGGAGATATTTAATTGATTTATAACAAAGCCAAGTTTGTGGAGATCTTCAATTGTTAAACAATCAAACGCACTTTTGTTTAATGACTCGTATAAATTAATTTCCCCTGATTTTATTAACCGAGAAACAACCCTTGCATTCCTTGTAAGTTTTTTCAATCGCATGATAGCCTTTGAAGCTACAGAAACCATACAGTCTGGAATCCATTTTGTATTGTATCCAAAGCCCTTCAGAGAAAGAAATCGCAAACCATATCTTGATATGCCATTACTATCTTCAACTATAACTTCACAGTCCTCTTCCAAAAGCATAATTTCACTAATTCGAGATGGAGCACATAAGAGCAATGCAAAAATAGAAGATGTAAATATGTCCCTTTCATTAACTGGATTAGAGCTAAATATTTTACCAATAAAATCTATAGCCTTTTCATCAGGAAGTTTTTTCTGATTGGATAAATTTCCCATCGAATCCATTGTGCTATTTGTGTAAGCATCATATGCCTTAAATGGATATGACCATCGTGTAATGGATTCTGGCAACATTTCGTTCTTAGACATAAAAGAACATAATACCCTAAGATCTAAATATATTTTATAAGAAGTGGATATTGCAAAATTTTCTTGGACAATAGTCATAACTTCATCTAATACTTTATGATCTATACTTGAAACCTTAACTTCTTTATTTGTTTTAACTATGGCAATTTCTAACATCCTAAATAATCTCAGCACTCTGAAAGCTACAGATAAATCATGAAAGCACTCATGCCATACATATGCTTTTGCGAACTCTGCAATGTTATAATTCATTAATTTCTTATTCTTGTTCCCCATTCTAACCTTGATTCCGCTAAAAAATGTAATTCCGCCTCCCCAACTTGAATTATCCCACTCAAAATTTCCAAAATTTTTCGCATGAGCCTTATTAGCGATAATGAAGTTATTGATCATTCTATCATGGATTTCTTTCATCACTTTATCCTTCTTTTAAATGCTATTGATCATATCGTCGATAGAATTAGTTACTAACGATATTGCTGTATTATCAAAAGAGTTAGTTTTAGATCCACCGCAGTATTCTTCTATCAAATGCTTCAAAGAATCTAACTCTTGCTGAAGCTCTTTTCCCTCAATAAATTTGTTAGCCAGTGGCTTCATTAGTTCGTTTACAGCTTCATTAATCCTCTTGCCATTTTCCGCTGTATTTTCTATATAACTCATAACAGAATTGATTGAAGAATGGTCCAAAACATTTGCTATCAATGAAGGACTATAACCCAATTGTGCAACCTTAGTGCCTAATGAATATCTAAATCTGCGCGAATTTATACACCCCAGATAGGCTTGATATTCATTTATTGAACGATTTATAGTGTTCCTTATTTTTAGTGTTATGGCATAGGGGTTAAGTTTTAATCCACCACTTTCAATCATGTTTAGCTCAACACATCCTTTTTTGAATGGATATGTGTTTATAAAAATTGGTAGTTTTCTCTTTTGTTTTTCACTTAAATCGATTTTTAATGTGTCATTGACCAGCGAATTCACAGCTTCAACGAGATATGTCAATTGGCTGAAAAGCTCCTCTGGAATTTGTAATTTTCTAAACTCTTTTCTATATCCATTTCGTTGTTTAATTCTTGGGATATTGAGAAAGTACTCTCCATTAAAAGCTAAGAGATCACCAGCTTCAAGTTGAGATATTTGCATAGGTCGCCGCCCGGAATATGCAACAAGGAAGGTTAGCAGATAGTTTGACAGACTTATCTTTTCTTCCTTATAAGCTATCGCTACAGAATCGATAATTACCTTTAATTGCGAGTCACTAAAGGGACCTTTTTTATAATCATGTATCTTTATAGACTTGTTTGCATTTGTTTTTTTAACTTTAATATTTTCTAAAAATATGATTGCTTCTGCCGAAAACAAAGATGGGTAAAGACTACTCATCTTCATAAAAAAATATTTCACTGTCTCTGCATGTGTGTAATCTAATGAGCTCACAACTTTATAGTAATACTTTATGCAATCTTTAGAAAACAAGCTATCATTCGTATTACAGGCCTTAATGTAATGTTTTACTGCATAAAACATTTTCTTAGTATAACTGGCACTATAATTTATAGCGAAATATGCCAAAGTGGTTTTGATAGGTATATATGCACTGATGACCATTCTTAAAGAATCAATGTTCAATGTTATACTTTCACTTATCTTCCACTTGGAATAAGAAAAGTTCACTTTGAAATTACCATCCTTGGTTTCAAAAACCGAATATTGACTTTCTTGTAGCTTTCTTAGAGTTTGAAACATTGGATTTGTCCTCTACTATGTTTTTGAGTGGGTTAATAACAGCCATTATTTTTCGGCTTTCTTGTGCTATAAAAGCTTGGTTATAGATATCTGAGGTTGTACTATTCTTTTTCCACCCCATAAGATAATTTCTTACTTTCTCATAAGTAATATAATCCTGAGAGTTCGAATTCATGAGCATCATTTCTGAGAATTTCACATTCCAGGTATGTCTTAGCGAATGCCCCACAATATCGCTCAATATATTACTATTTTTCCTAATTTGTTCGAAAATTTTCTGATAACCTGAAATAGTCAATGCATGACCTAATTGACCTTTACTGCTATGAGTAACAAGCAGATAGCCATGCTCCCCAGCATGACACTGCTTACTTCTGAAATCACTAATATAATTCTGTATTAACTCAGTCAATTCTATACTCAATGGTATTTTTCTTTCTAAAGTTTTAACCAATGGTTGCCTTAATCGTGGTTCGTTTTGATCATCTGGCCTTCTTACTATGCATAGACTTTTGTGGACATAGTCAAAATCAACCAACTTAATATTAAGTAGTTCCCCTCCCCTAATACCTGTCTCTAACAAAATTTCAATTATTAGATTATTTCGAAACCTTACATGCTCCGAAAATGGATTATTCTTAGATTTAACGCTTACCATATCAGTCAAAGTTGTAACTTGTTCATTTGTCAATGATTTGCTTTCGCTTTCAATATTGTAATTCTTTCCGTTCTCTATTCTTGGCTTTATAAAATCAAATGCTCGACTGATTGTTTCATAACGAGAAGAATCAATATTATTGATAGCGATGTTATCAAAATACCATTTGACGTAATTTTCAACTGTCATTATCTTGAAATAAAGGGTTCTTTTAGAGACATGTTGTTCTCTAAGAATGCTTGTAACTTTCTCTAAGTCGTTTCTGTAAGTGAGGGCATTCATTAACCCGAATAAATATCCTTTGTTCGAGACAAGTTTTTCGATATCAGAATTTACCATATCAAAAACCCCCACATTCATGTCAGCATTATATCTTTCAAATAAAAGCAAAGCATTTGCTATTGCTTCCATTGTTGAAAATGAATAGCTATTTGTTCGTGAAATAACACTCATATATAAGTTAGGATAAACCAAGGGTAATCCGTTGCTCTCATTAATAATAATGCAACTTCTAATACCATCCTTGTTCTTCAATCTTTTTATTCTATATTTCAAAGTCATATCACCTCTATTTACATTTTATCGTCAGTGAAAATAAATAAAGCATATAACATAAGCAATTTACAAATATATTTTGCTGAATTTAACATTAATCCCTTTTACAATGACGCATCCCAGTCGAAAATTTATAATATCCCTCTAGAGGGATATTATAGTCCTTTCTTTTCACTTGAAATAGTTAACCCATTATTTTAAAAGGAATTAAAGGTGTTTTGTAAATCAAAAAGTAAATAGCACTATCATTTCAACAATGCAATTTACAAAATAGTACTAAATATAGGTTCATTCAAAGAATGGTTTTCAACCCAATCTGATATCGAATTATCCGTTTCGATAAATTTCTAATTTCATCTGGGCATTTAATTAGCGAGAACCATGTCTCATAAACATAAAACTGTTCGAAAATATTAAGCTCAGAGATCGAATCTAACGGTTCTCTTAGATTCCCCACTAAATACTGGCTTAACCAGTAAACAATTTTTCTGTTAAACTCATTATCAGGTAAATCGTAAATCGCTCCGGGTTCCAAAATTTCACAAAAAAGTTCCTGACCCAGATTACACATATGGTTATCTTCACTCACAAATTCTTCGATATTCATAACATGTCTCCCAAATTAACTAAGCAACATTATTTCGACTTGTTTCGATAACGGACTGAATCCAGGTATCAATCTCACTTTCAACGAAAGCTACTGCACGAGTTCCAATTTTGACAGGGGCAGGAAACTTACCATCTTTGATCAGACGATAGACCCAGGCTTTGCCGAAACCAGTTCGTTTCAAGACTTCTGGTAAACGAATTAAGCTTTGATTGGTTGTATCGGTTGTATTCATTTGGCTACCTCCTCCGCTTCCGTTACGAAGATATTAGCCACACAGATTTGTATCTATGAAGGGAATGCTGATAACTGAAAAGTTAGATGAGGGAAGAATGAAAGGAAATTCCAGGGAAGAAAAATATTTATGCCCTCCCCTTGACAATTAACATGATGATTTACAACTAGAAAGAGCCTAGTTCTGAAATCGGTATGTTGAGGAGATGGCTGTTTTTGCTGATAAAATGTTCCAGACTACGGGTTGTTTCTCCACTCAATGACTTCTCTGCAACAGGCCTGTCTGTATCTTTAATGTGATCTTCTCCTCTGATCTCACTTGTAAAGTCGGGATACAAGACACGAGACAAGATCATATTTGAGATTTTTACTTTTTTAAATTTTGCCCAAATCAATAGATCCATCATTGGGATAATATTGTAATCGACAAGTTTTCTTATTTTTGCAAGTCCAATTTTTTCTGTTTTGACTGGCTCAATTTCATATTCTTTCCTAAGATCTGGTAACATCGTTTGTAAGGTTGTTATAATTTCTTCATCGCTGGATAATCCTAAATCAAAGGAAACATACATCTTGCTACTATTTTGGTTTAGAAAAAAGTCTCTCATAGTTTTTGTTATTGGTTTCTTTTTCAACTCTTTTTTGAAATCACCATTTTCTTCAAAAAAATCCATGCTAAACATTATTAACTTGTTCTCTAATTTTTTTATATCACCAAAGCTAACCTGCGCAACATGTCTTTGACCCTTGCCAAAATGACCATGATTATTATCTCGTCTGCTTAAAATAGGATTGCCTTCAAGGATAGACCTTAAATTTTGATTATCATCTTCCCATCCAAAATTTACACTGTCAAAAATCGCTTCTCTAAAGGCAAGCTCAGTATGCAGTTCTTTGATTGTAAGTGATTTTAACTGCTCATAGTTTTCGAGACTAAACCAGCTTTTTAATTCTTCATAAGGACTTACTACTTTCATTAATCCCTCCACTGTATTCAAAGCTTGAATGAGTTAACACTGCTTATTTGATTTAATTCTCCCTTAACAAGGTTGATAAGGGAGAACGATTAATTAACTACTTATTCATAGTTAAGTCTTTTTAAAATCAAATGGTGAAACTTGTCGTATTCTAAGGAGGTCAAGGTAATCGGCCCACCACTGCAACATAAGCTTTCTCTCATCAAGGTGCTCTGCTTTATGAATGTAGGCAGCACGAACTGAGTTCCGCTCCTGATGGCTCATTTGCCGTTCAACAGCATCTTTCGACCACAAGCCGGATTCAATCAAGGCACTACAAGCCATAGCCCTGAATCCATGTCCACAAACCTCCACGGTTGTGTCATAGCCCATAGACCTCAAAGCCTTGTTTACCGTATTTTCACTCATAGGCTTTCTGAAATCATGGTCGCCAATGAACACGAGTTCATGATCACCGCTGATCTCTTTAATTTCCATCAAGACAGCCAATGCCTGACAACTCAAAGGAACAAGGTGTGGAGTTCGCATTTTCGAACCACGATGTGAATGTTTCACTCCGGGTAATGGCTCTCGCTCTGCAGGAATAGTCCACATAGCATTCTCGAAATCGATTTCCGACCATCTTGCAAATCTGAGTTCACTGGAACGAATGAAAATGAGCAATGTCAGCTTCACGGCTAACTTCGTGAGTTTCCTACCTTTGAAGTTATCAATTCGTTCTAAGAGTTCTGAGAATCGTTCGAATGGCAAAGCTGGCCTGTGGGTTCTTTTGGCTACGGCAATAGCTCCTGCCATCTCCTGAGCAGGGTTGTAATCTATCAGCCCATTCTGGACGGCATATCGCATTACTGCTGTTGTTCTTTGCTGTAGGCGGGAAGCAACTTCCAATCGCCCGGAAGCTTCAACAGCCTTGATAGGTGCAAGAAGATCTCTGGTATTAAGCTCGGATATTTTTCTTTTACCGATTGCAGTAAAAAGACCATCTTCCATGCTTTTTAGAACTCTCTCGCTGTGGGAATCTGACCATTTTCTTCTACAAGCCTTATGCCAGTCCCTGGCAACAGATTCAAAAGTAAGAGCTTCGCTCTGCTCGATTTTGTCGGCTTTTTTCTTCTCAGAAGGGTCGATACCATCAGATACCAACTTTTTGGCTTCATCTCGCTTCCTGCGGGCTTCACCAAGAGAGACCATTGGATAAACACCCAATGCTAAAACTTTCTGTTTGCCATCGAAACGGTACTGTAATCGCCAGTACTTCGAGCCGTTAGGATTGATCAGCAGGTGCATACCCTGCCCATCTGTGAGTTTGAAGGGTTTGTCGGAGGGCTTGGTAGTCCTAACTTTGATATCGGTGAGAGCCATCAGTTGATACCTCCAGTGTTGGTACCAAAATCAATCGAACCGGGAATACCATCAGTTATACCATCATCGGTTGGTATATGTTCAAGGAATTGAGTAGACGTGAACAGACTAAGCCAAGTCAGAAATTCGCTTAACTTACTGTTTTTGTGGACTAAAGTAGACGTTAGTGGACTTGAAAAAAGCTTTGTATGGTGCCGAAGGCCGGACTCGAACCGGCACGTATTTCTACGGTTGATTTTGAATCAACTGCGTCTACCGATTTCGCCACTCCGGCACGGAAGGGATGCGGAAAACGTTGGGATTATACCTGTCAGGGGCCGCCATGCAAGCAGCGCTCTTGCGCCGTCCTGTCGAGTGCTGAAAATTTCAGCATAACGCATCCTCCTTTCTCCATCCTTTCCGTCTTCTTCCCGCTCACAAATTCATCAAAACAATCATTTGCAGGTTTACATCACCTTTCATTTGTTATGTGATCCTGTAACGGGCTTCACTACCCATGCGGCTCGCCCTCTCCTCCCCTGACAGGACAACATATGGATTTTTTCGAGAAAGATCCCACGCCGGAAAACTACTGGCGCGGCGTGATCCTTTTTGGAAACAACTTCGCGACGTACAAGTTCGCGCTGGCGCAGGCGCTGTATGAGGTGAAGCGCGAAAACAGCCTCGTGAAGCTGGAAGATCTGGCGCTGCCGTTCAGCACGCATATCTGCGCTCACCTCAGAGAAGCGCCTAAGCAAATCCTCAATATAAAGCGTCCTGGTCAGTTCATCCTTGCCTGTCAGCAGTTTAACCAGCAGGAGATAACGCAGGGGCAGCTTATCGAGGCGACGGTCAGGCACGGGTTTAACGTCGTGCTGAAGGCGTTTCACAATGTCAGCGGCGGGCCGATCGCGAAACCGTTTTTCATCAACGAACCGCGCGCCCACAAGGCCATTCGCCTGACGGATGACTTTTATCGCCTCACGGAAACCACACAGTTCGCGAATCTTACGCAGGAAACCGACGCCCGCTGGCGGCTGGTCGAAAAAGCCTGGCAGATGAACCTGCCGCCGCAGTTGCTGGATGTCCATTACGACCCCGAGCAGGAAACCCTCTTCACCCGCTTAAGCTCATCGCGCATTGCGCTGACGAGCTGTCGCAACAGCCTGAACGGCTACCAGAAAGGCCACTGTTTTTACTGCAACGCGCCCATCAGCCTTGAGAAACATCACCCGACGCTTGCCGATGTCGACCATTTTCTGCCGCTTGCCGCTCAACTGCCGGGCGTGAATCTCAACGGCGTCTGGAATCTGGTGCTTGCGTGTCGCAGCTGTAACCGCGGCGAAAACGGCAAATCCGCCCGCGTCCCGACGCTTGCGCTACTGGCACGGCTGCACGCCCGTAACGAATACTTTATTAACAGCCGCCTGCCGCTGCATGAGGCAATCATTAACCAGACGGGTAATAATGAGCGCCAGCGTAAAACCTTTTTGCAGGATGCCTGGAACGCCGCCTTTGCGAACCGTCTGAGGCAGTGGGCGCCTGAGCCACAACAGGAGCTGATTTTCTGATGACGCAGAACTATTACCAGGCCCACGCGCATGAATTTTTCGAGGGCACCGTCGCGGTCGATATGTCCTCGTTATATGACGCATTCACCCCGCACCTGCCTGCGGGCGCGCGTGTTCTGGACGCAGGCTGCGGCTCCGGGCGCGATGCGCTCGCGTTCCGTCAGATGGGCTACGAGATTGAGGCGTTCGACGCCTGCGGCGAACTGGTCGCGCTGGCGCGGGCGCACAGCGGCCTGCCGGTAAAGGAGATGACGTTTAGCGAGCTTGATGCGGTTGAACGCTACGACGGCATCTGGTGCTGCGCGTCGCTGCTGCATCTCTCGCATGACGAACTGCCCGCTGCCATGCAAAAGCTGTCGGCCGCGCTGAAGCCCGGCGGCGTCTGGTATCTCTCGTTTAAATATGGCGAGGGCGAGCGCGAACAGCAGGGGCGGCGCTTTACCGATATGAACGAAGCCCGCCTGATGACGCTGCTGGCCGCCTTTCCTGAGTTGTCGCCGCAGGCATTATGGGTGACGCAGGATAAACGCCCGGAGCGCCGCGAGCAGTGGCTCAACGGGCTGCTTGTAAAGCGCTAACCCTGCCCTTATCCCCTTTCACACTTTGAGCCATGCTCAGTGCGTGAACGGCCTCTGTAACCTGAATGTTCTACAATCTCCGGGATATCCACAACAAAGGAAACCGCGATGACCATCATCAAAAGTTACGCCGCGCATAAAGCTGGCGCAGAGCTTGAGCTCTATGAGTACGACGCAGGCGAGCTGAAGCCTGAGGATGTGGAGGTTGAGGTTGAGTACTGCGGCATCTGCCACTCCGATCTCTCGATGATCGATAACGAATGGGGCATTTCGGCGTATCCGCTGATTGCGGGCCACGAGGTGATTGGCCGCGTCAGTGCACTGGGTGGCAGCGCGCAGAACAAGGGCCTGAAAGTGGGCCAGCGCGTCGGTATCGGCTGGACGGCGTCAAGCTGTGAGCACTGCGACGCCTGTATCAGCGGCAACCAGGTGAACTGTCAGCACGGCAGCGTGCCGACCATTCTGAACCGCGGCGGCTTCGCTGATAAGATTCGCGCAAACTGGCAGTGGGTGATCCCGATGCCGGAAGGCATCGACGCCGCGTCCGCCGGTCCGCTGCTGTGCGGCGGCATCACGGTGTTTAAACCGTTGCTGATGCATCACATCACTGCCACCAGCCGCGTCGGCGTGATCGGCATCGGTGGTCTCGGCCATATCGCTATCAAGCTGCTGCGCGCGATGGGCTGTGAAGTGACGGCGTTCAGCTCGAATCCGTCGAAAGAGCAAGAGATCCTGGCGATGGGCGCGGATAAAGTGGTGAATAGCCGCGATCCGCAAGCGCTTCAGGCACTGGCCGGTCAGTTCGATCTGATTATCAACACGGTGAATGTGTCGCTCGACTGGATGCCGTATTTCCAGGCGCTGGCCTGGGGCGGGAATTTCCACACCGTCGGCGCGGTGATGAAGCCGTTCGAAGTACCGGCGTTTTCGCTCATTATGGGCGATCGCAGCGTCACCGGCTCCGCGACCGGCTCGCCGCACGAGCTGCGCTCGCTGATGAAGCTGGCGGCGCGCGCCAAAGTGGCACCGCAAACCGAAGAGTTCCCGATGTCCCGTATCAACGAGGCGCTGCAACACGTGCGCGATGGTAAAGCGCGCTACCGCGTGGTGCTGAAAGCGGATTTCTGACTAGTAAGAGTAAAAAGCAAAGGCGCCGCAGGGCGCCTTTTTTAACCGTTGTAGATAGTGGGTTCGCGAGAGATTTTCCAGGGTGGGTGTGGCTGCGGATTTCATGGTGGGTGCGCTTCGCTTACCCACCCTACAAAACCCTGGCCTCACCGTAGGGCGGGTAAGCGTAGCGCACCCGCCGCCCAACCCATGCACGTTTCTCCGCAGGGCGGGTAAGCAACGCGCACCCGCCACCCAACCCATGCACGTTTTTCCGTAGGGCGGGTAAGCAAAGCGCACCCGCCACCCAACCCATACACGTTTTTCCGTAAGGCGGATAAGCAACGCGCACCCGCCACCCAACCCACGCATGTCCTTCGTAGGGCGGGTAAGCGCAGCGCACCCGCCATTAATGCCCACCGCCGGCAACGCGCTTACTGCCTTAACTCCGCCACTTTCTGAATCAACTCATGCACCGGCACCACGCCATAGAGCATCTCGTCCTGCGAGATCCAGACCGGAGCCACCAGCAGCAGCGCGGTGGCGATAACCATCGAAAGCACCGCGCCGAGCAGCCAGCGGCTGCGCAACCGCCCTTGCTGTTTGCCCCACGCGGTGAGCGGCTTGCCGAACTGCCGGTTCAACCAGTGGCTTCGCCACAGATACCCCACCAGCGTGCCCACCAGCGCGATGCACAGCATCGGTATGCCATGCACCATCGCGATACCCTTTAGCCCGGCTTCCACGTTCCACACGTCATTAATATGGCCAGGTGCCGTCAGGTAAATGCGCCCGGTATCGAAGTTCATCATTCCCTGCCGCTGCCAGGTCGTTACTACCGGCAGTAGCAGATACATCATCAGCGCGGTAAATAGACTCCACTTCGCCAGCGACCAGCGCTGTACCGCGCTGACCAGACTGCCGAGGCTTTCGATCGCCTCGTTAAGATACGGCGTGGCGAAGGCGCGGTTGAGCGCTTCACGCAGCGCGTCGCCCCGCTTGCCGCGACTATGTTCGATAAGCATCGCCTGGTGCGCTTCCGATTCCATAAACGTCTGCACCGTTTTACGGCTGGCGGCCCCTACCCGCGGGTTGCGCCGTTTGCCCGGCGTCGCCTGGCGCACCAGCATATCGAGATCGTTTTTCAGCAGCGCCTGCAATACGTGCCCGGCGTCGAAAATATGCGGCGTCACGCCGTAGAGGATCCAGCGAATCGGCTCTTCGCCCGCTTCCGGCAGCGGGCTCTCCATTCGGCCAAAGGGCACGTTCGCGTCATAGAGAACATGCACGTCGCGGCGCGCGTAATCGACATCGTTATCCATCAGCGCAACGGGGCCGTAACTGCCGAGCGACGGTACGCCTGCCTTGTATAATCCCTCGCGGATATACTCCGGCACGTCCGCCTGCGGGTAAACGAGTTGGTAGTCCGGCGTGGCGGTCGCTTTCAGCGACGTAATGTGTGAAATCATCCCTGTGCCGCTACACGGTGAGCATTGTTTGTTGCCGGAGCCGCCGCAACTGTTACAGGTCACTCTGCCGCCGTAACAGGTGGGGCAGCTCTCGTAGTAGTTTTCGGTGCGGTTTTGTTTGGTGTAATGGTCGTAATAGCTGCGCTGGCGCATTACCTGACCGCTGCCGCCGCAACCATAGCAGGACGTTTTTCCGGAACCGTGGCACTGGCCGCAGTTGACCGAACCGCTGCCGTGACAGTTGTTGCAGTTTTCCGTCAGGCAGACCTGCATTGGGTGAAGATAGACCACCTCTTCGCTTTTCCAGTCGCCGTAAGGCCGCGAGAGCAGCGACGCCCGCGCGTCATCCAGCGTTTTGTCGCGGGCGAGGATGGCGCTGGTCTGCGCCTGTAAGGCGCGCTCGTACTCCGTGCGCGAGTGGCAGACATCAGTATTAAGGCCCGCGGAGACCCGCCCCGCCTGGGTTGCCGTGTCGGTGCGGACATTAAAAATCAGCCGCAGGCTTATCTGGTAGTGGAAATCGATATAGTCGACAGGCACGACGCTAAGCTCACCCGGCTCAAGGCGCGTGGAGTCGCGGACGAAGTTCTGGATGGTGGTATCGCAGGCGGCAAGCCAGGCGTCTTTCATGATGTCTCCTCAGGCGAAATGACCCGTCAAAATGCAGGCCGCCGTCAGAGTGGGCCGCTCGTCGCTTTTTAAGGGGGAAGAGGCGGAATGGTAGCATAGCGAGGCGCAAGGCTATGCTCCTGATTCTGGTGGGGAAGAGGGATTGAGGTGGTGGGGATTGAGGTGGTGGGTGCGCAAGCTTACCCACCCTACGGGTAGCGGCGATGGGTTCATGGTGGGAGCGCAAGCTTACTCACCCTACACGGGAAGTGGTGGTGAGTTTTATGGTGGGTGCGCAAGTTTACCCACCCTACAAGGGAAGTGGCGGTGGGTTCATGGTGGGTGCGTAAGCTTACCCACCCTACACGGGAAGTGGCGGTGGGTTCATGGTGGGTGCGCAAGCTTACCCACCCTACACGGGAAGTGGCGGTGAGTTTCATGGTGGGTGCGCAAGCTTACCCACCCTACACGGGAAGTGGTGGTGGGTTCATGGTGGGTGCGCGAAGCTTACCCACCCTACAAAACCTTGGGCTCACCGTAGGGCGGGTAAGCGAAGCGCACCCGCCTTAACGCCACGCCCACACCCGCCTTACAGAAAACTCACTCACCCTGGGTTATCGCCTTAAACACGCCTGCGACCGCCACGGCGCCCGGATCTTCCACTCCTGCGAGGTTATCGCTCCCCACATAGGACGAGCGCCCGGCTCTGGCCTGGCCCATCTGCGCGGTGGCTTTTGCGCCCTGCTCCGCGGCCTGCGCGGCGGCGGCAATCCCTTTGTCTCTTAACGCTTCCAGCGCCGGTTGCAGGGCGTCGATGAGCGTCCGATCGCCTGGGGCCGCGCCGCCGTAATGCTTCATCTGCGCAAGACCCGCCAGCAGCGCGTCGGGCAGCGCTGCGCCATCGGCAACCTTCTGCCCGGCGGCGGTAAAGAAAATCGACATCAGCACGCCGCTGGAGCCGCCCATCACCGTCGCAAGACGCTCGCCGATGAGCTGCAACAGCGCGGCGGCGTCGTTCAGCGGCAACTGATTATTCGCAAGCTTCTGCGCGATATCCCGCGCGCCTTCAGCAAAGGTGGAGCCGGTATCGCCGTCGCCCACTTTCGCATCAAGCGCGTTAAGGTGCGCTTCCTGCGCGATAAGCGCGGCCGTGGCGCGGTCCAGAAGCCTGCGCACGTGTGGATTATCGGAAGGCGTGGCCTCAACGCTGTCACGCACCAGCGGGAGCGACTGCGCGTGCGGCTCGCCGAACGCCACCGGCACTATCCAGCCTGCGGTCTCCACCGGCGCGTTCAGCGCCTCTGTGAAAATGTCGTTGAGCGGCAACAAAGAGAGCGAAAAACCTTTCATGTCGAGCGCGCTCACGAGCGGCGCGGGGCCGATAAGCCAGTCGATGCGGTCTTTCAGCGCCGAGCGCGACAGCTCACGGGTCAGCAGCGCCATCTCCAGCGCAGACGTGCCGCCGAGGTTATTAATCAGCACCGCTAGGCGCGCGTCGGCGGGCACCTGCGCTGTCAGGCTCTCCACCAGCGTCGCCACAATTTCCCGGCTGTTCTGGGTGCCGATCGTACTGGCACCGGGCTCGCCGTGAATGCCAAGCCCCAGCTCAGCCTCGCCCTGTTTGATACGCCCGTCTTCGGTGCTTCCCGGCAGGCTACAGGTCTGCAGCGCCACGCCGAGGCTTTTCACCGCGTCGCTCGCCTGCTGCGCCAGCGCGCGCACGTCGCTTAACGATTTGCCCTGTTCGGCGGCGAAACCGGCGATTTTATGCACCAGCGCCGTGCCGGCGATGCCGCGCGGCTGTTTGTTATCCGGCAGCGCGACGTCGTCAGAGACAATCACCATCTCCACTTTCAGCCCGTGGCGTTTGGCTTTCTCCGCCGCCAGGCCGAAGTTCAGCCGGTCGCCGGTGTAGTTTTTCACGATGAGCAGACAGCCGTGGTCGCCCGTCACCGCCACAATGGCGTTCAGTACGGCATCCACGCTCGGCGAGGCAAAGAGATCGCCGCAGACGGCGGCAGTGAGCATTCCCTTACCCACAAAACCTGCGTGCGCGGGCTCATGGCCGGAGCCGCCGCCGGAGATCACCGCGACTTTGCTTTTATCCCAGTCGCGGCGTGCCACGATGCGAATCGCCGGGTCGATATCAAGGCGGGTGAGGTTCTGGTGGCGGGCGCTGAGGATAAGCCCGTCAACGGCGTCGTTGATAAGGCGTTTACGGTCGTCAAAAAAGAATCTGGACATGGTTTCCTGCGAATCAGTGAACGGTATGCAAAGCATAGCCGTTTCGCAGGCAAGCGGCGGTCAGAGGCCGTATTCGCCGTAACCGCGCCGCTTTTGCAGGCGATCCAACCAGCGGCCAGCAAAGTGAACGCCCACTAACACGGCGGCCAGAAACGCGGTGTGCAGCCAGAAGGCGACACGCCCGTCGAAGATAAAAAAGCTCAGGATGAAATACGGCAGCGTGGCGCTGGTTATTGCAAAAAGCAGGTGTTCGCCAAGCGAGAACAGGCGCAGCACCTCGTCAGCCTCTTTCTCCTGTGGGGAACCGGCGGTCACCACGCCCACCGCCAGGCTGCGGCGATCCACATGCCGTGCGAGCAGCGCGAAAAGCAGCGCCAGCACAGCGAACACAGCCCCCTCAAAGACCAGCCACGGCAGCGGATCGCGAAAATAAAAGTAAGCGCCCACTATCAGAATCATCAGCAGTGCTTCAGGCACAAAGGCGAGATGCGCGAAGAAAAGGAGGAACAGCGAGGCGAGTCTTTTCATGGCTTCCCGGCAAACGTGAAAAGCGAGGAACCGCACTCCCCCGAGCGAGGGAGTGCGCAAGGCATCAGGCGCGTTTCATCAGCAGCCAGAGGCTTATCAGGAAGAAGCTGGCGCTCGGCAGCAGCGCGCCGATAATCGGCGGAATGCCGTACACCAGGCTCAGCGGCCCGAAGATTTGGTCCAGCACGTAGAAGATAAAGCCGAAGCTGATACCCGTTACGACGCGCACGCCCATCGGCACGCTGCGCAGCGGTCCGAAGATAAACGACAGCGCCATCAGCATCATCACCGCCACAGAGAGCGGCTGGAAGATTTTGCTCCACATGTTGAGCTGATAACGGCTGGCATCCTGGCCGCTCGCCTTCAGATATTTGACGTAATTACGCAGCCCGCTTATCGACAGCGCGTCTGGATCCAGCGCCACGACGCCGAGCTTGTCCGGCGTCAGGTTAGTTTTCCAGGTGCCGGTCAGCGTCTGGGAGCCGGTGATCTGCTGCGGGTTTTTCAGGTTTGACTCATCCACCTGCGACAGACGCCACAGCTTGTGTTCAGCGTCAAACTTCGCGTTCGCGGCGTAGCGGACCGATTCCAGACGACGCTTATCGTTAAAGGCGTAGATGCTGATACCGCCCAGCTCGTTTTCGCCTTTTACGCGTTCGATATACACAAAATTATTGCCGTCTTTTGCCCACATCCCCTGCTGGGTCGAAAGCAACGAACCGCCATACATCTGCTGCGCGCGCAGGTTGCGGGCCATCTGCTCGCCCTGCGGTGCCACCCATTCGCCGATAGCCATCGTGAAGATTACCAGCGGAATGGCGGTTTTCATCACGGAGGCGGCCACCTGCATACGGGTAAAGCCGGAGGCCTGCATAACGACCAGCTCGCTACGCTGCGCCAGCATCCCTAACCCCAACAGCGCGCCAAGCAGCGCGGCCATCGGGAAGAAGATCTGGATATCTTTCGGCACGCTCAGCAGCGTGTATGTCCCCGCGCCAAGCGCGGTGTAGCTGCCTTCGCCGGTCTTTTTCAGCTGATCGACGAATTTAATAATGCCCGACAGCGACACCAGCATGAACAGCGTCATCATTATGGTGTTGAAAATTGTTCTGCCGATATACCGGTCGAGAACGCTAAATCCCAGCATCGATCACTCCCCGACGAGCAAAGCGGGCGCGGATGCGGCGCATTGGCACCGTGTCCCACAGGTTCAGCGCCACGGCCAGCGCCAGATAAAGCAGGTTAACGGCCCACATCCAGATCAGCGGATCAAGCTTGCCTTTCGCGCCGTTGGAGCGCAGCGAAGTCTGGAGCAGGAAGAAGATAAGATAAAGCAGCATCGCGGGCAGCATTGAGAGCACGCGGCCCTGACGCGGGTTGACCACCGAGAGCGGCACGACCATCAGCGCCATCACGATGACCGCGAACACCAGCGTCAGACGCCAGTGAAACTCGGCGCGCGCCGATTTGGAGTTAGCCTGCCAGAGCGTTTTCATGTCCATCTGCTCGGCGTCGTCCGGGTCCAGCGCGACGGCCTGGTGGCCAATGATCGCCTTATAATCTTTAAAATCCGTGATACGGAAATCGCGCAGCATCGCGGTGCCTTCAAAGCGGGTGCCCTGATTGAGCGTCACCACCTGCGAGCCGTCCTTACGCTGCGAGAGTTCGCCAGAATCGGCGACAACCACAGAAGGACGCGCGTTACCTTTCGGGCGCAGTTGCGCCAGGAACACGTCTTTGAATTTGCTGCCGTCCACGCTTTCGATAAACAGTACCGCGTTACCGTCGGTCGCCTGCTGGAACTGGCCCTGCGCGAGCGCCGCCATGCCGGGGTTGGCTTTCGCCTCCGCGAGCACTTCGTCCTGATGGCGCGACGACCACGGGCCTGCCCACATCACGTTCACCGCCGCGACAATGCCGGTCAGCAGCGCGAGTACCATCGCGGCTTTCACCAGCACCGCTTTACTCAGCCCGCAGGCGTGCATGACGGTGATTTCACTTTCGGTATAGAGCCTGCCAAGCGTCATCAATAGCGCGAGGAACAGGCTTAACGGCAGGATGAGCTGCGCCATTTCGGGCACGCCCAGACCAAGGAGCGAGAGCACGAGGTTTGTCGGAATATCGCCGTCCACCGCCGCGCCAAGAATTCTCACCAGTTTCTGGCAGAAGAAGATCAGCAGCAGGATGAACAAAATCGCCAGTTGGCTTTTGAGCGTCTCCCGAACCAGATATCTTATGATTATCACATTAAATACGCCTGTGAATACGAGTCTTTTTGCAGGAAAATCGCTTGTTTCATGGCTTAAACGTCATTTATTCTCTTGAGTCGTCGAAAAGATCGCTAAGATTACTTATCTTAACGGCTTCGCGCTTCAAGCGTTGCTGACGAGCCGAAACCAAAACAACATTCGTTAAGATTAACACGAAGTCATCGCAACAGCGGAGCAAGAGTTACGAAGTGGTTAATTCTATCTGTAGCCGCCGCCGTTGTCTTTAAGATTCAGGAGCGTAGTGCATGGAGTTCAGTGTAAAAAGCGGGAGCCCGGAAAAACAGCGCAGTGCCTGCATTGTTGTAGGCGTCTTTGAGCCGCGCCGTCTCTCTCCCATCGCCGAACAACTCGATAAAATCAGCGACGGCTATATCAGCGCCTTGCTGCGTCGCGGTGAGCTGGAGGGCAAACCGGGCCAGACCTTGTTGCTTCATCACGTTCCGAATGTGTTGTCAGAACGTATCCTGCTTATCGGCTGCGGCAAAGAGCGCGAGCTGGATGAGCGTCAGTATAAGCAGGTGATTCAGAAAACCATCAATACTCTGAATGATACCGGATCGATGGAAGCGGTTTGCTTCCTGACCGAGCTGCACGTCAAAGGCCGCAACACGTACTGGAAAGTGCGCCAGGCGGTAGAGACGGCGAAAGAGACGCTCTACAGCTTCGATCAGTTAAAGACGAACAAGAGCGAGCCGCGTCGTCCGCTGCGCAAAATGGTGTTCAACGTGCCGACCCGCCGTGAACTCACCAGCGGCGAGCGCGCGATTCAGCACGGTCTGGCAATCGCCTCCGGCATTAAAGCCGCTAAAGATCTGGGCAATATGCCGCCAAACATCTGTAATGCCGCGTATCTCGCCTCTCAGGCGCGCCAGCTGGCCGACTCCTTTAGCAAAAACGTCGTCACCCGCGTGATTGGCGAACAGCAGATGAAAGAGCTGGGCATGCATTCGTACCTGGCGGTGGGCGAAGGCTCGCAGAACGAATCCCTGATGTCGGTGATTGAATATAAAGGCAGCAGCGAGCCGGACGCCCGTCCGATTGTGCTGGTGGGCAAAGGGCTGACCTTTGACTCCGGCGGCATCTCGATTAAACCGTCCGAAGGGATGGACGAGATGAAATATGACATGTGCGGCGCGGCGGCGGTGTACGGCGTGATGCGCATGGTGGCCGAGCTGAACCTGCCGGTGAACGTGACCGGTATTCTGGCGGGCTGTGAAAACATGCCAGGCGGACGCGCGTATCGTCCGGGCGACGTGCTGACAACCATGTCCGGCCAGACGGTGGAAGTGCTGAATACCGACGCCGAAGGCCGTCTGGTGCTGTGCGATGTGCTGACGTATGTCGAGCGCTTCGACCCGGAAGTGGTCATCGATGTGGCGACGCTGACCGGCGCGTGCGTGATTGCGCTTGGCCATCACATCACCGGGCTGATGTCGAACCACAACCCGCTGGCGCATGAGCTTATCAGCGCGTCCGAGCAGGCGGGCGACCGCGCCTGGCGTCTGCCGCTGGCGGACGAGTTCCAGGAGCAGCTGGAGTCGAACTTCGCGGATATGGCGAATATCGGTGGCCGCCCTGGCGGCGCGATTACCGCCGGGTGCTTCCTGTCGCGCTTTACGCGTAAATATAACTGGGCGCACCTGGATATCGCCGGCACCGCCTGGCGCTCCGGCAAGGCGAAGGGCGCGACTGGCCGCCCGGTTGCGCTGCTGTCGCAGTTCCTGCTAAACCGCGCCGGGTTTAACGGCGAAGAGTAAGACGCTCTCCCTCTCTCCGTTGGGGAGAGGGAATCGCCCGACGCGCTGACAGACGGTGGGTGCGCTTTGCTTACCCACCCTACAAAAAACCACCATTCCGCTAAAAAGACTCGCCCTACCCGAATCAGGGCGACGTTTGCAGCCAACAACGAGGCAACGTGAAACACCACGGGTATCGCTTATGAAGAACGCAACGTTTTACCTGCTGGACAACGACGACACCGCCGACGGCCTGAGCGCCGTGGAACAACTGGTGTGCGACGTTGCCGCTGCGCGCTGGCGCGCAGGGAAACGCATCCTGATTGCCTGCGTCGACGAAGCCCAGGCCACCCGCATCGACGAAGCGCTCTGGAAGCGCGACCCGGACAGTTTCGTGCCGCACAATCTCGCAGGTGAAGGGCCGCGCGGCGGCGCGCCGGTGGAAATAGCCTGGCCGCAAAAACGCGGCAGCAGCCCGCGGGAGCTTCTGATAAGCCTGCTGCCGGAATTCGCAGCTTTTGCCACTGCTTTCTATGAAGTGGTAGACTTCGTACCTTACGACGAATCCCAGAAACAACTGGCGCGCGAACGCTACAAAGCCTATCGCGCCGCCGGTTTCCACTTGACCACGGCCACCTTCACGGCGCCCGGAACGACACAGTAGAAATGGAAAAGACATATAACCCCCAAGATATCGAACAGCCGCTTTACGAGCACTGGGAGCAGCAGGGCTATTTCAAACCCAACGGCGACGAGAGCCAGGAAAGCTTCTGCATCATGATCCCGCCGCCGAACGTCACCGGCAGTTTGCATATGGGTCACGCCTTCCAGCAAACCATCATGGACACCATGATCCGCTACCAGCGCATGCAGGGTAAAAACACCCTGTGGCAGGTCGGCACCGACCACGCCGGTATCGCGACCCAGATGGTCGTCGAGCGTAAAATCGCTGCTGAAGAAGGGAAAACCCGCCACGACTACGGGCGCGACGCCTTTATCGACAAAATCTGGGAGTGGAAAGCGGAATCCGGCGGCACCATCACGCGCCAGATGCGTCGTCTGGGTAACTCGGTGGACTGGGAGCGCGAGCGCTTCACCATGGATGAAGGCCTCTCCAACGCGGTGAAAGAGGTGTTCGTCCGTCTTTATAAAGAAGATCTGATCTATCGCGGCAAGCGTCTCGTGAACTGGGACCCGAAACTGCGCACCGCCATCTCTGACCTGGAAGTGGAAAACCGCGAGTCAAAAGGCTCGATGTGGCATATCCGCTATCCGCTGGCGGACGGCGCGAAAACCGCCGACGGCAAAGATTACCTGGTGGTCGCCACCACGCGTCCGGAAACCCTGCTGGGCGATACTGGCGTTGCCGTAAACCCGGAAGATCCTCGTTATAAAGATCTGATCGGCAAATACGTCGTGCTGCCGCTGGTTAACCGCCGCATCCCGATCGTCGGCGACGAACACGCCGATATGGAAAAAGGCACCGGCTGCGTGAAGATCACGCCGGCGCACGATTTCAACGACTACGAAGTGGGTCGTCGTCATCAGCTGCCGATGATCAACATCCTGACCTTTGACGGCGATATCCGTGAAAGCGCGGAAGTCTACGACACCAAAGGCAACGAATCTGACGTTTATTCAAACGAGATCCCGGCGCAGTTCCAGAAAATGGAGCGCTTCGCCGCGCGTAAAGCGATCGTGGCGGCGGTCGATGAACTCGGCCTGCTCGAAGAGATCAAACCGCACGATCTGACCGTGCCTTACGGCGATCGCGGCGGCGTGGTTATCGAACCGATGCTGACCGACCAGTGGTACGTCCGTGCCGACGTGCTGGCGAAACCGGCGGTGGAAGCGGTAGAAAACGGCGATATCCAGTTCGTGCCGAAGCAGTACGAAAACATGTATTTCTCCTGGATGCGCGATATTCAGGACTGGTGTATCTCCCGTCAGCTCTGGTGGGGCCACCGCATTCCGGCCTGGTACGATGCCGAAGGCAACGTCTACGTAGGCCGCAGCGAAGAGGAAGTACGTCAGGAAAATAACCTGTCCGCAGACGTCGCGCTGCGCCAGGACGACGACGTACTGGACACCTGGTTCTCCTCCGCGCTCTGGACGTTCTCCACCCTCGGCTGGCCGGAAAACACCGACGCGCTGCGTCAGTTCCACCCGACCAGCGTCATGGTCTCCGGCTTTGACATCATCTTCTTCTGGATTGCCCGCATGATCATGATGACCATGCACTTCATCAAAGATGAAAACGGCAAACCGCAGGTGCCGTTCAAGACCGTCTACATGACCGGTCTTATCCGCGACGACGAAGGCCAGAAGATGTCCAAATCTAAGGGCAACGTGATTGACCCGCTGGATATGGTGGACGGCATCACGCTGGAAGAATTGCTGGAGAAACGCACCGGCAACATGATGCAGCCGCAGCTGGCGGAGAAAATCCGCAAGCGCACCGAGAAGCAGTTCCCGGAAGGCATCGAGCCGCACGGCACCGACGCCCTGCGCTTTACGCTGGCGGCGCTGGCCTCTACTGGTCGCGACATCAACTGGGACATGAAGCGTCTTGAAGGCTACCGCAACTTCTGCAACAAGCTGTGGAACGCCAGCCGTTTCGTGCTGATGAACACCGAAGATCAGGATTGCGGCTTTAACGGCGGCGAGAAAGTGCTGTCGCTGGCCGATCGCTGGATCCTGGCGGAATTCAACCAGACCGTGAAAGCGTACCGTGAAGCGCTGGATAACTTCCGCTTCGATATCGCGGCGGGCATCCTGTATGAATTCACCTGGAACCAGTTCTGCGACTGGTATCTGGAGCTGACCAAGCCGGTCATGAACGGCGGTTCGGAAGCTGAACTGCGCGGTACCCGCAACACGCTGGTGACCGTGCTGGAAGGTCTGCTGCGCCTCGCGCATCCGATCATCCCGTTCATTACGGAAACCATCTGGCAGCGCGTGAAAGTGATTGCCGGTATCGATGCCGACACCATTATGCTCCAGCCGTTCCCGGCGTTTGATGCTTCCCGCGTGGACGACGCGGCGCTGGCGGATACCGAGTGGCTGAAGCAGGCTATCATCGCCGTGCGTAATATTCGCGCCGAGATGAACATCGCGCCGGGCAAACCGCTGGCGCTGCTGCTGCGCGGTTGCAGCCAGGACGCGCAGCGTCGTGTTAACGACAACCGCGGCTTCCTGCAGACGCTGGCGCGCCTTGAAAGCATCACAGTGCTGCCTGCCGATGACAAAGGCCCGGTGTCGGTGACCAAAATTATCGACGGTGCCGAGCTGCTGATCCCGATGGCAGGGCTGATTGATAAAGACGCCGAGCTGGCGCGTCTTACGAAAGAAGTGGCCAAAATCGAAGGCGAAATCGGCCGCATCGAAAGCAAACTCGGTAACGAAGGCTTTGTGGCCCGCGCGCCGGAAGCCGTTATCGCCAAAGAGCGCGAAAAACTGGCGGGCTATCACGAGGCAAAAGCCAAACTGATAGAACAGCAGGGCGTGATTAGCGCGCTGTAAGTCAGTTGAATAAAAGCCGGGACGACCCGGCTTTTTTTATGGCGGTATTTCGCAAAAAAAACGGCGCTCAACTGAGCGCCGTTATGCTTTTAGCGGGCCGAAGCCCTGAGCTTATTTTCAGAGTGCGAAAGGCAGAATGGAGAAACCACGGCCCAGCACGCTTGCCGGATCGTTACGCGGCTGTTCGTCGTGATCGACCAGCGCCAGGTTGTCCAGCTCGCCGTCAACATGGGTGTTTTCCAGCAGGTAGCGCGTCAGGCGCACTTTCGCCCACGGCCACGCCAGACCAAAGGTGATACCGCAGACCATGAAATTGCTCAGAATGATCCAGACAAAAGAACCGACGCTCGCGGTGGAGCGGAAAGTAATCCCGCCTTCCAGCGACATCTGCTGATAGGCGTAGTTACGCAGTTTCACAAACGCGAAGCTAAAGCAGACCAGAATGCCAATCATATAAATGAAATACGGCAGTAAAACGCTCATAATAAGCGATATCAAAAAGCTAAGCATTTCTTCCTGGCTATTCATACCATATACACTGTAATGCAACATCTGAGTCATCACTGGCGCCAGCATAATCAAAGCTACCGCGATAAACGGCACAAACAGCAGCATCGCCTTGAGATAAATAAAGGTGCAGGTTTTTACATTCAGGTTAATCGCAAAACGGTGTTTGCCATATTGCAGGTTATTGACCAGCAGGCCGTACCACTGCGCGGCGTAAATACCCTGCATCAGCGCGGTACCCACAAGTCCCACCAGAACCGACAGCACAATACCGACAATAATACCGGTCATACTCTGGCTGGAACCCGCAATCGTAAAGACCAGCCCCATCACGGCTGTCACCAGAATCGCAATCAGCAGCGGGCAGCCGAGCATCACCCACCAGGCGCGCAGCGGGCTGGCTTTAAAGCTAAAACGCAGGCCGTTAAGCTTCGTCATCAGCAGCTGGTAGCGCAGGCCCTGCATAATAAGGAACGGCGCAAACGCGATAAACAGCAGCACCATGCAGAGGGTTAAAAAGGTATTTTCATAGACTGCATTAATCACAAATACGACGTAGAGAAGCGCAAGGCAGATCCAGCCGACGAAAATCGCGCCGCCTGTGGCGTGATAAGAAAAACGTGCGCCTGCCAGTTCGGTATTTTCGTAAAAATAACGGCGTGCACGCACCATCGCCCAGGGTAAAAACAGCCCGGCGGTGAACACCGTTAACAGTATGTTGACCAGCCAGACGGGGAAATATCCGCCGCCGCTGCCCTGAAACGAGAACGCGTGTGTCTTATTCCCTGCCAGGAATTTATTATCGTCCGACATAACAATCCTTATTCTGTAAAAAAGAAAAAAGCGCCGTTATAACCGTTAATATCTTAGGGTTAATCCAGTGCGTACTTTAGTGTAATAAAGCCCCGGAAAGAATAATAGCAGCCAATATTCCTGGGCTTGCGTCACTCTTCCTGTAGTGGTATTAAGCACAACACTATGTTGAACAGATGACATCAGAGTAAATGATGAATGTTGAGGCGCCGGTAGACATTATTATGCGCAGAATGACGGCCGCGGATAACGCGACGGTCGCCAGAGTGATCCGCCAGGTTTCCGCGGAATATGGCCTGACGGCGGATAAAGGCTACACCGTCGCAGACCCCAATCTCGACGTGCTGTATACGCAATACAGCAAGCCAGGCCATGCGTACTGGGTGATTGAATTAGACGGTGAAGTCGTAGGCGGCGGCGGTATTGCGCCGCTGGCCTGTAGCGAAACGGACATCTGCGAGCTGCAAAAAATGTATTTTCTGCCCGTCGCGCGCGGCAGAGGGCTTGCGAAAAAGCTGGCGTTACAGGCGATGGATTTCGCCCGCTCGCAAGGCTATCGCCGCTGCTATCTCGAAACGACCGCCTTTTTAAAAGAGGCGATTGCGCTGTATGAACGCCTGGGCTTCGCGCATATTTCCGAGCCGCTCGGCTGCACCGGCCATGTGGATTGCGAAGTGCGAATGTTAAAAACGCTCTGAGCGTAAACGCGTGAAATAAAAAAGCCGGGCTGACCCGGCTTTTTGATTATTGCTGCATGGAGATACGGATAACCGGCCCGGCTTTTTCCGGCGGCAGCGCCAGCACGTCATGCCAGAGATCCTGCACCATATTGCAGACCTGTTTTTCCTGACCGACGCCTTTTTGCGGATCGGTAAAGACCTCAATCGTGTCGCCATATTTCGCCGCCAGCGACTGACCAATCGGCGCCAGCGTCTCTTCCGCCATTTTCTGCTCCTGCGGCGTCACTTTGTGCGCGTTCTGGCTGTAACTTGCCGACAGCAGCTTCGTTTCGACATCCATACGCTTCGCGATAACGTCTTTCGACAGCATCTGAACCGGATTCACGCCGCCTTTCACCTGCGGCATCAGGAAGCGGAAACAGGCGTCGTCGCTGTGCTGCTGCATTTCGCGGGTCTGTTCCATATTAACGCGCATATACGCGATCACATCTTCATCCGGCGCGAACTGGATGCGCTGCATCTCAAGCTCGGCCATATTCGCCTGCATCGCGTCGATAATATCCTGCTGCGTTTTGCCCTGCTTCGCCATTTCCAGCGCCTGACCACGCAGGCGCGCGTAGAACGCCGGATCTTTCTCTTTAATGAGTTTATACAACGGCATACTGTTAAACACTTCGTCAAAGCCCTGCTCCGGCGACGTGTTCGCGTTTCTCAGCCACGCGATGTCGGCGATATTCCACAGCACAATGCCGACGACAAAAATCGCGACGGCCGCGAGTTTATTGACCTTGCCTTTCTTATAAAGCGCAGACGCCACCACAGCGAGCACGATGCCCACCAGCGCGGAGAGCATGACATGGTTCCAGTTCATCCTTTATCCCTTTGGTATTGATAGTTTTTATAAAGCCCGCCGGCTCACGCGCTTACCGGTACGCCGCTGTGAAAACGGAATTCTGTGTCAGGCTGATTAATCAACCGCGCTTCCGCTTCGCCCAGCGCCTGTACGCGCGGCGCGATGTCCTCGGGCGAAATCTGCTGCGCCAGCGAGAGATAATCCTGATAGTGGCGCGCTTCCGAGCGCAGCAGCGACAGGTAAAACTTCTGCAAATCGTCGTCCAGATACGGCGCCAGCGCGGCGAAACGCTCGCACGAGCGGGCTTCGATATACGCGCCGCAAATCAGTTTATCGACAAGCGTCGCAGGCTCATACGTGCGCATTTCGCGTCGCATCCCGCGCGCATAGCGGCTGGCGGTGATTTTGACATACGGGATGTTACGCGCCTGCATCATTTCGCGCACCTGCCAGAAGTGGTGTAGTTCTTCTTTGATAAGCAGCACCATGCTGTCTATCAGCGTCTGGCCCCACGGATCGTCGGTGTGCGGCATCACGCTCTTGCCGATGCGCTTATGCAGCGCCAGGAAATCGGGCTCCGGCCCTTCGCGATAGGTGAAATCTTCATAGGGCTGTAGCCAGCCGAGCAGTTCGTCAGAACCGCTTTTATCCGCCACATAGCGCCGAATGAGCAGCATCGCCGTTTGCGCGGCTTTTAACTCGCAAATCATGTGGTCGGTCAGCAGCAGCGGTAAGTTTTCCGGCGCTCTGGCTTCATCTATCCAGGCTTGCGGAGTGGCGCAGTGAAGGAAATTTTTAACGGGGAGGAGGAGTGCGTCGTAATTCATGCGGGGTTCCTGAAATGCGGCAGCGCAGCGCTGCCGCAAACTGCGACTTAGTGACGAACACCGTCGTCGTCTTCATCCATGCCGTCGTCGTCTTCGTCTTCTTCGCCGTCCGGGTCTTCAAAGTAAGTGCCCCAGCCGTCATATTCGACGTTAAACTTCTCCGCCAGGTTCATCAGTTGTTCAACCTGGGCGTCGATAAGTTCGGCGTTCAGCGCGCACTCGCTCAGCGCGTCGCAGCAGATGACGGTTTCACCGCCCTCTTCCAGCTCCAGCTCTTCCGGGTCCGTCACTTCATAGCCAAGCTTAAACACTTCCACCGCCAGTTTCTCCAGCGTGTCGAAATCGTCTGCCGAGAAATGGTGTTCAATGGTGTACAGCGCGTCAGGATCGCTGCCATCTTCAAGCAGCTCTTCAATAATCAGACGCGTCTCTTCGCGCTGCTCTTCCAGTAATTCCGGGTTTGCCATGGCTCGTTCCTCAGTGTGTGGCAGATACCTTCTATTTTCACACACCCGCGGGAATGCCTCCACCTTTCACGGCAAAGTTTTAACACCGGGGGTTGCAAATGAATATTCATACATATATGTTGAATATTAATTCAATAAGTGGCGTCAGCCAGCGAGGGAAATTATGTCTGCGTTGTACCAGAAATCGTTTTTAAAACTGCTCGATTTTACGCCCGCTCAAATCCACCTGCTGCTGGAGCTTTCCGCAAAGCTTAAAAGCGATAAGAAAAAAGGGGTTGAAGTTCAAAAGCTTGCCGGAAAAAATATTGCGCTCATCTTCGAAAAAGACTCAACCCGCACGCGATGCTCTTTCGAAGTTGCCGCATATGATCAGGGCGCGCGCGTCACGTATCTCGGCCCGAGCGGCAGTCAGATTGGGCATAAAGAGTCAATTAAGGATACCGCCCGCGTGCTGGGCCGCATGTATGACGGCATTCAGTATCGCGGTTTTGGCCAGGAAATCGTCGAAACGCTGGCGCAGTACGCGGGCGTGCCGGTGTGGAACGGCCTGACCGATGAGTTTCACCCGACGCAACTCCTGGCAGATCTGCTGACCATGCAGGAGCATCTGCCGGGCAAAACGTTTAACGAGATGACGCTGGTGTATGCGGGCGATGCGCGCAACAACATGGGCAATTCAATGCTGGAAGCCGCCGCGCTGATGGGCCTGAATTTGCGCCTGGTC
Source organism: Cronobacter sp. 153480017-3 (assembly GCF_053627815.1). NCBI lineage: Bacteria > Pseudomonadati > Pseudomonadota > Gammaproteobacteria > Enterobacterales > Enterobacteriaceae > Cronobacter > Cronobacter sp. 153480017-3. Next base: position 59,159 of record NZ_JBSEYN010000012.1, on the reverse strand, counting down.
GCGCCTGAGCGCTGCTGGCCTGCCGCCGAGCTTGTAGCCGAATGCCAGGCAATGGCGAAAGAAACCGGCGGGCGGATCACGCTCACCGAGGATATCGCCGCAGGTGTGAAGGGCGCGGATTTCATCTATACCGATGTCTGGGTGTCGATGGGCGAAGCCAAAGAGAAGTGGGCGGAGCGTATCGCGCTGCTGCGGCCATATCAGGTTAACAGCCAGATGCTGGCGCAGACCGGCAACCCGAACGTGAAATTCCTGCACTGTCTGCCGGCGTTTCATGACGACGAAACCACGCTCGGCAAGCAGATGGCGCAGGAGTATGGCCTGAAAGGCGGCATGGAAGTGACCGACGAGGTGTTTGAATCCGCGCACAGTATCGTGTTCGATCAGGCCGAAAACCGGATGCATACGATCAAAGCGGTGATGGTGGCAACGCTGTCTGAGTAGCTTGCGGGGCGGGTGGTGGGTTGGTGGTCGGTTGGTGGGTGCGCTACGCTTACCCACCCTACAGAACAACGCTTATCGTAGGGCGGGTAAAGATTGCGCACCCGCCTTGCTGATAAGTAAATGGTGGGTGCGCTGCGCTTACCCACCCTACAAAACAACGCTCACCGTAGGGCGGGTAAGCACCGCGCACCCGCCTTGCTGATAATTAAATGGTGGGTGCGCTTCGCTTACCCACCCTACAGAACAATGCTTAGCGTAGGGCGGGTAAGCCTCGCGCACCCGCCTTGCTGATGGTGGTTAATAAGGCGCTTCGCTTTCCCACTCTACAACTCCCTCACGCCATCAACATCTTCACGACAGCTTTGCGCACGGGGGCCGGGTCGCCCACCGCACACAGCGGCTTATGCACTTCCCCCGGCCAGAAAATCACGAAATCGCCCTCCTCCAGCACCACGGTTTTCTCCTGCACGCCTTCGGGCAGAAACGCGATATCTTTATCCGCCAGCCAGTCGGTGTCGGGCGCGCCCGGCGGTAACGTGCTGAAGGTCATTCCTTCGCGGCCCGCCAGCACAATCTGGATATCCAGATAACGCGCGTGATACTCAGCGCGGCGCTCCGCCAGCGGCTCGGTTGTGTCTTGCGAGAGCAGAAAAAAGAGGCGATTGCCGTCCAGTTCGTACTTGCCCGGCGCGGTCTGCGGCGTTACCTGCTGCTTCACCTGCTCAATCGCCTCGCGAAAAGGCGCGGGCAGCCATTCGCCCAACGCGTGAATATTACCGATAATCATGCCTTCTCCTTATATAAAACAGCGTTTCATTTTATTGTTTTATACGAGCTATCGTGCCGGGGCGCTACTGCTTTCTCGGTAAAATCTGTTCTGGCGCATGGTTATCGTGCGGCGCGTTACCAGCTTGTTAATCCCCGCCAGACGTTTATGCAGGTTTTATGCATAACCCTGGCGAATACTATTGGCAGCCTCACTGTAGGAGTTTGTTTTATAAGCGATAAAATGAAAAAAGACGGCACCATCACGTTTCGTTTACCTCACAAACAGGCACGGCAGCACCATAATTATTTGCTTTATTCCTGAGTTTCAAAAATAAACGCGCGCCATAACTGCATAATCATTTTTTCTAAAAAATAAAACTCTTAATTTTCAATTAATTAATAATTTGCTTATTTGTTGTCCAAAAACAGATTTTTAACAACACGGAATAAGCGCCGTCTATTCTGCGTAGTGATTCATATAGCCCGATAAATTAATTAAACTTTCCATGAAATAAATCATTATTACGGCGGAATAATAAAATCACTGCATCGCTCGTGATATTCATCACACAATCAAATCAGCGCTCCATTACTATCTATTTCGAATTCAATCTGCACGGTAACTCGTTATGCGAACACGCGTCGCATAATGCCGCCGTTTTTATTCTGAAAATCAGCCAAGGAATAAATATGGAAAAGCATTACGTGGGATCGGAAATAGGTCAATTACGCAGCGTTATGCTGCACCGCCCTAATTTAAGCCTGAAAAGACTGACGCCGTCTAATTGCCAGGAATTACTGTTTGACGATGTATTATCGGTCGAGCGCGCGGGGGAAGAGCACGATATTTTCGCACGCACCCTGCGCGACCAGGGTGTGGAAGTATTATTACTGACGGATCTCCTGACACGCACGCTGGATATCCCGGAGGCGAAAGACTGGCTGCTGGAGACGCAGGTTTCTGAATACCGCCTTGGCCCCTCTTTTGCCGCGGATGTTCGCGGCTGGCTTGCCGACCTGCCGCATCGGGAGCTGGCGCGGCGCTTAAGCGGCGGGCTGACGTTTAGTGAGATCCCGGCCTCGATTCATAATATGGTAGTGGATACGCATGGCGCTAATGATTTTATTATGGAGCCGCTGCCTAATCATTTATTTACGCGTGACACCTCCTGCTGGATATATAACGGCGTGTCGATTAACCCAATGGCAAAACCGGCTCGCCAGCGTGAAACCAATAATCTGCGTGCGATTTATCGCTGGCATCCGGCATTTGCCGATGGCGAATTTATTAAATATTTCGGCGACCAGAATATTAATTACGACCACGCCACGCTGGAAGGCGGCGATGTATTAGTCATTGGCCGCGGCGCGGTATTAATCGGCATGTCTGAACGCACCACGCCGCAGGGGGTGGAATTCCTGGCTAGCGCCCTGTTTAAACACCAACAGGCGACGCGCGTTATCGCCGTGGAATTACCGAAACACCGCTCCTGCATGCACCTCGATACCGTCATGACGCATATCGATATCGACACGTTCTCCGTCTACCCCGAAGTGGTGCGCCCCGATGTGAAGTGCTGGACCTTAACGCCGGACGGGCGCGGCGGCATCGCGCGTACCGAAGAGAAAACGCTGGTTTATGCGCTGGAACAGGCGCTCGGCATCGATCAGATACGGCTCATCACCACCGGCGGCGATGCGTTTGAGGCCGAGCGCGAGCAGTGGAACGACGCCAACAACGTGCTGACCGTGCGCCCCGGCGTGGTGATTGGCTATGAGCGCAACACCTGGACCAACGAGAAATATGACAAGGCTGGCATCACCGTGCTGCCGATCCCTGGCGACGAGCTGGGCCGCGGACGCGGCGGCGCGCGCTGCATGAGCTGCCCGCTGGAACGCGACGGCATTTAAGGAGAAGACCATGGAGAAGAAACCCACGCTGGTGGTGGCGCTTGGCGGCAACGCGCTGCTGAAACGCGGCGAACCGCTGGAGGCCGATATTCAGCGTCATAACGTCGAACTGGCGGCTCACACCATCGCTCAGCTCACCCGCCAGTGGCGCGTGGTGCTGGTGCACGGCAACGGCCCGCAGGTCGGTCTGCTGGCGTTGCAAAACAGCGCTTACCAGAACGTGACGCCTTATCCGCTCGACATTCTGGGTGCCGAAAGCCAGGGAATGATCGGCTACCTGCTGCAACAGTCGCTGAAAAATCAGCTGCCGGATCGCGAAGTTAGCGTGCTGCTGACGCAGGTGGCGGTAGATGACAACGATCCGGCGTTTAAGAACCCGACCAAATACATCGGCCCGGTCTATGACAAAGCCCAGGCCGACCAGCTCGCCGCCGACAAAGGCTGGACGATGAAAGCCGACGGGCCTTACTTCCGCCGCGTGGTGCCCTCGCCCCAGCCGCAGCGGATTATCGAGAGCGACGCCATCCAGGCGCTTATCGAGCGCGACCATCTGGTGATTTGCAACGGCGGCGGCGGCGTGCCGGTGGTGGACAACGCCGACGGCTACCACGGCATCGAGGCGGTTATCGATAAAGATCTCTCGGCCGCGCTGCTGGCGCGTCAGTTACACGCCGACGCGCTGCTGATCCTGACTGACGCCGACGCGGTGTACGCCGACTGGGGCAAGCCGACCCAGCGTCCGCTCACGCAAGTAACGCCTTCACAGCTGGCGGAGCTGCGCTTCGACGCAGGCTCGATGGGGCCAAAAGTGGCCGCCTGCTGCGCCTTTGTTGAGCAGTGCGGCGGCATCGCAGGCATCGGCGCGCTGGGCGACGGTCTCGCCATTCTCGCGGGCGACAAAGGCACGCTGATCCGCCAGTAAGTTTTCTCACCGCTTTCACGCAACAAGGATTTCACCATGACTATCAACCTGAAAAACCGCAACTTCCTGAAACTGCTCGACTACACCCCGGCGGAGATCCAGTACCTCATCGATCTCGCCATGCAACTGAAAGCCGATAAAAAAGCCGGGCGCGAGAAGAAAACGCTGGTGGGCAAAAACATCGCGCTGATTTTTGAAAAAACCTCCACCCGTACCCGCTGCGCGTTTGAAGTCGGCGCGTTCGATCAGGGCGCGCAGGTGACCTATCTCGGGCCGAGCGGCTCGCAGATTGGCCATAAGGAGTCGATGAAAGACACCGCCCGCGTACTGGGGCGCATGTATGACGGCATCGAATATCGCGGCTACGGCCAGGCGATCGTCGAGGAACTTGGCGAATTCGCGGGCGTGCCGGTGTGGAATGGCCTCACCAATGAGTTTCACCCGACGCAAATCCTGGCTGACCTGATGACCATGCTGGAGCACTCGCCAGGCAAAACGCTCCCGCAGATCCGCTTTGCCTACCTTGGCGACGCGCGCAACAACATGGGCAACTCGCTGATGGTGGGCGCCGCGAAAATGGGCATGGAGATCCGCCTGGTGGCCCCGAAAGCCTTCTGGCCGGAAGAGGCGTTAGTCGAGCAGTGCCGCGCCATCGCGGCGGAAACCGGCGCGCGCATCATCCTCACCGAGCATGTGGATGAAGGCGTGGACGGCGTGGATTTCCTCTACACCGACGTCTGGGTGTCGATGGGCGAGCCGAAAGAGGCCTGGGCCGAGCGCGTCGCGCTGATGAAACCCTATCAGGTCAATCAGGCGGTGGTGAAAGCGACCGGCAACCCGAACGTCAAATTCATGCACTGCCTGCCCGCGTTTCATAACGAGCACACCACCGTCGGGCGCGAGATCGAAGCCGCTTACGGCCTGAAGGGGCTGGAAGTGACCGATGACGTGTTCGAATCCCCCTGCTCCATTGTGTTTGATGAGGCGGAGAACCGTATGCACACCATCAAAGCCGTGATGGTGGCGACGCTTGGCGAATAACCTTTGCGGGCGCGCCGCCGGTGCGCCCGCCGCTTCGGAGATACCCTCATGCACAGGTTCAAATTTCCTTCCGCTTACACCATTTTATTTGTGCTGATCGCGCTGGTCGCCGCGCTCACCTGGGTCGTGCCCGCCGGGAAATACCAGATGGCGATGAACGACACGCTCGGCAAAGAGGTGCCGGTCGCAGGCACGTACGCGCCCGTCGAGGCGCATCCGCAGGGCATTACCGCCATTCTGCTGGCCCCGGTGGATGGCCTTTACAACCATGTGACCTACACCGCAGGGGCCATCGACGTGGCGCTGTTTGTGCTGATCATCGGCGGCTTTCTGGGCGTGGTGAATAAAACCGGCGCGATTGATGCCGGGATTGAGCGCGTCACCGAGCGGCTACACGGCAAAGAAGAGTGGATGATCCCGATACTGATGGCGCTGTTCGCCGCAGGCGGCACCATCTACGGCATGGCGGAAGAGTCGCTGCCGTTTTATACGCTGCTGGTGCCGGTGATGATGGCCGCGCGCTTCGACCCGCTGGTCGCCGCCGCCACGGTGCTGCTTGGCGCGGGCATCGGCACGCTCGGCTCCACCATTAACCCCTTTGCGACGGTGATTGCCGCCAACGCCGCAGGCATTCCATTCACCAGCGGTATCTGGCTGCGCGTGGCGCTGCTGGTGATTGGCTGGGTTATCTGCGTGCTGTGGGTAATGCGTTACGCCCGCCGCGTGCGTCGCGACCCGTCACTCTCCGTAGTGGCGGACCAGTGGGAAGCCAACCGCGCGCACTTTCTCGGCAGCCGCTCCGGCGAGATGCTCCCCTTCACCGCCACGCGCAAAATCATTCTGGTTATCTTCGCCGCCTCGTTTGCGGTAATGATTTACGGCGTGGCGGTGCGCGGCTGGTGGATGGGCGAGATTTCCGGCGTTTTTCTCGCCGCCGCCATTATCACCGGCGTGGTGGCGCGCATGAGCGAAGAGGCCTTCACCAGTACGTTCATCGACGGCGCGCGGGATCTGCTCGGCGTGGCGCTGATCATCGGTATCGCGCGCGGCATCGTGGTGGTGATGGACAACGGCATGATCACCCACACCATTTTGCACAGCGCGGAAAACCTGGTCTCTGGCCTCTCCACCACGGTGTTTATTAACGTGACGTACTGGATTGAAGTGGTGCTCTCGTTTCTGGTGCCGTCGTCCTCCGGCCTTGCCGTACTGACCATGCCGATTATAGCGCCGCTCGCCGATTTCGCCCACGTGGGCCGCGACCTGGTCGTCACCGCCTATCAGTCCGCCTCCGGCATCGTGAATCTTATTACGCCCACCTCGGCGGTGGTAATGGGCGGGCTCGCTATCGCCCGCGTGCCTTACGTTCGTTATCTGAAATGGGTCGCACCGCTAATACTGATTCTGACGGTGCTGAACATGGCAGCGCTCAGCCTCGGCGCGCTGTTTTAGCCATACATGGCGTTGCGGCGCTGTCAATCAGGGGCATCGCGCCGCATGAAACGCCTCCCATTTCTGGAAAAGCCCGCGCCTCGCCAGGTGATTGTGGTTTCCCTGGACGCGGGCCGGGAAAACAATATCGTTTTTCTTCAACTTTCATCAACGCAGGAGTGACGGTCCATGAAGGATTACGGTGATTATTCCGGGAAAGAGCAGGAGCAAATGGCGGTGTGCCAGCGGCTTATCAGTAATAAAACCTACTGCTCTCAGGAGGAGATCCGGCGCGATATGCAGCGCCAGGGGTTTGACAATATCAGCCAGTCCTCCGTCTCACGCCTGCTGAAACTGCTGGGCGTGATTAAAATCCGCAACGCCAAAGGACAAAAAATTTATTCTCTAAATCCGCTGTTGCAGCCCGCGCCAGACGCCGCGCGCTCTATCTCGGAAATGGTGGTGAGCGTTGAACATAACAGCGAATTTATCCTTGTCCATACGGTGGCGGGATATGGCCGCGCGGTGGCGAAAGTGCTGGATTATCACGCCCTGCCGGAGATCTTAGGCGTGGTGGCGGGCAGCAGTATCGTCTGGATAGCGCCGCGCGATGTGAAGCGCACCGCGCTGGTACACAAGCGCATTAATTATTTACTTCAAATGCATTAATATTCACAGCAATCGATTCCCGCGGCTAAAGTGTGCATTTCCTGCTTGTCAGCTAACCGCACATGCGTATAATGCCGGACAATTTGCCGGAGGAAGCATGGTCCAGTGTGTTCGACAGTTTGTCTTACCGCGTCGTCAGAAAGCTGACGGCCAGGCCGTTGCTCTTTCCGTTCCAGAATTGCTGTTAAAAGCCCCTCAATGAGGGGCTTTTTTTTGTCCAGCGTTTGTCCGCCGGCCTGAAGAGGAGACAAAAATGGCTAATCCGCTTTATCAAAAACATATTATTTCCATCAACGATCTCAGCCGCGCCGAGTTAGAGCTGGTGCTGGAGACGGCGGCGAAGCTGAAAGCGAACCCGCAGCCGGAGCTGCTGAAGCACAAAGTGATCGCCAGCTGCTTTTTTGAAGCCTCGACCCGCACCCGCCTGTCGTTTGAAACCTCCATGCACCGCCTCGGCGCGGCGGTGGTCGGCTTCTCCGACAGCAGCAACACCTCGCTTGGCAAAAAAGGCGAAACGCTGGCGGATACCATTTCGGTTATCAGTACCTATGTGGACGCCATCGTGATGCGCCACCCGCAGGAAGGCGCGGCGCGTCTGGCGACCGAGTTTTCCGGCGGCGTGCCGGTGCTGAACGCAGGCGACGGCGCCAACCAGCACCCGACCCAGACGCTGCTCGATCTCTTTACCATCCAGGAGACCCAGGGACGTCTTGAGAACCTCACCATCGCGATGGTCGGCGATCTGAAATATGGCCGTACGGTGCATTCGCTGGCGCAGGCGCTGGCGAAATTCAACGGCAACCGTTTCTGCTTTATCGCCCCGGACGCGCTGGCGATGCCGCAATACATCCTCGATATGCTCGATGAAAAAGGCATTCCTTGGAGCCTGCACAGCGCCATCGAGGACGTGGTGCAGGAGGTGGACATCCTCTATATGACCCGCGTACAGAAAGAGCGTCTCGACCCGTCGGAATACGCCAACGTGAAGGCCCAGTTTGTGCTGCGCGCCGCCGATTTGCAGGGCGCGCGCGAGAATATGAAAGTGCTGCACCCGCTGCCGCGCATTGATGAGATCACAACCGATGTGGATAAAACGCCGCACGCCTGGTATTTCCAGCAGGCGGGCAACGGCATTTTCGCCCGTCAGGCGCTGCTGGCGCTGGTACTGAATCGCGATTTAGCGCTGTAAGGAGAAGCCCATGACCCATGATAATAAACTTCAGGTAGAAGCCATCCGTCGCGGTACGGTGATTGATCATATTCCGGCGCAGGTCGGCTTCAAACTGCTTTCCCTGTTTAAGCTTACCGAAACGGATCAGCGTATCACCATCGGCCTGAACCTGCCTTCCGGCGAAATGGGCCGCAAAGATTTGATCAAGATTGAAAACACCTTCCTGACCGACGAGCAGGTGAACCAGCTCGCGCTGTATGCGCCGCAGGCAACGGTGAACCGCATCGACGATTATGAAGTGGTAGGCAAAAGCAAACCAAGCCTGCCGGATCGCATCGAGAACGTGCTGGTCTGCCCGAACGGTAACTGCATCAGCCGTATCGAGCCGGTTTCCTCCAGCTTTGCCGTGAAAACGCGCGGCGACGCGGTGCAGCTCAAGTGCAAATATTGCGAGAAAGAGTTCGCCCGTCACGTCGTGCTGGCGGATTAATTGTGGCTGGCAATGGCCTTACGGCTCCCTATAATGAGCGGGAGCCTTACCGCTGTTAACTTCAGGAGAAATTATGTCCCGCACTATCGCCACGGAAAATGCCCCTGCCGCTATCGGCCCTTACGTTCAGGCCGTCGATCTGGGCAACATGGTTATCACCTCCGGTCAGATCCCGGTTGACCCAAAATCCGGCAGCGTGCCGGACGACATCGCCGCCCAGGCGCGTCAGTCGCTGGATAACGTGAAAGCGATTATCGAAGCCGCAGGCCTTAAAGTCGGTGATATCGTGAAAACCACGGTATTCGTCAAAGATCTGAACGATTTCGCGACCGTTAACGCCACTTACGAAGCGTTTTTCACCGAACACAACGCGACCTTCCCGGCACGCTCCTGCGTGGAAGTGGCGCGTCTGCCGAAAGATGTGAAAATCGAAATCGAAGCGATCGCCGTACGTCGCTAATCGCGTTTGACGTAAAAGAAAAAGCACCGCGAGCGGTGCTTTTTTATGGGCTCAGCGCGCCGTTTTCTTCGCTTTCAGTGGGCTCTGGCGCGAAACGTTCACTGGCGTGTGTTTGGTCAGCGCGGGCTGCGTGTTGCGGTAGTGACGCTTCGCCGCGCGCATCTCTTCAATCGTCGGCGCAGGCACTAAGCAATCGCGGCGCGAACCAATCAGATGCTTTTTGCCCATCGCCTCCAGCGCCTCGCGAATAACTGGCCAGTTGGCCGGATCGTGATAGCGCAGCAGCGCCTTATGCAGGCGGCGCTGGCGATCGCCTCTCGGCACCACCACATCTTCACTTTTGTAGCCGATTTTCCCGAGCGGGTTTTTGCCGGTGTAATACATCGTGGTTGAACTGGCGAGCGGCGACGGATAGAAGTTCTGCACCTGATCGAGCCGGAAACGGTGGCGCTTGAGCCACAGCGCCAGATTCACCATGTCTTCATCACGCGTGCCGGGATGCGCGGAGATAAAATAAGGGATCAAATACTGCTCTTTGCCCGCCTGCTTTGAATAGGTGTCGAACAGTGCTTTAAAGCGGTCATAGCTGCCCATGCCCGGCTTCATCATTTTTGACAGCGGCCCCTCTTCGGTATGCTCCGGGGCAATCTTCAGATAACCGCCAACGTGGTGCGTCGCCAGCTCTTTGATATAACGCGGATCTTCCACCGCCAGATCGTAGCGCACCCCGGAGGCGATCAGGATCTTCCTGATGCCTTTGAGATCGCGCGCACGCCGGTAGAGATTGATCGTCGGCGTATGATCGGTATCCATATGCGGGCAGATCTCCGGGTAAACGCACGACAGGCGGCGGCAGGTCTGCTCGGCGCGCGGCGACGTGCAGCGCAGCATATACATATTGGCCGTCGGCCCGCCGAGATCGGAGATAATGCCGGTAAAGCCGGGCACTGAATCGCGGATCTCTTCTATCTCATTAATGATCGACTCTTCCGAGCGGCTCTGGATAATGCGCCCTTCGTGCTCGGTAATTGAGCAGAACGAACAGCCGCCAAAGCAGCCGCGCATAATGTTCACCGAAAAGCGGATCATCTCATAAGCGGGAATGCGCTTGGTGCCGTAAGCCGGGTGCGGCACGCGCTGGTACGGCAGCGCAAAGACGCTGTCCATCTCTTCGGTGGAGAGCGGGATCGCAGGCGGATTGATCCAGATATAACGATCGCCATGCTTTTGCATCAGCGCGCGGGCGCAACCGGGGTTGGTTTCGTGATGTAGAATGCGCGAGGCGTGCGCATACAGCACTTTGTCGCTCTTCACTTTTTCATACGACGGCAGCAGCACGTAGGTTTTCTCCCACGGCTTCGGGCGCGGCGGCTGAACGGTAACGGCTTTCGTCGCCGGTTTTTCCGGGGTGTTGCCATCGGCGCACGGCAGATCGTCGCCATACGGATGCGGGATCGGATCGATGCGCCCCGGCGTGTCGAGACGCGTGGAATCCACACCCGCCCAGCCCGGCAGCGCCTCTTTCACCATAATCGCGGTGTTACGTACATCGCGGATCGACGTAATGGGCTCACCCATCGCCAGACGGTGCGCCACTTCCACCAGCGGGCGCTCGCCGTTGCCGAAAATCAGCATGTCGGCTTTGGCATCCACCAGTACCGAGCGGCGCACGGTATCAGACCAGTAATCGTAATGCGCAGTGCGGCGCAGGCTCGCCTCAATACCGCCCAGAACCACCGGCACGTCGCGCCAGGCCTCTTTGCAGCGCTGGGTATAGACCAGGGTTGCGCGATCCGGGCGTTTCCCGGCTTCGTTATCCGGCGTGTAAGCGTCGTCATGGCGTAGTTTGCGATCCGCCGTGTAGCGGTTGATCATCGAATCCATATTCCCGGCGGTGACGCCGAAAAACAGGTTCGGTCTGCCAAGCCGCATAAAGTCGTCTTTGGTCGTCCAGTCCGGCTGCGCGATGATCCCGACGCGAAAACCCTGCGCCTCCAGCATGCGGCCACAAATGGCCATGCCGAAGCTCGGGTGATCGACGTAGGCGTCGCCAGTAACGAGAATAATGTCGCAGCTGTCCCAGCCGAGCTGGTCCATCTCCTCGCGCGACATCGGTAAAAAGGGCGCAGGCCCAAAACAGGCGGCCCAGTACTGGGGCCAGGAGAACAGATCGCGATCCGGCTGGATCAGGCTCAGGGAACTCATAGTGCTTCCGGAAAAAGGCAAAAGAATCGACAAAGGGCGGCGATTATACGTCCGGAAGCAACAAAAAAAGAAGGGTTATTCTGCGGAAAAAAGCGCCAGCGCCCTTTCCCGCACACGCCATGATTACTTGCTGTGCCAGTACGCCGCGGCGCGCATCAGCTGGGGATCCACACGCCCTTCAAACGGCTCGCTTAAGCGCTTAACGACTTTGCCTTCGCCGGTTATCCAGAGGTAGTAATCGTCCTCGGGCACCGTCAGCGCCGCCAGTTTCGCTTCCACCGCCTGCGCGTCGTGGCCGATGACCCACTGGATGTTAAATTCGCCGAGGTGCGCCAGATACCCTTTCAGCGCTTCATCCGCCACCGTCACGATAGCGTCCACCTGCACCGGTTTCGCCTGAGCGCGGAGCGCCTCCAGGCGGCGGCGCAGCGCGGGCATCCCGGATTCATCGCACACGTAAAGCTGCCAGGCGTAATCTTCCGGCACCACTAACGAGCCGCGCGGCCCGCCGATGCAGAGCGTGTCGCCGGGTTTAGCCGCCACCGCCCAGTCGCTCGCCACGCCAGCCTCATGCACGTAAAAATCGATAGTCAACTGCTGGCTCGCCTCGTCAAACAGCGGCGTGTAGTCACGCGACGGCGGGCGCACGTCGCCTGCCCAGACGATGCCTTCATCGGTCACTTCAGGCGGCACAAACGGCGCGCCGTCCTGCGGGAAAAACACTTTGATATGGTCGTCGAAGCCGCGCGAGGTAAAGCCCGCCAGCGCGTCGCCGCCAAACACGATGCGCTGAAAGCCGCTGACGCGCTCGCTTTTAAGCACGGTAATTTCACGAAAACGCAGTTCGTTGCGCACGCGCTGCGGGAATTGAGTTATCTGATTCATCATCAACCTGCCAACGTAAACGGTAAATTCGATATATCTAAATTGTCGTAAATGATAATGATTGCCAACAACAGAAATGGCAAGCACTTTTTAGATAGCCTGAGCAAAAACCGCACATCGCGCAAAATTACTTTATTTATTCGTTATTAAACAATCGATTATTTTTTATGAAATTTATAGAGCGACTTTAAAAAGCAAAAAAGATATAGTTAAGATATATCTGTTTAACCGGAGACTTCTTATGCGCTCAGACGACCGCCACGCTTCATCCCCCCGCCGTGAGGGCCGACACGGGCCGGATGGCCATCGCCGCCCGCGCTTTTTCGGTAACGGTGAACTGCGCCTGGTGATGCTGGATATCCTGTGCGCCGGCGAGAGCCACGGTTACGAACTTATTAAAGCCATCGAAACGCTGACCGCAGGCCACTACGCGCCAAGCCCAGGCGTGGTCTACCCAACGCTCGACGCGCTGGAGGCGCAGGGGTTTGTGGTGTTGCATGACGAAGAAAATGGCCGGAAGAAAATCGCGATTACCGACGCGGGCCGCGCGTGGCTTGGGGAAAACCGCGAGGCGCTGGATCATATTCAGGCGCGGATGCGGGCGCGCGCCATCGGGCATAAGCTGCGTAAAGATCCGCAGATGAAACGGGCGCTTGATAACATGAAAGCGGTGCTGGATTTGAAAGTGAATCAGGCGGAAATCAGCCCGGAGACGTTAAAACAGATTATCGGAATTATCGATCGCGCGGCGCTGGAGATTTCTCAGCTCGATTAGCAATAACGGCGGTGGCAGGCCACCGCCGCGGTTTATCAGGCGCTGAGACGGAACACTTTAATCATCTCTTTTAAATTATGCGCCTGGTCATTGAGCGACGAGGCCGCCGCGACCGATTCCTCCACCAGCGCGGAGTTCTGCTGCGTGGTGGTGTCAATCATGCCAATGGCGCTGTTGATCTGCGAAATGCCGTCGGTCTGTTCACGGCTCGCCTGCGCGATTTCCCGCAGGATCGTGTCCATTTCTCCGACGTTCGCCACCATGCCATTCAGCAGGCCGCTCGCTTTTTCCACCAGCTCCATGCCTTCACGGGTCTGGCCGGTGGAGTCCTCAATAAGCGCACGGATCTCGCTTGCCGATGACGCGCTCTTCTGCGCCAGCTGGCGCACTTCGCCCGCCACGACCGCGAAACCACGGCCATGCTCGCCCGCGCGCGCCGCTTCCACGGCAGCGTTCAGCGCCAGGATGTTGGTCTGGAACGCGATGGAGTCGATCAGGTTGATGATGTCTGACATACGATCCGACGTGCCGCGAATGACGCGCATTTTGTCCGTCACCTGCTGCATCATTTCGCCGTTGCGTTTCACCACATCGGCAGCCTCGGATGACAGTTTCGTCGCCTCGCTGGTGTTATCCGCGGTGTTTTTCACGGTCGAGGTGATCTGCTCCATCGAGGCGGCGGTCTGCTCAACGGAACTGGCCTGCTCTTCGGTGCGCGCGGCCAGATCCTGGTTACCCGCGACAATCTGCGACGCCGCGCTGGAGATGCTTTCGGCGCTGTACTGCACCTCCTGCACGATTGCCTGCAAACGCTGCTTCATATCCATCAGCGCATTCAGCAACACGCCGGTTTCATCACGCGACTGCACGTCCACCGAACGGGTGAGATCGCCCTCGGCAATCGCGCCGGCAAAGCGCACCGCCTGATCGAGCGGGCGCGTAATGGCACGCACGATAAGCCAACCCATCAGAGAACCCAGCACCACGCACAACAGCGTCAGGCCAATTGTCAGCGCACGGTTGCTGCTGAAATCCTTCGCCACCGTCACGCCTGCCTCGCGCATATGATTATCCTGAATTTTAATCAGCGCCTGAACCCGCGATTTGTACTCGTTCTGGAGCGCCACCGTGGTGGACATCATCTCCTCCAGCGCCGCATTACGATCGTTGCGTTTTACCGCATCGAGAATGCGAAACCGCGACGCCAGGTACTGCTTACGCACCTCGGCTATCTGCGCCAGCGCCTGACGCGAAGCGTCATCGGTCAGCGTTTTATTGAGATCGGCCAGCAGCGCGCCAATACGCCCGCTAATGGCGCTGAGCTGCGCTTCTGACTGCTGCGTCCAGCGCTGGTTTTCGTCCATCAGCATTAATTGCTGCGTACTGACGAAGCTCTGGAAATTTTCAATAAGCTGATTGGCTTTTACGGTCGTGGGATAATCCTCAGCGATAACCTGCTGAATATTATTATTGGCCTGGCTCAGACTACCGAGTGATAAACCGGCGCTGATAAGTAATAAAACAATAAAAAAAGCAAAAGCGAAAATAAGCTTTGTGCGGATTTTAATATCGCGGATGGACATATTCACTCCGTTGAACGGGTTATTTTGCGCTGACGAAACGGAAATCGCAGCGATGGATAACGTGATCCGCCGAACCTGCGGGGATCGACAAAGGTCGTTATCGTCCGGCCGTTTTGTAACTTTATGAGTTTGATCGTTTTTCTCTGTTAGAAACCATTAAAACAATAGTCATTGACTATTAATAAGCGACGATTGATCGGCCAAATGTGCGCCAGATCACTTAATCGCGCAATTAATTACAACGAAGCGGAAACGTTTTTATGTGTGGGTTCAGGAAGATGGGAAAAACAATTTAAAATGAAGGGTTTATATTAAATACATTTATTTAATTTATTTTTAACATTAACCCAACAATATAACACACCGTAAAAAGGGCACAAATTGACAAATTTTACAGCGTCATCCAGCAAGAAAAAGGCGGCATTGCGCCGCCTTTAACCAAAATTAATGCAATACCGTGACGGCATCCTGCAGGCGTCCAGCGCGGTGTTTCACCATCGACGAAACCTGCGCGCTCTCTTCCACCAGCGCCGCGTTCTTGCGAGTGATGGCGTCCAGTTCGGCTACCGCACGGGTGAGATCCGAAAGGCCGTCGGCCTGCTCGGTGGTGGCCTGGCTTATCTGCCCCAGCAGACGCGTCACGTTTTCCACCTGGTTGACGATATCCTGCATGGTGCGCCCCGCTTCATGCACCTGCACCGTACCGGACGCCACTTTACTGGCGCTGGCGTCAATCAGCTTGCGGATATCGTTGGCCGCGTTCGCGCTGCGGTTCGCCAGATGGCGCACTTCGCCCGCCACCACGGCAAAACCTTTGCCCTGCTCGCCCGCCCGCGCGGCTTCCACAGCGGCGTTAAGCGCCAGGATGTTAGTCTGAAAGGCGATATCGTTAATCAGCGCCGTGATGGAGCCGATACGCTGCGTGCTGTCGGCGATTTCGTCCATCGTATTGACCACGGTTTCCATCGTCTGACCGCCGAGACGCGCCGCGTCGCTCGCCTCGCTGGAGAGTTTATCGGCCGCCGCCGCGGTGGCGGAGTTGTTCTGCACCGACGCCGCCATTTGATTCATGGTGGTGACGGTTTGCTGCACATTCACCACTGTCTGGCGGGTACGTTCGTTAAGATCGTCATTGCCGCGCGCCAGCGTCTCGCTGCCGCTGCGCACGCTGCTGACCTGCCCTGAGACATCATTCATCAGCCAGCGGCACATCAGCCCCAGCTGGCCGACCGCGCGCAGCGTCACGCCGACCTCATCAACGCGGTTAATATGCGTAATACTTTGCGATTCGCCGGTCGCGATGCGCAGCGCCTGGCGCGCCACATTTTCAACCGGGCGCACAATCTGCCACTCCAGCGCCGCGCCGCCGAGAAGCAACATCACTGCCGCCGCGAGCGCCGGAATCAGCATTGGTGCGCCCGTACAGGCCATCACTGCCATCCAGGCCACAAACAGCGCCGCCATCACACCGCGCAGACGCCAGCGCAATGGAACCGCCGGGAGTTTGCCCCACCAGGCGTTGCGCAGCACCAGCCCTTTGAACAGACGGCGCGGTTTACGCCCTTCACGCAGCGCTTTATAAAGCGGCTCTACCGCCGCAATCTCTTCCGCGCTGGCTCGCGTACGGATCGACATAAAACCGGTTATTTTTCCGCCGCGCACCATCGGTGCCACGTTGGCGCGCACCCAGTAGTGATCGCCGTTTTTACAGCGGTTTTTAACGATGCCGGTCCAGGGCTCGCCCTGCTTCAGCGTGTACCACATATCGGCGAAAGCCGCTTTGGGCATATCGGGGTGACGCACCAGATTGTGCGGGCTGCCGGTCAGTTCCTCTGAGGTATATCCGCTTACCTCGATAAAAGCATCGTTGGCATGGGTGATATAGCTTTGCAGATCGGTGGTAGACATAAGCGTAGTGTCGTTAGCAAGCGTAACTTCACGCTGCGTCACGAACGGCGGAGAAGACATAACGGCGTCCTTAGGCAGGTTATCCAATTGTTAATCTTTTTTCTGCCTTGTTATGTCGGCGATATATAAATTATCTTTAGCTGTTAAATACGATTCAGCTCGCAAATTAAGCATTTCGCGGTCATTTTTTTTATGCACGCTGCCGATAATTTATATCCGCAATTATTTACCACAGTGAATAATACACCTGGGTTATTTCAGCGTTTCCCGCATCAGCCCGTCGAGCGTCAGAATACAGCGGTTACGTCCATTATTTTTCCCGAAATACATGGCATCGTCCGCACGACCAATTGCCTCATGCAATGTTTCATCCGGTCGTACGCATGTCAGGCCGCCTGTAACCGTCACCGTTAGCGTCTCGCCATTGAGCCTCAGCGGACGCCGACCAGGAGAGCCGCAGAACCGTAACCCCGCCTCACGCGCGGCTTGCGACGTATGTGCGTCAAGCAGCACGATGAACTCTTCTCCGCCAAAGCGATACACCCGCTCGCCGCTGCGCGCTTCGGTCTTTAACCGCTGCGCCACCTCACGCAGCACGTCATCGCCCGCGTTATGCCCATACGTATCATTAACCTTTTTAAAGCGGTCGATATCGATTATCAGCAGCCATAGCGTCTGTTCGCGCGCATGGGCGTGCAGGAAAGCGAAATCTTCATACATTAACTGGCGCAGCGGCAACCCGGTAAGCGTGTCATGACGGTTGCGTAGTGAGATCAGCTGCTGGCGATAGTCATCAACGCTTGCCACGAACTGCTGCTGTGCGTCGTGGTAAGCATAGAGTTCATCAGAATCCACCCGTTTACTGGCAATCGACTGAATTAACGTGAGCGCATAGTCATGCATCGTTTTATGCGTTTCGCTAATATTCCCAATAAAGCGAGCGTAGCGGGAAGGAATATTATCGCACGAGACAACCCAATGGTGAAAACGGCAATAAAGATGAGACTGCGGATGTATAAAGGTGTTATCAGGTTCACTGCCTAATAATACAAGCTCTAAAAATTTGCCGCTCCACTCATAATGTAGTTTAACGGCCTGGTTTAATTCTTTTAACGATAAATCTATCTGTTGCAAATCCATGCTAACCTCATAAAACAATAACCGCCCTGGCTATCAGGAATACGCGCAAGAATAAAGAGACGCGTGAAAAATAACCTGGCGGCAAATCAGTAAATCGCGTAATAACGCCGGTAAAATATATTTTTTGTGAATTATATACAGAAACACATTCGATGAAATAACTGCTCGCAGATGCGCCGCCGCCGCGCACCCCCGCCCTGTTATGGTGCAACGCGTCGTCAGGCCCGCGCGGACGCTGTGCGCGGCGGTAGCATTTAGCGCCGCTATGCCTTTTTAAGAATGATTTCGTGCCGCCACCCCCGCGGCTTCACAGCGGTTTATCCCGATTTTCATGCCCCTCACCGATGTGGCGTAAAGGCTGCAATACTTAACATCGGTATCATGTGATACGCGATCCAAAGGGGCACATTTTGAACAGGTTACCTAACAGCGCCTCGGCTCTTGCCTGTACCGCGCACGCACTGAATCTCATCGAAAAGCGCACGCTGACGCATGAGGAGATGAAAGCACTTAACCGGGAGGTCCACGACTACTTCGAACAGCATGTCAATCCAGGGTTCTTAGAGTATCGAAAATCAGTCACCGCTGGCGGGGATTACGGAGCCGTAGAGTGGCAGGCGGGAGGTCTTAATACGCTTGTCGACACCCAGGGACAGGAGTTCCTTGATTGCCTGGGTGGGTTTGGCATTTTTAACGTGGGGCACCGTAATCCAGTTGTTGTATCCGCCGTAGAAAATCAGCTCGCGAAACAGCCTCTGCACAGCCAGGAGCTGCTCGACCCGCTAAGAGCGATGCTCGCCAAAACCCTCGCCGCGCTGACGCCCGGCAAACTCAAATACAGCTTCTTTTGCAACAGCGGAACAGAATCGGTCGAAGCGGCAATTAAGCTCGCCAAAGCGTACCAGTCGCCGCGCGGCAAATTCACCTTTGTGGCCGCGAGCGGCGCTTTCCACGGTAAGTCGCTCGGCGCGCTCTCCGCCACTGCCAAAGCGGCGTTTCGCAAACCGTTTATGCCGCTGCTGCCGGGCTTTCGTCATGTGCCGTTCGGCAATATCGACGCGCTGCGCGAGCTGCTTGGCGAGTGCAAGAAAACCGGCGATGACGTGGCGGCGGTGATCCTGGAGCCGATTCAGGGCGAAGGCGGCGTTATTCTGCCGCCGCCGGGGTATCTGCCGGCGGTACGCAAGCTGTGCGATGAATACGGCGCGCTGCTTATCCTCGACGAAGTGCAGACCGGCATGGGCCGCACCGGCAAGATGTTTGCCTGTGAGCATGAAAACGTGCAGCCGGATATTCTCTGTCTTGCCAAAGCGCTTGGCGGCGGCGTCATGCCGATTGGCGCGACGGTG
Source organism: Cronobacter sp. 153480017-3 (assembly GCF_053627815.1). Lineage (NCBI taxonomy): Bacteria > Pseudomonadati > Pseudomonadota > Gammaproteobacteria > Enterobacterales > Enterobacteriaceae > Cronobacter > Cronobacter sp. 153480017-3. The sequence goes on along the minus strand of NZ_JBSEYN010000012.1, from coordinate 40,007 downwards.
GCGACAGAAGAGGTGTTCTCGGTGCTGTTCGACAACCCGTTTCTGCACACCACCACGTTTGGCGGCAACCCGCTCGCCTGCGCGGCGGCGCTCGCCACCATTCATGTCCTGCTGGAAGAAAACCTGCCCGCCCAGGCGGAGCAGAAAGGCGACATGTTGCTGGACGGCTTCCGTCAACTGGCGCGTGAATACCCGCATCTGGTGCAGGAGGCGCGCGGTCGTGGGATGTTGATGGCTATTGAGTTTGTCGATAACGAAACTGGCTACCGCTTCGCAAGCGAGATGTTCCGCCAGCGTGTGCTGGTGGCGGGCACGCTCAACAACGCCAAAACGATCCGCATTGAGCCGCCGCTGACGCTGACCATTGAGCAGTGCGAGCAGGTGCTCACTGCCGCGCGTAAGGCGCTTGAGACGCTCAGCACCGCCCAGAGCACAACGGCGGTCGCCACCGAAAGCTAACCCTCAGGCCGCGCGTCTTCGTTCTCATCCGGCGAAGGCGCGTCGCCTTTTCCCCCGCGTCTGAAATTTGATTGCCATCACAATCAGCGGATTGTCTCTTTCCCTTTTGGCCGTCGATCGCTTAATCATTAACTCATCCGACCACATAACAATTATTTTACACTGGATGAGTGCAATCATGAGCTACCCGTCGCTGTTCGCCCCGCTCGATCTTGGCTTTACCACGCTGAAAAACCGCGTCCTGATGGGCTCGATGCATACCGGGCTTGAGGAGCACCCGGACGGCGCACGGCGGCTGGCGGCCTTTTACGCCGAGCGCGCCCGACATGGCGTGGCGCTGATTGTCACCGGCGGCGTGGCGCCGTCGCCCTCCGGCGTGGCGATTCAGGGCGGCGCGGTGCTCAATGACGCGCATCACCTGCCCCATCATCGTGTCATTACCGACGCCGTGCACCGCGAAGGCGGCAAAATCGCGCTGCAAATTTTGCATACCGGGCGCTACAGCTATCAGCCGCACCCGGTCGCGCCGTCGCCCTTACAGGCGCCGATCAACCGCTTTGCGCCCCATGAACTGACCCATGACGAAATACTCGCGCTGATTGAAGATTTCGCGCGGTGCGCGTCGCTGGCGCGCGAGGCTGGCTATGATGGCGTGGAGATCATGGGCTCGGAAGGTTATCTGATAAACCAGTTTCTGGCGGCGCGCACCAACCATCGCGAGGACGAATGGGGCGGCGATTACGCCCGCCGGATGCGCTTCGCCGTTGACGTTGTGCGCGCGGTGCGTGAGCGCGTGGGCCAGGACTTTATCATTATTTATCGTCTCTCGATGCTGGATCTCGTTGAGGGCGGCTCGACCTTCGATGAAACCGTGCAGCTTGCCCGCGCCATTGAGGCGGCGGGCGCGACGCTGCTGAATACCGGCATTGGCTGGCACGAGGCGCGTATTCCGACGATTGCCACACCGGTGCCGCGCGGCGCGTTTACCTGGGTGACGCGTAAACTTCGCGGGCTGACTCGTCTGCCGCTGGTGACGACCAACCGCATTAACGACCCGCATGTGGCGGAGGCGATTCTCGCCGCGGGCGATGCCGATATGGTTTCGATGGCGCGGCCGTTTCTGGCCGATGCCGAGCTGCTATCCAAAGCCGCGAGCGGGCGCGAGGCGGAAATTAATACCTGCATCGGCTGCAACCAGGCGTGCCTCGATCAGATTTTCGCGGGCAAAATTACGTCATGTCTGGTGAACCCGCGCGCCTGCCATGAAACCGAAATGGTCTCTGTGCCTGCCCGCATGCCGAAAAAGCTGGCGGTGGTAGGCGCGGGCCCCGCGGGGCTTTCGTTTGCGGTGAATGCCGCACAGCGCGGGCACGTGGTGACGCTGTTTGACGCCAGCGCGGAGATTGGCGGGCAGTTTACTATCGCCAAACAGATCCCTGGCAAGGAGGAATTTTACGAGACGCTGCGCTATTTCCGCCGGATGCTGGCAGTGACCGGCGTGACGCTCGCGCTTAACACGCGCGTCGATGCCGCGATGCTGGCGGCGTTTGACGAGGTGGCGCTCGCGACGGGCATTGTGCCGCGCGTGCCGGATATCGAAGGCATCGATCATCCGAGCGTGCTGACCTATCTCGACGTACTGCGCGATAAAGCGCCGGTCGGGCAGCGCGTGGCGATTATCGGCTGCGGCGGCATCGGCTTTGATACCGCGATGTATTTAAGCCAGCCGGGAGAAGCCACCAGCCAGAATATCGCCGAATTTTGCGTGGAATGGGGCATCGACACCAGCCTTAACGCGCCGGGCGGCCTGCGCCCGGAAGGGCCGGTGTTGCCGAAAAGCCCGCGCCAGATAGTGATGCTGCAACGCCGCGCCGGGAAACCCGGCGACGGGCTTGGCAAAACGACCGGGTGGATCCATCGTGCGACGCTGCTGGCGCGCGGCGTGAAGATGATCCCGGCGGTGAGTTATCAGCGTATCGACGATCGTGGTTTGCATGTGTTGATCAACGGCGAAGCGCAGGTGCTTGAAGTGGATAACGTGATTATTTGCGCGGGCCAGGAGCCGCAACAGGCGCTCGCGGCGCCGCTGCGCGCGATGGGCAAGCCGGTGCATTTGATTGGCGGCTGCGACGTGGCGCTGGAGCTCGACGCCCGCCGCGCCATCGCCCAGGGCACTCTGCTGGCGCTGGCAATTTAAGGCATAGGGCGGGTGCGGTGGTGATGGCGGGTGCGCTACGCTTACCCGCCCTACGATTGAGACACCCTCAAATTATGTAGGGTGGGTAAGCGAAGCGCACCCACCGTTTTTCCCCGGCCACAACGCGGACGGCAAGGTGGATGGTTTTACTCCGGCTAAAAAAAATCGGCCCATGAGGGCCGATTTCCGCCGGGAGCCGGGATTGCAAAGGGGGCGGCGGCGAGCCCCCTTTGCACGTTCGCGTGAGGAAAGCGTCCATATAAAAAAGACATTATGGCGAACGGAACACGTTCCCTACCCTGATATATTTACCCTGCCTCACCGGTCTTCTTACTTTCTGTGATGGCGGGTGCGCTTCGCTTACCCGCCCTACGATTGAGGCTCCCTCACAGGATGTAGGGTGGGTAAGCGAAGCGCACCCACCACCCCACAAACCTCGCGTTAACCGCCCTTCTCAGCGGCTTTTACGCAACTTCACCGCCTTCAACACCACAAACTTATTGTTGGTCGCGACGGTCGTACAGTTGCCGAAAATCTTCTTCAGCTTGCGGAAATAATCGAGATGGCGATTGCCGACGATGCGCAGCTCGCCGCCCCATTTCAGGCAGCGGCGGGCGTCCTGGAACATCTGCCAGGCGATATGATCGGTAATCGCGTGCTGCTGATGGAACGGCGGGTTGCAAAGCACCGCGTGAAAGCTTTCCGGCTCGACGCCCGTCAGCGCGTTATTCACCTGAAACTCGCAGCGCTCCATCGCCTCCGGCAGATTGGTTTCAACGTTCAGACGGCTCGAAGCCACCGCCATATAAGACTCGTCGACAAACCGCACCTTCGCCTGCGGGTTTTGCGCCAGCAGCGTCAGGCCGATCACGCCATTGCCGCAGCCGAGATCCACCATCTCGCCTTCCACCGCTTCCGGCAGGTGCTGCATAAAGAAGCGCGCACCGATGTCGAGACTCGTGCGGGAAAACACGCTGGCGTGGTTGTGAATCGTCCACGGCGTGCCGTCGAGCTTCCAGCTTAAGGTTTCAGGCGCGTCGGCAAGCGCCGGGGCGCTGAAGGCGCAGTGAATCAGGCGCGCCTTTTTCCAGGCGAGCGTCGTGGTGGTCGGCCCTAAAATTTTCTCAAACAACGTAAGCGTTGAGGTGTGAATATCGCGCGCTTTGGCACCGGCGATAATGCGCGTCTGCGGCGTTACTACTTTTCGCAGCGCGCGCAGCTGCTGCTCCAGCAGCGCGAGCTGTTTCGGGATTTTCATCAGCACCAGCTCGGGTGCGTCGGGCAGCGGGCTAAGGCTGTCCTGCATCGTCACGAGAGAGTCGTCGATATCGTTCAGGAGCAGGTTGTGGCGCGTGGCCTGGTGGGCGATGAACGAATCATTCACGCTGACCGGGCGCACATCCGCCAGCGCACAGGCGAGCGCGCCGAAACTGTCGTTGAAAATCAGTACCGGGCCGGAGGGCTGTTCGACCTGTTGCAGCAGGTATTCATCCGCTGCCTCCCAGGCCTGCAGCGGCGTCTCTTCCGGCATCGGCGGAAAACGCTGCAGCGTCAGTGTTTGATTAAGTAACTCCACCTGGCTCATCGGCCCTCCCGAATGGTAAAATCCGCGCGTTTTATCCCTTAATTACACCCCTGAGTAAACCTTTTTTTCACCCGCTGAGGCCGTGATGACCACACTGACGTATCTCCAGGGCTACCCGGAATCGCTGCTTGTCCAGGTGCGCACGCTGATTGACCAGAACCGCCTCGGCGACGTCCTTGAGAAGCGCTATCCGCACAAACACCTGATAACCACCGATAAAGCGCTTTATGACTATGCGCAGGCGCTGAAAAACCGCTATCTGCGCAGCGCCCCGCCGCTCAATAAAGTGGCGTATGACAATAAAATTCATGTGATGAAGCACGCGCTCGGGCTGCATACCGCAATCTCACGCGTGCAGGGCGGCAAGCTGAAAGCCAAGGCGGAAATTCGCGTCGCCACGGTGTTTCGCCAGGCACCGGAAGATTTCCTGCGGATGATCGTGGTGCATGAGCTGGCGCATATTAAAGAAAAGGAACACAACAAAGCCTTTTATCAACTGTGCTGCCATATGGAACCGCAGTATCATCAGCTCGAATTCGACACCCGCCTGTGGCTGACCCAGCTTGCGCTGACGCAAAATGGCGGGCAGACGGCTTAACCTCAAATTTTGCAAGGACGCAACGTGAAATTTTCCTCTCGCTCAAAACGCGGCTTAACTTTCGCCGCCGTGATTATCCTGACTGGCGCGTTGGTGTCGGTGATGGCCATTATCGGTGCCGACCGCGCGGTCACACACGCCGCGGCTGGCCGGTTGTATGACACGGTCGACAATATTCCTGCCCGCAAAGTGGGGCTGGTGCTCGGCGCACGTCCTGACAACCGCTTCTTCAACCGCCGTATCGAGGCCGCCGCCGGGCTTTATCACGCCGGGAAAGTCTCCTGGTTGCTGGTGAGCGGCGATAACAGCCGCGCTGATTACGATGAGCCGACGGCAATGGCCGAAGCGCTTAACCGCCGCGGTGTGCCCGCTGCCGCGATTTTCTGTGACTACGCGGGGTTTTCGACGCTCGATTCCGTCGTGCGCGCGCGGGAAGTCTTTCAGGAAAACCGCATTACCGTCATCTCGCAGGCGTTTCATAATCAGCGCGCCATCTACCTGGCGCAACATTATGGCATCGACGCCATCGGGTTTAACGCTGAAGATCCGGCCTTGCGCCATACGCAATATACGCTGCTGCGCGAACGGTTCGCCCGCGTGCGTGCGCTGCTTGACGCGCGTTGGCTTCGCCGCGAACCGCACTTTCTCGGCCCCACCGTGGCGATAGGCCCAAAAGACGCGCCGCGCGGCTGCAATATTTACGCCCCAACACCATAACAATCTGCGCCCGCGCGCACTGGTTTTGTCATTTTCGCGTGTTACTCTGAAAAGATATTCACTGTCGGAGAAGACACGCCTTTATGATACGTTTCGCCGTTGTTGGAACGAACTGGATAACGCGCCAGTTTGTCGATGCCGCCCACGAGACGGGCAAATTTACCCTGACCGCGATCTACTCCCGAAGCCTTGAACAGGCGCAGGCGTTCGCGAGCGACTACCCGGTGGAGCATCTCTTCACGTCACTGGAGGCGCTGGCCGAAAGCGACGCCATCGACGCGGTCTATATCGCAAGCCCCAACGCCCTGCACTTTTCCCAGTCCTGCCTGTTTATGAACCATAAAAAGCATGTGATTTGCGAAAAGCCGCTGGCCTCTAACCTGCGCGAAGTGGAAGCGGCGATCGCCTGCGCGCGTGAAAATCAGGTGGTGCTGTTCGAGGCGTTTAAAACCGCCAGCCTGCCGAATTTTATCGCGCTGCAACAGGCGCTGCCGAAAGTGGGCACGCTTCGCAAAGTGCTGTTTAACTACTGCCAATATTCGTCGCGCTACCCGCGTTACCTCAACGGCGAGAACCCGAATACGTTTAATCCGGCGTTCTCCAACGGCTCGATTATGGACATCGGCTTTTATACGCTCGCCAGCGCCGTTGCGCTGTGGGGCGAGCCGCATGAAGTGAAAGCCACCGCCAGCCTGCTGGCAAGCGGCGTGGACGCGCACGGCGTGGTTGAGATGAATTATGGCGATTTCGACGTCACGCTGCTGCACTCCAAAGTGAGCGACTCTGCGCTTCCAAGTGAAATTCAGGGCGAGGCGGGCTCGCTGGTGATTGAAAAGCTCTCCGAGTGCCAGCGCATCACCTTTATTCCGCGCGGCGGCAAACCGCAGGAGCTGACGCTGCCTCAGCACATCAATACGATGCTCTATGAAGCGGACACCTTTGCGCGCCTGGTCGAGGCAAACGAAGTGAATCATCCGGGCCTCGCGGTCAGCCGCACGACAGCGAAATTGCTCACCGAGATCCGCGCCCAGACGGGCGTGAAATTCCCGGCAGATGATGTCAGCGCGCCGCTCCCGGCGTAAAGCTTTGTAAAAGCGCCACGGTGAGTCATTGACCGCATAAATGCTTTGTAATAGTTTGTTACTTGCAAAGGGGAGTAACTTCTAACGCCGACGGTCGTCATTACGATGCCATGCATCCGGTCGTCGGGCAGTCAGCCTGTTATCTACATGATAACGCGGCGGCTGTAAGTGAGACCTTGCCGGAAGGCGAGGTCTGTGCGGTGCTCTTAAGCAAAGCGGCTGACGTCTTCTGACGTTAGCCGTTTTTGTTTAGAGGATTTCGCTTATGAATACTGTCGGCACTCCCTTGCTGTGGGGCGGCTTCGCCGTCATCGTGGTGATTATGCTGGCTATCGACCTTCTGCTTCAGGGGCGACGCGGCGCGCACGCGATGACCATGAAGCAGGCGGCCGCCTGGTCCATTGTCTGGGTTTCGCTTTCCCTGCTGTTTAACGCCGCCTTCTGGTGGTATCTCACCGGCACCGCCGGGCGTGAAGTGGCGGATACCCAGGCGCTCGCCTTCCTGACCGGTTATCTCATCGAAAAAGCGCTCGCGGTCGATAACGTCTTCGTCTGGCTGATGCTCTTTAGCTATTTCGCCGTACCGCCGGCGCTCCAGCGCCGGGTACTGATTTACGGCGTGCTGGGCGCTATCGTGCTGCGCACCATTATGATTTTCGCCGGTAGCTGGCTTATTACGCAGTTTGAATGGCTGCTGTATGTGTTCGGCGCGTTCCTGCTCTTTACCGGCGTGAAGATGGCGCTCGCGAAAGAAGATGAAGGCGGGATCGGCGATAAACCGCTGGTGCGCTGGCTGCGCGGGCATCTGCGCATGACGGACAGCATCGAGAGCGAGCACTTTTTCGTGCGTAAAAACGGCCTGCTGTACGCCACCCCGCTGCTGCTGGTACTGATTATGGTGGAGCTGAGCGACGTGATTTTCGCGGTGGACAGCATCCCGGCGATTTTCGCCGTCACCACCGACCCGTTTATCGTGCTGACCTCTAACCTCTTCGCGATCCTCGGTCTGCGCGCCATGTACTTCCTGCTGGCGGGCGTGGCGGAGCGTTTCTCGATGCTGAAATATGGGCTATCGGTGATCCTGGTGTTTATCGGTATCAAGATGCTGATTGTCGATTTCTATCATATTCCAATCGCCATTTCGCTTGGCGTGGTCGGCGGCATTCTGGTGACAACGCTTGTGATTAACGCCTGGGTTAACCATCGTAACGACAAGAGAAAGCTGGCGGAATAAGGATTTCGCCGTCATGGCTTTGACGCCGTCCGTGCTCCTGCGGACGGCGTTTTTTTATGGGTTATTCGCTCCCCGCGCTTTTGCAACGCGCCCGATGACGGAATTGCCGATATTGTCACAATAACGTTAAGAGATAGTTAAAAAACGGGAGCAATTCAGAAAATCCAGCACTATCCCCTTTCTCCGCGTAGCCAAATCCTTATACTCATCTGTGCAAACTTTTGTTACATCCTGACGCAACGTGGCACAGAACATGGCGCGGGATGCAACCACATCACTTCTGAAGGAAATAGTATGACTACGCAATCTCAGGGCGGCGGCCTGCTACACCGCCTGGCACAGGGCAGTCTGGTAAAACAGATTCTGGTGGGACTGGTGCTCGGTATTCTGCTGGCCTGGCTTTCCAAACCCGCGGCTATCGCGGTCGGGCTGCTCGGCACGCTGTTCGTCGGCGCGCTGAAAGCCGTGGCGCCGGTACTGGTGCTGATGCTGGTAATGGCCTCTATCGCCAACCATAAACACGGGCAGAAAACCAATATCCGCCCCATTCTCTGGCTCTATCTGCTGGGCACGTTTTCCGCGGCGCTGACCGCCGTGCTGTTCAGCTTTCTCTTTCCTTCCACGCTGCATCTGGTTGCAGGCGCGACGGATATTACGCCGCCGACCGGCATTGTCGGCGTGCTGCGCGACCTGCTGCTCAGCATGGTCGCGAACCCGATTGATGCGCTGTTGAAAGGCAATTACATCGGCATTCTGGTCTGGGCTGTGGGTCTCGGCTTCGCGCTGCGTCACGGCAACGACACCACCAAAAATCTGGTGAATGATATGTCGGATGCCGTCACCTTTATGGTGAAGCTGGTGATCCGCTTCGCGCCCATCGGGATTTTCGGTCTGGTCGCGTCCACCCTCGCCACTACCGGTTTCGATACCCTGTGGGGCTACGCGCAACTGCTGGTCGTGCTGGTCGGTTGTATGCTGCTGGTGGCGCTGGTGATAAACCCGCTGATTGTGTTTGCGAAAATCCGTCGTAACCCGTACCCGCTGGTGTTCGCCTGCCTGCGCGAAAGCGGCGTGACCGCGTTCTTTACCCGCAGCTCGGCGGCGAATATTCCGGTTAATATGGCGCTGTGCGAGAAGCTGAATCTGGACCGCGATACGTACTCGGTGTCTATCCCGCTCGGTGCGACCATCAACATGGCGGGTGCTGCGATCACCATTACGGTGCTGACGCTGGCGGCGGTGCATACGCTCGGGATCGCGGTGGATGTACCGACCGCGCTGCTGCTGAGCGTGGTGGCGTCGCTGTGCGCCTGCGGCGCGTCGGGCGTGGCGGGCGGTTCGCTGCTGCTGATTCCGCTCGCGTGCAATATGTTCGGTATCCCGAACGATATCGCCATGCAGGTGGTGGCGGTGGGCTTTATCATCGGCGTGTTGCAGGACTCCTGCGAAACCGCGCTGAACTCCTCCACCGACGTGCTCTTCACCGCGGCGGCATGCCAGGCGGAAGATGCGCGTCTTGCGAGCCACGCGCTGCGGAATTAATCCCTCTTCGGCGGTCTGCGGGCCGCCGTTTTTTACCGCTTCTGCACTATCTCTTTTTCGACCTTAAACGGATCGATGCCGCGTTGTTGCATCCGCCAGAAACGAACAATGTTAAGCCCGTTGATGATGAGAAAGCTGCCTTCAATCAGTGTCCCGCCTATCGAGCCAATCCAGAAATTATGCGTGACCCAGCAGGCGGTGGAGCACCACATCACGCAGCGGGTGGTAAGCCCCGTGCAGCGAAACAGCGCCCAGGTGCTGGCGACCGTGCCGATAATCGGTAGCAGCTCGATGGCGTGATGGAGCTTGACCAGCCCGAGCGTCAGCGTGAGCACGATAAACAGCGTCATAATCCACAGGCTGCGGGTGCGTAGCGAAATCACCGTGCGCAGGGCGTTGAGCTCCGCGCTCATGCCCGCAGGCGTCGCGCCCATCAGGAAAAAGTGCCCGCCGATGACGGCGCTGTAGAGCGCCAGTTGCAGCTTAAAGCGCCGTTCGTCGCGGTTGAAAAAGGTGGTGATGCCAATCAGAAAGGCGATGACCCCAACGCCCTGGGCCAGCCAATACGCGGTCATAAAGCGTCCCTCTCAAAAAGAAACGGCGCTTCATAAATGAAACGCCGTCTGATGATGACGTTATCCGGGGCCTACAGCGTCACGCCGCTCTTAAAGATGGCCAGCTCGCGGAAATCGTTTTTCTCATTGCAGGTCTGTTTGCCGGAGGCGATTTCCACAATCTTATCGACAAACATTTCCAGCAGTTGCGGCATCGCGGTGCCGTGCAGCAGCTGGCCGGCGTCGAAGTCTATCCAGTGCGGTTTTTTCGCCGCCAGCTCGCTGTTGGTGGCGATTTTCACCGTCGGTACGAAACCGCCGTACGGCGTGCCGCGCCCGGTGCTGAACAGCACCATATGGCAGCCCGCGCCCGCCAGCGCGCTGGTGGCGACAGCGTCGTTGCCCGGCGCGCTCAGCAGGTTCAGGCCAGGCGTATGCAGGCGCTCGCCATAGCGCAGCACGTCGACAACCTGGCTTGCGCCCGCTTTCTGGGTGCAGCCGAGCGATTTCTCTTCAAGCGTGGTGATGCCGCCCGCTTTGTTGCCCGGCGACGGGTTTTCGTAAATCGGCTGGTTGTGCGCGATAAAGTACTGTTTGAAGTCGTTCACCATGGTGACGGTTTTCTCAAACGTCGCTTCGTCGCGGCAGTGGCTCATCAGAATGCGCTCCGCGCCGAACATCTCCGGCACTTCGGTCAGTACCGTGGTGCCGCCGTTGGCGATGACGTAATCCGAGAAACGGCCAAGCATCGGGTTGGCGGTAATGCCGGAAAGCCCGTCTGAACCGCCGCACTCCAGCCCGAATTTCAGCTCGCTGAGTTTGCCCGGCTCGCGTTTGTCGTGCCGCATGACGTCATAAAGCGCGTGCAGATGCGCAAGCCCCGCTTCCACTTCATCATCCTGGTGCTGGCACACCATAAAATGTACGCGCGCAGGGTCGAAATCGCCGAGCGTCTCGCGAAATGCGTCCACCTGGTTGTTCTCACAGCCAAGACCAATCACCAGAACCGCCCCGGCGTTCGGGTGGCGCACCATGTTTTGCAGCATGGTGCGGGTGTTGATGTGGTCATCGCCGAGCTGCGAGCAGCCGTAGGTGTGGCTGAAGAGAAACACGCCGTCGGTGCCTTCGGCGTCGTTCGTCTCTTTCAGGAAACGGTTCTGGATCTGGCGCGCGATCCCGTTGACGCAGCCGACAGTTGGCAGGATCCAGAGTTCATTACGGATCCCCACCTCGCCGCTGGCGCGACGGTAGATCTGCACCTCGCGATCGCCCATCTGCTCGCCGGTAAACGGTGCTTCGGGTTGATAGCTGTACTCATCCAGATCGCTGAGATTGGTGCGGGTATTGTGGGAGTGAATATGTTCGCCCGGCGCGATATCCGCCAGCGCATGGCCTATCGGCAGGCCATATTTCACCACGTTCTCTCCCTGAGCGATGGCGCGCAGTGCGAACTTATGTCCGCGCGCCACCGGCTGCAACAGCATGACGGACAGCCCGTCAATGGCGATAACCGTGCCTTCAGGCAGATCCGCCAGCGCTACCGCAACGTTATCCTGCGAATGGATCCTGATGTATTGCATATCAACCTCAAAGGGCCTTAGTGGAGTTCAATGGCGAAGTAGTCGCGGGCGTTGTTAAAGCAGATGTTTTTCACCATCTCGCCTAACAGATCGATATCCGCCGGCGCTTCGCCGGCTTCCACCCAGCGGCCAATCATCTGGCACAGAATGCGGCGGAAGTATTCATGACGGGTATAAGAGAGGAAGCTGCGGCTGTCGGTCAGCATCCCCACAAAACGGCTCAGCAGGCCGAGCTGCGCGAGCTGGGTCATCTGACGTTCCATGCCGTCTTTCTGATCGTTAAACCACCAGCCGGAGCCGAACTGCATCTTGCCTGGCATCCCTTCGCCCTGGAAGTTGCCGATCATAGTGCCCAGCACTTCGTTATCGCGCGGGTTCAGGCAGTAGAGAATGGTTTTCGGCAGCAGATTTTCTTCGTTCTGTTTGCTGAGCAGTTTTGAAAGCTCTTCCGCGAGCGGGCGGTCGTTGATGGAGTCGAAACCGACATCCGGCCCGAGCAGTCTGAACTGGCGCTGGTTGTTATTACGCAGCGCGCCGATGTGGTACTGCTGCACCCAGCCGCGACGCGCGTATTCCGCGCCAAGCCAGACCAGCACCGCCGTTTTAAACTGCGCGATTTCATGGCCGCTGAGCGTCTCGCCCGCCAGACGGCGCGCCAAAATAGCATCGAGCTCGCTTTCGCTCGCCTCGGCAAACAGCACCACATCCAGCGCGTGATCCGACACTTTACAGCCGTGGGCCGCAAAGTGATCCAGACGTTTAGTGAGCGCCTTTTGCAGATCGCTGAAGCGGCGGATATCGGTATCGGAGACTTCCGCAAGCTTCGCCATGTAGTCGGTGAAGGTCGGCTGTTCAATGTTGAACGCTTTGTCCGGGCGCCAGCTCGGCAGCACTTTGACGGTGAAGGCGCTGTCTTTCGCGATGGTCGCGTGGTGTTCCAGAGAATCGATCGGATCGTCGGTGGTGCCTACCATTTTGACATTCATCTGCTGCATGATGCCGCGGGCGCTGAACGCATCCTGCGCCAGCAGATCATTGCACTGGTTCCAGATCTCATCCGCGGTTTTCGGCGACAGCAGTTTGCCGGTAATGCCAAACGGACGGCGCAGCTCCAGATGTGTCCAGTGGTAGAGCGGGTTGCCGATGGTATGCGGCACGGTCGCCGCCCACGCGTCAAACTTCTCGCGGTCGCTCGCATCGCCGGTACACAACCGCTCCGGCACGCCGTTAGTGCGCATCGCGCGCCATTTGTAGTGGTCGCCTTTCAGCCAGATGTCATACAGGTTTTTGAAGCGGTAATTTTCGGCAATCTGCTGCGGCGGAAGGTGGCAGTGATAGTCGAAAATCGGCTGGTCTTTAGCGTAGTCGTGGTACAGACGGCGGGCGAATTCGGTGTCGAGCAGGAAATCTTCGGTCATGAACGGGGTCATTTTATGCTTCCTCTGAGCCAGTATTTCAGATGCGTTAGCATGATGCTGTCAAAGTTATCACACCAATTTCCAGCGACCGAAGCTATTTTCGTGAGTCAGATCAATAAAAGCACACAAATAATCATCCCGTTCCGAAGTAAACGCCGCGCCAGCCCGCGCCACGTCTGGCTTCGTGTCGCCCCTGACGTAACCTTACAAATAAAAATGCTTTTGTGATGGCATTCAACTTTTAAAGCTGTATGACAAGTTATCGTTCTGCCGTCGCAACATATAAACCCACGGAATGTTTTAGAGGGTGTGATTCACCCCATCAGCCGGAACGGATACCGGCCTGTCCCATAAACACGGTATGGCAGGGCGTGGACGGCACCGACAAGACCTCCGGCGCGCCTCCCGTTACTGAATGAGCATCGCGCAAGCCTGGCAACATGCCTGCCTGCGCGGCGAACGATTAAACGATGAGGTTTCCAATGCGTAAAATTAAAGGGTTACGATGGTACATGATTGCGCTGGTGACGCTGGGCACCGTGCTGGGTTACCTGACCCGTAACACCGTAGCGGCCGCAGCGCCCACCCTGATGGAAGAGTTGCACATCTCCACCCAGCAATATTCTTATATTATCGCCGCCTATTCCGCGGCCTATACCGTCATGCAGCCGGTGGCGGGCTACGTGCTGGATATTCTCGGCACGAAAATCGGTTACGCCTTCTTTGCCGTGACCTGGGCGGTGTTCTGCGGCGCAACGGCGCTGGCAGGCAGCTGGGGCGGCCTGGCGCTGGCACGTGGCGCCGTGGGTGCTGCGGAAGCGGCGATGATCCCGGCGGGCCTTAAAGCCAGCTCCGAGTGGTTCCCGGCGAAAGAGCGTTCCATCGCCGTAGGCTATTTCAACGTCGGCTCGTCTATCGGTGCCATGATAGCCCCGCCGCTGGTGGTATGGGCTATTGTCATGCATAGCTGGGAACTGGCGTTTATTATTTCCGGCGTGCTGAGCTTCGCCTGGGCGATGGCCTGGCTGATTTTCTACAAACATCCGCGCGACCAGAAAAAACTGACTGAAGAAGAACGCGATTACATTATTGGCGGCCAGGAAGCGCAGCATCAGACCAACAACGGTAAAAAAATGTCGCCGTGGCAGATCCTGCGCACCCGTCAGTTCTGGGGCATCGCGCTGCCGCGCTTTCTGGCGGAACCGGCCTGGGGTACGTTTAACGCCTGGATCCCGCTGTTTATGTTCAAAGTGTACGGCTTTAACCTGAAAGAGATCGCGATGTTCGCCTGGATGCCGATGCTGTTCGCGGATCTCGGCTGTATCGTCGGCGGTTATCTGCCACCGCTGTTCCAGCGCTGGTTTGGCGTGAATCTTATCGTTTCCCGTAAAATGGTGGTGACGCTGGGCGCGGTACTGATGATTGGCCCTGGCATGATTGGCCTGTTCACCAGCCCCTATGTGGCGATTGCCCTGCTGTGCATCGGCGGGTTCGCGCACCAGTCGCTCTCCGGCGCGCTGATTACGCTCTCCTCTGATGTGTTTGGTCGTAATGAAGTGGCGACCGCCAACGGCCTGACTGGTATGGCGGCCTGGACCGCGAGCACGCTGTTCGCTCTGGTGGTCGGCGCGCTGGCCGACACCATTGGCTTCAGCCCGCTGTTCGCTGTGCTGGCCGTGTTCGACCTGCTGGGCGCGCTGGTTATCTGGACGGTGCTGAAAAACAAACCGGCCAGCGAACTGGAACGAGAGACGCGAAGTGGCGCGCCCGTCACACAACACTGATCGCTTATCCTGAAAGCCGCCTGCGGGCGGCTTTTTCATGGGCGTCGAGTGGAGGGCTCCCCCGAAAAGTGGTATAACAAATCTAAGCAGTATCGTGTTCACTGGAGTCATACATGGAAATCGCAGAACCGCGCCGTCTGTATCAACAACTGGCCGCTGAGCTTAAGCAACGCATTGAAGAAGGCGTTTACCAGGTGGGTGAAAAGCTCCCTGCCGAGCGCTTTATCGCCGACGAGAAAAACGTCAGCCGCACGGTCGTGCGTGAAGCCATCATCATGCTGGAAGTCGAAGGCTATGTTGAAGTGCGCAAAGGTTCCGGTATCCATGTCATCGCCAACCAGGCAAAACATCACGCCCCGGCCCCTGAGCAAGAATATGAATTCGCAAGCTACGGCCCGTTCGAGCTGCTACAGGCCCGCCAGCTTATCGAGAGTAATATCGCTGAGTTCGCCGCCACCCAGGTAACCAAGCAAGACATCATTAAACTGATGGAAATTCAGGAGAAAGCGCGCAACGAGAAATTCTTCCGCGACTCCGAATGGGATTTACAGTTTCACGTGCAGGTCGCACTCGCCACGCAAAACAGCGCGCTTGCCGCGATAGTCGAAAAAATGTGGACCCAGCGCGTGCATAACCCGTACTGGAAAAAACTGCATGAGCATATCGACGCACGTACCGTCGATAACTGGTGCGACGATCATGACAAAATCCTTAAGGCACTGATTCGCAAAGATCCACACGGGGCGAAGCTCGCCATGTGGCAGCACCTGGAGAACACCAAACAGATGCTGTTTAACGAAACCAGCGACGACTTTGAATTTAACGCCGACCGCTATCTTTTTGCCGAAAATCCGGTGGTCCATCTCGACGCGGCGGCAAACGGCGGAAAGTAATACTCTTCTTACCGCGAGGGTAAGCAAACCATATATAGTGTCAGCGTGTGTAAATACCCTCGCCAGCCTTATTCCCGGAAAGCAAAATCAACCTTCAACAAAGCACGATTTCTGTGACGCATCAGGCAGAGCTTTGTTACAATTAGACGCATTTCCTGGTGAAAAGTTAGCGCTTGCTTACTTCTCTCATTGCACACGGAGCCGTGCCAGCGCCAGGAACGCACAGAGCGCTGTTGACGTCCTTCATACCGCAGAAATGTCGCAATGCTATCTGTTCTACCCCATTGGCTTTAACCGATGTGCCAGGATCACTGAATGGAACTTTTGACACAATTACTTACTGCGCTTTGGAGCCAGGACTTCGAAACGCTGGCCAACCCCGGCATGATTGGCATGCTCTATTTTGTGCTGTTTATGATCCTGTTTCTGGAAAACGGCCTGCTGCCCGCCGCGTTTCTGCCGGGCGACAGCCTTCTGGTGCTGGTGGGCGTGCTTATCGCCAAAGGCGCGCTGGGGTATCCGCAAACGGTGCTGCTGCTGACCGCCGCCGCAAGCCTCGGCTGCTGGGTGAGCTATATCCAGGGGCGCTGGCTCGGCAATACGCGCATCGTGCAGAACTGGCTTTCGCATCTGCCCGCGCATTATCACCAGCGGGCGCATCATCTGTTCCATAAACATGGCCTGTCTGCGCTGCTGCTGGGCCGCTTTATCGCCTTTGTGCGCACGCTGCTGCCGACCATCGCCGGGCTCTCTGGCCTGAATAACGCTCGTTTCCAGTTCTTTAACTGGATGAGCGGCCTGCTTTGGGTCGTCATTCTCACCACGCTTGGCTATTTACTTGGCAAAACGCCGGTGTTTCTTAAATATGAAGACGCCCTGATGTCCTGTCTGATGCTGCTGCCGGTCGTGCTGCTGGTTATCGGCCTGATAGGATCGCTCGTGGTGTTATGGAAGAAAAAACATGGAAACCGGAGCTAAAGGATGGCTTTCACACGCGCGCTTTCTCGTCGTCTTACGCTAATGCTTTCGGCAGGCGCGCTGCTGGCCGCCATGCTGCTTTGCTGGGCCGCGCTACAAAAACATGAAACCACGCTTGAGATACGCGCGGTGTCGCAGGGTGCGACTATCCCGGATGGTTTTTCCGTCTGGCACCATCTCGATGCCAACGGTATCCGTTTTAAAAGCATTACGCCGCAGGATGACATTCTGCTTATCAAGTTTGATACCAGCGATCAGAGCGAAGCAGCCCGCAAAGTGCTCTATCGCTCGCTGCCGCGCGGTTTTGTTATCGCCCAGCAGGAAGAAAAAAGCCTCACCCCCGCCTGGCTCACTCGCCTGCGTCATGACATTCAGCGCCTGGGTTAACACTTCCAGGAATCTGAATCTTTTCACGGACTTTGGGGTTTGCGTTATTACTTACTATGCTTGAGTAAGCGCAACCCATTGTTCTGTCCGCGCAACACAACCGGAATCGCGTATCGCCTGTGGCCTTACGCAACACAATGGAAGGTTTAATCATGAATTACCGCACAGTACTGGCCTTAGCCCTTTTTTCCTGGAATGCCGCAGCGCTTGCCGCCTCCCCTTGCGAAGAAAAAGCGCAGGAGATTGAAAAGGAGATCCGCTACGCCGAGCAGCACCATAATCAGGGGCGCATCGACGGGCTGAAAAAAGCGCTAAGTCAGGTACGAGCCAACTGCCGTGACGGCGATGTGCTCGCCGAGCACCGGCAGAAAGTGGCGAAGAAACAGGCGGAAGTGGCCGAGCGCCGCGCCGAATTGCATGAAGCGTCGCAGAAAGGCGATGCTGAAAAAATTGCCAAACGTCGCCACAAGCTCGCAGAAGCCGAGCAAGAGCTTAAGGCGCTGAAAGCTCAAGATTACTGAGCTTATGGATAACCCTCACTTATCAGGAGAGCATTATGTCAAAAGAAAATACCGACCACCTGCGCGCTGAGTTGAAATCGCTTGCCGATACGCTGGAAGAGGTGCTGACCGCCTCCGGGGACAAATCGAAGGAAGAGATGAGCAAACTGCGCAATAAAGCAGAGCGCGCGCTGAAAGACACCCGTTATCACTTAACCGAAACCGGTGATGTGATTGCCAAACAGACCCGCGAAGCGGCGGCGCGTGCCGAAGATTATGTGCGTGAAAATCCGTGGACCGGTGTGGGTATTGGTGCGGCCATTGGCGTCGTGCTGGGCGTGCTCCTGACGCGGCGCTGATTATGACGGAGCCTCGTCACGCGCAAGGGCCGGGTAAAAGCGTTCTCGGCATCGGACAACGTATCGTCACCGTGCTTGTAGAGATGGTGGAAACCCGTTTACGGCTCGCTGTCGTGGAGCTGGAAGAGGAGAAAGCAAATCTCTTTCAGCTGCTGCTGATGACTGGCCTGACGATGCTGTTTGCCGCCTTTGGACTGATGAGTCTGATGGTGCTGCTTATCTGGGCAGTCGATCCGCAGTATCGCCTTAACGTCATGATTGGCACGACCGTCACGCTGTTTGTGCTGGCGCTGATTGGCGGCATCTGGACGCTCAGGAAATCGCGCCAGTCGACGCTGCTGCGTCACACGCGTCATGAGCTGTCTAACGATCGTCAGTTGCTGGAGGATGACAAGTCATGAGCATGAGCAAAGCCGAGCGCGAAAGGCGCAAAGCGCTGCTGCTCAGTCAAATCCAGCAGCAGCGGCTGGATATGGCCGCCAGTCGTCGCGACTGGCTTGCCGCAACCGGCTCTTATGACCGCGGCTGGAACACGTTGCTGAGCCTGCGCTCCTGGGCGCTGGTCGGCAGTAGCGCGATGGCTATCTGGAGCATCAGGAACCCTAATTTCCTGCTGCGCTGGGCTAAACGCGGTTTCGCCGCGTGGAGCACCTGGCGGTTGATTAAAACCACCATGAAACATCCGCTCCCCTGAATGGTTCGCAGTTTCTGGCCGCGCTAAACGTAAAACACCCTGCCGCCATAAAGACGACAGGGTGTTTTATTTTATGTAGTAATTATACGGCCAGCATGCGCAGAGCGACTGGCAAATACCGTTGATTACAGGTAAACCAGAGAGAACGTTGCCGAACCCTGGAAATCCAGTTGATCTGTCACGCTATCCGCAACAGTCTTTTCAAAATAATAGGTGGTATCCATTTTTAAATTAAACGTCTTACCACTTTTAGGCGTCAGCTCATCCTGATTCGCAAAAGAGTAAAGCGTATTAATATGGTTTAAGGCGCGAGCCTTACTCCAGTCCTGACCATCATTGCCGGAATAAATCAGATTTGCTGCCGCCCCGTCGATCGTTTCTGCGTTTTCATATAACTGATACAAGCCAATCGCTTTATCATCAGCGGTTTTACCAAAACCGTATGCACCGCTATAATCGGTCACCAGTGAAGCAGGAATGGTACCTTCGTTATTATCGGTAATGGTAAAACCAACCGCAGTATCTGCAGTACAGGTAATGGTTAAATTTATTTTTTTATGCTGCTCAGAAATCGCTTCATAGGCTTTATCATTATCTGTGGTGGTCATATTGCCAATAGGAATATGACCGAGATCAATCACGCCACCATTTTCAAACGTCGGATTACAGGCGGTTAAAGTCAACGTACCCGTAACTTTTAAATCGACGCTGTCGCTGGCATAGGCATTCATACCAAAAGCCATCATCAGCGCACTGGCTAAAACTAACTTTTTCATTTTTACTCCTTAATAAAATTACAGATAAACCAGAGAGAACGTTGCCGAACCCTGGAAATCCATTTCATCTACTACGCTTTCTACAACAGACTTTTCAAAGTAATAAGCCGTATCCAGTTTCAAATTAAATACCTTTCCGCTGGCCGGAATATATTCATCTTTATTAGAGAAGCTAAAAAGGGCATTCTCGTAATTTAACGCATGCGCTTTACCCCAGGTTTCCCCATTATTTTCAGAGAAAAGTAACCAGGCATCCACACCATCGATACTTTCAGCATTTTCATACAGCTGATATAAGCCAATTTCTTTGTTATCCGGTGATTTGCCGAAACCATAAGTGGCCATATAGTCTCCGGCCAGCGATGCAGGAACCGTTCCTGCCTGATTATCAGTAATGGTAAACCCAAGCCGGGTATCGGCAGAACAAGTAATCGTTAAATCAATTTTTTTATGCTGGGCTGAAGTGACTTCGTAAGCTTTGCCATTATCAACCAGGGTCATACTTTGAACGGGAATATGCCCTAAATCAATGATACCGCCATTCTCAAATGTCGGGGTACAGGCGGTTAAAGAAAGCGTGCCCGTTACTTTTAAATCGACACTGTCGCTGGCATAAGCATTTATACCGAAAGCCATTAATAATGCACTGGCTAATGCGAGTTTTTTCATCTAAATGTTCCTTTATAAATAGACAATATCCCCGTTACCCTGGCGGATAACTGCCTCTGTCGCCCTGCCATTGTGCCCCCCCGTTAACAAGGCGCGGGATGGTGTATTACTGCTGGGTTTCGACCGTAAAATGCAGGTTACTTTCCAGCGTCGTTTTATCGGTGACTTGCGTATCGCGCGTGCTTAATGCCGGGAGTACCGTCAGCGTCATCGAAAATTCTTTCCCTTCCGCCACGCCCGCACCGCTCATGGGCAGCAGGCCTTCGTTATCGCGCCAGAGTTTTTTATCGCTGCCGCTGCCTTCGGGAACAAACGCCGAATGGCTGTGAGTTTTACCCAGCAGCACCGGTTTTCCGTCGAGCGAAGCATCCGAGGCTTTCACCAGCATCAGGCTGTCAGACGCCATGCGGAACCCGTCATCATTCGCCCCGCCCTGCCCGAAAATGGCCATTTTGGTCGGCGCGTCGCAAAGCGCGGTGATCCGCACTTCCCGCTCATGCAGCGTTTTCCAGCGTTTATGTTGGCCTGAAAAATCTTTTTCATGCACCTTGCCGTAATTCAACTCCGGGCGGGAAAGCGTAAGCTGGCACTCCGCGTGGGCGAGCCCTGCGCAGAAGAGCCCGAAAATAAGCGCGCCGGTTAACCGTTTCACTGACATACCCCTTTCGTTTGTTCATAGAGCTCGTTCTGATGCCCTTTTTCCGCGAGGTGATAATGGATCTCGCACTGGCGCTGCCCGTCTTCATTCACAAGAATCAATGACTTGATGCTGTCGACGTCATTAAGGAATACCAGTCCGTCATCAACAACCGTGGTCACATAGTTGCCTTCACCATCAACCAGCGTGCCGTTCTTCGGTACGGGGCGACCATCACTCATCGTGACATTCAGCATGGCGCGACGAACATTCAGCACGCTGAAGCTAATATTGCTCACCGCGCCATGTCCGGCAGCCGCCATCGAGATGCCGTTGTTCACATCGATATTTTTCGGCAACGTTTCTGTGTTCATTTCGACCCGCGCAGGCTGATACGCCGGCAGCGAAGGCACGACCGCCTGCCCCCAATGGTCAGTCCAGACCGGACCATCCGGCGTTTCAATCTCAACGCCGCTGACGTGATCGTTAACGGAAGCGATACCAAACGTGTCCTGGATGGCATACGGCGAGAACGTCACGCCGTTGCTGTGCGCTACGATGCCGCCATTGAGCGTTACGCTGGTATTGGTGTTGTCCGTGCCATCTTTGCCGGCGCTCAGACCGAGCTGGGTGTAGTGCAGGTTGCTGTTCACCGAGCCGTTAAAGCTGTTTTGGCTTTCTTCCTTATCCCGCTCCACGGAGACGGAGTAATAGGTATTACGGGAAAGATCCCCGGAGAGGTTCAGGCCGTTGCGCGTTTCGTCATCACGCTGGTGGGTATAGGCCGAAATACGCTGAGAGCCCAACGGTACAGAGACATTGACGTACAGCATGTCGCCATAGTTCTGGTTATCGCGATGGCTGTCATCGTGAGCCGGATTAAGCAAGTTTTGCCAGTTCACGGATACGGTCGCCCAGCGGAAGGTTTTCCCCCAGGAGGCATTGACATAACGGGAATCGCGATCGCCATCCGCCCCTTTATCGAGGCTGTAACCCAACGAGAAAGAGCCCAGCCACGGGTGGCTCCACGACGTGTTCACACTGTATTGCCCGGCGTACTGGCTGAAATCGTCATCCAGCGTATCGGTTAATTCACGATAGCCCTCGCTGTAACGCGTGGCGGACGCGGAGAATGACAGGTTATTCGCCGCGCTATAACCAATATTAAGCGTCGTGCTATGCCCTTTGTTATCGCCGTAGCTATCCTGCGATGCACGCAGGGTTGCGGAAGCCATCAGGCCAGGCAGCGCCTGGACATCAAGCTGCGCCGCCAGTGCGTTATACTGCTGCGCCGTCATTGCGCCAGCGCTCAGATTCATCCACGGCTTCAGGTGCCATCCGTCTGATACGGTCGCAAGCCAGGGCTGGCGATCGTTATCGCCTTTGTCTCGTGTGCGTCCCATCGCGATGGCCAAACCCTGCGGACGCGAAAGCGTATTACCACGCAGCGCGTCGGCGGCGATGGTGTAATGGCTTTGTGAGCCGTCGGTTTCAGTCACCGTGACATCAAGCGGCGACGTACCAGAAATCACCTGAACGTCATCAAGCGTAAACGGCCCGGCGGGAACCAGCGTGGAGTGAATGACGCGACCATTTTGCTTAATCTCTACGCGCGCCTGCGCCGAGTGCGCCATGCCGGTTACCGTCACGCCACTGCCAGATGTACCAGCAAGACTGCTCTCCGGAATAAACTGCACGCCACTTATCGACGCGCCGGAAAACAGCGTATTGCTGATGTTGATCTGCCCCGCCTGCATTAAAGTTTTCTTACTTTCGAACGTATGCTGAACGTAGGTATAGAGCACATCGTTTTGCGTGTTGCCGTCAGTGCGTGAAAGCGACTGACGGCTGCGCAACAGCCAGTCATGAAAGTTAAAACCGTTCTCAAGCGACAATTGATCGTAGCGGCTTGAGCCATCTCCGTAGCGATACTGTGATGAAATCAGCGAATAGTTCAGCATCGCGGCCGTACCGCCATGCGTCATATTTTCCGGCATCACGATATCGTTAGATAATGCCTCCTGCGGCACAACGATGGAGAGGCTCTCTTCACCAGGCAACGGCGTGATAACCGTAGACGGATAATCTTTCTGATAATCATAACAACCGGACTCATCCGTTTTATCGCCCCGCAATGCAGACGGCACCTGTAACCCCGCGCTCTGTAAAAAAGCGCGGTCGACGCAAAGTTGCCCTTTATCGCCGAAACGGGCCGTTACCGTACCTTTTTCTTTACCGTTAATGGTTAATGAAACCGGTCTGCGTCCTGGGAGGAATTTCGCTGCGTCGGCAAAATAATTACCAAGCGTTGTATCCAGTCCACGGTTTTTTAATATATCCATATCGAATTGCGCCTCCTGGCCCAGGGCCATCAAAGGGCAAAACGCCGCCTGAGCCAGACAAAGGCTGACAAGAGCGGAAACCCGCTTAACGCGAATAGGCATGATCTAAACTCAGAGTAAAAGATTAATGGTTATTTAATGGCGCGTTATAACTTTCAACCTGAATACCGTAACGGCTTGCAGGAACAAATCGCACCTGGTTATTTCCTGAAGCGCTACTTTTGGCTGCCACGGTGATAGATTTGCCCGGCAGAATATAGCTTTTCTTCAGCAACGCTGGCACATGCCCGGGCAGCAATTCAATCTGTGGCGCCAGGCGTACGACATACGGGCTTGGGTTTTTAACGGTCACATTATTCCCGCTCGCGCTCCATTCCAGCAGAGTCCAGGCATCTTTTACCACTGGCAGATTAACCGGATGAATAAGCACAGGAATATCCTGGCGAATATTAAAACCAACTTTATTTTTGCCTGGCATTTTTTGAGGAATACCTTCAAACGTAACACGTTTGAGATGTTCCGTTTTCATCGGCGAGGCGGTCTGGAGAATAAAACGCAAATGCTGTGTTTGTCCGCCTTCGACACGAATTACCGGTTGAGTGACGACCAGATGGCCTTCTTTATCGTCAGGCAGGTCAACAATATTGGTATAGAGCAACTCTGGTTTATCATCGGTATTTTTAATATTAATACTGCCGCCCTGATCGGCTTCATTAATAATTAACAACGACGTTTCAGGTACCATTCCGGCTGCCTGAGAAGTAGCGGCGTGGCCAAGCGCCATTGCGACGATGGATAATAAGAAAAAGCCTTTTTGCAGTTTCATGAATCACCTTTATGTAATATTAAACCCAAAGACGCTCAGCACGTCCCGCTTAAGTTGCTGACATGATTACCGGATTGTGTCGCCGCCACAATTTCAGAAAATTTAAATACGCTTTAAGCTTTATTCATTCATGATATTTATTAATTAAGCCCATCAAAAACAGCAGATTACAGATACATTAACGTGATCGTTGCAGAGCCAGTGAGTGAGGTATCATCGCTAATGTTCAGCGTATTGGTAGCCTGAACGGCAGCGGTGATCTTTAAGGGCCAGACAAAGGTCTGAGCGCTGACGATAGTGGCATCCGTTGCTCCGCTCGCTTCTGCGGCAAAGATATAGCTGCTGTCGTTTTTGATTTCACCTGCCCCGGAAACATACCAACTGCCAGACCCTGGCTTATATAACATAGTGATTTTATTGCCATCTGCCGTCACGTTGCTTTTATCGACATAAATGGCATAAGCCCCGATATTCACGCCCGCTGCCGTCTTTCCTAAGCCAAACTCGTAGCTGGCATCGGATAAATCTTCGCCATTAAATTTTGGATCTTTAATGTTAAGTGCCTGCACACTGTCTTTTTTATTATCCGTAATAAACCAGCCAACGGGCGTAGATTCAGAACAGGCAATAGTTAACGTCAGAAACCGGGAGCCTAATTGATTCGTTTGCGTTTCACTTAAATTCCCCACCGGGATATGGCCAAATTTCGCTTCGCCGCCATCGGATAATGTGGGTGTACAGGCTGCCGCCTCAAGCGTCGCGGTAACTTTAAGATCAACGCTATCGCTGGCATATGACACGCCAGATAGCACAGACAAAAAGCCCGCCAGCAGCGTAATAATTTTGAACATGTTTTTCCCTCTGCGATAATATGACATAGCGAGCAGGCTAACAGACGCGCAATTTAACTGCGCGTCTGTTAATTTAATAATGACTACAGCGAAATTGAATCACATCCCGCTTTTAGATATATCTCAACGTAAAGGTTGTTGAACCAGAAAAAGCCTGTGAGTCGCTAATTTTGTCTGCCATCGCTTTTGAGAACGCTACCTGAACATCCAGCGGAATTGTCGCCGTGGTCAGCGGCTCAGGCGTGGATGCGCCTTTTTTCGCCACGGTATAATAATCATTAGGCGATGCAGTCAGCCCGGTAGTGCCGCCATTCCAGGTTGAGCCGCTATTGGTAGAATAAAGCACTGAGGCCTCTTCACCGTTGACCGACGCCGGTTTTTTGTTAGCAAAAACCGTGTAGACACCAATATTGTCACCCGCCTCGGTTTTGCCCAGGCCAAAAACACCGACCGCGCTATTCACCGAAATTCTGGAATCCGGATTATTATCCGTTGTCATAAAGGCAACAGGCATCGCCGCGCCACAGGTGATCGACAGCGTTGCATCATAGTGCTGCGTCCAGTAAGCATTTTCGCTTTCGCTATACGTCAAATTTTTTACCGGAATGGTGCCTACGTTAATCTCATTTTTATCGAGCGAAATATCGCACGCGGCGTTGACCAGCGTACCTTTTACTTTTAGCTCGACAGAATCTGCCGCATGCGCAGCACCTGCCAGCGCTGTCATTACGACGCCTGCCAGAACTATTTTGTTAAACATGGTTTTTTCCATAAACACTAACAACAGATTGATACAATTGCGCCATTCATAAATGGCGCAGTCATTATTTAGATATAAACCAGTGAAATAGTGGCAGAGCCATCCAGGTTGGTGTTATCTGTAATCGCAAGGACATCCGTGCCCTGAATAGCTGCAGACACAATTAACGGGAAAGTAAAGTTTTTACCCGCTTTAGGAATAACAGTCCCCGAGTCAGCAATCGTCAAATAACGGTCATCGGGAGAAAAGTTACGCACAGACCCATCTCCCGTTTTGCTCCAGTCATTTGCGGCATTACCCAGGTTTTTATAAATGACATCGCCAGACGTGCCATCGATAGTCGCTTCAGGAACATTGATACCGACGCAATAAGCACCAATATTTACATTTCCTGCTGTTTTGCCTAAACCGAACTTATTCGACCCCGCGGTACAATTACTGCCATTATAAAACGCGCTATTGACTGTCAAATCAACCATAGATTCGCTCCGATTATCTTTTACATCAAAAGCAACCGGCATTTCTGAATCGCAGGTGATAGTTAATACTATCTTTTTTTGCCCTAAAGAATTCGTTTCAGTTTTAGAAAGATTACCCAGCGGAATATGCCCAAAATCAACCACGCCACCATTTTCCAGCGATGGCGTGCAGCTGCCATTCACCAGCGTACCTTTCACATTAAGATCAACCGAATCCGCTGCCTGAGCAGTGCCTGCCAGCGCCATGATTACAGCACCCGCCAGGATCATTTTGTTAAACATTCTTTACTCCATAAACGCCGTAAATGGCATTATCAAAATGGATATCAATACAATGCCGATTATTTAGCTTAGATATACACCAGTGAAATAGTGGCAGAGCCATCCAGGTTGGTATCATCTGAAATAGCGAGGGTATCTGTACCCTGAATGGCAGCAGCGACCTTAATTGGCCAGGTAGTAACTTTCGCGGGTAAAACGGTGCCATCAGAAGAAGATTCAGCTTCAACACTGTAAACACGGCTGCTATTACTTTTTACTTCGCCAGCGCCTGAAACTACCCATTTAGTCTTATCCGTCGGATCACCGTCGGTGTACATCATCTTGGCATTAACACCGTCTGCCAGGACATTGCCTTTATCCACATAGACAGAATAAGCACCGATTTTTACACCGCCTGCGGTTTTACCTAAACCGAATTCATACTCAGCGCCAGTGACATCTGAACCGTCCCATTTACCATTTTTAATGGTTAATACTTGTACGCTGTCATTTCTGTTATCAACCATGGTCCATCCGAGAGGCATGGCTGAGTCACACGTGATGGTCAGAACTAACGAACTACGGCCTCCCAGCTGGTTTGTATCGGTTTTACTTAAATTGCCCAATGGCGTGTGCCCAAAGTCAACTACGCCATTGCCAGATAATGTTGGCGTGCAGCTGCCATTCACCAACGTACCTTTTACATTAAGATCAACCGAATCCGCTGCCTGAGCAGTGCCTGCCAGCGCCATGATTACGGCGCTTGTCAAAATCGCTTTATTAAACATTGTTTACTCCATAAACGCCGTAAATGGCATGACGATGTGCGGCATTAATAAAATGACGCGGCATTACCTTACAGATAAACCAGAGAAATTGTGGCTGCTCCGTCAAGGTTCGTTTTATCGCTAATAGCTAGCGTATCGGTGCCCTGAATAGCAGCAGAAATATTTAATGTATAAGAAAAGAGAGTTGCAGCGGCCGGCTCTTTTGTTCCTTTTTCGCCTAGCGTATAACCCCGGCTCCCATCGTTATAAGGTACACCTGAAGTTGTCGTTGCCCAGGCGCTATCAGGTACATAATTTTGAATACCGTCAATATATAACGTGTCTCCATTAATACCATCGTATTGCTGAACGCCGCTTACACGCACAAACCAGGCACCGAGATTGATGTTATCGAGCGTTTTCCCCAAACCAAACTTTTGATTAGCTTGCGTTACTGTTCCCTGAGCATCAGAAATATCAACACTGGCAACCGAATCATTGTGGTTATCAGCTATCACCCAGGCCACCTGCATCGCATTGGTGCACTGGATGCTCAGATGAGTTGTCTTCGTACCTAGCTGGTTAGTCTGCGTGGTATTAAGATTGCCCAACGGAATATTACCAAAATTGACCACGCCCCCATTTTCCAGTGATGGCGTGCAGGATCCATTAATTAGTTTACCGGTGACTTTTAAATCCGTAGAGTCGGTTGCGTGCGCTGCGCTAACCATTGCCATCAGGCCAGCCCCAATTAATAATGTCTTATTAAACACTGTTAATTTCCTTGCCTATTACGTATTAATACAGCCTTAAAAAACGCCAGGGTATTCTGGCGTTTTTTAAGCATTTACCCTCAGGACAATACATTGCGGTTTAACATCTGTATTTATCCGCCAGATTTTTGATTAGATATAGCTCAGCGAAATCGTCGCCAGACCATCCAGGTCAGTATCGTCGGTGATCTTCAGAATATCGGTACCCTGTACCGCAGCGGTCACTTTCAGCGGGAATACGCCCACTTTGAACGCTTTCGGCGCGACTTCGCCGGTCACTGCGGTGGTAAAAGTACGCGCACCCGGTTTCGTTACGCCCGTAGTGCTTTTCTTCCAGGCCGTCGCATTGCCGTTACCGACATTATCGGCTTCCAGCAGATCGCCCGCGGTGCCGTCATAGGTGACGCCCGTCGTTTTAGCGGCAATAGCATACGCGCCCATGTTGACGGTGCCCGCTTTACCCAGACCATACTCTGTAGTGGCATCCGCCACGCTGCTGTCGTCCGCGCCAGCGCTGGTGAGGCTGAGCGACTGCAGGGAATCGGTACGGCCATCGACGGTAGTCCAGCCCATCACCATAGCGCTATCGCAGGTGATAGTCAGCGTGACGTCTTTCGAGCCCAGCTGGTTTGCATTGGTCGCATCAAGACTGGCTACAGGAATATGACCGAAGTTCACTTCGCTTTTATCCAGAGTTGGTGTACATGCAGCATTAACCAGTACGCCTTTAACCGTTAAATCCGTTGAATCCGCCGCCATCGCATGAGATGCGATACCCGCCAGCACGACTGCCAGAAGAGTCTTTTTCATTATTCCATCCATTATTTAGTTCCCGGTACAGAGACGTGCCGGACAAGAAAGCTACTTAGGGTTAAATTATCGTAAACAGGCAGTTTACGATGTGCATCAAAAAAACAGATGAAAGTCCGTAAATTCATCGCTTTCAATTGATCACTTTAAACGATCAATGAATGACATTTTACCGACTCACACCTATTGAAGTCATAAAAAAGTCTGTCTTATTTGAGACATCTCTTATTAAAAAGACTTTAAACCCCAAGATGGTCATAGTTTTCTAAAAAAAGATTTCTTTTCATGAATTCATAAAAATAATAATTGTCGACTTTATATTTATAAAGTAATTACATCTAAATTATTCCTTTAGAAATACTGAAGGAGTTATCTTAATTTATCGTTATTAATTTGTGGTTAATCTTGTTAAATAATAAGGCTATCCAAAACGTGATCGCTTTACACTGAAATCAAAATTTTTGAACAAATCTGCCAGTTTTCCTTGCTTACATTCCCACTACGCCCACCCTATGATGCTTTCCATCAACGGCGGAACGCGGATAACCCCGCGGAATGCAACCTTTTAAAGACAATTAACCTTGCGTGATGAAGCGGGATTTCTGGAGAGTAAAATGAAAAAATTCGAAGATGCTGGCGTACTGGTGGCACGTATTCTGATGCCGATTCTGTTTATCGTCTCTGGCTTTGGCAAAATTACCGGCTATGCCGGTACGCAGC
Organism: Cronobacter sp. 153480017-3; assembly: GCF_053627815.1. Lineage (NCBI taxonomy): Bacteria > Pseudomonadati > Pseudomonadota > Gammaproteobacteria > Enterobacterales > Enterobacteriaceae > Cronobacter > Cronobacter sp. 153480017-3. The sequence continues at coordinate 10,775 of NZ_JBSEYN010000012.1, read as the reverse complement.
AGTATATGGAAGCGATGGGCGTGCCGGGCTTTATTCTGCCGCTGGTTATCCTGCTTGAGTTCGGCGGCGGTCTGGCGATTCTCTTCGGTTTTCTGACCCGCACCACGGCGCTGATTACCGCTGTGTTTACGCTGCTGACCGCGTTCCTGTTCCACAGCAACTTCGCGGAAGGCGTTAACTCCATCATGTTTATGAAGAACTTCTCCATCGCAGGTGGCTATCTGCTGCTGGCGCTGATGGGTCCTGGCGCGTACAGCCTGGATCGTCTGCTGAAGAAAAACTGGTAACTGATTTCACGGCAGGCGGCCCTCACCGCCTGCCTTTTTGCCATACTGAGGAAAGCATTCTGACAGGAGAGCAACATGGGACAACTGATTGACGGCGTCTGGCACGACACCTGGTATGACACCAAATCCACCGGCGGCCGCTTTAAGCGCTCCTCGTCGGCGTACCGCAACTGGGTCACTCCGGACGGCGAACCAGGCCCGACAGGCGAAGGCGGCTTTGCAGCGCAAAAAGATCGCTACCATCTTTACGTCTCACTCGCCTGTCCGTGGGCACACCGCACGTTAATTCTGCGCGCGCTGAAAGGGCTGGAGTCGTTTATCTCCGTCTCGGTCGTGCACCCGCTGATGCTGGAAAACGGCTGGACCTTCGGCGACGATTTCCCGGCAGCGACCGGCGACACGCTGTATCAGCACGATTTTCTCTATCAGCTTTATCTCCAGGCCGATCCGCACTACTCCGGGCGCGTCACCGTTCCTGTGCTGTGGGATAAAGAACGCCAGACCATCGTCAGCAACGAATCCGCCGATATCATTCGTATGTTCAACAGCGCCTTTGACGCACTCGGCGCACGTGCAGGCGATTACTATCCGCAGGCGCTACGCGCAGAAATCGACGAGCTGAACGGCTGGATTTACGACACGGTGAATAACGGCGTTTATAAAGCGGGCTTCGCCACCAGCCAGCAGGCGTATGACGAAGCGGTGGAACAGGTGTTCGCCTCGCTGTCCCGGCTTGAGCAGATCCTCGGTCAGCAGCGTTATCTCGCAGGCGACCAGCTCACCGAAGCCGATATTCGTCTGTGGACGACGCTTGTGCGTTTTGACCCGGTCTACGTGACGCATTTCAAATGCGACAAGCATCGCATCAGCGATTATCTGAACCTGCATGGTTTCCTGCGCGAGATTTACCAGATGCCGGGCATCGCGGAAACCGTGGATTTCGGGCATATCCGCCACCACTATTTTTGCAGCCACAAAACCATTAACCCGACCGGTATTATCTCCATCGGCCCCTGGCAGGATCTTAATGAGCCGCACGGGCGCGATGAGCGCTTCCGCTAATCCGCTTCGCCCTAAGCCTCTTCTGAAAAATGCGCCGTTCCGACGGCGCTCACACTTTGCATTTTCCCTCAGGCCGTTTCCCTTCCCGACAGCTAGCATTTAGTTAAGCGATCGCTTTAAAAACAAGTGATTGATGGCAAGGGAGGCGAGAACAGATGTACTGGTACATAAAAGCGTTTAGAAATTACCTCGGGTTTACCGGCCGGGCGCGTCGTAAAGAGTACTGGATGTTCACCCTGGTAAATCTCATTCTGGCGGGCGTCATGGTGGCGCTCGATACCATACTTGGGCTGCGCGTTATCGGTGAACAAGGGCTGCTCACGCTGATTTATGGGCTGGCCGTGTTGCTGCCCGCGCTGGCGGTACAGTTCCGCCGCCTGCATGATACAGACCGCACCGCGCGGTGGCTGTTCGTCCTGCTGATCCCGGTTATCGGCTGGCTGATGATCCTTGCCTTCAACACCCAGGAAGGCACCCACGGCGAAAACCGCTTCGGCCCAGACCCGAAACATCATCACTGATCCTCTGGCCGCGTTCCGGCGCGGCACGTTTCTGCTCTTCTTCCACATCGCCGCCTCCTAAGCGCATAAAGAGTGTTGATTAGCTAAACCGGTTTAACTATTGTTTAGCGCAGGATGAATCGAAGGAGATACGCATGTCAGCAAAAGTATGGGCGCTTGGAGATGCCGTGGTGGATCTGCTGCCCGACGGTCACGGCCGGTTACTGCAATGCCCTGGCGGTGCCCCCGCCAACGTCGCGGTCGGCGTGGCGCGGCTTGGCGGCGCGAGCGGATTTATCGGTCGCGTCGGGCACGACCCGTTCGGGGCATTTATGACGCAGACGCTGAAAGAGGAAAATGTCGATACCGGCGCCATGCATCAGGACCCGGCGCACCGCACCTCGACGGTCGTGGTGGCGCTGGATGACCGTGGCGAACGCTCGTTTACCTTTATGGTGCGCCCGTCCGCCGATCTGTTTCTTAACGCCGACGACTTACCGCCGTTCGGCGCAGGCGAGTGGCTGCACGTCTGCTCAATTGCACTCTGCGCCCAGCCCTCGCGAGACACCGCATTTGAAGCGATGGCGCGCATTAAGCGTGCGGGCGGGTTTGTCAGTTTCGACCCGAATATCCGCGAAGATCTGTGGCCAGATACCGCGCAGCTGCGTGAATGCATTGAGCGCGCGCTGGCACTGGCAGATGTGGTGAAACTCTCACTGGAAGAGCTGGCGTTTATTGCCGGAGCGGATGACGAAGAAAGCGCCCTGGCGCTGGCACGCCGCTACGCGATCCCGCTGCTGCTGATCACCCGCGGCGCAGAAGGCGTCGATGCCTGCTTCAACGGTGAACTGCACCACTACCCGGCGGTGCCGGTCGAGTGCGTCGATACCACCGGCGCGGGCGACGCTTTCGTTGCCGGGCTGCTCTGGAGCCTTGCCGCGCAAGGCCTGCCGCAAAGCGCCGCACAGCTTGCGCCCGTGATTGCCGCAGCCCAGGCCTGCGGCGCGCTTGCGACCACTGCCAAAGGCGCGATGACCGCCCTGCCCCGCCTTAACGATCTACAACCACACCTCGCCTGATCCTATGAGCCGCTGCCGCGGCTCGTTTTGCGAACCTCATCACAATCACTAAACCGGTTTAGCTAATTTCATTGCCAGTAAAAATAAGCCGTGATTATGATTGCCGCCTAAACCGGTTTAGCAAGTCTGCATAATGATGATAACGCCTTCTCAGGGATGCCATACCATGATTAAAAAAAGTACGCTTGCCCTTACCCTTGGCTTAATGGCCGGTACTCCCGCCGCCTTTGCCGACAGCAATATGTCCAGCATTGAGGCGCGTCTCGCCGCGCTGGAACAACGTCTTCAGGCGGCTGAACAGCGCGCCAGCGCGGCGGAAACCCGCGCTGAAGCCGCAGAGCGTCAGGCACAGGCGCTTGCCGCGCAACAAAAAGCGCAGCCGCCGGTTCAGCCTGTCGCCGCGCAACCTGCGCCGCAGCCCGCCACGCAAACGGCGGATAACAGCGGGTTTGAATTCCACGGCTACGCCCGCTCGGGCCTGCTGATGAACGATTCCGCCGCGAAAACGCAGGGCGGCCCGTCCTTCACGCCAGCGGGTGAAACCGGCGGTCACGTCGGGCGTCTCGGCAATGAGCCCGACACTTACCTTGAGATGAACCTGGAGCACAAACAGACGCTGGCGAACGGCGCCACCACGCGCTTTAAAGTGATGGTCGCTGACGGTCAGCGCAGCTATAACGACTGGACGGCCTCCACCAGCGATCTCAACGTGCGCCAGGCGTTCACCGAACTCGGTCACCTGCCGACCTTCACCGGCGCGTTTAAAGATGCCACCGTCTGGGCCGGTAAACGCTTCGATCGTGATAACTTCGATATCCACTGGATCGACTCCGACGTGGTGTTCCTCGCCGGTACAGGTGCGGGTATCTACGACATGCGCTGGAGCGATAACGCCCGCAGTAACTTCTCACTGTATGGCCGCACCTTCGGCGATATCGAAAACAGCGAAAACACCGCCCAGAACTATATCCTGACGCTCAATAACTACGTCGGGCCGGTACAGCTGATGGTGAGCGGGATGCGCGCCAAAGATAACGAAGACCGCGTGGATATCGAGGGCAACCGCGTGAAAAAAGACGCGGCGGAAGATGGCGTGCATGCGCTGCTCGGCCTGCATAACGACAGCTTCTACGGTCTGAGCGACGGCTCCTCGAAAACCGCACTGCTGTATGGCCACGGCCTTGGCGCGGAAGTGAAATCCATCGGCTCCGATGGCGCGCTGCTGCCGCAGGCCGATACCTGGCGTCTCGCGACCTACGGCATGACGCCGCTCGGCGGCGGCTGGCATATCGCACCGGCGGTGCTGGCGCAGAGCAGTAAAGATCGCTACGTCAAAGGCGACAGCTACCAGTGGGCGACCGCCAACCTGCGCCTCATTCAGGAGATTAACCAGAACTTTGAGCTGCAGTACGAGGGCAGCTATCAGTACATGGATCTGCGCCCGAAAGGTTACAACGACCGCAACGCGGTCAGCGGCAACTTCTATAAGCTGACCTTTGCGCCGACGCTGAAAGCGGGCGACGTGGGCGAATTCCTCAAGCGTCCGGAACTGCGCCTGTTCGCCACCTGGATGGACTGGGATCATCGCCTGGATAACTACGCCAGCAATGATGCCTTTGGCAGCACCGGCTTTACCGCCGGCGGTGAATGGAACTTCGGCGTACAGATGGAAACCTGGTTCTGATAAAAACGGCCCCTGTTGCGCGGGGGCCTGCGTATTGCCGACAACATAAAAAACCACAAGACTGAGGTTGTTATGGATTTTGAACAGATTGCCCGCTCGCTTCTGCCGCTGCTCGGCGGCAAAGAGAATATCGCCAGCGCCGCCCACTGCGCCACGCGTCTGCGGCTGGTGCTGGTAGATGACGCCAAAGCCGACACCGCCGCCATCGGCAATGTCGAGGGCGTGAAAGGCTGTTTTCGCAACGCAGGCCAGCTGCAAATTATTTTCGGCACGGGCGTGGTCAATAAAGTCTATGCCGCGTTTATCGCGGTCGCCGGTATCAGCGAATCGAGCAAATCGGAAGCCGCAAGCGTGGCGGCCCGCAAGCTGAACCCGTTCCAGCGCATCGCCCGCCTGCTCTCCAACATTTTTGTGCCGATCATTCCGGCGATTGTGGCGTCCGGCCTGCTGATGGGCCTGCTCGGCATGGTGAAAACCTACGGCTGGGTCAGCCCGGATAACGCGCTCTATATCATGCTGGATATGTGCAGCTCGGCGGCGTTTATCATTCTCCCTATCCTGATTGGTTTTACCGCCGCGCGGGAATTCGGCGGCAACCCGTATCTGGGCGCGACGCTTGGCGGCATTCTCACCCACCCGGCGCTCACCAACGCCTGGGGCGTGGCGGCGGGCTTTCACACCATGAACTTCTTCGGGATTGAAGTCGCGATGATTGGCTACCAGGGCACGGTTTTCCCGGTCCTGCTGGCGGTGTGGTTTATGAGTATTCTGGAAAAACAGCTGCGCCGGATTATCCCGGACGCGCTGGATCTCATCCTGACCCCCTTCTTTACCGTGATTATTTCCGGTTTCGTGGCGCTGCTGGTGATTGGCCCGGCGGGCCGCGCGCTGGGCGACGGTATCTCGCTGGTGTTAAGCACGCTGATTACTCACGCGGGCTGGCTCGCGGGGCTGCTGTTTGGCGGGCTTTACTCGGTGATTGTAATTACCGGCGTGCATCACAGCTTCCATGCGATTGAAGCCGGGCTGCTTGGCAACCCGTCTATTGGCGTTAATTTCCTGCTGCCCATCTGGGCGATGGCGAACGTGGCGCAGGGCGGCGCGTGTCTGGCGGTGTGGTTTAAAACCAAAGATGCCAAAGTCAAAGCCATTACGCTGCCGTCGGGTTTTTCGGCGCTGCTCGGCATTACCGAGGCGGCCATTTTCGGGGTCAACCTGCGCTTCGTGAAGCCGTTTATCTCCGGGCTTATCGGCGGTGCGGCGGGCGGCGCGTGGGTTGTCTCCACCCATGTCGGCATGACGGCGGTCGGCCTGACCGGGATTCCCGGTATGGCGATTGTTCAGGCCAGCTCGCTGCTGAATTATGTCATCGGCATGGCGATCGCCTTCTGTATCGCCTTTGCGGTCTCTTACCTGTGGAAATACAAAACGGACGCTGAATAATGACCACCCGCACGCTGCTGCCTGCCATTTTACAGGCTGTGATGAAAGGCCAGCCGGTCGCGCTTGGCGATCGCCACTATCCGCGCTGGCATCTGGCGCCGGTGACGGGCCTGATGAACGACCCAAACGGTTTTATCCATTTTCAGGGGCGCTACCACCTGTTTTATCAGTGGAACCCGCTGGGCTGTGCGCATCAGCATAAATGCTGGGGGCACTGGAGCTCGGCGGATCTGACGCACTGGCAACACGAGCCGCTGGCGCTGATGCCGGATGAAGAGTATGACCGCAGCGGCTGTTATTCCGGCAGCGCGGTGGATGACAACGGGCGACTGACGCTCTGCTATACCGGCAACGTAAAGTTTGACGATGGCACCCGCACCGCCTGGCAGTGTCTGGCGGTGCAGAACGCGGACGGCGGTTTTGACAAGCTCGGCCCGGTGATGCCGCTGCCCGGCGGCTATACCGGCCACGTGCGCGACCCGAAAGTCTGGCGTCACGGCGAGCACTGGTACATGGTGCTGGGCGCGCAGGATCTGGAATTGCAGGGCAAAGTGCTGCTGCTGCGCTCCGATAATCTGTGGAACTGGGAAAACCTGGGCGAGATCGCCGGCAGCACGCTCGGCGGGCTTGGCGAGGCGGGTTACATGTGGGAGTGCCCGGATCTCTTCATGCTGGACGGCAAAGCGATTCTGATCACCTGCCCGCAGGGGGTGACGCGCGAAGAAAAACGCTATCTCAACACCTACCCGAGCGCGTACCTGTGCGGCGAGCTTGATTACGACACGCCGGAATTTCGTCACGGCCCGCTGGTGGAGCTGGACGCCGGTTTTGAGTTTTACGCGCCGCAAACCACGCTGGCCGACGATGGCCGCCGGTTACTTATCGGCTGGATGGGCGTGCCGGACGGCGAAGAGATGTTGCAGCCAACGGTGGCGCAGGGCTGGATCCACCAGATGACCTGCCCGCGCGAACTCTCGCTTCGCGATGGCTTGCTCTGCCAGCAGCCGGTGCGCGAGCTTTCCGCGCTGCGCGGCGAGGAGCGGCGTCTGGAGGGCGTGGCCGCCACGCTCTCGCCGCTCGCGGCGGAAAGCCTGGAGCTGATGCTGGAGACGCAGGGCGACGTCACGCTCGATTTCGCCGCCACTCTGCGCCTGGAATGGACGCGCGAGGGCCTGCGGCTTTCACGCCGGAGCCTCGCCACCGGCGAATGGCAGTATCGCTACTGGCAGGGCGACGCCCGGCGCCTGCATATTCTGTGCGACCGTTCCAGCGTTGAGATTTTCATTAACGACGGCGAAGGCGTGATGAGCAGCCGCTATTTCCCGGCGGCCAACGCGACGCTTGGTTTTGAAGGCGACGCGCATCTCCGGCTGCGCTACTGGTCGTTACGCGCCTGCATGGTAGAATGAAGGTTTGACCACTCACCGAACCGAAGCCGTGCGAAAAACCAAACGCGTTACCATCAGTGATATCGCCGCCCTGGCGGGGGTTTCCAAAGCCACCGCCAGCCTGGTGCTCAATGGACGAGGCAAAGAGCTGCGCGTGGCGCAGGAGACGCGCGAGCGCGTTCTGGCTATCGCCCAGCAGCATCACTATCAGCCGAGCATCCACGCCCGTCTGCTGCGCGACAACCGCAGCCATACGCTGGGCCTGGTGGTGCCGGAGATAACCAACTACGGTTTCGCGGTGTTTTCTTACGAGCTGGAAACCTTGTGCCGCGAGGCGGGGCTACAGCTGCTTATCTCCTGTACCGATGAAAATCCGGGTCAGGAGACGGTGGTGGTCAATAACCTGGTGTCGCGCCAGGTCGACGGGCTTATCGTCGCCTCCAGCATGTTGAGCGACAGCGACTATGTGAAGCTCAGCGAGCAGCTTCCGGTGGTGCTGTTCGACCGCCATATGAACGACACCCAACTGCCGCTGGTGATCACCGATTCCATTACCCCGACCGCCGATCTGGTGGAGCGCATCGCGCGCCAGCACCCGGACGAGTTCTATTTTCTTGGCGGCCAGCCGCGTCTTTCGCCGACTCGCGATCGTCTGGAAGGTTTCAAGCAAGGGCTGGCGCGGGCGGGCGTTGAGCTACGCCCCGAGTGGATCATTCACGGCAATTATCATCCGAGCAGCGGCTATGAGATGTTCGCCGCGCTCTGCGCCCGGCTGGGACGCCCGCCGAAAGCACTGTTTACCGCCGCCTGCGGCCTGCTGGAAGGGGTGCTGCGCTACATGAGCCAGCATCGCCTGCTGGAAAGCAATATCCATCTGGCGAGCTTTGACGATCACTATCTCTATGATTCGCTGTCGGTGCGCATCGACACCGTGCAGCAGGATTGCCGCCAGCTGGCGCTGGACTGCTTTGAGATGATCACCCAACTGGTGGATGACAAAGAACCGACGCCGCTGCAGCGTTACCTTCCGGCTACGCTGCAATGGCGTCATCCGGCGGATTAACGCTTCACGTTAAAGAGTTTGGGGATTTCGCGCAGGCACCAGGCTTTCGCCTCGCCCATGCTGTCGCGCCGCCAGGCCATAATAATGTCCACTTCGCTGGTGGACTCCGGGCTGACGACGCGCAGCCGCCCTTCGGCGATATCTTTTTCCACCAGCGGATACGGCATCGTCGCCACGCCAAGCCCGGCAAGGAGCGCCTGGCGCTTATCTTCGATGGATGTCACCGTCAGCCTCGGCTGTTTATCCAGCAACTGCACCGTCAGCACCGGGCGTTCGCGCGCGGTGTCCGCCACCGCCACGCCGCGATACTTCACGCGCGTCACTTCTGACAGCGGCTCCGGCTCGTCGTGAATCGGGTGATCCGGCGCGGCTACATAGACATTCATCAGCGTATACAGCTTGCGGGAGTTGATCTCCGACGACGAGCGAAAGTGCATATCCGGCGCGATGACAATATCGGCGCGCCCCTGCTCCAGCCGCTCCCAGGCACCCGCCAGCACTTCGGTAATGAACGAGAGCTGCGTGTTGGCTTTGGCGGCGAGTTTATCCACCAGCGGGAACAGGCACGGCGTAGGCACCAGCGCCTCAGCGACGATAGTCAGGTGCGTCTCCCAGCCGCGCGCCAGCGCTTCAGCGTCCGTGGTGAGCTTATCCGCCGCCTCCAGCAACACGCGTCCGCGCTCCAGCAGCATGCGTCCGACATTGGTGAATTTAGTGCGGTGCCCGGAGCGGTCAAACAGCACCACATCCAGCTCTTCTTCCAGCTTCTGCATGGTGTAGCTCAGCGCAGACGGCACGCGGCCCAGTTCGTCAGCCGCGGCGGCGAAACTGCCGCGCCGGTCGATAGCGTCCATCACGCGCAGCGCCTCAAGCGTCAATGCCCTTTCTTTAGCCATCAGGTTCTCGTTCAGGAAATTTGAATATACCCAGCAGATTAACTGGCTAACAATGCAGCGTCCACACCCTTAACATAAAAGCCTGTCAAGAGAGGTAAAATTATGATTATTACGAGAACAGCCAAACAGTGTGGGCAAGCTGACTATGGATGGCTGCAGGCTCGCTATACCTTTTCCTTTGGCCACTACTTCGATCCGAAACTGCTGGGCTACGCCTCACTGCGCGTACTGAACCAGGAAGTGCTGGCGCCCGGCGCCGCGTTCCAGCCGCGTACCTACCCGAAAGTCGATATCTTGAACCTGATCCTCGACGGCGAAGCGGAATATCGCGACAGCGACGGCAACCATCTGCGCGCGAAAGCGGGCGACGCGCTACTGCTCGCGACCCAGCCGGGTGTGAGCTACAGCGAGCATAACCTGAGCAAAGACCATTCGCTGACGCGGATGCAGCTCTGGCTCGACGCCTGCCCGGAGCGGGAAAACCCGACGGTGCAGAAAATCGCGGTCGGCCCGCAGGCACGCCAGCTTCTCGCCTCGCCGGATGGCGCGGATGGCAGCCTGCAACTGCGCCAGCAGGTGTGGTTGTGGCATATCGCACTGAATGAAGGGGAATCGGTCAGTATGCCCCTGAACGGGCCACGCGCCTATTTACAGTCGATCCACGGCACGGTCCACGTGAAAACCGAAACGGAAGACAAAGAGGCATTAACCTGCGGAGACGGCGCGTTTATTCGTGACGAGGCTAACATAACCCTTATTGCGGATTCGCCGCTGCGCGCTTTACTGGTAGATTTGCCGGTGTAACAGAAGATGCAGAACGCTGCATCAGGAGTCATAAAATGAGTACTATCACACAGCAAAATAAAGTCACGAAGTTGACTGCTTCACCCGCCCTGCAGGAAGCGCATACACGCGCCGGAGCGCAACAAGAATTTACCTACGATTGCATGCTCAGCGAGCTGGAAGCCATTATCGCTGAAGCCGAAGTGCGCCTGGCCGAGGAAGACGCCGCCTGACGTACGCTCACCGGGCGGGCCTGCTGGCTCGCCTGTCTCTGCATCTGTATTTCCCTGTCTGCGTTTGTTTTTCACATCCCCGTTGATACCGAACATCAAGCCGCGTTCTTTTCATGGAAAGCGTCGTGGACAGTCATTCATCTTCATCCCGCCCATAAAGCAAAAACCCCGCCGAAGCGGGGTTTTCTAATGTGTGAAGCTGACCGGTAAGCCGCGTTCTTTTCATAGAAGGCGTCGTGGACAATCATTCCTCTTTGCCCCACCCATAAAGCAAAAACCCCGCCGGAGCGGGGTTTTCTAATGTGTGAAGCTTGCCGGTAAGCCGCGTTCTTTTCATGGAAAGCGTCGTGGACAGTC
>NZ_JBSEYN010000011.1:0-108000 GCF_053627815.1 Cronobacter sp. 153480017-3 | reverse complement strand
GCCCACTGGCTGATGCCCTCTTCGTCTGTGCTGCCACCGGACGGCGTGACGTGGTACGGAATGGTCTCGTAGCCGGGGAACGGCTCGTACTGGCCGGGGGCGTCCGTCAGCACCAGCGTGTGGCGGTCCTGCTCGTGGCGGAAGTGGTAGGCGATGCCCTCCAGCTCCAGCAGGCGGCTGATGAAATCGAGGCTGCTCTCCTGGTACTGCACGCAGTATTCCCAGACGCGGTAGCTGCCGGAGAGCCGCTCTTCCATATTCACCCGGCTCTCGCCGAGCAGGGTTTTCACTATCTGCGGCACCGTCTGCCCCTGGAAGATACGCAGGTTGCGGTCGCGCTGCATCGGCCACAGGTCCGGCTCCACCGTCAGCTCATAGGCCGCGTACCGGGTGCCGGAAAGCTCCACCGCGCTCACTGCCACACGGGTCACCTTGCCGTTGAGGTAGCGCGGCGTCATCAGCGCCTGGGTCGGGATGGTCACCGTCACCGGCTGCCCCAGCAGCGCGCTGCGGTCGGCGCGCGCGTCGGTGCCGAGCAGCGTCAGGGTGAACATGAACGGCTCCGACAGCGCCTCGCGCCCGGAGAGTTTCCAGAAAAGCAGCCCCTCGACCGGGAGCTGAACGGTGATTCGGTTGAGCATAGTCTTCATTCCATAATGTCTTATGCGATCGCGTGCGTAGCGGCAAAGCAGAAAGGGAGAAAACCCGCGGCATCAGAAATGATATCGCCTGCATAATCAGGAATTATGCAGGCGCGTCAGCGGGTAAGGTCGTGCAGGAATTATTTAACCGGGGCGGGCGGCCATTTTCCGCCGTGCTCAATGAGCTTCTCTTTTATTTCGTTCAGCGATTGATAATGTTCGCTGCCTTCCTTAGCACCATTCAACAATCGTTGCAGTTGGTTACCCATCGTCCAGCCATTGTCGGCTTTGATTTCCGGGTCGGCGCCGCGATCAAGCAACAGCAGAACATGGTCGTGTTTCCCGTAATCCAGCGCGTCGATCAACAGCGTATTGCCGAGCGAATCAGTGATGTTGATATTCGCGCCCGCATCCAGCATGGTTTTGAGCGTGTCAGTATTTTTGGCTTTGATCGCCTGAAATATGATGGGCTCATGGAATGTTTTATCTTTCGCGTCCGGAGATAAGCCACCGTCGAGCATCGCCTTGATCCAGTCGCCGCTGTCGGCTTTCAAAACATATTCGGCGGGGCTGCTTTTACCCTCCGGGCGCGGCTGGAGCGGATCGGCTCCTGCCTTCACGAGAACGGTAATAACCTTCAAATGTTCTGGCGTTTTTTTATCGTTGATGGCGTTCATGATAGACCAGAACAACAGTGTCATATCGTGCTGGCCGGGTTTATTCAGGTCGGTTTCCGACGCGAGTTTTTCGACGTCTTCAACCTTGCCGTCTTCGATAGCTTTAGCAAGCGTCAGTTGCTGGCCGCTAAAGTAGTCCTGCGGATTTAAATCCATATTTTGCTTACACCCCTGAATCATGAAGGTAAAACACAGCGCGAGGCATCCCCAAAAGAGTTTGTTCACAGGCGACTCCCGATGATGGCAATATCCTCATCTTTTTGCTGCTCGATACAGTTAATCGCCTGCCCGATGCCGTGGCGATCAAGCGCGCCTCCTGTGCCACCGGGCAAATCGTGTGGAATGCCTGCGGCATTTGGCGCGAACGCCGACACGCCCTCTTTTAAAAGCGTCGGCACAGGGAGGCCTTCCATCGACTTAAGATCTTCCCAGACATTCACTTCCTGCACTTTCGTCAGCAATTCGCCCTCAACGCGGTAGGCCTGGATATCATCGGTTTTACCCAGAATGCTGCCCCCATATTTTTCCACGGTGCTGCTATGCAGCCCGGCGGCGTTGAAGGTCCAGCCCGGTTTACCGCTCGCCATGGAGGTCGCAGAGGCGAGGCCTCCCCCTAGTGAGTGTCCGGCGACATCAATATTCTGCCCGGATTTTGCCAGTATGTTCCCCAGATCGACTGCCTTCCTGTAATAGGCAGATTCCATTCCCAGTCCCTGCGCGCCGTTATTAGACCAGTCAGCGATATTTTTTATCGGTTCGGACATTGATACGAATTCAGGTGCTCTCGACCCCCTGAAAACTAACGTCGGGTTCATGTCATTACCAAATACGGCAGTATCCGGTTGATAGACACGTGCCAGAAAATCAGGTGCCTCTTCGTTGTCGTAAAGCATATTTTTCTTCAGACCAAATTTATTCAGAGCATCGACATCATTACTGATGTCCTTCCACCCCTCCGGCACGTCCGGCGTCGCCTGTAACGGATTCGTGGTTTTATAGATATTCTCCGCAAGCTTGGCTTTTTCGACGGCGATGTTGTTATCGGCAAGACGCTTCGCGGCAATCTGCGCATCGGGGTAGATACTGGCGTTGCCCTTGCTGATGAGATCTTTTCGCGCCTGCCAGCGTTCCGCCTTGGTCATCGCTTTAAGCTGCGCGGCGGTCTGCTTCATATCTTTGCCCGGCGTCGCCAGCTCAGGGCCGGCTGCGGCTTTCGATTTCACCACCTGGGTTGGTCTGACGGTCGGCGGCGGAAGCGTCCGATAGACACGCACCATCGAGCCGTAGCGAACGATGATGTAACCCAACGGAAACATCAGCGACCGGGGCGCGTGGGTCGGCTCCAGTTCGCCTTTTTCATTAATGTAGTAAAGCTCGGTGGTGGGTGACCAGGGCCGCGAGCTTTCATCAATCGCCACCAGATTGCCATGCCAGAATTCATCGGCAATCAGCTTGCGTAAGTCACGCCCGGACTGATATGGATTCGCGCGGGTAGAAGGTTGAAACAGCTCGTAACGCGTAAACAGCGAGCGCACGGCGTTATCCGGCACAGACATTATCCACTGCGCGGCGATGTCAGGACGCATGATCCTCTCAAACTGCGCAGGGGGGATGAATTCCTTGAAAATAGAGACAATTTTGATGTGGTACATACGTGTTGTCCTGTAGCGGGTATTCACCTGCCGGCATTTTATGAAGGTATAAGCCGGAGACAGGACGGGAGGCGTCGTGGGGTGGCGGCGGGTAATACGCCGCCGCTAACGCCTCCCGGTATCCTTACGGGTTTACAAGCCAGGTACCCGGACGGGAGACATTGATGGTCTGACTGCGGGTCTGGCCGCGACCTTTGATGGTCAGCTCATAATCGCCGGTCGGCAGTTGCAGCGAGGCGAAGCCGTTCTCAGCCGGCGTCACGGTCTGCGTTTTGCCGTTAAGCGCCAGCTGCTCGCCCTCGCCCATGCGCACGTAGATCTGCGCCACCAGCGCGCCCTGTACCGGCGCGTTTTGCGCAGGCGCGGCGTCCTGCGTGGTCGTGGTCGCCGGCGCGGTCGTGGTGTTCTGCACCGGCGGCTGCGCAGGCGCTTGTTCACGCGGCGCGCTGTCGTTGCTGGCGGTTTCCGGCGCGGGGTTATCCCCGCTGCCGCCAAACAGCAGCCCACCGGCAACCAAGCCCACCAGCACGCCTGCGGCAATCAGCCCCGGCATTTTGTAGCGGCGCCAGCCGGTCTCGGCGGCAGGCGTGGCCTCTTCTTCCTCCACCGGCACCAGCATGGTGCCCGGCTTTTTGACGCTCATGACGTCATCGAGCCCGGCGACGGGCATTTCAATCAGCGCGGCGAATTCATCAATCGACTGCGGACGGTCTTCCATTTTCAGCGCCAGCGCGCGGTCGATGGCCTGTAACAGCGGCAGCGAATAGCCTTCCGGGCGCAGTTCGGCGAGCGGACGGTAGCTGTCGGCGATGCTGCGCACCACGCTCACCGGCGGCGGCGAGCCCATAATCAGCGTATGCAGCACCGCGCCGAGCGCGTAGATATCGGTCCACGGGCCCTGCTCGCTTTCGTTGTCGTCGGTGTATTGTTCAATCGGCGCAAATCCCGGACGCAGCATGGTTTCCGTCTCATCGGAGACGTTGCCGATACTGCGGCGCGCGGAGCCGAAATCCAGCAGCACCGGCAGGCCGTTATCCTGGATCTGGATGTTATCCAGCGAGATATCGCGGTGCAGGTAGCCTTCGTCATGAATCGTTTTGATGGCCCCGAACAGCATCGGCAGCGTGCGGCGGATCCACGCCTCGTTGATCATCTCCGGGTGCTGTTTGCTCAGGCGCGACAGCGTGGTGCCGCTGTAGAACACGGTGCCCATGTAGGCGGTGTCGTTTTGCACCCAGAAGCGCAGCACGTGCAGCAGGTTCGGGTGGTTGAAGCGCGCCAGCAGACGCGCCTCCTGGATAAAGCTGTTCAGGCCCGCGGTAAACGCTTTGCTGAAGCGGTCGCTGCGCAACACCAGGCGCATGTCGTCATTACGCACCGCCAGCGAGGACGGCATAAACTCTTTAATCGCAATGGTACGCTCAAGCTGATGATCCCAGGCGCGATAGACAATGCCGAAACCGCCACCACCAATCACTTCCTTAATTTCAAACTCATTGAAACGGTAACCAATCGGCAGGGCGTTGGGTACAGTCCGGTTGTTTTCGTAATCCGTCATGTTTGGAAAACTCTCTGCTTGATGATGGCGTTACGCCGCAAACTGACACTGAAACTCGCCCTGCTCGAACGTCACGCGCAGACGGCGATATTTCTCGTCCTGCGCGCTGGCGGTGAGCAGTATCTGGCTCATCTGCGGCAGCAGGGTGTTGGTAAGGATCGCATCGACCATACGGCCGCCGGATTCCACCTCGGTGCAACGCGCCACAATCTGGGTAATTACGCTGTCGTCGAATTCGGAAATAATACCGTGATTTTCCTCAAGACGACGCTGGATCCGCTTAAGCTGCAATTTCACAATTTCGGCCAGCATCGCGTCGCTTAACGGATAATACGGCACAACCAGCAATCGTCCCAGCAGTGCAGGCGGAAAAACCTGCAAAAGCGGCTGACGCAGCGCCGTACTGAGCGCATCCGGCTCCGGCATCAGGTCCGGGTCGGCGCACATGGCGCTGATAAGATCGGTGCCGACGTTGGACGTCAGGATGATAATCGTGTTGCGGAAATCGATATGACGCCCTTCACCATCTTCCATCCAGCCTTTATCGAACACCTGGAAGAAAATCTCATGCACGTCCGGGTGCGCTTTTTCAATCTCATCGAGCAGCACGACGCTGTAAGGACGACGACGCACCGCTTCGGTCAGCACGCCGCCTTCGCCGTAGCCCACGTACCCCGGAGGCGCACCTTTCAGCGTGGAAACTGTATGCGCTTCCTGGAACTCGCTCATGTTGATGGTGATAACATTCTGCTCGCCGCCGTACAGCGATTCGGCGAGCGCCAGCGCGGTTTCGGTTTTACCGACGCCGGACGGGCCGCAGAGCATAAAGACGCCCACCGGCTTGTTCGGGTCGTCAAGGCGCGCGCGGGAGGTGCGCACGCGTTTGGCGATAAGCTCAAGCCCATGACGCTGGCCGATAACGCGCTGGTTTAGCGTGTCGGCAAGCTTCAGCACCGCGTCTATCTCATTTTTCACCATGCGGCCCAGCGGGATGCCGGTCCAGTCGGAGACCACCGCCGCGACGACGTTCGCGTCCACGGCAGCGAACAGCAGCGGCGCGTCGCCCTGAACGGCGGCCAGCGCCTTCTGGCGCTCCGCCAGCGTCTCGCGCAGCGCAGGCTGGGCTTCTTCGTCGGCCATATGCAGCTCGGCGCGCAGGGCGATAATCGCATCCACCAGCGCGCGCTCTTCTTCCCAGCGGGCGGTCAGGGCGTCGCGTTCGGCTTCCAGCGCTTCACGCTCCGCGTTCAGACGCGCCACGCGCTCGCCGTCACCCACCGCCACGCGCGCTTCGCGCTCGGCGATTTCCGCTTCCACTTCCAGCGCCGCGATGCGGTGCAGGCAATCTTCTAACTGCGGCGGCGGCGCGCTCTGGCTGACGGCGACGCGCGCGCAGGCGGTATCCAGCAGCGCGACGGCTTTATCCGGCAGCTGGCGCGCCGGAATGTAGCGGTGCGACAGTTTCACCGCCGCGCTGACCGCTTCGTCCAGCAGCAGCACGCGGTGATGTTTTTCCAGCGGCGAGACGGTGCTGCGCAGCATCAGCACGGCTTTTTCTTCATCCGGCTCATGCACCTGCACGGTCTGGAAGCGGCGCGTCAGGGCAGGGTCTTTCTCGATGTATTTTTTATATTCCGCCCAGGTGGTCGCGCCGATGGTGCGCAGCTGACCGCGCGCCAGAGCCGGTTTCAGCAGGTTGGCGGCGTCGCCGGTGCCCTGCTGGCCGCCCGCGCCGATAAGCGTGTGGATCTCATCGATAAACAGCACAATCGGCGTGGCGCTGGACTGCACTTCATTGATAAGCCCCTGCAAGCGCGCTTCAAATTCGCCTTTCATGCCCGCGCCGGCCTGCAACATGCCGATATCGAGCAGCCACAGCTGCACGTTTTGCAGCGGCTCCGGGACATCGCCTGCGGCGATGCGGTGCGCCAGGCCTTCCACGACCGCGGTTTTACCCACGCCCGCTTCACCGGTCAGCAGCGGGTTGTTCTGACGGCGACGCATCAGAATATCCACCATCTGGCGGATCTCTTCATCGCGCCCGACCACCGGGTCGATTTTGCCTTCACGCGCACGCGCGGTGAGATCCTGGCCGTACTGCGCGAGCGTGCCCTGCTGCACCGGCGCGTTACCGGCGGCGTCCGGCGCGGCGGCGACTGCCTGCTGGGCCTCTTTGCTGCCCGCGAAGATGGCGTCGAACTGCTCGACCAGCAGGTCGGCGCTGATGCGGTTGAACTGGCTGGAGATGCCTTTCAGCACGTTCGCCAGGTTAAAAGTTTTCAGAATGCCGATCAGCAGATGCCCGCCGCGAATGCGCGTCACGCCGAATTTCAGCGAGCCGTACACCCACGCGCGCTCCACCGCGCTGTCGATATGCTCCGAGAGATCGGAAACGGAACTTGCGCCGCGCGGCAGGCGATCCAGCGCCGCCACGATATCCCGGCTCAGCGCCTCTTCATCCAGTGAAAAATGGCGGATCAGATGTTGTAAATCCCCGTCCTGCTGCTGCATCAGCTGATGCAGCCAGTGCGCCAGCTCCACATACGGGTTGCCGCGCAGCTTGCAGAAGGAGGTGGCGCTTTCCAGCGAGGTAAACAACAGCGTATCCAGTTTGCCGAACAGTACGGCACGGCTGATTTCTGACATGATCGGTTCCGTTCAGGTTGGCGCGTATCTTACGCAACAAGCGATATTATTGGCGGGCATAACGTAAAGGCAGGCAGAACGCGTAAGCGCAACAGAGCGCCAGCGCGGCTAAACGCACCCAGAGCGCGTCTTGCGGGTAATAGCCAGCCAGTTCGTAAACCCCGGTTAGTCCATAACGAAAAATAAAAAACTGAAGAAGTGAGCAAACAAGAATAAAGAAAAAGGCCGTCACTTTTATGACTGCGCGACCCGACGGTCGTCGGGTTTTGATGACGATAAAACCTGCAAGTAACAGCAGCGAAACGAAAACATAAACCCCGTTAATCCAGGTGCCGGGCTGTGTCAGTATCACGTCGCTGTGCATTATTTTTCCTTTCTGAGATGGCGGGTATATTCCGTATACCCTCTCTGACACCGCGCCCACCGGCGCGGGCCATGTTAACTTTCCGCGCGAAAAACCAGATCGCCGCGCGGTTGCGGGGTGGGCTGCTTGCCAAGCCAGGCGCTGTAGCCGAGGCGGCCCGTGCCGCCAGGCGTGACGCCTTTTACCGCGTCGGCGCGCAGGATAACGCGCACCTCCCACTCATACTCGATGCCCATATACTGACGCACCCAGTCGCGCAGCTCCTCGACCCACGGCTCGCCGGGCAGAAAACGCTGGTAGGTCTCTTCATCCAGCGGGCCGAGTTCAATGCGAAATTTATGCTGCACGTCGCGCACCGCCACGCCGAGGAACGCCGCCTCGCCGAGACGCGGCATCCGGCGGCCCGCGCCGAGACGCGCTTGCTCACGCTCGGTTAACGGCATCCACTGCGGGATGTTCTGCACAATCGTCACCGGCACGTGGAAATAGTGGCGCAGAATTTTTTCAAGCCCTTCGGCGTCGCGCCCGTTGCGCGTCAGATGGCCGACCAGCGAATAGCGCGCGTGGTGGCTGAGGCTGCCCTTTTCCATCTGCCCCGGCTGGCCCATGCCGATAAGCGAGGCGAGATATTTTTCAATGCGCGGCCCGTCAGTACGGTCGAGCGACGCGGTCGGCTGGGCGTCGGCCCAGGCGCGGTAGAACAGCAGCGTCAGGCGGTGATGAAACAGATCCGCGAACGCGCTCAGGCTGTCGTCCTGATGATGATACAGACGCTCGCGCGCATATTCGGTCAGGTGCATCGGCAGCGGGCCGTTCGGGCCAAACAGGCCGAAGCTTAAAATCGACACATCGTACAGCGGCGTGTTGTCGCGCGGTTTCACCGCGGCGAGCGTTGACGGCGCGAAGGCCATCGACGGCTGCTGGCCGATGCGCAGCGGCTCAAAGCGCGGCAGCGGCGCGCGGCCTAAACGGTAGCGTTCGCCGCCCTGCGCGTCGAGACGGCGCAGCATCTGGAACAGATCGTAGCGCCACGGCGCGGCCATCATCTGTTGCCAGTAATTCTCCGGCAGCCGGGAGGCGCTTTTTACCGGCGCGGGTTGTGGCTGCGTCTCACTCATATCAGCGCCCTTTTACCCATTCGCGGCCCCCAGTAGCCCACTTCGCCGCGCTGCTGGCTCTTGAGCGTGAACTCGGTGAAGCTGTTCATGGAGACCAGGCGTGCGAAGACGCGCTCCAGCACGCTGCCAAGCAGCCACGGGCTGGAGCCGGAAAACGCCTGTTCGTCGACGGTCATCGAAATTCCGACGCCGCGGGCGAACACAATCGGGCCGGGCTCCGGCACGCGGCGGTGCACCGGCTCCAGCACGCAGTGACGAATGCCGTCAATCTGGCGCGCCACCGGCGCTTCCGCCAGGCGCGCGTAGAGGCCGAGCAACTGGCGCAGCGCCGCCGCGCCCTCGCCATCTTCGGCGTCCATCAGGCTTAAGTAGTTCATTTGCAGCTGGCTGATAAGCCGCCAGGTGCTGAAGCCTTCGGCCAGCGCCGGGCGCGGCGGCGTCGGCCCTTTACGCATGGTGAGCGCGCGCACCGGCATGGAATCCGGCAGCACAAACTGGCCCATATCCTGCGCCAGCATCAGCGGCAGATCGCGGCTGGTGCACATCACTTCAGCGGTGATATAGCGCAGTTCATCGCGCCACGGCGCGTGGCTTGCGTCCACCAGCGATACAAACGCCTCGGAGCCGACATAGCCGGTACGCGTGCCGTAGCGCAGCGCGTGTTCCGAGAGCGCGCGCTGTTCGCGGCGCAGCGAGAAATACGCGCCGTAGTTGCCGCCGTCGCGGCTCCAGGTGCTCCAGAACGGACGGAAAATCTGGTCGTCGCGCTGGCCATCTTCGCTGGCGTAAATTTTACTGACCGAGAAAATCTCGTAATCGAGCGGGCGAATGTTATCCACCACCAGGTGATATTCGCTTAAGCCCTCGGTGAGCTTCTGGCGCTCGGCGATTTTCGGGAACAAATTGATGACCGGCGTGCAGTGCATCGCGAGATGGCTCTTATCCACCACGCGCTCCAGCGGCGTGTCGGTTTTATCCAGCAGAATAATGATATCGAACGCGTTCGCCTGCCCGCTCTGCGCCAGCAGCTTGCCGATGCCGCGCAGGCTCAAGAACTGGAAGCGCGCCGGGAACGCGAAATATTCCTGTAACAGGCGGTAGCCGTCGAAATTGCGCAGATCGTCCGGCAGCAGCGCCTGGTCAGCCTCAAAGCCTTCCTGACGCAGCGCGTCGTCGGCGAGCACCACGCGAGATGGTTTCGGGCCAACGGTCTGGCAGAAAATGCCGACGCGGTGCTCCATCAGCAATTCCAGCAGTTGCAGCGCCTGGATATCCGGCCCGCTCAGGAAGAAATCGAGGCGGTCGAAATCGAGATGGTTGAGCAGCACCGGGCCGTCGCACGCGATGCGCACGCGCAGGGCGCTGACCGCGCCGCGCTGGCTTAAACCGAGCTGGCTTAACGGCGCATCGGCCGGCACGCCGCCTAACTCCACCTGGCTGATATGCAGCGGCAGCAGGCGCACGTCATGGGCGGTGGCGTAGCTACAGGTGACGCCGTTCTTTTTCAGAAGCTGGCTGTCCATCATCGTGCCGCGCGGCACCACAAACCCGTTGCTCAGATCCCCTTTGGCGCTGTCCGGGTGCAGTTCGGCTATCGCCATTGACGGCGTGGGCGCCAGATAATTCGGCGCGAGCATCTCCAGCAGGCGCTGGGAGAAGCGCGGAAACTCGGCGTCCATTTTGAGCTGTACGCGGGAGGTGAGAAAGGCGAAGCCTTCCATCAGGCGCTCGATGTACGGGTCAGCGACTTCAATCCCGCGCATACCGAGCCTGCCCGCCACTTTCGGGTAGCGTTCGGCGAACTCCGCGCCCATTTCGCGCAGATACGCCAGCTCTCGGTTGTAATATTCGAGCAGTTTACTGTCCATGTTTACCCCGCGTCTTTAAGCTCAAAATGGCCGTTTTCCAGATCCACATCGGTGCGGAACAGAAACTCAAGCGGCCAGGGCACACACCACAGGCGGCCTTTAATCTCAATCGATAATACGTTGTGCAGGTCGAGCGATTTGGTGTCGCAGACGCAGCGCACCTGCAACCCCTGCGGCAGAATGCGCGGCTCGAAGTGCAAAATCGCCTCGGTGAGCCGCTGCTGGATGTCGCCCCACTCAATCTCCGACATCCGCTTGCCTGCGAGCGGCGCCACGCCGAAGTTAAAGACCGAGCGGCGCACGTGGTCCACCCGGCTCAGATCCTGCTGCGCTTCGTTGTTAATGGTGTTGAACAGCCACTGCAAATCGCGCAGCACCTGGCGGCGCAGCGCGCTGTGCGAGACGAGATTGCTGTTCGCCGGCTCCTGACGTTTGTCCGGCGCGTTATCGGTCAGACGGTCCAGCAGCGACGGCTGCATTTTGTCGCGCGCGCTGACCGTCGTGGCGTTGCGGCGCGAACGATAGCCGTGGCGCAGCAGATCGCCGCTGTCGTCATCCTGATACGGTTTATTCATGCGATGCGTCGTCCGGCAGCCCGAAAGCGAGCATATCCAGCGTCAGCAGCGCGAACTCCTGTTCGCCGCTCAGCCAGACTTTCTGACCCGCGCCGAGATAGTGAATGCCTTCCGCGTCCAGCGGCTGCCACTCGGTGGTGCGCGCCAGCAGGAAGCGGTCTTCCGCGCCGGTTTCCAGCGGGTAGCGCGCCGGGATCTGGCAGACCTGTTCGGTGCCGTCCACCAGTTGCACCATCGCGTGACGCCACACCAGATCGGTGACGCTCGCCGGAGCCTGGAAACGAATCGACGCGATAGCGCTGAACGGCACCCAGAAGTAGTTGCCGTTAACGATAAGCTCGCACACCGGCCCCAGACGCGCGTCGCCGTCCATCAGCCAGTCAAAACGCACCGGCTCGCCGGGCGCGTCGCCCACCGCCAGCGTCAGCTCGCCCGGATTGGCCTCGGCCTGTTCCAGCGCCTCGCTGCGAAGCTCGCTGGCGCGCGCCGGGTCGGTTTCTGTCAGCGCTTTCAGCAGCAGATCCAGCCACGGCCACTGTTCGCCCGGCATACGCGGACGCGCGCGGCCTGCCAGCACTTCGGCGCGCTGCTGCTCGCCTTCGATGGCCTGTTGCAGCAGCGTCACGGTCGGCTGCGCCTGCGGTGCCAGCGCGGCCCAGCTTTTCAGCTGGGTGAGCGCGCGGGTCCAGTTGGCGTTCAGGCAGAGAAACTGCACAAACGCGGCGCGGCGATCGGCGTTGCCCGGCTGGGCTTTGATATCGGCCTCAAGACGGCTCAGCGCGTCGCTGACGCTCGCGCCAGCCAGTTGTTGATACAGCGTGTTCATAACGGCTCCTGGCGTTTAACGGTCATTACAGCGCGCGGTAAGCGCCCGCCGCGGGGTCGCGCAGCTGTGGATGCAGCGCTTCGACCAACAGAATATTGAGCGTCGTGCCCGGCGCGACATAGCTGGACCAGACTTTGCGGACTTCCTCTAAGCGCGCGCGCAGACGCGCTTCGTCGCTGGCCTGCTCGCGGGAGATTTCAACCGCTACCGTACCCTGCGCCTGCCAGACGTTCTGCTCGCGGTTATACGGCAGGATCATCCAGCTCTGGGCGGAGCGGCCATCGCTGACCACCATGCGCTCGTTGTTGACGCTGGTAATAAGCAGACGATCGGCGTCAACGCCCGCGTTAATACCGACAATCGGGAAGCCGTGGACAAAGGTCACTGCGATTTTCTGATCGCCGGTCGCGCCCTTCTGAATCACTTCGCTGCGGCCATTGAGCCAGCCGCCTTTTTCACAGATACCGTCGTCTTTCGCGGGAATAAACAGCGCTTTAGCGTCTGCGCCGCCTTTCCAGAAGGTGCGCAGGTGGCAACCATCCTGAAGGTTAAATTCGAGCCACGGCGTGCGGTCGGCAGGCGGCGAGAGATCTTCCGGGCGGCCTTGCGGCAGCGTATCGACGGTGGTCTGCGTCGCGGCGGCGGTCGTGTCGGCCGGGGCCTGCTCCGGCGCGGCGGCAGGCGTCACCACCGGGTTCCAGTCGCCGCTTTTGGTGGCGGTGCCGTTCGCCAGCGCTTTGCCCTGAGCGTCGTTCAACTGCCAGCGCACGGTTTTCAGCTTGCTACACTGGCTTTCCAGCAGCGAGCCGAGACGCGGCATAAAGTTATCCAGCACCTTCGGCGTTTTGTCGCCGCTGGAGACGATGCGCAGCGGCAGCTCAGGGCCGCACCAGCTTTGCGGCGTGTTGTCTTTAATGTTGTCTACCCAGACATCCAGTTTCAGGGTATTTGACTGAACGATACGGTAATTATCTGCCCAGACGCTGGATGACGCCGCAAGCAGAGCCAGACCCGGAAGCCAAAGTTTCATAAAAGTCCTTGTTAGCCTTTAATCTCGAAGGGGGAAAAACTGCGCCGCGTCAGAGAGCGTATGCAGCAGCGTCGTATCCTGGGGCGATCCCACCCAGACCGCTACGGCGCTGTAATTATCCTGCTTATCATGCCCCTGCTCACCATTTTTCAACAGTATTTGATTCATCAGAGTGAGCCATTCATCTGGGGTATTCACCATATGAAGGGATTTTTTCATCTGCTCTTCGCTTACGCCGTGCCAGAAGCCGTCGGTGCAGAGCAAAAACGCGTCGCCGTCTTCAATCGGTACGACATCACTGTAGCTCGCCTCGCGCCCTTCATCGCCCATGCCGAGCGCGAAATAGAGCAGGTTGCTGTTCACGCCGTCGGTCTGATGCCCGGCGTCTTTCATCTGCTGCACCAGGCTGTGATCGGTCGTCACGTGATAGAGCCAGCCGCGGCGAAAGAGATACAGGCGGCTGTCGCCCGCGTGCGCCCAGTACGCCAGGTGATAATCGCGGTCAATGAACAGGCTCACCAGCGTCGTGCCCATGCGGTGATAATCCTGCACCGCTTTTTGCTCGGCGCGGATAGCGTGGTTCGCCTGATTCACATACTCGCGGATGTATTGCGCGTTGAGATGCTTTTCCCCGTCAAAGCGCGAAAGAATGGCATTGCGCGCGAGCGCCGCGGCGACGTCGCCACCCGGCAGGCCGGCGATCCCGTCGCACACCACGAAGCAGGCGGAGCGTTCGCCGATGGTCTCTCCGGTCTGATCCTGGTTGCTGGCGCGCTCGCCCTGTCTGGAGAGTGAGGCCGTGCTGATATTCATTCTTCTTCCGATCCGCTTTGTGAGTCTTTGTACTGATTCACTTCCATGTCATAAGCGTGCAGGAAGGCTTCGCCGAACAGAGTATGGAAATCGTCCTCGATCTCGCCCGCGGTATCGCTGTAATGACGCACAAAGTAATCCCACAGCGCGGCTTTGCGGCTCGCCGGCAGCGCCAGACGCGAGATAGCGCCGTCGCGTTTCGCCTCTTCTTCAAGCTGCTCCGGGTTAAAGGATTGCAGCATGGCGGCGATGATGGCGCGGATACCGGCGATCATCCCAAGCTGGTGCGCCTGGAGATCGATAAGCGCGTCGCGGACCGATTTTTTCGGCGGCATAAAGCCCGGCATACGGGTGCCGAACATTTGCATCAGTACCGTTTTGCCCGACGGCAGCAGCTTGAACGGGTTGTTGGCGTCGTCCAGCACCATCGTCATGTCGGCTTTGACGCCGCGCTTGAGAATGGAGCGCGAGGAGAGCAGCGCCACGGTGCCCTGCGAGAACATGCTGAGCATCTGGCCGAGCTGGCGCATATTGTCGCGGTCAAACTGCGGCGTCGGTTGCAGCTCGCCAAGACCCATACCTTCCAGCAATGCTTCCAGCAGCTCGCCGTTCAGCACGTCGCCGTTAGACGCCGTCGGCGTGCCGCCCTGGCTGGTTGGCGACTGCACCGGGTCGATGCGCAGGCGGCCTTTTGGCGTCTGCGCGGTGCTGCGCGCCACCGCCTGCGGCGTCGGCAGCGTGATACCGGCGTAATCCTGCACTTCCGGCGGTGTCGGCTGGACTTCCACGCGCGTCACCGGCTCTTCCGGCACTTCTTCCGGGAACAGCGGCGAACCGGCGAGCGACGCCAGATCGATTGAGTCGTCCGCATTTGGCGCGAGCGGCGAGGTCGTCATCTCCGGCTGCGGTTTTTCGGGCTGCGGTTTTTCGGGTGAAACCGGTGGCTTAACCGGCTCGGCGTCCTGCTTCGCGGCGGGCGGCGGCGTTAATGGCGCAGCGCCTGCGTTAAGCTCATCCGGCGGCGTCAGCGGTACAGCGCCCCCCATCATCAGGCCAAGCGGATCGTCGCTGCGGCTCTGCGCAGGCGTGGAGCCCACGCCGCCAAACAGCGCCAGCGGATCGAGCTCTTCTTCATTCTCTTTATGCGGTGCCTGCGGTTTTGCGGCCTGACGGTTATCAGACGGTGGCACCAGCGTGGTCGGCGTCACATCGTTGAAAATGCTGTCTTTATCGAACGGCGTGTCATCTTTGAACAGGCTGTCCGGGTTGACCCTTTCATTGCCGAACAGCGGCTCGTTGCCGCCGCTCTGGAAGTGCGCCAGCGGATCTTCCGGGTTGCGATCCGCCTCTTTCGGGGCGTTGAACGGGTTAAACGGCTGCGCTTCCGGTGTTTTCGGACGCGCGCTCTGGCTCTGACCCTGGCTGATGCTGTCGGAGATAGAGAACTCCTGCATCAGGCTGTCCCAGATTTCGGTCGGCACCGCCGTTGGCGCGTTGTCCTGCGCGTCGGCTTTCGGCGGCTGCTGCGGTTTCGCAGGCTGCGGTGCCTGAGGCTGCTGCGGCGCAACGTTCGGTTTCGGCGCGGCCATCGCGATAACCGGCTGCGCGTTCAGCGCCAGATCGCTCACCTGAATGCGGTAATCGTCAATGCCGAGCACGTCGCCGTCCTGTAACTCCACCTGGCGGCCGCGCTCCAGCGGTATATCGTTCAGCACCACGCGGGTGACGTTGCCGCGGTTAGTGATGCGGCACTCGCCGTCCGCGGAGATATGGACAATCGCCTGCAGGCGGGAAATCGTTCTTTCGTTATCCGGCAGTACCAGATTGTTATCCGTACCACGGCCAATCGTGCCGCCCGGCGGGTAGAAGTCACAGCTGCTCTGAGGAGGCTGGTGGCCGGGCTTGTTGGTAGTAATCGTGAATCGCATAGCGTATTCCTGCCTGGGGTTATTAGCGCTCAAACGTCGCGGGTCTTATCAGACGCCCGACGTTTGCGTGCTAAGGAACAGAGCCGCGCCTGTGCGCTGCCCGTGACTGCCTGTCGTTAAGCCTCGCGCCTCACAACCGGACGGGGTTATTCTAATATCAACGCCATTAACATCATCGCTGCGCATAAACATAGTCGCTGTCGCGCCTGGCTGTGGAACATGTATTATCTTTTGCCGCAAAGGCTGAAACGTAGGGCGGGTAAGCGAAGCGCACCCGCCTTAACTCACCGCGATCTCTGTGCTGCGGATTTCTGGTACAGCGCCATAATTTCCGGGCTATGCGCAATCAACGAACATTTCAGCACCCGGTAATCGCTTTTCGCTGTGCCGCCCACAGGCGTTTTCAGCGCCTGCGTAATAATCGTATCCGCTTCATTAAATGCCTCGACCGGCAATTCGCTCGCCTCCAGCCAGGCGGCGGCGCTGGCGTTGGCGTCCTCTTTCAGCGCGACGCTGTCGGCAATGTGGCTCATGCAGCGGTTCTGTACCCACTCACTAAAAATCTGCGGCTGCGTAAATTCGCTGATGGATGCCAGCGGCTGCGCCAGCGCAGCGTGGAAAAAAACCGTCAAAACTGTAAAAGCGGCGATACGTGCTTTTAACATGATGAATTTTCTGGCAGTGCGCGCTAACGCCTGCGACGCGAACAACCCTGTAAAAATAAATGCCACGCAGAACTGCTTCACCATCCCTGATCCCTGAAAGGGTAAAGTGAGCCCTTGCGGGCTCACTACGATTACGCTTCTTTGTTTTCTTTGATGTTCCAGCCAGCGCTGGTTTCTGCGCCTTTACCGCCGGTCGCAGTCTGCTCCCAGTACTGCTGTTTCACTTTCGCAGCCTGGAATGCATAAGTAACGCCAACGGTGTCGCCGTTGTCAGCACCGGTGTACTGAACGGAAGTCACCAGCACGTCTTCCAGCGTGATACGGGTGTATTCCACCTGCTGGCCGCCCGCTTTGCAGACAGACAGCTCAACTTTGGTCAGGTGCTTACCGCTGGAGCAGTGCTTCAGGATAGCGGTGGTGGATTTGTCGATCAGCGCGTTAACGTGCAGATCGTTGAAATTCACTTTACCGGCACCGCCGCCGCCGCCCACGCTCATATTACCCGGCTGGGATGCGCCCCAGGAAAAAGAGGTGATGTCGGTCCAGCCGGTGTGGTTGGAATCTTTAGATTCGCCGGTTACACCGTCTACTTTCAGGAACATATCAATAGCCATAATATTTACTCTTCGTTAATGACGATTATTGCTTTCGAAAAAGCGCTTAATATGGCAAACAGGAAAGCATGGGGCTGAATAAAACCATCCATATTTTACCTCTGCCTCTCAGCCTGACAGTATGTTTATTCCGTCAGGCGATCTCAGCAGCCCGCCCAACGCGAGCCGCTAAAATAGGTGATTTATTAGTGCTGATATAACGCAGCTGTTACGCGTCAAATGATATTTAAAAGATTATTACCCGGTCTCAGGCGGAATTACTTTAACTCCCAAAACCATATTTCTTTGCAGTCGGTATAACATTCAGAATTACACTGAATCATGTTATTACCTACAGGCTCCAGTAAGTCGATGTGTCCACCGTTGTAATTGGTGATTCGGTTAAAGAAAACAACACCTTTACGGTTTCGTAACTTTTCACCTGCCAGACGAATGTCGGTGTAAATTTCTGCTTTGCCAAACACATTAGCCTTATAGAGCTGGTCGGCTAGTAACTTTGCACCCGGCTCTATTTTTTTGCCTTTATAAGGACCATTGATAATAGTTAGTCGCCCTTCAAAATTGACATTGCATTTTATCAGAGCAAGACTCATACGAACCGCACAGGTATTCATATAGCCGGGGTTAGATTTAATAAGTACAGCAGCATCGTAGCCTATTTCGTTAAAAAGATCGTCACGCGAAACGTAACCGGGACGCTCTTCGTTAGCAGAATAATGCTTCATTTTTAACTGAGCATAAAGTGGCTTCATGATTGCTTTCCTTTTTTACATGGTAAATCCTGTACCAGCGCCTCGATGATTAACTTCGATGCGGCCTCTCTCTTACGTTCCTGTGGCAATTTTTTGAAATAGCTGTAAATACTCTCTCGTAAGGAGCCGGGCAATGCAACGTCATAGCTACACCATGCCTTCCCTTCTGTGGCATCCATGACGCCCAAAAGATACATATTAGCTTTAAGCTGCTCCTGTTCGTTATCTTTTGTCAGCCACGCAGAGATAAACTTTTCGCCACTCATTCGCGCATCATTGCGAGAGAGTTTATTAGGATCACGTAGAAGATTCGATGAATCGTCCTGACTACTAGCAGCCCAAAGGGGAGTGGCAATAAGAAGACCAGCAATTAACAAAGTAGGTCGGGTAAGTAACTTCATTGTTTCTCTTGCTCCGGATTAGATTATTCTATCAAAACAGATGTCATGACAAATCGCTTTTTAACTGCGCGCCTCTAATTTTTACACAACGACATTGATAAAGATGTCGAGTTTAATAGACCCGGTAGCAAGGAATTATGCGTAGTTTTCACCAGGAACCGTTTTTGGCATTCTAATTAAAATAGACAAATAACAGGCGAGTGCAGTAAATACAACCTGAGCAAATCAAAAAAGACAATAAAAATAACGGGTAAATATTTTCGTCATCAATTGTCTTGACAGATCTTGACGCCTCTTTTTCGCAAAAAAAGAGTGCCGGGCCAGTGGCCCGGCTATTATTTATTACGCCTCGTTGCTCTTCAGCGACGGCAGTTTGGAGACCAGACGCAGAGAAACGGTCAGGCCTTCCAGCTGGTAGTGCGGACGCAGGAAGAACTTGGCGGCGTAGTAGCCCGGGTTGTCCTCGATCTCCTGAACCTGCACCTCGGCTGCCGCCAGCGGCTTACGGGATTTGGTTTCCTGAGAGGAGTTCGCCGGGTCGCCGTCCACGTAGTTCATCACCCAGTCGTTCAGCCAGCGTTCCATTTCATCGCGCTCGCGGAAAGAACCGATCTTGTCGCGAACGATGCACTTGAGGTAGTGCGCGAAACGGCAGCAGGCGAACAGGTATGGCAGGCGGGCTGCCAGACGGGCGTTCGCGGTGGCGTCCGGGTCGTGGTATTCCGCCGGTTTTTGCAGCGACTGCGCGCCGATAAAGGCGGCGAAGTCGGAGTTTTTGCGGTGAATCAGCGGCATAAAGCCGTTTTTCGCCAGTTCCGCTTCGCGACGGTCGCTGATGGCGATTTCGGTCGGGCATTTCATATCCACGCCGCCGTCGTCGCTCGGGAAGGTGTGACACGGCAGGTTTTCTACCGCGCCGCCCGATTCCACGCCGCGAATGGAGGTGCACCAGCCGTACTCTTTAAAGGAACGGTTGATGTTGGCCGCCATCGCGTAGGCCGCGTTGGCCCAGTTGTAGTTGCTGTGGTTCGCGCCGTCGGTCTCTTCTTCGAAGTCGAAGCTGTCCACCGGGTTGGTGCGGATGCCGTAAGGCAGACGCGACAGGAAGCGCGGCATGACGAGACCCAGATAGCGCGCATCTTCCGATTCGCGCAGGCTGCGCCAGGCAGCGTACTCGGTGTTCTGGAAGATTTTGGTCAGGTCGCGCGGGTTCGCCAGCTCCTGCCAGGATTCCATCTGCATCACGCTTGGCGCGGTGCCGGTGATGAACGGGCAGTGCGCCGCCGCGCCAATGCGCGCCATTTCGCTCAGCAGTTCAACATCCTGCGGGCTGTGGTCGAAGTAGTAGTCGCCCACCAGGCAGCCAAACGGCTCGCCGCCGAACTGGCCATACTCTTCTTCGTAGATTTTTTTGAAGATAGGGCTCTGGTCCCAGCCCACGCCCTTAAAGCGTTTCAGGGTGCGGCCCAGCTCCTGCTTGGAGATGCTCATAAAGCGGATTTTCAGCATCTCGTCGGTTTCCGTGTTGTTGACCAGATAGTTCAGGCCACGCCAGGCGCTTTCCAGCTTCTGGAACTCCTCGTGGTGAATAATCTGGTTAACCTGCTGAGACAGTTTCTCGTCGATACCGGCAATCAGGTTCTGAATGGTGCGGTAGGTGTCGTTCGAGAAGGTCACGGTGTTTTCCAGCGCCTGCTGGGCCAGGGTTTTTACCGCGTTTTCGACGGCCGAACGGGCCTGATCGGTTTTCGGGCGAAACTCTTTGCTGAGCAGCGCGCTGAATTCATCCTGGCTGAACGCCTGCTGCGATTGCAGCTCTTGCTGTTGAGAAGGATTGCTCATCGATTACTCCTCGTTACCTTTGGTGCCATCGTCATCTTTCGGCATCTGGCTCAGCGATTTGAGCAGCGTCGGGTCCTGAAGCACTTTCGCGATAAGCTCTTCGGCGCCGTTTTTACCGTCCATGTAGGTCAGCAGGTTAGAGAGCTGAGTACGGGCTTCCAGCAGCTTGTTCAGCGGCTCGACCTTACGCGCGACGGCGTCCGGCAGGAAGTCGTCCATGCTGTCGAAAGT
Organism: Cronobacter sp. 153480017-3; assembly: GCF_053627815.1. NCBI lineage: Bacteria > Pseudomonadati > Pseudomonadota > Gammaproteobacteria > Enterobacterales > Enterobacteriaceae > Cronobacter > Cronobacter sp. 153480017-3. The sequence goes on along the minus strand of NZ_JBSEYN010000011.1, from coordinate 87,799 downwards.
GAGATCGATGTTCAGTTTGCCTTCGCCGGTCAGGGTGTTGTCCACCTGGAACGCCACGCGCGGCTTGAGCGCTTTCATACGCTCGTCGAAGTTGTCGATATCAATTTCAAGGAATTTACGTTCGTCCACCGCAGGCTGCGGATCGACCGGCTTCCCGACCAGGTCGGCAAACACGCCCATTACAAACGGAAGCTGAATTTTGCGTTCCGCACCGTAGATTTCCACGTCGTACTCGATCTGCACGCGCGGCGCGCGGTTACGGGCGATAAATTTCTGCCCACTGTTACTCATTGGCATGATGTTCTCCATCGAAGATGCGCGGTGAAATTCAGGCAGCGGGCCTCATGCCTGCCGCCGTAAAGGGGAACGCCGTTACTCGCGGCGTCCGAAAATGTTTTCCACCTGATGCACACTGTCGGGCGCCAGGTCGCGAATAAGATCCATGAAATTCATTTCAATCAGTCGCTGCACGCGCTCAATCATCAGCGGCGCGGGGTGGCTCGGCTCGTGCCGGGCAAAATATTGCTTCACTTTCTCAAGCATTAACTGGGCGTCGTCGCGCGTTTGCAGTTGCACGTTGCGCCAGTCGGTTTCAACCACCCGCGCCGGGGCGCTGGTCGTCGTGGCGGCAGGCGCATTCTCCGCCTGCACGTCCGGGTCTTGTAACTCCTGCGGCGCCTGGGGTTCGCCGCTCTGACAGGCCAGCGCCACAATGCTCGTCAGCTTCTGGAGCTGCTCCATCTCCGGCACGCCGCTCTCACCGAGATGGCTGACGAGAATGGTGCGAATCGCTTCCAGTCGCGCATGGATCTGGACTATCGCCTCGATGCCCGGCTGGCCGCCGCGCGCGAGTTCATCCACCAGCCGCGGGCGGCCGCCCGGATAACCCGGACATTCGCTTTTGCTGTTGTCGAGCAACGACTGCGCGTCGCGCAGCGTAATTTCGTCGCCGTTGCTGCGCAGCAGCGTCGCGGTGCGCAGCGTGCTGGTCAGAGAGGATTTATCGCCAAGCCCCGCCAGCGCGTTAATACGGTAGAACGGATCTTTTTCGCCGTACTCTTCCAGCAGCGGATAGAGCGGCTCCCAGTAGCGCGTCAGCGCTTCCTGAATCAGCAGCAGCCCGTCGGCATAGCCCGGCAGGCCGCGGCGTTTGGTCCATGCGTGGGTCAGCGCCAGCATGACGCGCAGATCTTTGGTGCGCTCAAGCAACGACAGAGCCAGCTTTTCAACTTTAGTCCAGTCCGCCGGCTCTGCCGGAATAATGGTGTCGCCGAACTGCTGTTCCGCCTTGCCCTGGCTTGCCTGTTCCATTGCCTGGTAATCGGCGTCGTACTCCAGGTTGTCGCCGCACGGCTGCTCCGGGCTCACCGGAGTAAGAAGGGTTTCAATATCCATCGAACTGCCTTATTCGAACATGGGCGGGTAGAGCCCGTGGCGACCCGGACGCGCACCGCCCGCCGGATCAAACAACAGCGAAAAGAGCTGTCCGGTAAAATTGCCGCTGTGTACATGGGTGTAGAGCGGATAACCGTCGCTGCGGTTGGTCCACCAGAAACTGGTCTGGCGCTGCGGGTCGAAGCACTCCGCCGCCTGACGCCAGCTCAGCGTCACCGGCGTCTCCTGATAACCAATCACATCCAGAATTTCCGAGCGATTCTCCGGTGCCGGCAGCGCAGGCGACGGAATGGCCAGCACCGCCTGGTCGAGTTGCTCGGCGGAAAACGCGTTGCGCACCGCGTGATGCAGGACGCGGCCAAGCTGCTGATACCACTCTTCGGCCATCGCCAGATGCTGCGGCGTCCACTCGGCGGGGCTGAACGCCACCGTCGCGACGAGCGGATACTGACGCCCTACGCTGTCGCGGCCCGGCATCAGGCAGCCCATCTGCACCTGCTGACTGCCGAGCATCGGCGGCACCACGAAGTTCCAGACCGGCGCGCTGGCAAACTGCCGGTTGCCCGTCTCGCGCTGTTCATCCTCTTTCTGCCAGTTCAACAGCCCTACCTGAAACCAGTGCGACCACTGGCGTTGCAGGGCATCGGGAAAACGGCGCTGGAGAAAGTCGCCGGCACTGGGCAGTTTCCCGTACCAGCTAATCGCAGGGTAATGACTCATTATCCGTTCCTTGCGGTTAAGGGCATGCGAAGCCAGGGAGCTGGAATGGGTTGCGGATACTGTTCGGCGTGAATTCCAGCGTCACGCTGTGTCCGTCAACCGAAAACGTCGCCTGGCGGCTCAGGCTTCCTGCACCCGGCGCAATGCGGGCGCGATCGAAAAAGCGGTTCAGCGCCCACGCGCCGTTGGTCACGAGCGTCGAGGTGGTGCCGTTGGCAAGCCCAAGCTGCATACGCACCTGATTGGTGCCACCACTGCCCGGCCAGCTCATCAGCTGCACCGCCTGCGGGCCGTGGCTGTAACGCAGAAGCTGGCCGTCAACGTCGAGCGACAGCGTGAGGATGTCGTTATCCATCCGCACGGTGCGCACCGTCACGCGATAAGACGGCGTGGTCGCGCCGTTGGCGAAGAACGCGTCGCGAATGTATTGCGCCTGCTGGAACGGACGCAGCACCCCTTCGCTGCCCGGCAGCGTTTTGCCGTCGATGCCTGGCGTAAAGCGCCAGCGCTGCTGGGTGGTATCGACTTTATTCGTCAGGTTATCGCGAAAGAAACTGTCCATCAGGCCGGTGCCCGGCGCGAACATGCGCGCCAGATCGTCCGGCGTCACTTCGCTGCTGGCGGAGCGCACCAGCGGGTACCGGCCGGCAATCGCCTGGCGGCAGAAGCTGCCGACTTCCACGCTGATACGCTTGCGGACGTTTTCCAGTTCGCGCTGCTGGGTGTCGCTGCTCGCCCCTACCGCCATGCGGCTGAACATATTTTGCAGCCCGCCCGGCAAACGCCCGGCGCTCGCCTGTAAACGGCTGATCGCTTCGCCGCCCGGCGGTGGCATACCGCTGTTGGCGGCGTCCTGTACGGCGGTCAGGTAGCGGTAGAGCTCATCGATCTGCTTGATAAAGTCATCAAACACGATGGTTTTGCCGCCTTTCTCCAGCGGCTGCGCCAGTTCGATGATGGGCGCGTAGTGATCGGTCACCACTTGTTCCGGCGTTTGCGGCGCGGCGGCGGCGGTAGTCGCCCCACTTTCGCGGTCGCTGAAGAGTGCCTCCAGCGTGCGGGTCGCGCGGTTGCCCTGCTCTTTCGCTTCCCCTTCGCCCGCCTGCGGCTCGGCGCGGGAGAGCGTCAGCACCTGGCTTAAGTTCATCACCAGGCGGCGCAGCGGCGAGTTGCTGCTGGAAAGCACGCGGGCCGTGTTAATGCGCTGGTTCAGATCGGCGCTGTTGTTAAGCTGAATATCCGCCAGGTAGCTGTCCCACTGGCTGATAAAATCGCGCATGTAGAGCTGGCGCACCGCGTTGTCGGTCTGCGTTTTATCTTCCTGCGCGGTGGTCAGGCCCAGCACCCAGGTGTCGTCGTCATGCAGCGAGGCGGTGACGTTATCAATCTGGCCGTTGAAGCTTTCCCAGTAGCCTTTCGGGGTGTAGAGCCCCGGCACGCCGTCGCTCACCGGTTTGCCGCTTTTACGCGAAAACACCAGCTCGCTCTGCGGGCCGCCCAGCGTGGCGAGCGACACCGGCTTTAAGTTTTCATCGCGCTCCAGCAACCGCTTGAGGCGGCCATAAACGCGCAGCGACAGCGGCTTCTGGTTGATCATCGCCTGCTGGCGGCTGATCAGCGACTCATCTTTGGCGTATGGCGAGGTCTGGATCTGCGGCTCCAGCAGTTGCGTCAGGTGCCATTCGAGCTGGTTAAGCTGCGCCTGGGTGACGTCCTGCGGCAGGTTGCGCTCAAGGTTGAGCATTACCCAGGAGTGCAGGAATTTGCCGTCGTAGTGCTTCGGCTGGTAGAGCATCTGGTACGCCTTCAGCGCTTCGTAGCTGTATTCCACGTCGCTGCCGTTGTCGTTACGCACCCAGCCGGTGATGAGCTGCGCCACGGCAGGCATCAGCATCTCCTGCAGCGCTTTCTGGTAGAGCGCCTGCGAAGCGTCGTTGACGTCATCGCCGCGATAAAGCCCCATGCGGTACGTCACCGGCGGCGAGTTCAGGTCAAATTCTTTACTTTTTGGCAGATCTACCAGGCTGTTAAAGAACGGCAGCATGCTGAAGAGATCGCGCCCGGCGGTGGTTTGCAGCGCTTTGCTCTGGCGCTCGACGCCCGGCACTTTATCGTTCACTTCTGCCAGATAGTCTTTGTTGTTGCCATAGCTGGTGAGCCACAGACCGCCCAGCACCACTAAGAGCGCTATCAACGCCGCATAGCCAGACCACAGCACCGCGCGGTTGCGCAGCTCCCACCAGCGGTTCTGCCCGGCGATGCCCGCTTCCTGGAAAATCACGTTTTGCAGCAGGTTTTTAATAAAGAAGCTTTGCCCTTTACCGCCGGGGATCGGCGCTTCTTTGCTCACCGAATCCCAGTTGTCGCCCTCTTTGCCGCCGGACGGCAGCGACAGCGCGCGGTTGAGTTCGCCCATCACGCGGTCAAACGGCAGCCCTTCCTGGGTGCCGCTCGCGAGATAAATCCCGCGCGGCGAGAATTCGGTTTCAAAGTTGGAACGGGCGAAAACGGTGCTGAGGTAATCCGCGAGCAGCGGACGCAGCGCCGCGAACTCCTGCGGGAACAGATAACACTCGGCGCGCGCTTTCGGGTCGCTTTCGGCAAGCAGCGTATCCGGCAGGCCGGCGTCGAGACGCTGCTGAAGCAGCGCGAACTCCTGGGTGAACGCGCCCAGGAGGTCAAAATCGGCCTGTTTTGAGCGATCCCATGGGAAGGTGAAGCCCCAGATCTGGTCGCGCTGCGCTTTATCAAAGCGACCAAAGTAAGAACGAAAGCCTTTCAGCAGGTCCGCTTTGGTCACCAGCACATAAACCGGGAAGCGGATACCGAGCTGCTCATGCAGCTCCGCCAGGCGCTGGCGCAGGTTGACGGCCTGCTGTTGCGTCGCTTCCGGCGACTGGGTCAGCAGATCAGAAACGCTGATGGTGATAATGACGCCGTTAATCGGCTGGCGGCGGCGGTATTTACGCAGCAGATCGACAAAGCTTAGCCATTCACCGGCGTCCTGCGCCTGTTCGCTCTCCTGCGTGGTGTAACGGCCTGCGGTATCGAGCAGCACCGCTTCGTTGGTGAACCACCAGTCGCAGTTGCGGGTGCCGCCAATGCCGCGCAGCGCCGTTTTACCAAAGCGATCGGCGAGCGGGAATTGCAGGCCGGAGTTGACCAGCGCCGTCGTTTTACCGGAACCCGGCGCGCCGATAATCACATACCACGGAAGCTGATAGAGATATTGCGTACTGAAGCGCTGCGTCCACTGGCCGCGCTGGCCCGGCGCATTGAAGTGCGCTTTTTTAAGGATCTGCGCCGCTTCGTCAAAGCGGTCCGCCAGCACTTTATCGTCATTGCCGAGGCGCTTAACGTCGCTGCCGCCTTCTTCCGCAGGCTTGCCTTCGTTGAGTTTGTCCATCAGCTTGCGGTTCAGCCAGGCGTTGTAGAGCCGCGGTACGATGTGGCTATGCACCCAAATCAGGTAGATAAGCGCAATGCTGATGATACGGTTGGTTTCCGACTCCAGCGGGCGGCTGTCGACGATGGACAGCAATGGCCCGATCATCCAGACGACCGCCGACAGCGCGGTAACGCCCATGAACCCCCACAAGATGCGGTTGGTCACTATTGAAAGGAGAATATTCAGCATCCTAGTTTCCTTGCGGCAATCCGTTCAGCTCGGCCAGTGTGTTATCCGGCGACACCAGCAGCGTTATCTCGACACGGCGGTTGCGGGCGCGGTTTTCCGGCGTATTGTTCGGAGCGATAGGGTCCATCTCGCCGCGGCCCTGCGCTTTAACGCGGTTCGGGTCGGCGAGGTGCGCCTGGAGCATTTTCTGTACCGATTCGGCGCGCGCGAGCGACAGCTCGTAGTTCGAGGCGAAACGCGCGCTGCGGATAGGCACGTTATCGCTGTAGCCCACCACGAGGATTTTGCCGCTGACGTTGTTCATCGCCTGCGCCACGCGGTCGATAACCGGCTCATAACGGCCACGCACGACCGTTGAGGCAGAGGCGAACAGGCCGTCGCCTTTCAGAATCACCACGCTGCGGTCGGCTTCGTCGCGCACCGCCACCAGGCCCGCTTCAATTTCCGGACGCAGGAAACCGCGCAGGTTAAGCACCGGCGCCACTTCACGCGCGGGTTGCTGAACGGTGACTTCCGGCAGCGGCGTCTGGTAAATCTTCGCCAGCACCGGGCTGGTGTTATCACCAAGCCGCCAGTTAAGAATGATAAAGAACAGGCACGCCAGGAAACCGGCCAGCGCCACGCAGGCCCACAGCGGCACCACCGGACGCCAGAGCTTGCGCAGCACCGGTTGATCTTCCGGGTGCGGCGAGAGCGGCGGCGGATAGCTGCCGCGCACGCTGCGGATCATCTGCCACAGACGCTGTTTGATGGTTTCAAGCTGCGTGCGGCCGTTATCCATGACGCGATAGCGCCCTTCGAAGCCGAGCAGCAGGCAGTAGTTGATCATCTCCAGCAGGAAGATGTGCTCGCGCGGGTTTTGCGACAGCCGCGCCAGAAGCTGAAAGAATTTCTCGCCGCCCCAGGTTTCGTTGTGGAACGTTACCAGCAGACCGCTGCCTGACCAGACGCCACGGCTGCCCCACGGCGTGAGCGCAGCCGCTTCATCCAGCGCCGTACACAGGCAGTAGCGCGCGCCGACGATCACTTCGTAAGGCAGCGCCGCCTGCTGGCAGCGCACTTCAAAGCGGCGGATCTCGTCTATCAGGCGCTGGCGCAGCCCGGCCTGATCTTCATGCGATACAGAATGACGAATCTGCGGGATCGCGTTAAGCAGCGGGTTGGCCGCCGCGACCAGCGGATTATTACTGCTGGCGCCGGAAAGAATGGCATCGCTGCCGGTGGCTTGTGGTTCCATAGTGAGCGCTCGTCGTGTTATTCATTCGTACTGCGAATGGCCCAAAACTCCATATCAAGGCCCGGGAATTCACCAGCGAGATGCAGCGCAAACGCGCCGGATTTCTCCATCTCTTTCCAGAGTTCGCCGCCCTTTTCCAGTTCGAAATAGCTGTAGCCGGCATGCCACGGGATCTGCGGCGGCGCAACCGGCATGGCGCGCAGCACCATACCCGGCAACTGCAACTGCACCAGATCGCGAATTTTGGTGACCGGCGCGACTTTCATCTGCGCCGGGAAGTGCGTTTGCAGCGCCTCGCCCGGCACGTTGGCTTTGACCGCCAGCACGAAACCGAACTCGCGCACCATGTTGCTTTCCGGCACGGTGGCGACGTTGAGCCCGTGCGAACGCTCGGTGAGCGGCAGCTGAATAGCGCTCTCTTCCATTACCAGCGACAGCCCCTGGCGCAGCATCAGCGTCAGTTTGCCAAAGCAGCCCGCCAGGTTGTCGTGGTCATAGACCGGCAGCGTCGTCTCCGGCGCGCGCTGCGCCGTCCAGGTGGTGAGTTCGCAGGCGAACGCCAGCCAGTCACGCCACAGGGTTTCCGGGTGGAGCAGCGGCAGCGTTTTTAAATGCGTGACGTGGCCGAGATGATGATTAATCAGCGACAGCAGCATGAACTCCACCATCTCCGAGGTGTTAAACCGCCCCGGCTGGCGCAGACGCTGGCTGATTTGCTGGCTGCGCTGACCGAGCAGACCATGCAGATCGTTGAGCATGCTGTAGAGTTGCCCGCTGTTGATGGCGTTGAGCATCGGCGGAATGTAGCTGGTATCGAGGCGCACCTGGTTGTCGTTGCGCTTCTCAATCACCTGCGCGACGCCAATGGCCGTCCACTCGGCGGTCAGTTCGCTCTCCAGCATCAGCTTGAGACGCAGGCGGCCAAACTGTACCGTCGCCGCGCCGACCGACAGCGCGTTGTCGTCTTCCACTTCTTCTTCAAAGGTGGCGTAGCGGGCGAGCGAATCGGCCGCCTCGCTGAAAATCACCTCTTCGCGTCCGGCGCGGCGGGCGGGCAGCGCCAGCACCACGCGCTCGTGCGTGAGGTTGTCAGGAATGGCGAGCGGTGCCGGGCCGTGGCGGGCGTCGCGGAAAGAGAACGGCGTGCCGTCCGGCAGCAGGCCGCTGGCGTAGCTCAGCGCCACGCGTCCCTGACGCAGCATCGCCTCGTCAAATTCCAGATCGAGAAATCCCCAGAGATACGGACGCTGCAACGAACCCCATTCGCGGATGTGGTGTTGCAGAAAACTTTCCGCGCGCTGGAAGTGGTGCGGACGCAGGAACATCCCTTCGGTCCAGACCACTTTTTCTGCTTTGTTCATACTGGTGTCCTGTAAGGGCGCTGATTATTCGTTGATGACGCGGATCCCATTGACGTCAAGAAACACTTTTGCCTCAAGTTCGTCGGATGACCATTTCCAGAATTTATAAATGCTGGAGTCACTGGGGGCGGGCAGCGGGAGCGAGATTCGCCATTTTTTGCCGTCGAGCGCCTGATATTCCGCCATCACGCCGATGTAGCGCGCGTCAAGCGAGCTCTGGCCGCTGAGGGTTTTGTTCAGCTGGCCCGGCATCAGGAAGAACTCGTCGCTGTTGAGCAGGTTGGCTCCCAGCACGGTCTGAGCATTGTTTTGCAGCGAAAAGAAATCCGCAGACATAAAGTCGGCGTCTGATTTCAAAAGCAGCACCCGGACTTTTAGCGGGGCGGAATTATTAATTTGCGGATGAGCCTGAAAAAGCAGGCTGTACTGGGAAGGAACGCTGCGTGAAGACGATAAGCAGCCGCTCAGTAAGGTGAGAGCGGCAATCAAAAACGCCAGGAAGCCCTGGCGTAAAACGGTACGGTTTTTCATGAGGTGTGGCTCATTGAATCAGGATTAATCGATAACCCAGGTTCCGCTTTTGGTGTTTTTACAGGCTTTGCTGTTGCCATCCACCGTCACGCAGTTGGCTTTGGCTGTTTTACGGCGCAGTTTCGGGATCTCTTTACTGACGGTCGCGTCATAAAGACTGCTTTTCACTGCCGCGCGCAGCGGAACATAACCAATCAGTTGCTCTTCACCCTGATCGGCGATGGCCAGCCAATGGCCTTCAACCTGGCCCAGTACGTTATAGGTTTTGCCGGTTTCGAGCTGACGAACCACTTTGCCGCCGAAATCCGGGCGGGTCATGACCGACGCCGGGTACATCGCGCGGTACTCTTCGTTAACAGGCTCGAACTCTTTTGGCGGAGTCACCGCGTGGCGGTGGGTGAGCGTGACGCCATTAACCACACTGGTCACGATAGTGTCATCCGTAACGGCAGGAGGCGGCGCTTTACAACCAGCTACGCCTAACACAAACAGCAGGGCTAATACGATTCGCATATTCATCGATGGTTTCCGTTGCAAATATATTCTGTATACAAAGAAATAACGGCTTCTGGATTCAGGCTATGACTAAAAGTTTGTCATTGCCAGGGAAGATTATGCCATTTCGGTGAAGGAATTTCATTTTCTTCAGAGATAGCTACCGCACGGGCTTTACCGAAGTAAACCCGGACGTTTTACGCATATTTCTGAGGCAGAGCGGGAAAATTCTACATAACCCTCATGACAATTCAACACCAGGTCTGGCGGGCATTTCGGTGAAAACGACTGCCTGATTAACTCAATAGCGCATTTTTAGGAATTTTCCGCCCTTTGGTGCAAGAAATAATCCGGAAAAGAGTAAATACCTTCAGCAATAGCTATTTGCTTTTATAATGTTAAGCGTTTGATTTACAAGAACTACTAACGAGAAAACGTAACGCGTTAACGGAGTAAAGAGGCAGGATAATGCGGAGCGGGCATCCATTAAGATTAATCTGAAAATACATTATTAAGAAGGCGTGAATATAGTGAGCTACCATATTTAGTGGGTGCGTAATTTCATGCTAAAAAAGACACTGCAAGATCTTAAGTAAAATTTTTTTAAATAATGATGACAGCAAATAGTGCTAACGCATTTAGGGTTCATAAAAAGCCTATTTGCCAGGAAAGCATAAACGCAGTTGATTGCACTTTTTTGTCATAAGATTTTCCTTACAAACAGTGCAAAATATACCGTGCATGTCGCTTTTTTACTCTGCCTGTTGGCTACGGATGTGAATATTATTCACCGTGATTATTACGGCAGGGTCAGGAAAAGATTTGGCTTATCACACGCAGGACGGGTACGAAAACAAAAAACCCCGCCGGAGGCGAGGTTTTTTCAGCTACTGTTGCGGGTGGTAGCCGCAAAGCACACTGTGTTACGTCAACCCTGTAACTATACGATCAAATACGCGCACCCGCAATTGGCGCGCGGCGCAGCAGTGGCTTTTCATCAGTATGGTCCAGCTCTCCCTTTCTTGTCCAGAAAACACTGTTCATTTATACAGTGTTTATCTATAATGATGTTGCTGTCACAGCGTGCGATACGGGGCCGCATTTAAACGGGCGCAATAAAGAGTCCTGGCTGAAACGGGTGGTGCCGTCAGTGCCTTAACCCCGAGAGAGCACACTGTGTTACGCCAACAAAACAACTGGCAACAGGCAGCGGAGAGGTACGCCAGTTGGTGCTCCTTTACCAGAGGAGACGCGTATGAGCGGAGTGGATTTGTTTATCCTTATCCTGAAACTCATTGTTGCAGTCCTGCAACTGCTTGATGCTGTCCTGAAGTTCCTTCGGTAACTCAGGTTCAGGCCGCACCAAAGAGGGGCGGGCAACCGCCCCTCTTTAACACGGTACATCCCCAGGAGGGAACGATGTCAGGAATCATCACCATCAGGCCACTCACTCCGGTCGGCATCGATTTTGACCGGCTGCGTGAAGAGAGTCAGGCGCTCGGCTTTGCGATGCTGGACCGGCTCGCCGTCCACTGGATGGACGGCAGCAATGCGTTCTCCGCCCCCGGCGAACGACTGCTCGGCGCGTTTCTTGGCGACGCGCTGGTCGGTGTCGGCGGGCTGAATCGCTGCCCGTTCGATAATCATCCGCGTGCCGGACGGGTGCGCCATCTTTACGTCAGCCATGCGGTACGCCGCGTTGGCGTCGGCAATCAACTGCTGGCGACGCTTGCTCATCACGCCCATAACACGTTTGATTACCTCAATATCCGCGCGCCGGAATCCGCCTTCAGCTTTTATTTACAGGCAGGATTTCTGCCAATGGATCACCCGCACATTACCCACCGGTTGACGCTGCCCTCTGTGGCCTGAGGCAAGCCGCGGCCATGCGCCGTGGCATCATTCACCGTGGCAATAAATCTTTCCGTTGAGTGTCCGTAAAAGCTGCCTGCCCTGTTTTATGACGACATGACAGTTGACTGGATAATCCCCACGTATGCGGTATATTTCTCTCGCATTTAATATCCATACAGAGATATATCCTGTTTCGTTCACCTGTGCATATCGAATAATCATGATGAGAATGTTGGCTAACCGTCATTTGTTAATGATGTTGATTCTGCTTGTCGCCGTCGGGCAGATGGCGCAGACGATTTATATCCCGGCTATCGCCGATATCGCGCTTGAGATGAACGTGCGTGAAGGCGCAGTACAGAGCGTGATGGCGGCGTATCTGCTCACCTACGGCGTGTCACAACTGATTTACGGGCCGATTTCCGACCGCGTTGGGCGTCGCCCGGTGATCCTCGTGGGCCTGGCCATTTTTATCCTGGCAACACTCGTCGCGCTGGAGGCGCAAAGCCTGCCGGTGCTGATCGCCGCGGGCTGTTTACAGGGGATGGGCACCGGTGTTGGCGGCGTGATGGCGCGAACCCTGCCGCGCGATCTCTATGAAGACCCGGCGCTGCGTCACGCCAATAGCCTGCTGAACATGGGGATTCTGGTCAGCCCGCTGGTGGCCCCGCTGCTCGGCGGCCTGCTGGACACGCTGTGGGGCTGGCGCGCCTGCTTCGCGTTTCTGCTCACGCTTGCCCTCGTGGTGACATTCTGTATGTTCCGCTGGATGCCGGAAACCCGTCCGGTGCAGGCACAGCGCCCTCGCCTGCTCGCGAGCTATAAACTGCTGTTCGGCACCGCCAGCTTTAACTGTTATCTGATTATGCTGGTTGCCGCCCTCGCGGGCGTCGCGGTGTTTGAAGCCTGCTCCGGCGTGCTGATGGGCGCGGGGCTTGGGCTGAGTAGTCTCGCGGTGAGCGTGCTGTTTATTCTGCCGATTCCGGCGGCGTTCTTCGGTGCCTGGTTTGCGGGACGCACGCATAAGCGCTTCACCACGCTGATGTGGCAGGCGGTGCTGAGCTGCCTCACGGCAGGCGTGCTGATGTGGCTGCCGGGGTGGCTTGGCATCATGAATGTCTGGACGCTGCTTATCCCCGCCGCGCTCTTTTTCTTCGGTGCCGGGATGCTGTTTCCGCTTGCCACCAGCGGCGCGATGGAGCCGTTTCCGTTCCTGGCGGGCACCGCCGGCGCGCTGGTGGGTGGGCTGCAGAACTGCGGTTCCGGGCTGCTCGCGTGGTCATCCGCGCTGCTGCCGCAGAACGGGCAGTTTAGCCTCGGGATGCTGATGACGGCGATGGGTGTGCTGATGCTGGCGTGCTGGCTGCCGCTGGCGCACCGTGCGCGGATGCCGGAACAGACGATTTAACGTGCTCGTGCCCCGACGCGCGCTCCACAGCGCAGGTCGGGTTCATCATTGCGTCAAGCAGGGCGGCCTGCACAGGCCGCCACGCGCCCTCTTCCCCATCGTAAAACTCATTCGCGGCATTGAGCGCATACGGAATGCCCGCCTTTTTCAGCTCGCAGGCCATAAAACTGGCGAAGGCGAGCGTCGCCGCCGACGGCGTGGTTTTCACCGTCTGCGCTGCCGACCAGCCGCCAACCCAACTGACATGACCGGTTTTCTGCTGCCAGCGGCGGGCGCTGTTAATGCGCTCGCGAATCGCCGCTTTTTCCGCCGACGTGCCGGAAGTCCACGGGTATTTGCCGTTCGCGCGCAGCGGTCCCCACGGGAAAATGTGCCACTGCGCCAGCACATAGTGGCTGCTCTGGGGCGGCAGTTTCAGTATGGAGAGATCTTCCGGCACGGCGCGAAAACGCGGCGCAATGAAAATCATCCGTTGCGCATCAATACGGTGAATGGTTTTGATCACGTCGCCATACAGCCGGTTGAGCTGCTGCGGGTTGTGATTGAGCTTGTCGGCAGGCTCGTAAATCAGATCAAACCCGAGTAGCGGATGCTCGCTGCCGAAGTAGTTCGCCACCGTGCTCCACCAGGCCGCGACTTTCGCGGCGTTCTGCGCGCTCGGGTCCGCCTTAAACGCATCGGCCTGGTAGGAAATAATCGGGATGATGTCGTAGCGCTCGCAGGCTTCGACGATTTTGCGCAAATGGATGAGCCGCTCCTCGGTGGCGTCGCCCGCCACCCGCACCCGCACATGGCGAATGCCGCGCTGTTGAAAATCGCGTACCGCCAGCGGATCGAACTCACGGATGCCGCGCTCGGTGCGCGCCCAGTCAACGTCCATGCCGACGCCAAGCTGCGCGCTGTAGCGCTGGGCCGAGAGCGGCTCGCTGGCGCTTGCGGGCGGCGCGGCATGCGCGGAGGTAAAGAGCAGCAGAAAAGCGAGAGGAAGCAGCGTTTTCATAGCGACCGTATCGGGAACAGGAATCTGGAATATGTAGCACGGATCCGCGCAGGCCGGGTAGTCTGCGGATGTGTTATTCGGCAAGCAACGCTATCAGCGCATGAAGATGCGTCACCACAAAGAGCAGCGCCAGCGCGCAGACGGCCAGCGCAATCGCCAGTTTCGCCCGCACCTGGCCGGGTGCGGAAAAATCCTCGTGTACCAGCGTAATCAGACGACGCTGACGGGCATAGACGTAAATCAGCCCGGCCACGGCCGCAACGCCCCCCAGCGCCAGCCAGATAAGCAGGCCGGCGTGAGTCCACGCGTGGCGCAGCGCCAGCGCCAGCAGCGCGCCGTAGCCAAGCAGCGTGCGCACCCACGCAAGCGATGTACGCTCCGGTTGCAGCCCCGGATCGCGCGGATTACCCGGCATAAAACACCACCAGCATCACCGCCAGCGCCACCACGACCAGCACGCCGCTGATAAACGCCAGCATGCGAGTATAGGGCAGCGCCGCTTTCAGGCGCATCGCCTTTTCGTTGCGCAGCCAGCGCAGGTAACCGTAAATGGCGAGCGCCCCCGCAAAAAAGCAGAGCAGCAGCGACACCGCCTCGCGCACTACCGGCGTGGCGAAATCCGGCGCGAGCTGATCAAGCCCGACACCCGCCGCCAGAAACCCCAGCGCGGTGCGCACCCACGCCAGAAACGTGCGTTCATTGGCCAGTGAAAAGCGATAGTCCGGCGCCTCGCCGAGACGGGAAATTTTCATGACGGCTCCCTGTTTTACCTGTGCTCGCCTCAGCATAACGTAAAACGGACGTCACAGAGGAGCGCTGGCAGTGCGACCGGCACCATGACGATGCCGGTCGAAAAGGCGGGGCGTAACGTTAGTGCAGCTTCGGCCAGTAGTCTTTATTGGCCTCAATGAGATCGTCGAGAATCGCTTTCGCGACCGACGCGCTCGGAACGGTTTTAGACAGCGTAATCGCCTGCCACAGTTTCTGGTATGAGCGCTGCTCCCAGGCGTCCACCACCAGTTTTTCCACCGCCACCTGCTGGCTCATCAGCCCTTTCTGGAAGTGCGGAATATCGCCGACTGTCAGCGGCTCCGGCCCGTTTTTACCCACCAGACACGGGATCTCGACCATCGCATCGGCATCAAAGTTATGGATAGCGCCGTTGTTCGGCACAATCAGCAGCATCCGCGCCTGGGTGTTGAAAGCGATAGCGGTCGCCAGATCGACGATATAGGAGGCGTGTTCGTCGATTTCCAGCTCGCCCGCCGAGGAGTGGCCCGCGGTGATAATGGCGCGGCAGGCGTCAAAGACCTGTTTTTCGCGGTGCTCCATCACTTCGTTGGCGCGGGTGTGCGCCGGGTTGGAATGCGCCACGACGTAATCCGGGAAGAGATAGTATTTCAGGTAGGTGTTCGGCATGGTGTCGGGGTCCAGCGCCTGCACGTCTTTCGCTTTCGCGAAGGTGTCGTTCCAGCTCGCTTCGGTATGCGCGTCTTCTGAGGGCGGCACATAGCCATGCTTCGCCACGTATTCGCGCAGACGCGGCATCAGATCGTTGCCCTCCAGATCTTCAATCGATGTCCACCAGCCAAAGTGGTTAAGGCCGTAGTAGCGCACGCGCATCTCTTTGCGACTGTTCAGGCCGACGATTTTCGCCATCCGCCCTTCGATGCCAATCGGCATATCACAGATGTTGAGAATTCTGGCGTTCGGGCGCAGGCGGCGGGTGGCTTCCGCCACAATCGCCGCCGGGTTGGAGTAGTTCAGCATCCATGCGTTCGGCGAGTATTGCTCCATATAATCCACCAGTTCCAGCACGCCGCCGATAGAGCGCATCCCGTAGGCTATTCCGCCCGGGCCGCAGGTTTCCTGGCCGAGCACGCCGTGGCGCAGCGGGATTTTTTCATCTTTTTCGCGCATCGGATATTTGCCAACGCGAATATGCGCCATCACAAAATCCACGTCGGTAAAAGCCGTTTGCGGGTCCGTGGTGTAGGTAAACTCAATCTCCGGTGCCTGCTCTTTCAGCAGGATTTTGCACGCTTCAGCGATGATTTCCTGACGCGCGCCGTCGTTGTCATAGAACTTCAGCGCGCGCAGCGGAAAGCGGTCGCGGTTAGCCAGCAGCATCAGAACAATGCCAGGTGTAAAGGTGCTGCCGCCGCCTGCGATGACAACTGAGAATTTTTTCATGATACAGCCTCCGTCATGGGGGATAGTGGGTTCGTGGAAGGGGTTTTCATCAGCGATTCAAGCTGGTCGCGCACCTGTGGAACGTGCAGACCGACAATCACCTGAATGCCGTTGCCGCGACGCACCACGCCGTGGGCGCCAAGGGCTTTAAAGACGTCATCGCTCTGGGTTTTCGCCATGTCGACGAGCGTGATGCGCAACCGGGTGGCGCAGTTATTGATGCTTTCGATATTCTCCGCGCCGCCAAGCGCCTGAAGGAAACCCGCGGCCTGACCGGCAGCGGAGTGCGCGGCCGCCGTGGTCTGTCCGCGCGCGGCGCGGTAATCGGCTTTGCTGTAGAGCTTGATGTCGCTCTCAGCGCGGCCTGGCGTTTTGAGGTCGAAGTGCAGGATAAGCGTCCTGAAGACGACGAAGTAGAGCGCGGTAAACCCGCAGCCGATGCCAATCTGGGTAAAAATCATGCCGGAATGGTTGTGGAACATGGGTATCCAGTTCTGCGGCAGGAACTGGTCAAGCAGGCCACCGCCCATGTTGCCCACCACGCCGAAGATATACATCAGCGTCGCCATGGTAGCCGCCAGCACCGCGTGCACCGCGAACAGCAGCGGGGAAATAAACAGGAAGGTGAACTCCAGCGGCTCGGTGATCCCCACCAGCACCGCCGTTAACGTCGCCGGGATCAACAGCCCCGCCACTTTGACGCGGTTTTCCGGCGCGGCCGTGTACCAGATAGCCAGCGCGATGCCCACCGAGCCAAACACTTTCGAGTTGCCATGCAGCGCAAAGCCACCTTCCGGGAACAGCGATTTGAGCGGTGCCGTGCTCTGGCTGAATTCCTGCAAATGCTGCGCCCAGTACACCTGAATGCCGCCTTCCACCGCCGCCGGGCCGAAGATAAACGGGCCGTAGACAAAATGGTGCAGCCCGGTCGGGATCAAAATGCGCTCAAGGAAGGTATAAACCCAGACGCCGAGCGCGCCGGCGGAGCGTAAAAACGCCTGTAATGACTCAATGCCCATCTGCACTTTCGGCCAGCCCAGCAGCGTGAGCCAGGCACAGGGGCTCATCACCAGGAACGCGATAATCACCACAAACGAGGTGCCCTGAAAAATACCGAGGAAGACCGGCAACGATTTCTCGTAGTAGCGGTTATGAATGGCGGTGACGATCCCGGAGATAACAATCGCGCCGATAATGCTGGTATCGAGCGTTTTAATCCCGGCGATCAGCGTTAAGCCGCTGCCCGCGACCGGGTCGGCGGCGAAATTAACACCAAAGAAGTGACCCCAGGTCATTCCCATCGCGTTAATAAAATAGTTCCAGGTCAGAAAGCTAATCAGTACAGCGAGGCAGGCGCGGCCCTGCGCCTCACGGGCGAGGCCAATCGGTAAGCCGACGGCGAAAATCAGCGGCATATTGCGAAACACCGCCCAGCCGCCCTCTTCAATAATGTGAACGATCTGCGCGAAGAGATTATCGGGCGCGGTGAATGCCTCGCCCACAAACAGCGGATTTTGCAGCATGATGGCAATGCCGACGACCATCCCGGCGAAAGGAAATAACAACACCGGGGTAAACATGGCACCGCCAAATCGTTGTATTTGACTGAGCATTTTTAAATCCTCATGTAACAACCTGTAGGGTTTGAGGCCTTAATTATTTTCTGGTGGCCTGAAGCGAGCATAAAAAGTAACCGCGGCGTGAACATGGCGCGCCGCTGCGTTCCGTGATCGCATTCATGGTTTTAATTTGCACACTCAGGTCTACTTTCCTTGTTAAATCTGGACATCCCCGGGAGCAATCTCCCGGTTAACAGGCGTAAAGAGGTCTACGGGTGATCTACAAATCCATTGCCGAAAGGCTGCGTCTGCGCCTGAATTCATCGGACTACCACATCGGCAGCCCACTGCCTGGCGAGAAAGCGCTGGCGCAGGAGTTTGGCGTGGCGCGGATGACGATTCGCAAAGCGGTCGATTTACTGGTGGGCTGGGGGCTGGTGGTGCGCCGCCACGGCAGCGGCACCTATGTGGCGCGCAAAGACGTGCATCACGAAACCACGAATCTGACCGGGCTGGTGGAAGTGCTGCGTCAGCAAGGGAAAGAAGTACACAGCAAGGTGCTGCAGTTTGAAGTAATGCCCGCGCCGCCCGCCATCGCCAGCCAGTTGCGCATCCAGATAAACGAGCGCATCTACTTCTCGCGCCGGGTGCGTTATGTCGAGGGGAAACCGCTGATGCTGGAAGACAGCTATATGCCGGTGAAGCTCTTTCGCACGCTGTCGCTGGCGCATCTGGAAGGCTCGAAGTTTGATTACATTGAGAAGGAGTGCGGGATTACCATCAGCGGCAACTATGAAAGCCTGACGCCAGTGCTGGCGGATAAACAGCTGGCGGCAGTGATGAACGTGCAGGAGCAGACGCCGCTGCTGCGCATTACGTCGCTCTCTTACAGCGATAGCGGCGAATTCCTTAATTATTCAGTGATGTTTCGCAATACCAGCGACTATCAGGTGGATTACCACCTGCATCGCGTTCGCCCGCCGGCATTATGATGACCGGGTGGTTACGCATAAAAAAAGGCCCCGCTGTGGGGGCCTTTTTCATGAGATGCCGTTACTGGTTTTCGGTTTCGCTGTGGCTCAGCGCCGGGCGTTCGCCCTCAATGACGCGCTCGTCATCCTGGGCGCGCGGCTGACCGATGGCGATACGCTGCGGGGCCAGCGCTTCAGGAATGTTGCGCACCAGATCGATGTGCAGCAGCCCGTTGGTGAAGGTCGCGCCGGAGACTTCCATATGCTCAGCCAGCGTGAAGCTCAGGCTGAAGGGCTGGATAACCAGACCCTGATGGAGCCATTTCGGTTCGTTTTCCGGTTTCACCGGCGTGCCTTTCACGCGCAGCACGGTATTTTCCAGCTCAATCTCCAGATCTTCCTGACGGAAACCGGCTAACGCAAGGGTAATGCGATAGTGGTTATCGTCGCTTTTTTCGATGTTATAGGGCGGGAAGCTCTGGCTTTCAGCGGTGTTCATCAGCGCGTTGGCCAGTTTGTCAAAACCGATCCACTGACGGAAAAACGGGGATAAATCATAGTTACGCATAGTATCTCTCCTTCTTTGAAGCGAGTGAAAACGCCAGTGCGTTGACTGGCTGTGCTCCCGTTCGGCGAGCACGGAACGACAAAGGTGGGCCGCCGCGGCGACCCGGCGAAATTAGTTACCGATTTCGATACGGCGCGGTTTTTTGGCTTCCGGGATCACGCGCTCAAGCTCGATGTAGAGCAGGCCGTTCACCAGATTTGCGCCACGCACGAAGATATTTTCGGCCAGCTGGAATTTGCGCTCGAAGTTGCGCTCGGCGATACCCTGATACAGGTAGGTACGCTCTTTCTGATCCGGCGCGTGGGAGCCTTTCACCACCAGCAGGTTGTCCTGGGCGGTAATTTCCAGCTCGCTTTCTGCAAAGCCTGCCACGGCAATGGCGATACGGTAGTGGTTTTCATCTACCAGCTCGACGTTGTACGGAGGGTAGCCGCCGTTGCTCTGGCTCTGGTTGTTCTCAAGCAGATTGAAAAGACGGTCAAAACCGATGGCGGAACGATACAGCGGGGATAAATCGAAGTTACGCATACATACTCCTGAAATCAGCGAGGTTTAACATCGCCCTCCTCAAAGGACAGGCGGCTGTGGCGGAAGGCCCGTTCGGCATCCTCCCTGCGACCACGATCCAAAAATGGGTGCGGCCCGACGCTTTTCAAGGGCCGAAATCGGCCTTTTTTTGTCGATTTACATTTCTTTGCGTAGACTGGGGATAACAGCATCTAATGCTAAACTGCGAGCGCTGCCACAGGACGGCAAAGGCGCGCTATTCATTCTGATTCAGGGGCGTTATATCTCATGACTGACGCCTGCGATGCGACGACATAACAGAAGAATGAAAATGAACAATACTCTCGGGAAAGTGATTTTTTGTAGTAGCGCGTTGCTACTCGGCGGCTGTTCCAGCGTCATGTCGCACACTGGCGGCGGCGAGCAAGGGTATTATCCCGGCACGCGGGCCAGCGCGACGATGCTCGCCGATGACGACACCAGCTGGGGGCTGAAGCCGCTGGTGGCGCTCGATCTCCCCTTTACGGCGATAGCGGATACGCTGCTTATCCCGTGGGACGCCTTCCGTACCGATAAATCGGTGAAATCACGGGTGGAAGAAAGCGAAAAGAAGTCCTTCGCCATTAACGCCGTGATCCCTCCCGCGCCCTGATTATCTTCCGGTTTCCGTCATCCAGATCTGGCGGAAACCGTCGGTCTCCTGCATCCAGGCGATGCGTTTTCCATCCGGCGAGATCACTACGGCATCGGCGGAAATTGCCGCCGTCTGCGGCGGCGTGAGCGGCGTTATCTCGCCCGTGTTGATATCGCAAAGCACAATCCGATTGCCCTGCATAAACCCGATAGCCTCGCCCGACGGATGCCAGCTAAACGCCGACGCCACGCCCTGTGCGCCCTGCGTCACCTGACGCGGCTCGCCGCCCGCAGACGCAATGAGCCACAACTGCGCCACGCCGTTATCATCGTTCATCAAAAACGCGATTTCCGTACCCTGCGGATTGCTGCGCACCCAGTGGCGCGGCGTGGTGGCAAGCCCCGGATAGCGGCGATCGTGCGTGAACGTCAGGCGGCGCTGCATAACGCCTGCAGGCGGCGCAGGCATGGCGTCTGGCGTGCCTTCGAGCGGCGCGTCGCCGGGCGTTTTCCACGCTGCCTCGTCTTCCGGTAAATCCACGATAAACAGCTCAGGCGCTTTCACGCCTGCCTGCGTCAGCGTATCGCCGATAAACGCCAGCGCACGCCGCTGCCGCGTGCCGTCCGCTTTCTGATAACCGTCAAGCCCGACCCAGCCCTCTTCATACGCACGGTTGATCTCATCGCTGCCGGGGCGCGGCGCGGGCGTGGTGCGGCTTACCAGCGCGCACCAGCGGCTGCCTGCGTATTCGCGCGGGTGCGTGCAGGGCGGCGTGACCGGGCCGAACGGCAGCGCCACGCCGACGTTGCGCAAATCAAGCGCCGGATCGCGCTCATGCAGAACGTGGTCGTTGTAAGTGAAACTCAGCCACGCGCCGTCCGGGCTGAACACATGCACATGGCTGCCGCCGCGCAGCGCGCCGGGCGTGAACGGCGGCGTGATATCCATCGCATCGAGATTCTCTGCCGCGCCGTTTTCCACCACCACGCCGCGGCGGTGATGAAAATCGTAGCGCCAGGTGGCGTCCGGGTTCTCCGGGCCGTGAATAAAAACATACTGCTCCGCCACGGGGTTCACCGTCACCACGCCCACGTGTGCGCCTTCCGGGGCGCGGTAGATAACCTCCACCTCGCCGGTCCCGACATTGACGCGCTCAATGGTTTTGCCGGTAAACGACGCGCCGGACGGGCGCACGTCAAACGCCAGCCACTGGCTGTCGGGCGTCCAGACGTTAATATTGGTGAGGTGATGGTGACGCGGGGCGAAGGTGAGCTGTTTCATCAAGAGAAAACCCTGAAGCCAAAGAGGGCCTCAGGGTAAAAGATTCCGCGGAAAAAGCCTATCAGGGAACCGGCGTAATCAGCGGCTCGCCCGCACACCAGGCGTTGACGTTCTCCAGCACCAGCCGCGACATCTCGCGCCGCGTCTCCCACGTGGCGCTCGCCATATGCGGCGTGATGACGACGTTGTCGCGCTGCTGGAGCGGCGCGGGCACGTTCGGCTCATCCGTGAAAACATCCAGCCCGGCGCCGGCAATCGCGCCATTCTCCAGCGCCGCAATGAGCGCCGTTTCGTCCACCACGCTGCCGCGCGCGACGTTAATCAGAATCCCCTGCGGGCCGAGCGCCTCCAGCACGGCCGCATTGACCACGCCGCGCGTCGCATCGCCACCTGGCGCGCAGAGCATCAGGAAATCGCTCTCCCGCGCGAGCTGCGCTAAACCCGGCACAAAGCGGTACGGCAGCGCGCTGTGCGGCTGGCGGCCGGTGTAACGGATCTCCATATCAAACGCCTGCGCGCGACGGGCGATGGCCTGCCCGATGCGCCCCATGCCGAAAATACCGAGCCGCGTGCCGGAGACTTTCCGCGTCCACGTAAAGCCGCCCTGCTGCCAGCCGCCCTGTTCGATAAACTTCTGCGCGGCGACGATACGGCGCGACGTGGCGAGCATCAGACCGATGGCGAGATCGGCCACGTCATCCGTCAGCACACCGGGCGTATGGGTCACGGCGATACCGCGCTCACGCGCCGCCGCCACGTCCACGCCGTCATAACCGACGCCGAAAACCGCAATCAATGAAAGCGCCGGTAGCCGGGCGATAAATTCACGAGTCACCACCGCTTCGCCGTTGGTGACCAGCGCCGTGATGTCGCCAGCAATCGCCACGAAGTCGGCGTCAGACATCTGCGAAAACTCACGCAGATCGTAGCGCTCGCGCAGTTCCGCCGTGAGCGCATCCGGCAGATACGCGTGTTTCAGCACCATCGGTTTCATCGGGACTCCTGTTTAAGTGAAGCGGCCGTTTCAGCCACGCCAGGACGCGCCGGGCGCGAGACCAGCACGCCAATAATGCCGCCCAGGATCAGCGCCACGGCCACAATCAGCAGCCCGTAGTGGTAGCTGTCCGTCGCGTCTTTGATTTTGCCGAGCACCGGCGGCAGGCCAAGCCCGACGAAATTCGCCACGGTATTAATAAAGGCGATAGAGGCGGCAGCGGCCACACCCGCCAGTTTTTCGGTCGTGACCGCCCAGAAAATCGGCGTGAGGGCGAAGTTAAAACCGACCGTCAGCACCAGTAGCCCGTAGGCCACCAGCAGGTTGCTGGACCAGACAGCGATGGCCAGCGACACACCGGAGAGGATCAGCGGCAGGCCGAGATGCCAGGAGCGCTCATGCGTGGTGTCGGAGTGGCGGCCGTTGAGATACATAAACAGGCAGGCGGCGATAAACGGCACGGCGGAGAGCAGACTCACCACGATGTTGCTCTGATCGCTCGCCATGCTCTTAATAATGAGCGGCAGAAACAGCGTAATGCCGATAGAGCCAAACGCCTGGAGGAACCAGACCAGGCTCAGCAGCAGCACGGTTTTGTTTTTCAGCGCGCTCAGCCAGCTGTGGTTTTTACCCACTTCCACACCCGCGTTGTCGCGCGCCAGCTGCGCCTTCAGCCAGCCTTTTTGTTCTGCCGACAGCCACGGGGCGTGATCCGGCGTCTGCGGCAGCCGCCAGAGCACCATGATGCCGAGCACCACCGCCGGAACGCCCTCGATGGCGAACAGCCAGCGCCAGCCTGCGATATCCGCGAGGCCGTGCATATTGAGAATAGAGCCGGAGATCGGCAGGCCGATAATCGACGCCATCACCGAGCCCATGTAAAAGAACGACATCGCCCGCGCGCGGTTACTCTTCGGGAACCAGCAGGAGATGTAATAGATGATGCCCGGCGTAAAGCCCGCCTCCGCCATGCCGAGCAAAAAGCGCATGACGTAGAGCTGCGTTGGCGTCTGCACCAGCGACATCCCGGCGCTGACGATGCCCCAGGTGATCATGATGCGCGCTATCCAGACGCGGGCGCCCACCTTCGTCATGATGACATTGCTCGGGATTTCAAAAATGATGTAGGAGATGTAGAACATCCCGACGCCGAGGCCATACATGCTGGCGCTCAGACCGAGATCGGCGTTCATTTGCAGCGCCGCGATGGAAATGTTGGTTTTATCAAGGTTAGCGACAAAGTAGCAGATGATGATAAACGGAATTATCTTCGCGTTGAGCTGCCGCAGGGTGGTCGAGTACAGATCGGTATGCATAGCAGAACCCTCTTTCCTGCCGTGGCTAACCCGGCAGGTTTATGGTTGTTATACGTTGATACGTAACGCGCGCCGGTGACCGGCGGCGCGTTATCTGCGCATTCCGTCGCAGGCATCCCTGCCTTCCATCACGGCCTTAGCCGACGCGTTTCACCTCCCCGACCAGCAGGATGTAAGAGAGCGCGCCGATAAGCGCCACGACCGAGATGTACACCAGCGCCGGGCCGAAGCCGTAATCCTGCGCCAGATAACCAATCACCAGCGGCACCGTGATGCCGCCCAGCCCGCCGACGAAGTTGAACATGCCGCCGGTAAGGCCAATCAGGCGCATCGGGGCCAGCGACGAGACCAGCGACCAGGTGATCGACGCAAAACCGTTACCGAAGAACGCGAGCGCCATCAGCACCACAATCCATGTCGGATCGTTGGTGTAGTTCGCGCCCATGATGCAGGTAGAGATGAGCAAACCGCAGATAATCGGCGTTTTACGCGCCGCGCCCAGTGAAAACCCTTTTTTCACCAGCTTATCCGCCAGCCAGCCGGAGAGCAGCACACCGAAGAACGCGGCGAGGAACGGCACGGTTGTCATAAAGCCTGCTTTCAGCGCCGTGATGCCTTTCTCCTGGGTGAGATAATTCGGGAACCAGGTCAGGAAGAACCAGAGCGTGGAGGTGACCGCAAACTGGCCGAGATAAACCCCAATCAGTTTGCGATGAAACACGAGCTTCCAGTCGGCGCGGGAGAGCGGCTGGCGCTCGGCCTTTGCAACGGGCGCGTCGCCATCTACCAGGCCGCCGCCGTCGCGGATGTAATCGAGCTCCGCCTGGCTGATGCCTTTAGTGAGCCGCGGCGGCTGGTAAACCTTAAACCAGACGAGCGACCAGATAATCCCGATGCCGCCGGTGACGATAAACACCCAGTGCCAGCTTAAAAGCTCCTGGATCCAGATGAGCAGCGGCGTGAGAAACGCGAGCCCGACGAACTGACCGGAGGTATAAAACCCGACCGCCGAGGCGCGCTCGTGCTCCGGGAACCAGCTGGTCACCATGCGGTTGTTGGTCGGGAACGCGGGGGCCTCAAACACGCCGGTGATGGCGCGCAGGCCGATGAGCGAGAGCAGCCCGGTGGCGAAGCCCTGGAATAGCGTCGCGACCGACCAGCCGAAAATGGCGATGAAATAGGTTAGCCGCGAACCCATGCGGTCGAGAAACCAGCCGCCGGGGATCTGGCAGAGCGTATAGAGCCAGGCGAAGGCAGAAAAGACGTAACCCATTTCCGCTTTGCTGATACCAAACTCCTCCTGAATATGCGCCGACGCCACGGCTAAATTGGCGCGGTCGACATAACAAATCACCACGGTAATAAAGATCATCGCCAGCGTCAGATAACGACGACGCCCCGGTTTTGCAGCAGTTACAGAAATATCCATAACGTTCTGTCTCCAGAATTAAGGCATAGCGAGGCCGCTCACCATGCCCTGTAAAATACAGAGGGTGTGTTTTTTATATTCGGGTGTACTGCCCGGCGAGCCGGGCTTATTTTCATTTAATCAATACGCGAAATAATTTTCGTAAAAACCGGAATTACCTTGTCCTGAATAATTCGCGTTGCATGAAAAACCGCTGTGCGCAACGCGCTAAATAATTCGCGTTGTGGGAAGGCGGCAAATTAACAAATCTTCGGGCGCTTACTGAAGTAAGTGACCGCGGTGAGGAAACGCAGCCAACGCCGTTACAGCGCGAAACAGGACGGACATTACCATTCGGCGACGGAGCCATCGGCATGCCGCCACAACGGATTGCGCCAGTCTGCGCAACTCTGACTACGCGCCACCACCTGCTCTTCGTCGATCTCCACGCCAAGCCCCGGCTTCATCAACGGCTGGAAGTAACCGCCTTCCATTTTGAAATCGTCTTTATTTTTAACAAAATCAAGCAGCTCAGCGCCCTGGTTATAATGGATGCCCATGCTCTGCTCCTGGAACACCGCATTACGCGAAATGAAATCGACATGCAGACAGGCCGCCAGCGCGATGGGCCCGAGCGGGCAATGCGGCGCAAGGCCGACGTCATACGCCTCCGCCATCGCGGCGATTTTCGCGCACTCGGTAATACCGCCCGCATGCGACAAATCGGGTTGCAGAATCGCCAGGCCACCTGCTTCCAGCACGCGCTTAAATTCAAAGCGCGAGAACATGCGCTCACCCGCTGCAATTGGAATATGCGTCTGCGCGGCGAGGCGCGGATAATATTCCGCCTGCTCGGCTAATACCGGCTCTTCAATAAATAACGGGCGATACGGCTCCAGCTCTTTAATTAATATTTTCGCCATCGGCGCACTAACGCGACCGTGGAAATCGAGACCAAATTCGATATCGCTGCCAAATTCTTCACGGATCTGCGCCACGGTATTCACCGCCGCATCGACTTTACGCGAATCATCAATAATGCCTAACTCTTCGCAGCCGTTTAATTTAAAGGTATCAAAACCAATCTGGCGCAGCGTTTTAATACCGGCGATGACTTCTGCCGGACGGTCGCCGCCCACCCAGCTGTACGCTTTAATTTTATCGCGCACCAGGCCGCCCATTAGCTGCCAGACCGGCGCGTTCAGCACTTTGCCTTTAATATCCCACAGCGCCTGGTCGATACCGGCGATGGCGCTCATCAGGATTGGGCCGCCGCGGTAAAACCCGCCGCGATACATCACCTGCCACAAGTCGTTGATGCGCGCCGGATCCTGACCAATCAAATATTCGCCCAGCTCATGTACCGCCGCCTCGACCGTCCGTGCCCGGCCCTCAATGACCGGTTCGCCCCAGCCCACCACGCCTTCGTCGGTTTCTATCTTCAGAAACATCCAGCGGGGCGGTAAACGGTATGTGGTTAGTTTGGTTATTTTCATTGCACTGCCTCCCGATACGCCTTAACAAATGCTTTCGCCTGCGCGGCCGTGCGCTCAACCGGCTGCCCGGCGCGATACAAATCGCTGCCAAGCCCGGCGCCGATGCAGCCCGCTTTCAGCCACACCGCCAGGTTTTCCGGCGTAACGCCGCCAACCGCGAACACCGGAATTTCCGGCGGCAGCACGGCTTTTAATGCTTTGATGTAATCGGGGCCGAAGGCAGAGGACGGGAAGATTTTTAGCGCCTGCGCGCCCGCCTCGATGGCGTTGAACGCCTCGGTCGCCGTGGCGCAGCCAGGGCAGACGGTCATGCCGTAGCTCACCGCGCGCCTGATCACCTCTGGCTGAATATTGGGCGTGACGACAAGCTTACTGCCCATCTCTGCCAGCTCATCCACCTGCTGCGGCTTTAACACCGTGCCTGCGCCAATCAGCGCGCGATCGCCAAACGCGTTGACCATCGCGGCGATACTGGTGCGCCAGTCCGGCGAATTGAGCGGGATTTCCACCGCCTCGAACCCGGCGTCGATAACCGCGGCGACGTGATCGTGCGCCTCGTCGGGCGTGATGCCGCGCAGGATGGCGATGAGCGGAAGTTTATTGTGCCACTGCATGAGCGAGACTCCTTATGCCTGTCTGAAATGCGCGGTCGCCTTCAAGCGCCTGCGCCGTGTATCCCAGCAGCGACAGCGCGCGCTGGTAACGGCTGGCGAGCGACGGGCTGGCGACCAGCGTGAGAGGGGAATGACGGCCTGGCTGCCAGTGGCGAAGCTGGCTTGCCACTTCGTTGCCAATCAGCAACCCGGAAAGAAATTCAGCGACGTGTTCGCACGCAAGGCTTCCCAGCACATGGGCGGCGCGAACTTCAAACAGGCGGATCAGCGGCGCGTCGGTTTCCGCGCCCTGTTCAAGCCCCGCGTTAAAGGCATCGGCGCTCTGCTGCTGTTCCGGCAGGCCCGCGCCAATCAACGAATGGGTTAATAAAAGATGGTGCAGCTCGCCGGTCATCACCGTGCGGAAATCATTAACCTGCTGCGCGTCCGCCTGTACCCATTTGCAGTGCGTGCCGGGCATGATGTAGAGCGGCGCGGGGGCCAGCTCGCGGGCGCCGAGCAACTGGGTTTCTTCGCCGCGCATGACGTTGCGGTTATCGTGCCGGCTTACGCACAGGCCAGGGATAATAAAAACGCGTTCCGCCACCGTCGTGAGCTGGCTGCCGATATCAACAAAACGGGCCGGACACGGCAGATACGGGGCGATTTTCCAGCCCGCGTTGCTGCCGACCATGCCCGCCATGACGACCGGCGTGGCGTCATCGCGCCAGCCTTCGGTTACCTGCGCTAACACCGCTTCGGGGGTTCTGCCGTTGAGGCGGGTGACGCCCGCCTCCGATTGCCTGCTTTCCAGGCACTGCTCGTCCTGGTAAAGCCAGGCGCGCAGATTAGTGGAACCCCAGTCGATAGCGATGTAGCGAGATGTCATGTGATTTCCTTAAGCCTTTTTGTCGAGCTGGCGATCATGGTTAACGCCGCCTGCTCCGCCGCCTCGCCGTCCTGATGCCGGATCGCATCGAACAGCGCTTTATGCTCCTGGAGCGTTTTCGGCATGTTGGCCTCATCACCCATCCAGGTACGCTCAAACACAGCCCGTTGCAGGGAACTTATCGCCACGCTGAGCTGTTGCAGCACCGGGTTATGCACCGCCTCCAGTACCGCTTCGTGATAACGAATGTCCGCCTCGTTAAAGGCGTCGCGGTTCTGGTTGTTGGCAATCATGTCGTTCAGCGCCGCTTCAATACGGGCCAGATCGCTTGAGGTCGCGCGCTCTGCCGCCCAACGGGCGATAGCGGGCTCAACCAGGTTGCGCACTTCGCTCATTGAGGCAATCAGGCGCGGGTCATCGTCATGCTCCAGCACCCACTGGAGCACCTCGGTGTCGAGGTAATTCCACTGGTTGCGGGGCGCGACAAACGCACCGCGATAGCGCTTCATCTCAATGAGCCGCTTCGCCATCAGCGAGCGATACACTTCGCGAATGATGTTGCGCGAGGTTTCAAACTCCTCGCACAGCTCCGCTTCTGCCGGCAGTGACGCGCCCGGTACATATTTCCCGCCAACGATCTGGCGGCCCAGCGTCACGATGATGCGGTCGGTTTTGGTCATGTTATGGGTTCCTTTCACGCGAGGTTTCTTCGCTTACTTTACCCTGACCGCCGATTTTCGCCGCATTTTTGAAGTACAACCGTGACGCGGGTGGCCGTGCTGATGGGTTCAATGTAGTACAATCTATTATGGTTGTACTACAATTTAGATCACAAAAACGACAAAAGAATATATCAGGAGAAATACCAGAAGGGGATTTATCAGGTTGTTCGATGGGAATGTAAAAGTCGTGATTTACGGGAAAGCGTTACGAAAAAGGCGTGAAAATTCAGCAAAATGCCCGTAGGTTTTTGATGGTTTCGCTCAGGACGGACAATTTATAATGGCGGCGGCGCTTGAGGCTTTTTGCCTCATGCTGTCGGCAGAAATGCCGTGATGGTGAGGCAGAAAGAAGAAAGCCCCGAAGGTCATTTATTCAATTAACCAACGAGGCCCCCTGATGCATCAACACCATCAGCGTAGCCTCTTACCCGCCGAAAGGCAAGGAGAAGAAGGCCATGAAACTGCTGCGAAGCACCCTGTTCTGGTGTGTATTAATGATATGTATAACGTTGTTAATATTCACATTTCTGACGCGTCATTCGCTGTGCGAACTGAGGCTGAAGGACGGGCAAAGGGAGTTTGCTGCGTTTCTGGCTTACGAATCCGGTAAGTAGCAACCTGTCGGGCGGGGGCAACCCCGCTCTTTCAGGTGAGGCGAGGCTGAAGGTGGCTTTGCAGCCGAAAGCGCCTTTCTGACGCGCCGCCCGTAACGGGCGGCGCGTCAACATTCCCCCTTAGCGCAGGGCGAATTTCTCAATCGCGTACGCGACGCCATCTTCGAGGTTCGAGCGGGTCACAAAATTGGCGGCCTCTTTCGCCGCATCAATGGCGTTCTCCATCGCCACGCCGACGCCCGCATATTCCAGCATCGCGATATCATTTTCCTGATCGCCAATCGCCATCACTTCTTCCGGCTGGATGTTTAAAACTTCCGCCAGCGATTTCACGCCGGTGCCTTTGGTGACGCGCTTATCGAGGATCTCCAGGAAGTAAGGCGCGCTTTTTAGCACGGTGTATTTCTCTTTCACTTCCTGCGGGATGCGCGTAATGGCTTTATCGAGGATTTCCGGCTCGTCGATCATCATGACCTTCAGAAAAGTCATGTTCGGGTCCATTTTCTCCGCCTCGCAGAACACCAGCGGAATGGTGGCGACAAAAGATTCATGCACGGTATAGCGGCTGATGTCGCGGTTCGCGGTGTAGAGCGTGGTGCGATCGAGCGCGTGGAAGTGCGAGCCCACTTCACGTGAAAGCTGCTCCAGATAGCGGTAATCGTCATAACTGAGCGGGGTTTGCGCCACGGTGCTGCCGTCACTCGCCTTTTGCACCAGCGCGCCGTTATAGGTGATGCAGTAATCGCCGGGTTTATCCATGTGCAGCTCGCGCAGATAACTCTCCACGCCCGCAAAAGGCCGGCCGGTCGTCAGCACCACGTTGATGCCCTGTTCGCGGGCGGCGGCGATGGCGTTTTTCACGCCGGGTGAAATGGTGTGATCGGGCAGCAGTAATGTGCCATCCATGTCGATTGCGATAAGTTTAATAGCCATGAGTTCCCCTGCATAAAAGAGTCTTTTCGCATGCTAACGCGATTGTGCTCAAAACACAGTAGCAGCCGGGGCGAGAAAAGGGGATGGATCCGCAGGGAAAATGCCGGTTAATGCGCCCGTGGAGAAGGGAAGAACAGGGTGGCTGGTGTATGAAGGGCGAATGGCGGGTGCGCTTCGCTTACCCTCCCTACATTGGGTGGCGCTATAAATGATAAAGGCGGGTGAAGCTGCGCTTACCCGCCTTGTGTGCTGTTGTAGGGCGGGTAAGCGAAGCGCCACCCGCCATAACGGCCGTCAGATATCGATATTCGCCGCTTTCAGGGCGTTTTCTTCGATAAAGGCGCGACGCGGTTCAACGGCGTCGCCCATCAGCGTGGTAAAGAGCTGATCGGCCGCAATCGCGTCTTTTACCGTCACGCGCAGCATACGGCGGCTTTCCGGATCCATCGTGGTTTCCCACAGCTGCTCCGGGTTCATCTCGCCAAGACCTTTATAACGCTGAATCGACAGGCCGCGGCGGGACTCTTTCACCAGCCAGTCCAGTGCCTGCTCGAAGCTTGCCACCGGCTGACGGCGTTCGCCGCGCTCGATAAACGCGTCTTCTTCAATCAGGCCGCGCAGCTTCTCGCCAAGCGTACACAGACGACGGTATTCACCACCGGTCACAAACTCGTGGTCGAGCACGTAATCGGTATCAACGCCGTGGGTACGCACGCGCACCACTGGCTCGAAACGACGCGTTTCCGCGTTTTCACGGATATCGTATTTCCAGACGCTGCCGTGCTGCTCGTTGTCATTGAGCGTGGTGATAAGCGCAGAGACCCAACGGGTCACGTTCGCTTCATCGGCCAGCGTCTCTTCGGACAGCGTCGGCTGATAGATAAGCTCCTTCAGCAACGCGCGCGGGTAGCGACGCTCCATACGATTGATCATCTTCTGCGCGCCGTTGTACTCAGAGACGAGTTTTTCCAGTGCTTCACCGGCAATGGCAGGCGCGCTGGCATTCGCATGCAGCGTCGCGCCGTCCAGCGCGATGGCGATCTGGTACTGATCCATCGCTTCGTCGTCTTTAATGTACTGTTCCTGCTTGCCTTTTTTCACTTTATAGAGCGGCGGCTGGGCGATATAGACATGGCCGCGCTCAATGATTTCCGGCATCTGACGGTAGAAGAAGGTCAACAGCAGCGTACGGATGTGCGAGCCGTCGACGTCAGCATCGGTCATGATGATGATGCTATGGTAGCGCAGTTTATCCGGGTTGTATTCGTCACGGCCGATGCCGCAGCCGAGCGCGGTAATCAGCGTCGCCACTTCCTGGGAAGAGAGCATCTTGTCAAAGCGCGCCTTCTCGACGTTCAGGATTTTCCCTTTCAGCGGCAGGATCGCCTGATTCTTGCGGTTACGGCCCTGTTTTGCAGAACCGCCCGCGGAGTCCCCTTCCACCAGGTAGAGTTCGGAGTGCGCCGGGTCGCGCTCCTGGCAGTCCGCCAGTTTGCCCGGCAGCCCTGCGAGATCGAGCGCGCCTTTACGACGGGTCATTTCACGCGCTTTACGTGCCGCTTCACGGGCGCGCGCGGCGTCGATGATTTTGCCGACCACGATTTTGGCGTCGTTCGGGTTCTCCAGCAGGTATTCCGCCAGCAGTTCGTTCATCTGCTGCTCAACCGCCGATTTCACCTCGGAGGAGACCAGCTTGTCTTTGGTCTGGGAGGAGAATTTCGGGTCCGGCACTTTAACGGACACGACAGCAATCAGGCCTTCACGCGCGTCATCGCCGGTGGCGCTGACTTTCGCTTTCTTGCTGTAGCCTTCTTTATCCATATAGGCATTCAGCGTACGGGTCATCGCCGCGCGGAAGCCCGCCAGGTGCGTACCGCCGTCGCGTTGCGGAATGTTGTTGGTGAAGCAGTAGATATTTTCCTGGAAGCCATCGTTCCACTGCAGCGCCACTTCCACGCCGATACCGTCTTTTTCGGTAGAGAAATAGAAGATATTCGGGTGAATCGGCGTTTTGTTCTTGTTCAGGTACTCCACGAACGCTTTGATGCCGCCTTCGTAATGGAAGTGGTCCTGCTTGCCGTCGCGCTTATCCACGAGACGGATCGACACGCCGGAGTTCAGGAACGAGAGTTCGCGCAGGCGCTTCGCCAGAATATCGTATTCAAACTCAGTGACGTTGGTGAAGGTTTCGAGACTTGGCCAGAAACGGACCTGAGTACCGGTCTGATCGGTGTCGCCGGTTACAGCCAGCGGCGCTTGCGGCACGCCGTGCACGTAAGTTTGCTGGTGGATTTTACCTTCGCGGCGAATCACCAGCTCCAGTTTCTGGGACAGGGCGTTAACCACGGATACGCCTACGCCATGCAGACCACCGGAGACTTTATAGGAGTTATCATCGAATTTACCGCCTGCGTGCAGAACGGTCATGATAACTTCCGCCGCCGAAACGCCTTCTTCCGGGTGGATACCGGTCGGAATGCCGCGCCCGTCATCCGATACCGAGACGGAGTTGTCGGCATGGATAGTCACGACGATATCTTTACAGTGACCCGCGAGCGCTTCGTCGATAGCGTTATCTACCACCTCGAATACCATGTGGTGCAGACCGGTGCCGTCATCCGTATCGCCGATATACATACCCGGGCGCTTACGCACCGCATCCAGCCCTTTCAGGACTTTGATACTGGAGGAGTCATAAGAATTCGACATCAACGTTTCTCGCTCATTTTAACTTGGGTTAATCCGTTATTTTACCCTGATCGACAGCGAACATCTTCGAATTTTTGTCCGTCATGTCGAGAATATGTTCAGCGCTGATCGCGCTGACAAAGACTTGCGACTGCGTAGCCTTCAGGCGCTGCGCCAGAAGCCCACGTCGGGCATCGTCGAGTTCAGAGGCAAAATCATCTATCAGATACAGACAGCGCCGCCCGCTTTCGCGAGTCAGAAACTCGCCCTGGGCCAGACGCAGTGCGCACATCAGGAGCTTAAGCTGGCCGCGCGACAGCGTATCTTCCACCGGCGCGCCGTCGGCGCGAATGCGGAAATCGGCCTTGTGCGGGCCATGCGCGGTGTAAGTCAGCATCCGGTCGCGCTCGAAGCCGCGCTCCAGCACATCGGCATAGTCGCTCTCTTTCTCCCAGCCGCGCTGGAAAGAAAACGTGAGCGAAAATTCCGGCAAAAATTGCGCGCAGGTATCGGCCATGTCGTTGGCGATCGCTTCGCTATAGCTGGCGCGCCACTGGCTTATCTGTTCGGCCAGCGGAACCAGTTCACGGTCCCACGGGCGCAGTTGTTCATAGCGGGTCACCTGTCGCAGCGCGGCGTTGCGCTGTTTGAGCAGGCGCTTTAAGTTGCTCCAGGCCACAAAGAAGCCCGGTTCGTTATGGAAGCATCCCCAGTCAAGGAACGCTCTTCTGTATTTGGGGCCGCCGCCGAGTAAAGTAAACCCCTCGGGGGTAATTAATTGCATCGGCATCAGCTGCGCCAGCTCGGCCACTTTGTGACCGTCGCTGCCGTCGATGCGCACCGTACTGTCGCCGTTGCGATCTTTCGTCAGGCCGACCGAGACTTCGCGCTCGTCGCCCTGCAACCGCCCGTGGAGAATAAAGGCATCCTGCTCGTGGCGGATCACGCGACCGATTTGCAGACTGCGAAACGCGCGTCCGTGGCCCAGCGTGTAAATCGCTTCCAGCACGCTGGTTTTCCCGCTGCCGTTCGCGCCAACCAGAAAGTTAAAACCGGGAGAGAGCGCGAGATCCGCGTTTTCAATATTGCGGAAATCTTTGATAAGGAGACGCGTCAGAGACATAGAGTGACTTTTCCGCCTTTACAGCAAACCCAGGGCGTTATCGGCGCAGCCAGTTTCAACGCGGACAGCGCGCAGGCCCTGGAGCGTACACGGCGTACGTGACAGGGGCGAGCACTGCCCAGGTTGAAAATGGCAAGTAAGATAGCCCGATATTTTCTATAGACGCATGGGCATAACAACATAGGCCGCGGAACTGCTCGCCGCATCTTCTATCTGCACGCTCGATACTGAATCCGTCAGCAAAATACGAACATTCTCGCATTTGAGCGCGTTCAGTACGTCCAGCACATAACTGACGTTGAAGCCGATCTCCATCTCCGCGCCCGCATAAGTGACGTCGAGAATTTCTTCCGCCTCTTCCTGCTCCGGGTTATTCGCGGTGATTTTGAGCTGGTTTTCACTCACATACAGACGCACGCCGCGGAATTTCTCGTTGGAGAGAATGGCCGCGCGGGCAAACGCCTGCTTGAGAATATCGCAGCCGGCTTCCAGCGTTTTGTCCGGGTTCTTCGGCAGTACGCGGCGGTAATCCGGGAAGCGGCCATCGACCAGTTTCGAGGTAAAGATGAAATCGCCGACGTGCGCGCGAATATTGTTGCTGCCGATCTGAATACGCAGCGGGGCGTCGCCGCCATCAAGCATACGCATCAGCTCCAGCACCCCTTTACGCGGCACGATCACCGAATGGTTCGGCAACGGCTGGCCGACCGGCATCGCGCAGACCGCCAGACGGTGGCCGTCGGTCGCAACGGTTCGCAGGTCTTCACCTTCGGTTTCAAACAGCATGCCGTTGAGATAATAACGGACATCCTGATGCGCCATGGAAAACTGCGTAGCTTCGATAAGACGCTTCATGGTCGCCTGAGGCAGCGTGAATTCCACTTCGCTCTGCCAGTCGTCCAGATTCGGGAAATCCGCCGCGGGCAGCGTGGAGAGCGAGAAACGGCTACGCCCGGAGCTCACGCGCATACGGTCGCCATCCAGCTGAACCGCGATTTCCGCGCCTTCCGGCAGGCCGCGGCAGATATCAAAGAATTTACGGGCAGGGACTGTGGTCGCGCCCGGCTCATGCGGCTGCACCAACGCGACGCGCGCCACCATTTCCATTTCCAGATCGGTGCCGGTCAGCGACAGCGCGCCATCCGCGACCTGAAGCAACAGGTTGCCGAGGATAGGCAGCGTCGGACGGCCGCCCAGCGGGCCGCTGACCTGCTGGAGCGGCTTTAATAAGTGTTCACGTTCAACGGTAAATTTCATAGCGTCACGAAGATAATGTTCTGATTAAATTGGAGAAATCTTCTTTGATATCGTGGCTTTCCTCACGCAGCTGCTCAATCTTGCGGCAGGCGTGCAGCACCGTAGTGTGGTCGCGGCCGCCAAACGCATCGCCGATCTCCGGCAGGCTGTGGTTGGTCAGCTCTTTGGCGAGCGCCATCGCCATCTGGCGTGGACGTGCCACCGAGCGGGAACGCCGCTTGGAGAGCAAATCCGCCACCTTGATCTTGTAGTACTCGGCCACCGTCTTCTGAATATTGTCGATAGTGACGAGTTTTTCCTGGAGCGCCAGCAGATCGCGCAGCGCCTCGCGCACAAAATCGATAGTAATCGCGCGGCCAGTAAAGTTGGCGTTGGCGATCACCCGGTTCAGCGCGCCCTCAAGCTCACGCACGTTGGATCGCAGACGCTTGGCAATAAAGAAGGCCACTTCGCCCGGCAGACGGATATCGTTCTCATCCGCCTTTTTCATCAGGATCGCTACGCGAGTTTCCAGCTCCGGCGGCTCAATGGCTACCGTAAGACCCCAGCCGAAGCGCGATTTCAGACGATCCTCAACCCCGTTGATCTCTTTTGGATAGCGATCCGAGGTCAGAATGATCTGCTGATTGCCTTCCAGCAGGGCGTTAAAGGTGTGGAAAAACTCTTCCTGGGATCGCTCTTTATTGGCGAAGAACTGGATATCATCAATAAGCAGCGCATCCACCGAACGGTAGTAGCGTTTGAACTCTTCGATAGCGTTGTTTTGCAGCGCCTTTACCATGTCCTGAACGAAACGCTCAGAGTGCATGTAGACCACTTTGGCGTTGGGCTTGCGGGCCATAATGCCATTGCCCACCGCGTGCAACAGGTGCGTTTTACCCAGACCCGTGCCGCCATAAAGGAAGAGCGGGTTATACGCGCCGCCAGGGTTGTCCGCCACCTGGCGCGCCGCCGCGCGGGCCAGCTGGTTAGATTTACCCTCAACGAAGTTATCAAAGGTGTGTTTGACGTTGACGTTCGAACGGTAAGAAGGCTCCGCAGGAGCGGGCACGTTGTCCCACGCCGGGCGCACGGGTGCGGCCGCGGGCGCGGCCTGCGCAGGTTTTACCGCCTGGCTTGCCGGTGCGGTTGTCGCAGTCGCCAGGGGTTTCGTGCCGACTTCAAAGCGCAGCAGCGGCGCGTCAGAGCCGCAGAAATCATTCAGTAATCCGTTAATATTATTGAGGTATTTGTCCCTTACCCAATCGAGCACAAACCGGTTTGGCGCATACAAAGCCAGCGTGTTATCGCTCAGTTCCGCCTGTAGGGGGCGTATCCACATACTGAATTCAGTGGCTGGTAACTCATCCTGCAATCGGGCAAGACACTGCTGCCAAAGCGAAAGTGACACGGCGGACTCCACTCGAACAAAAGTCGATAAAAGACGAAGACTGAAACATTCATGATTGTTGACACACGCCGATAAGCCCCGAGTCGGGAGGCGTGCGAACCGCTATTTGCGGTTTTTTACCCGAGGCTGAGATCAGGGATCCCGATCGGGACCGCGGATCATAGCCTAAAGCGAGCCAGAGATCTCCTGTTTCTCACAGATTCTTCCCGATTTATCCACAGGCCTGCGTCAGGACGCTTAAGTGTAATCGATCCTTTGGCGGCTGCGGTGCGTTTTACCCGGCATATCGGAAAAATTAATGACGATCCGGAAAACCGCGCGTTATCGATCTAAGGAAGATCCCTGACGATCCTTGCGCTTTGGCGGCGAGCCCGTATAATTCCCCACCCGGTGCGTAAAGCGCGGTTTATCGCCTGAATTTTGCGTGTTTTTTATCCTCAAACCGAGGGGAAAAGCGCGGGAAATAAGGAAAGTGAATTGACTCCGGAGTGTACAATTATTACAATCCGGCCTCTTTAATCGTCGATTACTTTGGCGTAAGTCGTCCGGCAGGCCGTTCGCGCATACGCAAAGTCAGTGAATTTATTCAAGTTTAGGTAGAAATCGCCATGAAACGCACTTTTCAACCGTCTGTACTGAAGCGCAACCGTTCTCACGGCTTCCGTGCTCGTATGGCTACTAAAAATGGTCGTCAGGTTCTGGCACGTCGTCGTGCTAAAGGCCGCGCTCGTCTGACCGTTTCCAAGTAATAGCTAACCCTTTAGTGGTTAAGCTCGCATTTCCCAGGGAGTTACGTTTGTTAACTCCCGCTCATTTCACCTTCGTCTTCCAGCAGCCACAACGGGCTGGCACGCCGCAAATCACCATCCTCGGCCGCCTTAATTCGCTGGGGCATCCCCGCATCGGTCTTACCGTCGCCAAGAAAAACGTTAAACGCGCGCATGAACGCAATCGGATTAAACGTCTGACGCGTGAAAGCTTCCGTTTACGTCAACATGAACTCCCTCCGATGGATTTCGTGGTGGTGGCGAAGCGCGGGATTGCCGACCTCGATAACCGGGAGCTTTCGGAAGCTTTGGAAAAATTATGGCGTCGTCATTGTCGCCTGGTTCGCGGCTCCTGATAGCCCTCATCCGGGTCTATCAACGCTTCATTAGTCCGCTTCTCGGGCCGCATTGCCGTTTTCACCCCACCTGTTCGCAGTACGGAATTGAGGCATTGCGCAGGTTTGGGGTGTTAAAAGGCAGTTGGTTGACAGTGAAACGCGTATTAAAATGCCACCCTTTGAACCCGGGTGGCGACGACCCCGTCCCGCCAGGACCTTTTGATACCAGAGAACACTAACGATGGATTCGCAACGCAATCTTCTTGTCATCGCTTTGTTGTTCGTGTCTTTCATGATCTGGCAAACCTGGGAGCAAGATAAAGCTCCAAAACCTCAGGTTCAGCAGACCACGCAGACTACGACCACCGCAGCGGGTAGCGCCGCAAGCCAGGGCGTACCGGCCAGTGGCCAGGGGAAACTCATTACCGTTAAGACCGATGTCCTCTCTCTTACCATCAATACCCGTGGTGGCGACATCGAGCAGGCGCTTCTGCTGGCATACCCGAAAGAGCTGGGCTCCAGCGAACCTTTCCAGCTGCTGGAAACGACGCCAAACTTCGTTTATCAGGCTCAGAGCGGCCTGACCGGTCGTAACGGCCCGGACAACCCGAATAACAACAAGGGTCGCCCGCTGTATAACACCGAGCGTGACACCTATGTTCTGGCTGACGGCCAGGATGAGCTGGTGATCCCGATGACCTTCACTGACGAGGCAGGTAACGCCTTCACCAAAACGTTCGCCCTGAAACGCGGCCAGTACGCGGTCTATGTGGGTTACGACGTGAAGAACGCCGGTACGCAGCCGCTTGAAATCTCTTCATTCGGTCAGCTGAAGCAAACTATCGACCTGCCGAGCCACCGCGACACCGGCAGCAGCAACTTTGCTCTGCATACTTTCCGCGGCGCGGCTTACTCCACGCCGGACGAGAAGTACGAGAAATATAAGTTCGATACCATCGCTGACGACGAGAACCTGAACGTAAACGCCAAAGGCGGCTGGGTAGCGATGCTCCAGCAGTACTTCGCGACCGCGTGGGTTCCGGCAAGCAATGTGACCAGCAACTTCTATACCGCCGATCTGGGGCATGGCGTTGCGGCTATCGGTTACAAATCTCAGCCGGTTCAGGTTCAGCCAGGCCAGACCGCCAAACTTGCCAGCACCCTGTGGGTGGGTCCGGAAATTCAGGACAAAATGGCGCAGGTCGCGCCGCATCTTGACCTGACCGTTGACTACGGCTGGTTGTGGTTCATCTCTCAGCCGCTGTTCAAGCTGCTGAAATGGATCCACAGCTTCCTTGGCAACTGGGGCTTCTCGATTATCGCCATCACCTTTATCGTTCGTGGCGTGATGTACCCGCTGACCAAAGCGCAGTACACCTCCATGGCGAAAATGCGCCTGCTGCAGCCGAAGATTCAGGCGATGCGCGAGCGTCTGGGCGACGATAAGCAACGCATGAGCCAGGAGATGATGGCGCTGTACAAAGCGGAGAAAGTAAACCCGCTGGGCGGCTGCTTCCCGCTGCTCATCCAGATGCCAATCTTCCTTGCGCTGTACTACATGCTGATGGGCTCGGTGGAACTGCGTCACGCGCCGTTCGCGCTGTGGATCCACGACCTTTCCGCGCAGGACCCGTACTACATTCTGCCGATCCTGATGGGCGCGACCATGTTCTTCATCCAGAAGATGTCGCCGACCACCGTGACCGACCCGATGCAGCAGAAGATCATGACCTTTATGCCGGTCATCTTTACGGTCTTCTTCCTGTGGTTCCCGTCCGGTCTGGTGCTGTACTATATCGTCAGCAACCTGGTGACCATCCTTCAGCAGCAGTTGATCTACCGCGGTCTGGAAAAACGCGGTCTGCACAGCCGCGAGAAGAAGAAAAAAGCCTGATTCGTCAGGGCAACGCTAAAATGGAAGGCGGTCTGATGACCGCCTTTTTCTTTACGTGGGGTAGAGAAAACGCCCCGCCACACAGAGTGACAGAAAGACCATGAGCCATAACGACACTATTGTCGCCCAGGCGACGCCTCCCGGACGCGGCGGCGTGGGCATTCTTCGCGTCTCCGGCCAACAGGCGCGGAACGTGGCGCAGGCCGTGCTCGGCAAGCTGCCGAAAGCGCGCTATGCCGATTATCTGCCATTTAAAGACGCGGACGGCACCGCGCTCGATCAGGGCATCGCGCTGTGGTTCCCTGGCCCGAACTCCTTTACCGGCGAAGATGTGCTGGAGCTGCAGGGTCACGGCGGCCCGGTGATTCTGGATCTGCTGTTAAAGCGCATCCTCACCCTGC
This sequence comes from Cronobacter sp. 153480017-3, assembly GCF_053627815.1. NCBI lineage: Bacteria > Pseudomonadati > Pseudomonadota > Gammaproteobacteria > Enterobacterales > Enterobacteriaceae > Cronobacter > Cronobacter sp. 153480017-3. Next base: position 47,625 of record NZ_JBSEYN010000011.1, on the reverse strand, counting down.
CCGGCGTGCGTATCGCCCGGCCCGGCGAATTCTCCGAGCGGGCGTTTCTCAACGACAAGCTCGATCTCGCCCAGGCGGAAGCCATCGCCGATCTGATTGACGCCAGCTCTGAACAGGCGGCGCGCTCGGCGCTGAACTCGCTACAGGGCGCATTCTCCGCGCGCGTGAACCATCTGGTCGAAGCGCTGACGCACCTGCGCATTTTTGTCGAAGCGGCTATCGATTTCCCCGATGAAGAGATCGACTTTCTCTCCGACGGCAAAATCGAGGCGCAGCTTAACGAGGTCATCGGCGATCTCGACGCGGTACGCGCCGAAGCACGTCAGGGCAGCCTGCTGCGCGAAGGGATGAAAGTGGTGATTGCAGGTCGTCCGAACGCAGGCAAATCGAGCCTGCTGAACGCGCTGGCGGGCCGCGAGGCGGCGATTGTGACGGATATTGCGGGCACCACCCGCGACGTGCTGCGCGAACATATTCATATCGACGGTATGCCGCTGCACATCATCGATACCGCCGGTCTGCGCGAGGCGAGCGACGAAGTGGAGCGCATCGGCATTGAGCGCGCCTGGCAGGAAATCGAACAGGCCGACCGCGTACTGTTTATGGTTGACGGTACGACGACCGACGCCACCGACCCGGCGCAAATCTGGCCCGATTTTATCGCCCGTCTGCCGGCGAAACTGCCGATCACCGTGGTGCGTAATAAAGCGGACGTCACCGGCGAACAGCCCGGCATAAGCGAAGTGAATGGTCACTCACTTATCCGCCTTTCGGCGCGCACGAATGAGGGCGTGGACGTGCTGCGCAATCATCTGAAGCAAAGCATGGGGTTTGATACCAGCATGGAAGGCGGCTTCCTGGCCCGCCGTCGTCATCTCCAGGCGCTGGAAGACGCGGCGAATCACTTGCAGCAGGGCAAAGCGCAGTTGCTTGGCGCATGGGCTGGCGAACTGCTGGCCGAAGAGCTGCGTCTGGCGCAGCAGGCGCTAAGCGAGATAACCGGTGAATTTACCTCCGACGACCTGCTCGGCCGTATTTTCTCCAGCTTCTGTATTGGTAAATAACGCCCACGTCGCCTGAGTAAGTAAGCATCCACTAACCCACCTTAATACTTGTTAAGGTGGGTTTTTATTTATAAAGAGCAGTAATACAGCATGGCATCCTAAAAGGTGAATCAACCTTCGTTTATCACTTTAGAAGCTGCCACCGCTATCTTTTCGCACAGCGCGATATGTCCTGATGGGCATTGCGTTTTAGCGGTATCGCTCACCTTTTGCAGATCGTCTAATCCGAGCGTGGAGTCGATATGACTGATTACCCAACGTTCGAAAGACGCGTTGCGTTTTCCCAGTGCATCTAAAGCCGGTAATTCACTCCAGCGATCAACCAAAAGACGAATTATCGCTTCAGAATAGCCTTCACCAATACTTCCCTCATCACATGGCAAGTAATTCCTGTAACTCTCATAAACCGCTGCCCATGTTTTAAGGTTATCTACGGCGTTTTCTGCCGCTTCTGCTTTCTCTTTAGAACATTCACGGCTCTGCGCTAAAGGGCAAACAAAGATTGCCAGCAGGAAAAACAGGGCTGCTTTTTTCATATGATGTGCACCCTCACTGCACGGTAAAACTCCTTTCCTGAATAAAGAAACTTACAGCCAACCGGCTTTGCAAAATGTAATTTATTCTCCTGCCAGTAACGTTAATTATTGGCAGGAATATCAACCTGATTGCGCTTCATAAAATGAATATCCGGACGCCGCGATAAGCGGGCTCTCAACCACCGATTTTATTAACCAGCAGCATGGTTCAGGCAAAAAAGAACGGCACTGTCAGCCGTTCTCCGTTACTTTTTCCGTGGTGCTCCTTCTTACCGCAGCACCACGCCTTGTAAATCAGCAGCCGCAGCTGACCGGCGTACCGTCGCGGCCCTGATGGCCTTCGGTGGCGTAACCATCGCGTTTCCACCAGTCCAGCCCGCCGATCAGCTCTTTTACCTGAAAACCCAGCGTCAGTAGTTTCATCGCGGTTTTGGTCGAGCCGTTGCAGCCGATGCCATCGCAATAGCAGATATAGACTTTAGATTTATCCAGCTCCGCGGTGTTGTTAAAACACAGCGCTTTATGCGGCAGGTTAATCGCGCCCGGAATATGCTCGCGCTGGTACGCCTCTTCACTACGGCCATCCACGACGACAATATTTTCCCCGGCATTAAGCGCGAGATAGAGATCCCATGAATCGGCTTCAAAGGAGAGTTTTTTCTGGTAATAGGCCAGTTGCTCAAGGTTTGACATAAATTCCTCGTGTCGTCAGATGGGTAATGGTGAAGCGCCAGTCAGCGCACTGGGCGATGTCATATCGTCTCCGGTACGGGCTGATAAGCGATAAAGCCCTGGCGCGTCACCTGCCAGAGTCGAAAATGACCAGGACGGCTCTCGCGCCGCGCATCGAAGCGCAGCGGCCCCAGTACCGTTTGGGCGGGGATATGCGGAAACGCCGCCGCCGTCTGAATCGCCGCCAGCGTTTCCCACAGGTACGCGCCTGGCTCGCCGCCCCAGCGTCGCTGCCAGGTCTGGCGTACCAAATGGGCTATCTCACCAACAGGGGGCGGACTAATGCCCGCAATCAGGATCTCGTGCTGATTAGGATCGATACCGTGCGCCAGCAAATCCGGCACCAGCGCGGGTGAGCCCGCGTCGTCTGTCAGAATCAACCGCCCGGGCAGTTCAATATGCGACCAGCGAATGGCATAGCGAACCGACGCGGCGTAGCGGCCTGAAAATATCCGTGTCGGACCATAGGGCGTAATCGGCAGCGCTGCCGCCAGTTGTTCTGATACGCTGATGCCATGCAGCGAGCCGTCATGTTCAGGTGTAGCGACCTGCCACTGCGCCTGACTGACACGCTCTTTCAGCCAGGCGACATAGTCGGCGTCGTTATCGCAGAGCCGCCATGTCGTCTCATTGCGCGTCAGCTGGCTGGCGGTCGCGGCAGGCAGAAACAGCGGTACGCCGCGTCTGGCGTATTCGGGCGCGGCGGCCGCCGCCGCGGAAGAGACATAATGCCCGACGACAGCGTCCGCCCCCCAGGCCGCTATCTCCCGCGCAGCGCGCAGCGCGCCCTCCCGACTGCCGCCGTCGTCAAACAGTCTGATCTGCGCCTCTTTTACCAGCTGTCCATGTCTGGCGAGCACTACGGCACGTAAAAAAGTATGCGCATGCACAGAAAATTTCGGATCAAGGCAGGCCACGCAGGCAATACGTTTCATTAATAGCGTCGATCCTTTGTCCGTGCGCCGAAGCGGTGAATTACCCAAAAAGAAAATGGCTGGCGAGCACCTGACAGATAACACCCACCACCACACTGACAATTAAATTCTTCGTAAACCAGGCGACGAATACGACGGGCAACGCCGCCAGGACGCTGGCGTTATATAAACTGAACCCCGCGTTTTGCGGAAAGCACAGCGCCGGAATCGTAATACTGGAAATCACCGCGGCCGGAATGTACTCAATCACCGCGTTAATAAAGCGCGGCGTGCGCTCCGGGCTTAAATGCAGCGGGATCAGACGAATCGCAAACGTCACCGCCATCATTGAGAAGATGACAATCAGGAGGAAGATTTCTTGAGACATACGCCGACTCCGCAACCGACCGCCGTCGCCACAAAGACGTTCAACGGTGAAATATGGATAAAGTTCAGACCGATCGTGGTCGCAACAGAGACCAGCGCGACGATGCGCTTACCGGTGGTATTACAGAGCGCGACCAGCACGAACAGCATCATGGCCGTGAGCGCGTAGTCGAGTTTGAAGCTGATGAATTTCGCCAGATACTCAGACGCCACGGCCCCCGCAAAGCCGCCCACCACCCACGACACATGGCAAAAGGCATTGAAGCTCAGCAGATAACTCGCCGTCGTCGCAATACGGCTCTCCAGGCGCTGGCTGTGCATTGCGAAGGATTCATCGGTAAGCCCGAAGGCGTAGAGCGACTTTTTCAGCCCGGACATGCCGACAGGGCCGAGTTTCTTCGACATATACATCGACATTAAAATATGTCGGGAATTGATAAGCAGTGTCGAGAGCACAATGGGCAGCAGCGACGCGCCCGAAGTGAGCAGCGCCAGCGCGGCGAATTGCGCCGTTCCCGCGTAGACAAACAGGCACATCGCCGCCGGGAACCAGACCGGCAGCGCGGCGTTGATGCACATGACGCCGAAGACAAACGCGACGACGAAATACCCCGCCATAATCGGCGAGGCATTCAACAGGCTCTCTTTAAGATCGCTACGCTCGGCGTAATTCAGGTTTTTTAAAGATCCAGTTCGCACGTCGTTTCTCCTGTGGTCGGTTGAAAACCCTGGGAACGCCAGAATTTGAACGCGACCTGGTTTTTATCTTCAATAAACAAAAAGACACGTTTAATACCGCTCAGATAAAAATCATTCAGAATGGTTTTTGTCAGTACCGTGCCTATTTTGTTATTCCTGAAAATAGGCGAAATCGCGATGTGATTTAGCGTGGCGCGTGTGCCGAGCATACCGCCAATAATAGCGCCCACCAGGACGCCATTCTGGTCTTTCGCTAAATAACAGCGGGCATTTTCTGCCGCGACAATTTTGCGAATATGTTCTTCATCCTGCCATTCACAAAAAGCCACCTCTTTAAAGAATTTTAAAAAGCTGACAATATCGCAGGCATCGTTAATAGTCGCTTTAGAAATGACTAATCCATCCGGTGCCGTGTTTTTTTCAACGTCAGAAGAAACAAGCTGGAGTTTATTTGATGATATCATATTCCGTCCCCGGCCTTGAAAACGAAACGGCGATTATCTGCCGAAAGCCCATCGCGTCTTCTGTCGGGTTAAACGCGCTGGTCACGTAATGCAGCATTTCGCGATCGAGGAAAAAGGTGGTGTCGAGAATATTGCGATAGGTACCAGAATCCACCAGCGTGCCGTCTTTCTTAAAGACCTGGCTCATGGCGCCTTCAACGTTATGACGGCCCCAGAAGTGAACGCCGCTGAACGGATAGCCGTCGCAGTGGATGCCTTCTGGCGTGATTTCCAGCTCACAGCCAGGTTTAATTTCAATGCGGATTTGATGAATCTGGCACTGCCAGACTTCATTATGCAATTCCGGCGGCAGCACTTCTTTATAGACGTTGAAATCCAGCTCCACCAGCGCACGTAATACCGGTGAATGTAATACCTCAGTGGTAATATCATCAAAGTGACGTTCAATACCACCAACATATTTATTATGCTCGACCGATTGTTCATACGCGCGATGGCCGAGCGGCGTTAGCGTTTTAGTAACCGGGTTGTAATCAAAATCGCTGTAACGGCGATAACGCGTTCCGCGATCGGCCTGACCATAGAATTTATCAATGCCCATCGTTTCCCAGCTTTGCGTGAATTTAACGAAGTCGCTAAATCCACCCGTCAGTGAGAAATCTAAACCCAGAACATTTACCGCTTTATTTTTTCTCAGGTCATCGCCGATATTTTTATTGAGCTGTAACATATATTCTATATTCATCCAGGGTTGGTAGGGAGGTTTTGTGTTAAACTACCAGTTAATTAAGTTATTTATATTCAATTCTTTTTCAGTCACCTTAATAATCATTTTAAGCAAGCCGTTTTGAGGTCTTTCTGACCGAAAAAACCAGCAAAACCGGAGTTTTCGGTCAGCGTAATGTCCGCGTATCAATTGATAATTCTTATGGCGGTTGATATAAAGGAAAGACCGGCACGTCATGGGGTGACATATGGATATTAAGGTTTTGAGGAATCTGCTAAAAACCGCGCAGATGGGTTCGTTAACCTGTGCCGCGGAAGAGGCGAATATCACTATTCAGGCGCTGGCGGCGCAACTTAACAAAGCGGAAGAATATTTCGGTTTTAAAATATTTAATCGCAATAATAAAGGCGTGGTACTAACGTCTGAGGGTAAGGATTTACTGCCCTATATTATGAATGTCGTCAAAACTTCTGAGCACCTGCGCCTCAAAGCCGAACAGCTTAAGAAAAGCACGACAACGCCCATTCGCATCGCACTCAACAGCACCTTCTCTGTCGATACTAATAAGAAAATCATCAACTTCATGATCGACAAACTGAGCGACTACAGCGTAATTTTCAGCACGTCGGAATCACCGGAAAATCTGGTGAAAATCGCCAAAGACGAAACGGACATCGCAGTGGTATTGGGTGGGAACGTGCCGCCCGGCTTCTACAGCATAAAATTAACCGGGCTGAATATTAAAGTGATTGCCGCCTGCTCAGCAGAAAGCGCCGCCGCTGCCGCCACGCTGGTGCAACCGCTGGCGGAATGCCCGTACTCCGCGAGCTTTGATAAATTTACCGCCCGGCATAAGCCGCTCCTGCAAGAGGCCAGCGTAATTTTCTCCGGCAGTGAGCTGATTACCGTTTCCCTGATGAAGAGTTTCAGCAGCATCGGGATTATTTCTCAGGATCTGGCGCAGGCGAACGGCCTGAACATTTTGCCGGGCTTTGAAGATGTGCTTGATGTGCATCTGATAATGAAAGAACCGATTCTGACCGAGCACGATCTGGAATCGTTCTATAACAATGTGGTGCATCTGCCAGAGATCCCGCTGACCGCATAAACGGTTCTGCCACCGCCCTGAGAGCGCAGGATCGCGCTTTTATAACGGTGTGTTGCCCCTGGCCGTGTGATAATTTTGTAAAAGTCCGTACAGAGTACTTTTCAGCGTCCGCATTAGGCATTAAAACCTAAACACTATCGGGCTGATGAGTTGCAGATTATGCATTTATCATTTCGATAATTACCCGTTAGTGACCATTATCACGGAGCGAAAAATGGCAACGCATTTTGCAAGAAGGACGCTTGGCCCCGAACTCAGCATCTCCCCCAGGCTCTCAGCCGACGCGCTGAAAGCCGCGCAACACCTGCCGGAGCACCGCCGCAGCCGTTTTCTGGCGTCGCGCTCGCTGCTGGCCGAGCTGGTATTTATGCTGTATGGCATTCCTGTACTGCCGGAAATCGTGGTGAATGAGCAGGGCCGCCCGCGCTTTACTGACCCAGGCCTTGCGGACTTCTCTCTCGCCCATACCGGCAATATGCTGGGTGTGGCGATTACCACCGAAGGCTGTTGTGGGCTGGATATGGAACTTCAACCCGCCACTCGCACGTTTACGCACCCTCTCGCACCGCAAACCGGCCATACGCTTAGCAAAAATGAAACCATCTGGGTGGATAATCAAAATGACCCGCTGGAAGCGCGTACTCAACTGGTGACGCTGCGCCGCAGCCTGCTGAAGCTGACAGGCCAGCAGAATGATGACGGTCAGCATTTCCAGCTGTTGCCAGGTGCCGGCAAACTGCGCGTGGCGCAATTTCCGCATGTGGAAGCGGCGTGCGATGCTGAAGACGTATTAATCTGGACAGTGGCGGTATCGCCCGCTATTGAAAAGCTGTATCTGTGGGAATATGACAGCATACAGGGCTGGCGCAGCCTGCCGGATATGCGTAAACGCAGCACCAGCCCGGATACGCGTCTGATGCGCTTTACCAGTCTGCCCTCGGAAAAAGCGATGAGTATTAACTAAGCTTTGACACGCCCGGAGGTTTCAATGTCTGACACGCTTAAGGTAGTAACGCTGATTGGCAGCCTGCGCAAAGGCTCCTATAACGCGATGGTCGCCCGCACGTTGCCAAAACTGGCCCCCGCCGGTATGACGGTGGACGAGCTGCCCTCGATTCGCGACATCCCGATTTATGACGCCGATATCCAGCAGGAAGAAGGCTTTCCGCAGACGGTGGAAGCGATAGCCGCGCAGATCCGCGAGGCGGACGGCGTGGTGATTGTGACGCCGGAGTATAACTATTCGGTGCCGGGCGGCCTGAAGAACGCCATTGACTGGCTGTCGCGCCTGCCCGACCAGCCGCTCGCGGGCAAGCCGGTGCTTATTCAGACCAGCTCAATGGGCGCGATTGGCGGCGCGCGCTGCCAGTATCATCTGCGTCAGATTCTGGTGTTCCTCGATGCGATGGTAATGAACAAACCGGAGTTTATGGGCGGGGCGATTCAGAACAAAGTCGATACGCAGACCGGCGAAGTGGTGGACCAAAGCACGCTGGATCACCTGACCGGCCAGCTGACCGCATTTGCGGAGTACATCAAGCGGGTGCGCCGCGAATAATAAAAAGGCCAGCGATTCGCTGGCCTTTTTGATTAATGCGCGTCGATAAAGACGATTTTCAGCAGGAACAGCAGCGCCACAACCAGCACGCAGGCGTTCAGATCGCGCAGGCGACCGGTGAAAATTTTCATCACGCAGTAGGAGATAAAGCCCAGCGCGATGCCTTCAGTAATCGAGAAGCTAAACGGCATCATGACGGCGGTGATAAACGCCGGCACCGCTTCGGTCAGGTCATCCCACTTCACGCGCGACAGGCTGGACGTCATCAGCACGCCCACGTAAATCAGCGCGCCCGCAGCGGCGTAAGGCGGCACCATGCCCGCCAGCGGCGAGAGGAAAATCACCAGCAGGAACAGCAGGCCGACCACGACCGCCGTAAGGCCGGTGCGCCCGCCAATAGAAACGCCGGACGAAGATTCGATATAAGCGGTTACGGACGACGTACCGATAAACGAGCCCGCCACCGACGAAATGCTGTCCACATACAGCGCCTGTTTCATGCGCGGGAATTTGCCGCTTTCATCGGCAAGCCCGGCTTTATCGGTCACGCCAATCAGCGTGCCGGAGGAGTCGAACAGGTTGACCAGCATAAACGAGAAAATCACGCCCGCGAGGCCGATATCCAGCGAGCCCGCGAGGTCAACATGGCCCAGCACCGTCATTACGCTCGGCGGCTCTGACACCACGCCTTTGAAATGCACATCGCCAAACGCGAGGCCCAGCAGTGTGGTCACAATGATAGAGACCAGCACCGCCGCGTGAATGTTGCGGGAGGCGAGAATAGCGATGATAAAGAAGCCCAGCACGCCAAGCAGCGTGGTATGCGACGTGAGATTACCGATAGCCACCAGCGTTTCCGGGTTCGCGACAATAACGCCCGCGTTTTTAAGCCCCATCATGCCGATAAACAGACCGATACCGCTGGTGATCCCGATACGCAGGCTCACCGGAATATTGGCAATCATCCAGTAGCGCACGCGGAAAATGGTCAGCAGCAGCAGGCCGACAGCGCCCCAGAAAATCGCGCCCATCCCTACCTGCCAGGAAAGCCCCATCGCGCCAACCACCACAAACGCGAAGAAGGCGTTCAGGCCCATCGCCGGTGCCAGCGCAACGGGCAGATTCGCCAGCAGGCCCATCAGAATGCTGCCGAACGCGGCGATAAGACAGGTCGTTACGAAGACTGCACTGGTGTCCATGCCAGCCGCGCCAAGGATCTGCGGGTTTACAAAAACGATATACACCATCGTCAGGAAGGTCGTTACGCCTGCGATCACCTCGGTGCGGGCCGTGGTGCCGTGCGCGCGTAATTTAAACACGCGCTCAAGCAATCCCTGCTCTTCGGCCTGGGACGTCTGTTGTTGGCTCATTCTTTAATTCCGTACAAGGAGGGGAAAAATTCGTCGCTATCCTATACCAAAAAGGCCCGATATTGATGGTCATCACAGACTTTTTTTCATTGAATTTGCTTATACGGCATCGATTGCGTGACGCAAAGCGCTTAGAGTAATCGTTCAACTTGCAACAACAGGAAACGGCATGTCCCGAATTGAAGCGGTATTTTTCGACTGCGACGGTACGCTGGTGGATAGCGAAGTGATCTGCTCCCGCGCCTATGTACATATGTTCGCAAGGGCAGGCATTACGCTTGAACTGGAAGAGGTGTTTAAGCGCTTTAAGGGCGTAAAGCTCTACGAAATCATTGATACCATCAATGCTGAATATGGCGTGCAGCTGGAGAAAGCCGAGCTTGAGCCGGTCTACCGCGCAGAAGTGGCCCGGCTTTTTGACGCGGAGCTCAAAGAAATCCCCGGCGCCGCGGCGCTGCTTGAGAAAATGGCGGTGCCGATGTGTATCGTCTCGAACGGCCCGGTGAGCAAAATGCAGCAGTCGCTCGGCAAAACCGGGATGCTGCGCTATTTCACCGATAAACTCTTCAGCGGCTACGATATTCAGCGCTGGAAACCCGACCCGGCGTTAATGCATTTTGCCGCCGATGCGATGCAGGTGAATGTGGAGCGCTGCATTCTGGTGGATGACTCCGCCGCCGGCGCAAAGGCAGGCATCGCCGCCGGGATGCAGGTGTTTTATTTCTGTGCCGATCCGCATAACCCGCCGCTGGAGCATCCGAATGTGACGGTGTTTACCGATTTAGCGCAGCTGCCGGATTTATGGCGGGCTCGCGGCTGGGATGTGACGCGCTGATCTGCAGGTGGTGACGGCGGGTGCGCTTCGCTTACCCGCCCTACGGTGTGGATACAGAATTTTGTAGGGTGGGTAAGCGCAGCGCACCCACCTGTGCAGGGATGCAGAATTTTTGTAGGGTGGGTAAGCGCCAGCGCACCCACCTTTGACAACTCGCCCCTACCGCCCCACATCAACCACCATTAAAAAATCTTCTGCACCCACTCGGCATAGGCCGGGCGCCATACGGCCATTTCATGGCCGAGCCGCGGATAAACGTGGTAATCAAATTTCACGCCGTCACGCTCAAGCTCGGTTTTCAGCCCGGCGATATCCCGGCCCGTCACGCTGTCTTTATTGCCCACCACCAGCGTAAAGTTACGCAACTGGCTGTTCACCTCATCCGCGCGGGAGAGCTGTTTCGTCACGTCGTCATTCGGCACCGTGGCGGTGGTCACGCCGCTCAACGACGCCAGCCAGCCGAAGCTTTGCAGGTGCGTCATGCCTGACACCAGCGCCTGGTAGCCGCCCTGCGACAGCCCCGCCAGCGCGCGCCCCTGCGCATCCTGACGCACGTTAAATCGCTGCCCGATCAGCGGAATGATATCGTTCATCAGCTCTTTATCCGCCGCGCGGGCGTTAATCGGGTAGAAATCTTTGCGACGTTCGGCGGGCGGAAAATTCTCCGGCACCGCGTCGGCGATATCCGTTTCGGTATCCGGGATAACCACCAGCATCGGTTTAATTTTTCCCTCCGCCAGCAGGTTATCCATCATTTGCGGGATACGGCCCTGGGTAACGGCGGAAAGCCCGGTATCGCCAAAGCCGTGATAGAAGTAGAGCACCGGCAGCGGCTCACTTTCACGGCTGTAGCCCGGCGGCGTCCAGACGTACACCCGCCGCTCCGATTTCAGCGCGCCGGAGTGGTACGTCAGCGTGCGCAGATCGCCGTGCGGCACCGCCCGGTCATCAATAATGCTGCCCGGTACCAGCATCAGCGAGGTGTTCGGCTGGCGCTGCGGTTTCACATACGGATTGCCGGTATCGATGGAGCGAAACCCGTCAATGTCAAAAAAATACTCGTGCAGATCCGGCGTCATCGGCGCGCTCTTCCAGCTCCAGACGCCGTTCGCCTCTTTGCGCATCTCATGGGACACCTGGCTGTCCGCCGTCGCGCCGAGCACCACCGCCACGCGCTTCGCCTGGGGGGCGAACAGGCGGAAGGTAATGGATTTATCGGGATTCACCTGCGTGATGTAATGGCTGACCGGAATAGACGGATCGGGGGTTGCCGGCAGCGGCGCGCTGAAGGCGGATAAACTGGCGCAACCAATCACGGCTGCCATCGCGAGAGCGGTACGGGAAGGTAATTTCACGGATTTATCCTTTTATAACGGGCTCGGTAACCCCTTATAGTATTGAGTAAAATCCGCAAAAGGGGCGACGCGCGCCCCAAAATTGCCCTCGCGCGCGGCGAGGGCGACGGGCTTATTCTTTCGGATCTTTACCGGCGAGCAGTTTATCCAGCTCGTCGCCGCCCACGTGGCGGAAATCCTGGCCCTTCACGAAATAGAAAATGTATTCGCAGATATTCTGGCAGCGGTCGCCGATACGCTCGATAGATCGGGCGCAGAAGAGCGCGGTCAGAACGCTCGGAATGGTGCGGGAATCTTCCATCATATAGGTCATCAGCTGACGCACGATGCCCTCATATTCCTGGTCGACTTTTTTATCTTCGCGATAGATACGTACCGCTTCATCGAGATCCATACGCGCGAAGGCGTCCAGCACGTCATGCAGCATCTGCACGGTATGGCGGCCAAGCGACTCCAGGCTCACCAGCAGCGGCTGGTGCTGGTGCGAGAATTTCTCAAGCGCGGTGCGGCAGATTTTATCCGCCACGTCGCCGATGCGCTCCAGCTCCGCGATGGTTTTAATGATGGCCATCACCAGACGCAGATCGCTCGCGGTCGGCTGGCGCTTGGCGATGATGCGCACGCAGGCTTCATCGATCGCCACTTCCATCATGTTGACCTTTTTATCACCGTCGATAACGCGTTTGGCCAGTTCGCTGTCCTGGTTGTGCATGGCGGTGATCGCATCGGAGAGCTGCTGCTCCACCAGCCCGCCCATGGTCATCACCTGGGTGCGAATGTATTCCAGTTCAGCGTTGAACTGACCGGAAATATGTTTATTCAGATTCAGATTATCCATTTAGCACTCCACATGCCCGATAAATTCAAAAGCGGCCCACATGAGAAATCCGGGCATATCAACCGTAGCGACCAGTAATATAGTCTTCGGTCTGTTTCATTTTCGGCTTGGTGAAGAGATCGTCGGTGTTGCTGTACTCGATCAGCTCGCCAAGGTACATAAACGCCGTGTGATCGGAACAGCGCGCCGCCTGCTGCATGTTGTGCGTCACGATAACGACGGTGTAATCCTGCTTAAGCTCGGTAATGAGCTCTTCGATACGGCCCGTGGAGATCGGATCCAGCGCCGAACACGGTTCGTCCAGCAGTAATACTTCCGGGCGGATAGCGATGCCGCGGGCGATACACAGACGCTGCTGCTGACCACCGGAGAGAGAGTACCCGCTCTGGTGCAGTTTATCCTTGGTTTCGTTCCATAATGCGGCTTTGGTCAACGCCCACTGCACGCGCTCGTCCATATCGGCGCGGGAGAGTTTCTCAAACAGACGCACGCCAAACGCGATGTTGTCGTAAATCGACATCGGGAACGGCGTCGGCTTCTGGAACACCATGCCCACTTTCGCGCGCAGCAGCGCGATATCCTGGGAGTGGTTCAGAATGTTTTCGCCATCCAGCAGGATTTCGCCTTCCGCGCGCTGCTCCGGGTAGAGCTCAAACATTTTGTTGAAGGTACGCAGCAGCGTGGATTTACCGCAGCCAGACGGGCCGATAAACGCGGTCACTTCGTTTTTGGCGATATCCAGGCTGATGTTTTTCAGGGCATGGAATTTCCCGTAGTAAAAGTTCAAATCGCGAACCTGAATCTTGCCCGGGGCCTTATTAACCATACTCATCTCAATCGTTTTCCTTATCCGGCGTCGCAAAATGCCACGCCGTCAAAAAATTAACCGTGTTTACGTTTGGCGAACAGCACGCGCGCCAGGATGTTCAGCAGCAGTACGCAAAGGGTGATAATCAGCACGCCTGCCCAGGCCAGCTGTTGCCATTCGGCAAACGGGCTCATGGCGAATTTGAAAATCGTCACCGGCAGGTTGGCGATAGGCTGCATCATGTCCGTGCTCCAGAACTGGTTGGAGAGCGCGGTAAAGAGCAGCGGCGCGGTTTCGCCCGCGATGCGCGCGACCGCCAGCAGCACGCCGGTCAGGATGCCCGACACAGAAGCTTTAAGCGTAATGGCGGAGATCATCTTCCATTTCGGCGTGCCGAGCGCGTAGGCAGCTTCACGCAGGCTGTCCGGCACCAGCTTGAGCATGTTCTCGGTGGTGCGGATAACAATCGGCACCTGCAACAGCGCCAGCGCAATCACGCCCGCCCAGCCGGAGAAGTGTTCCATCTGCGCCACCACGATGGTGTAGACGAACAGCCCGACGACGATAGACGGCGCAGAAAGCAGAATGTCGTTAATAAAGCGGATGATTTCCGCGAGAAACGACTTGCGGCCATATTCCGCGAGATAGATACCCGCCATGATGCCAAGCGGCGTACCAATAACCGTCGCCCACAGGATCAGCAGCCCGCTGCCTGCGAGCGCGTTCGCAAGGCCGCCACCGGCGGTGTTCGGCGGCGGTGTCATCTCGGTAAAGAGCGCCAGCGACATGCCGTCAAACCCGCGCGATACCGTGGAAATTAAGATCCAGATAAGCCAGAACAGGCCGAACGCCATCGTCGCCATAGAGAGCGTGAGGGCGATGCGGTTTTTCATGCGGCGCTTCGCCTGCATTTTGCGGCGGGATTCCGCAAGCTCCGTGGTGTTTTGTAGTTCCATCGTCGCCATTAGCGTGCCCCCTCGTTTTTCGCCAGACGCATGATCATCAGCCTGGAGATGGCCAGCACGATAAAGGTGATCACAAAGAGGATCAGGCCCAGCTCCATCAGCGCCGCCACGTGCAGCCCGGATTCCGCCTCGGCGAATTCATTAGCCAGCGCCGAAGTGATGCTGTTGCCCGGCATGTAGAGCGACGGGCTGTCGAGCTGGTAGGTGTTACCGATGATAAAGGTCACCGCCATGGTTTCGCCGAGCGCGCGGCCAAGACCGAGCATAACGCCGCCAATCACCCCGTTTTTGGTGAACGGCAGGACGATGCGCCAGATAACTTCCCAGGTGGTGCAGCCGATGCCGTAAGCCGACTCTTTCATCATCACCGGGGTCTGTTCGAATACATCACGCATAACCGCGGCGATGTATGGAATGATCATGATGGCGAGAATGACGCCCGCCGCCAGGATGCCGATACCGAACGCCGGGCCTGAAAAGAGCGCGCCGATAAACGGGATCGCAGAAAGGACGTTGCCGACCGGCTCCTGGAAATAGGTCGCGAACAGCGGGGCGAAGATAAACAGCCCCCACATGCCGTACACGATACTCGGGATAGCCGCCAGCAGTTCAATGGCGATACCCAGCGGGCGTTTCAGCCAGCCAGGCGCCAGCTCCGTCAGGAACAGCGCAATGCCGAAGCTCACGGGAACCGCTATCAGCAGCGCGATAAACGAGGTCACCAGCGTGCCGTAAATCGGCACCAGCCCGCCGTAGATATCGTTAGGGGCGTCCCACTCTTTGGTCCAGAGGAAAGAAAAACCAAATTTCTGGATGCTTGGCCAGGAGGAGAAGATAAGGGAGACGATAATGCCGCCCAGCAGCAATAGCACAATCAGCGCAGCCAGACGAACCAGCGCGCTGAAGATCATATCGCCCTTTTTACCGGGGGGGTTAAATACAGGCTTGGTGGCAGCCATATTTCACTCTTCAGTTAAACTCTGTTTTGAATGATGCCCGGCAGCGTGATGCGTACCGGGCCTACAAAAAACAGCATGTTACCGGATTTTTGTAGGGCGGATAAGCGAAGCGCCATCCGCCATCATCGGTAAATCTCGATCAATACAGCGCTTTGCCGCTGCTATCTTTCACGTTGGTCTTCCATGCAGCGCGAACCTGCTCGACCACGCTGTCCGGCAGAGAGGCGTAATCCAGGTCGTTAGCCTGTTTCGCGCCTGACTTGTAGGCCCAGTCGAAGAACTTCAGCACTTCGGCGCCCTGCTCAGGTTTCTTCTGCTCTTTGTGAACCAGAATGAAGGTGGTGGAGGTGATTGGCCACGCGTCATCGCCTTTCTGGTTGGTCAGGTCCTGCGCGAAGGATTTGCTCCAGTCAGCACCTTTGGCGGCGTTGGCGAAGCTCTCTTCGGTCGGTGCGACCGGTTTGCCGTCAGCAGAAACCAGTTTGGTGTAGGTCAGGTTATTCTGCTTGGCGTAGGCGTATTCCACATAGCCGATAGAGCCCGGCAGACGCTGTACGAACGCGGCGATACCGTCGTTACCTTTACCGCCAAGACCGGTCGGCCAGTTAACGGTAGAGCCAGAGCCGATTTTGGATTTCCACTCGTCGTTCACTTTCGCGAGATAGCTGGTGAAGACGAAAGACGTACCGGAACCGTCAGCGCGGCGCACCACGGCGATATTCTGAGAAGGCAGTTTTTTGCCCGGGTTCAGTTTGGCGATAGCCTCGTCATCCCACTTCTTGATTTTGCCAAGGTAGATGTCGCCCAGGGTTTTGCCATCCAGCACCAGTTCGCCAGACTTGAAGCCCGGCAGGTTAACCGCCAGCACCACGCCACCGATCACGGTCGGGAACTGGAAAAGCCCTTCTTGCTGTAATTTTTCGTCAGAAAGCGGCGCGTCAGAAGCACCAAAATCAACTGTGTTAGCAATGATTTGTTTAACGCCACCGGAGGAGCCGATACCCTGGTAGTTTACCTTGTTACCCGTTTCTTTCTGGTAGGTATCCGCCCATTTGGCATACACCGGCGCCGGGAACGTTGCGCCCGCGCCAGTCAGACTTGCTGCCGCGAAAGCGGAAAAAGCGCTCAGAGATAAGGTCGCGGCGACAACAGTTGCGACGGTGGTACGCATAACTTTCATAATGTCTCCTGCTGGTGTTCGTAATTTATTGTTTCGTGGCTACGGTGAGCAAAGTAGGACAGTTTGGTGACAGATAAATGTACGAATTATGACAGTTTTATGACAATGAAAAAGATGCAGAAATGTCTTACTTAACTTTCTGAATAATAATGCTTTTATAATTCCGCAACCCGCCCGTCATTTATAAGGATAGCCGTAATGATAAAAAAAATGTCACTTTTCTCCGCTGCGTCATTACTTACTTTTTCATCAATAAGTTATGCCGCGCCGGTTCAACTGGATGACCACAGCACCCGTATTCACGGCGCGCCGGTGACGATATTTACCAGCGATGGCGTCGTGGCACCGTCTAACGTCGATATCTCGGATGTGGAAAAGGCCGTCGAGGCGTATAAGCGCAAAGAGCAAAACCGCTATTCGGACGACAGAAAAGATAGCGATCTGGAAAATCGCCTGCGGGCGCTGGAGCAGGAAAATGACAAGCTGTCCCGTGAACTGGATGATTTAAAACGCAAGATTAAATAAGCGGTGGGCTCCCTGTATAGCGACAGGCAGGGAGCTTACTCCTTTTATCGGTCAGGCTCATTACGATGTTTTGCCCGTTTTAAGGCGCGTTTTTCCGAAGGGCGCTGAAGGGCTTTGGTATGAGCGCGTCGCATTTTGTTCGCAAGACACCAGCGGCCCAGCCTGAACATCTCCTCACTGTTCATCATTCGCCATGCTGCCCACACCAGCAGCGCGCCCGCACTCCAGCAGAGCCAGAACACACCGGAAAACGGCCACATTATCAGGCCGGTAATTAGCGTCGCCAGGCTTAACGCCGCATGAAAAAACGCGCTGAAGAGAAACAGCTGCAAATCGCGGTGCCGCCCTTTTTCTATCATCAACATCACGAATATCAGCAATACCAGCCAGATAGCGCCTGAGAGTATCCACAACACAGAAAAAGCGGGCCGCAGCGCGGCGAGATTGAGGACGGCACTCAATGCCATGGCATAGACGCACCCCACCGGCACTCGCCAGAAACGGCGCGAGCCGATGATGCGGACATCGGGCAGATCGTGGCGCTCGGCCATTTTAAGTTTGAGCTTATGCAGCCTGCGGTGGGCGATATCGTCATCCACCTCTGCGCTGTAAGTGAGGAGCTGATAAAACCGTGTGTCAGCGAGGCGCTGCATAAACGACATAACCTATCCGTTTCATGACGTTGTGAAAAAAAAGAGGCTGCCTTCCGGCAACCTCTTCAGAGCATAACACGCGCGAGAGCGCGTTATTCCACCGTAACGGATTTCGCCAGGTTACGCGGCTGGTCAACGTCGGTGCCTTTAATCAGCGCGACATGATAGGCCAGCAGTTGCAGCGGAACCGTGTAGAAGATCGGCGCGATAACTTCTTCAACATGCGGCATCGGGATGATGTTCATGTTGTCGCTGCTGCTAAAACCCGCATCCTGATCGGCGAAGACATACAGCACGCCGCCACGGGCGCGAACTTCTTCGATGTTGGACTTCAGTTTTTCCAGCAGTTCGTTATTCGGTGCCACCACGATAACCGGCATATCGGCGTCAATCAGGGCCAGCGGGCCGTGCTTGAGCTCGCCTGCCGCATAGGCTTCGGCGTGAATGTAGGAGATCTCTTTGAGCTTCAGCGCGCCTTCCAGCGCGATCGGGTACTGATCGCCACGGCCCAGGAACAGCGCGTGGTGCTTGTCGGAGAAATCTTCCGCCAGCGCCTCGATGCGTTTGTCCTGAGAGAGCATCTGCTCGATACGGCTCGGCAGCGCCTGCAGGCCGTGAACGATATCGTGCTCAACGGCGGCATCCACGCCTTTCAGACGGCCCAGTTTCGCCACCAGCATCAGCAGAACGGTTAACTGGGTGGTGAACGCTTTGGTGGACGCCACGCCAATTTCCGTGCCGGCTTTGGTCATCAGCGCCAGCGACGATTCACGCACCAGCGATGAGCCCGGAACGTTACAGATGGCCAGCGAACCGAGATAACCGAGCTCTTTGGACAGACGCAGCGCCGCGAGGGTGTCTGCGGTTTCACCGGACTGCGACAGCGTGATCATCAGGCTGTTGCGGCGCACGGCAGATTTGCGATAGCGGAATTCCGAGGCGATTTCGACATCGCACGGCACGCCTGCCAGCGCTTCAAACCAGTAGCGAGAAACCATACCGGAGTTGTACGAGGTGCCACACGCGACAATCTGAATATGCTCAACTTTAGAGAGCAGTTCGTCGGCGTTCGGACCCAGCTCGCTTAAATCCACCTCGCCGTGGCTGATGCGCCCGGCCAGCGTATTTTTAATCGCGTTCGGCTGCTCGTAGATCTCTTTTTGCATGTAGTGGCGGTAGATGCCTTTATCACCGGCGTCATACTGCACGTTAGATTCGATTTCCGGGCGGGAGACGCTTTCGCCCTGGGTGTTGAAAATCGCGACGGAGCGGCGGGTCACTTCGGCGATATCGCCCTCTTCGAGGAAGATAAAGCGGCGGGTTACCGGCAGCAGCGCCAGCTGATCGGAGGCGATGAAGTTTTCGCCCACACCGAGGCCAATCACCAGCGGGCTGCCGGAACGGGCCGCCAGCAGAACGCTCGGATCGCGGTTATCCATAATGACGGTGCCGTAAGCGCCGCGCAACTGAGGAATGGCGCGCAGCACCGCCTCACGCAGCGTACCGCCCTGCTCCAGCTCCCAGTGCACCAGGTGCGCGATCACTTCGGTGTCGGTTTCGGTGACGAATTCGTAGCCGCGCGTTTTCAGCAGTTCGCGCAGCGGTTCGTGGTTTTCGATAATGCCGTTATGCACCACCACAATATGCCCGGAGACATGCGGGTGCGCGTTGCCTTCTGACGGTTCGCCGTGGGTCGCCCAGCGGGTGTGCGCGATACCCGTGCCGCCATGCAGCGGATGTTCTTCCGCCGCCTGAACCAGCATCTGTACTTTGCCCAGACGACGCAGACGGGTCATATGCCCCGCGTTATCCACCACCGCGAGACCGGCGGAGTCATAGCCGCGGTACTCCAGACGACGCAAACCTTCGAGAAGGATTTCAGCAATATCACGTTGCGCTACAGCGCCAACAATTCCACACATAATTAATTTCCTGACAATGGCATTTCGCCATGCGTTGTCGCCGACCTGTATTTGCCCGTTTTCCGGGCTCCCCGAGCCTTGTAGAGAGTGGGGTTATTGTTTTGGAACTGCCTGTGGGCGGAAGATTATGTTATCCCTTCATCCCGTGCCTGCCGCAGGGCATGACTGCTCTGCGACCGGCAAAACCGTATGGCGGGCAGATACAGCGCGCCCGCCATGAACATAACTTATTTTTTCTTCACCGGGCGACGCCAGCCCTGTTTGTGTACCTGCGGCACGCGGGTGAGCACCAGCTCGTTTTCCGCGATATTGCGCGTCACGGTGGTGCCTGCGGCGATGGTCGCGCCTTTCGCCACCGTCACCGGTGCCACCAGCTGGGTATCGGAGCCGACAAACACATCATCGCCAATGATGGTTTTGTGCTTGTTCGCGCCATCATAGTTACAGGTGATGGTGCCCGCGCCGATGTTAACGTTATCGCCGATTTCCGCGTCGCCGAGGTAGGTCAGGTGACCCGCTTTCGAGCCTTTACCCAGACGCGCTTTTTTCATCTCGACAAAGTTGCCGACATGCGCGCCTTCGAGAAGCTCCGCGCCCGGACGCAGACGCGCGAACGGCCCGATGGTGCAGGCGGTATCCAGACGGGCGTCTTCCACCACGCTGTAAGGGCTGATTTCGCAGTCGTCGCCGATGACGCTGTTTTTAATCACGCAGCCCGCGCCGATTTTCACGCGATTGCCCAGCACTACGTCGCCTTCAATAATCACGTTAGCGTCAATTTCGACATCGCGCCCGTGTTGCAGCGTGCCGCGCAGATCAAAACGCGCCGGGTCACGTAACATCACGCCCGCCAGCAGCAGTTTTTCTGCCTGCTCGGCCTGGTAAACGCGCTCAAGACGCGCCAGTTGCAGGCGGTTGTTCACGCCTTCCACTTCGCTTAACCGCTGCGGATGCACGGCGGCAATCTCGCGGCCTTCGTTCCAGGCCATCGCGATGATATCGGTAATGTAGTATTCACCCTGCGCATTGTTGTTATCGAGCTTCGCCAGCCAGCGTTTCAGATCCGCGCCGTTGGCGACGAGGATGCCGGTGTTGATTTCGTTAATCTGGCGCTGCTCATCGCTGGCATCTTTATGCTCAACGATCCCGGAGACTTTTCCGTTCTCACGGGTAATGCGGCCATAACCGGTCGGATCGTCGAGCTTCACGGTTAACAGCCCAATACCGCCCTGCGGCTTCGCCGCGCAGAGCTGTTGCAGGGTGTCAACGGAGATCAGCGGTACGTCGCCGTAGAGCATCAGCACATCTTCGTCGTCGCTAAAGAACGGCGCCGCCTGCTGCATTGCATGGCCGGTGCCGAGCTGCTCGGCCTGCAATACCCAGTTCAGCGAGGCGTCTTTAAGGGTGCTTTGCAGCAGATCGCCGCCGTGACCGTAAACCAGGTGAATGTGCTGCGCGCCGACATGCTTCGCGGCGTCAATCACGTGTTGCACCATCGGCTTCCCGGCCAGAGTGTGCAGCACTTTTGGAAGATCGGAGTACATGCGCGTGCCTTTGCCAGCGGCAAGGATCACAACGCTCATAGCATGGCTAGACATAGTCGTCCTGTCTTATGAAAGTGAATGAAGTAAAGCGATTTAGCGCCCGAAATTCTACATATTTTTCAGCATAAAACGGGCTGCTGGCAAATCGCCGCTTTAAGCCTGTTTTACCACGTTATACAGCCGCGTAATGCATGCCGGAAGGCGTAAAAAGAGAGAGTAAACGCTTTCTGGCGTCTTATCATTCATAAAAACAATGGGATGCCGTTTTTTTGCGGCTGGAATAAAGCGCAGTAAATGCCGACTAAAATCCAGCAAACATACGTCCTTGCGTATAACGCAGACATAAAAAAAGCCAGCCGGGTCGCCCTGGCTGGCTTTTTAACTTTCAAGCCGGTGTTACATCGCTTTTTTGGTCAACTCGATAACGCGCAGTTTGGCGATCGCCTTGGCCAGCTCAGCAGAAGCCTGAGCGTAGTCCACGTCACCGTGGGAGCTACGGATATGGTCTTCCGCTTTACGCTTCGCTTCCAGGGCTCGCGCTTCGTCGAGATCCTGGCCGCGAATCGCGGTGTCAGCCAGCACGGTTACGTTGCCCGGCTGCACTTCCAGCACGCCGCCGGAGAGATAGATATACTCTTCGTGGCCGTGCTGTTTCACGATGCGGATCATACCAGGCTTAATGGCGGTGAGCAGCGGCGCGTGGCCCGGGTAAATACCCAGTTCACCTTCGCTACCCGTAACCTGGATTTTCTCGACCAGACCAGAGAACATCTGTTTCTCTGCGCTGACGACATCCAGGTGGTAAGTCATTGCCATGTCACCCTCCGATTAAGGCGTTAAAGTTTTTTGGCTTTTTCCACGGCTTCATCAATGGAGCCAACCATGTAGAACGCCTGCTCCGGCAGATGATCGTATTCACCTTCCATGATGCCTTTAAAGCCACGGATGGTGTCTTTCAGCGATACGTATTTGCCCGGCGCGCCGGTAAACACTTCTGCCACGAAGAACGGCTGTGACAGGAAACGCTGAATTTTACGAGCACGAGCAACAACCAGTTTGTCTTCTTCAGACAGCTCGTCCATACCGAGGATGGCGATGATGTCTTTCAGTTCCTGGTAACGCTGCAGGATGGACTGCACGCCGCGAGCGGTGTCGTAGTGCTCCTGGCCTACTACCAGCGGGTCCAGCTGACGGCTGGTGGAATCCAGCGGGTCAACGGCCGGGTAGATACCCAGAGAAGCAATCTGACGGCTCAGTACCACGGTTGCGTCAAGGTGCGCAAAGGTGGTGGCTGGTGACGGGTCAGTCAAGTCATCCGCCGGTACGTATACCGCCTGTACGGAGGTGATAGAACCGGTTTTGGTGGAGGTGATACGCTCCTGCAGAACGCCCATCTCTTCCGCCAGGGTCGGCTGGTAACCTACCGCTGAAGGCATACGGCCCAGCAGTGCGGATACTTCAGTACCGGCCAGGGTGTAACGGTAGATGTTGTCGACGAACAGCAGAACGTCACGACCTTCGTCACGGAATTTCTCAGCCATGGTCAGGCCGGTCAGCGCAACGCGCAGACGGTTTCCCGGCGGCTCGTTCATCTGGCCGTACACCAGGGATACTTTATCCAGTACGTTGGAGTCGGTCATTTCGTGGTAGAAGTCGTTACCTTCACGGGTACGTTCGCCCACGCCCGCAAACACGGAGTAACCGGAGTGCTCAATCGCGATGTTACGAATAAGCTCCATCATGTTTACGGTTTTACCTACACCTGCACCACCGAACAGACCGACTTTACCGCCCTTCGCGAACGGACACATCAGGTCGATAACTTTGATGCCGGTTTCCAGCAGTTCCTGAGAGCTGGACAGCTCTTCATAGGACGGCGCCGCGCGGTGAATCGCCCAACGCTCTTCTTCGCCGATGTCGCCTTTCATGTCGATAGGCTGACCCAGGACGTTCATGATACGACCCAGCGTCGCTTTACCTACCGGCACTTCGATCGGGTGCTCAAGGTCTGCAACAGGCAGACCGCGACGCAGACCGTCGGAAGAGCCCATCGCGATGGTACGTACGATACCGCCGCCGAGCTGCTGCTGGACTTCCAGCACCAGACGCTCATTACCATTCGTTACCTCAAGGGCGTCGTACACTTTCGGTACAGCATCCTGAGGGAACTCGACGTCCACCACGGCGCCGATTACCTGGACAATCTTTCCAGTAGCCATCTTGAATCCTCTACGAAATAACCTGGTTAAACCGCGGCGGCCCCCGAGACGATCTCGGTGAGTTCCTGAGTAATGCTGGCCTGACGAGCTTTGTTGTACACCAACTGCAGCTCTTTAATCAGGCTGCCGCCATTATCGGTTGCGGCTTTCATCGCCACCATTCGTGCGGCCTGCTCGCTGGCCAGGTTTTCAACCACACCCTGATAAACCTGCGATTCGACATAACGACGCAGCAGGGTATCCAGCAGCGCCTTCGGATCGGGTTCGTACAGGTAATCCCAGGATTTGTGCTTCAACTCATCGTCTTCTGATGCCGGCAGCGGCAGCAGCTGAGTGATGGTCGGAGCCTGAGACATGGTGTTAATAAATTTGTTGCTGACAACGTAAAGCTTGTCCAGACGGCCTTCATCATAAGCCTGCAACATCACTTTAACCGGGCCAATCAGATCGGACAGGGAAGGGTTATCCCCCATGCCGGTGACCTGCGCCACAATGTTGCCGCCCACTGAATTGAAGAAAGAAACGCCTTTAGAGCCGATCATTGCGATATCGCACTGAACGCCTTTATCGGACCATGCTTTCATATCCGCCAGCAGTTTCTTGAACAGGTTGATGTTCAAGCCGCCGCACAGACCACGGTCAGTCGACACCACCAGGTAGCCCACGCGCTTAACGTCGCGTTCTTCCAGGTAAGGGTGTTTGTATTCCAGATTACCGGTAGCAAGGTGACCAATCACTTTGCGCATGGTATCTGCATAAGGACGGCTGGCCGCCATGCGATCCTGCGATTTACGCATTTTGGAAGCGGCGACCATCTCCATCGCTTTAGTGATCTTTTGCGTGTTCTGGACGCTTGCGATCTTACTACGTATCTCTTTTGCGCCGGCCATGAGCTTCTCCTCAATGCCTTGCGGCTTGCCTTACAGCAAGCCGCCAGACGTTACCAGGACTGGGTTGCTTTGAAGGAGTCGAGGAGGCTTTTCAGCTTGCCTTCGATCTCATCGTTATAGCCACCGGTCTGGTTGATCTCTTGCATCAGCGGAGCGTGATCACGGTCAGCGTAAGCCAGCAGAGCGGCTTCGAAGCTACCGATTTTCGCCAGTTCCACATCTTCGAGGTAACCGCGCTCCGCCGCGAACAGGACCAGGCCCTGCTGTGCAACGGACATCGGCGCGTACTGTTTCTGCTTAAGCAGTTCAGTTACTTTCTGGCCGTGGCTCAGTTGCTTACGGGTTGCTTCGTCCAGATCGGAGGCGAACTGAGAGAACGCCGCCAGTTCACGATACTGTGCCAGCGCGGTACGGATACCACCGGACAGTTTCTTGATGATCTTGGTCTGAGCAGCACCACCCACACGCGATACGGAGATACCCGGGTTAACCGCCGGACGAATACCGGAGTTAAACAGGTTGGTTTCCAGGAAGATCTGACCGTCAGTAATAGAAATTACGTTGGTCGGAACAAACGCAGAAACGTCACCCGCCTGGGTTTCGATGATCGGCAGTGCGGTCAGAGAGCCGGTTTTACCTTTCACTGCACCTTTGGTGAAGTTCTCAACGTATTCCGCGTTAACACGGGATGCGCGCTCCAGCAGACGGGAGTGGAGGTAGAACACGTCGCCCGGGAATGCTTCACGTCCCGGCGGACGACGGAGCAGCAGGGAAACCTGACGGTAAGCGACAGCCTGTTTAGACAGGTCATCGTAAACGATCAGCGCGTCTTCGCCGCGGTCACGGAAGTATTCGCCCATCGCGCAACCGGCATACGGAGCCAGGTACTGCAGCGCAGCGGATTCAGAAGCGGTCGCGACCACAACGATGGTGTTGGACAGCGCACCGTGCTCTTCCAGTTTACGAACCACGTTAGCAATGGTGGACGCTTTCTGGCCGATAGCCACGTACACGCATTTGATGCCGGAATCGCGCTGGTTGATGATGGCGTCGATAGCCATCGCGGTTTTACCGGTCTGACGGTCGCCGATGATCAGTTCACGCTGACCACGACCGATTGGGATCATGGCGTCAACGGACTTATAACCGGTCTGTACAGGCTGGTCTACGGACTGACGATCGATTACGCCCGGTGCGATAACTTCGATTGGCGAGAAGCCATCGTGTTCAACCGGACCTTTACCATCGATCGGCGCGCCGAGGGTGTTAACCACACGGCCCAGCAGGCCACGGCCAACCGGCACTTCAAGAATACGGCCAGTACATTTCACCTTCATGCCTTCGGCAAGGTCAGCGTACGGACCCATAACCACTGCACCTACAGAGTCGCGCTCCAGGTTCAGTGCGATAGCGTAACGGTTACCCGGCAGGGAAATCATCTCACCCTGCATACAGTCGGCCAGGCCGTGAATGCGGATAACACCGTCGCTTACAGAAACAATAGTACCTTCGTTATGAGCTTCGCTCACAACATTGAACTGAGCAATGCGCTGCTTGATCAGTTCGCTGATTTCGGTGGAATTCAGTTGCATGCTCCAGTCCCCTTAAGACTGCAAGACGTCTGCGAGGCGCTCAAGACGGCCGCGCACGCTGCCGTCAATGACCGTATCACCCGAACGGATGATGACGCCCGCCATTACAGACTTATCAATTTTGCAATTCAGCTTCACTTTGCGTGACAGACGTTTTTCCATCGCGGCGCTGATTTTCGCAAGCTGTTCATCGCTCAGTGCGCTGGCGGAAGTCACTTCGACTTCAACGGTAGCCTCAAGGGCTGCGCGTAACTGAATGAACTGCTCAAGAACATCAGGAAGTACCTTCAGACGGCCGTTTTCCGCCATCACCCGAATCAGGTTCTGGCCGTTGGCGTCTAACTGGTCACCACAGATTGCGATAAACGACTCAGCGAGCGTTTCTGGCGCCAGGGCGCCAGAGAGAAGCTCAGCCATCTGTTCGTTTTTGGCCACTTCAGCGGCAAACGCCAGCATATCCTGCCAGCGGTCGAGGCTTTGGTGTTCGACGGCAAAGTCAAAAGCTGCTTTGGCGTAGGGGCGAGCTACCGTTACAAATTCAGACATCAGCCCCTCCCTCCTTACAGTTCAGCGACCAGTTTATTCACGATGTCGCTGTTAGCAGCTTCATCCACGGAACGTTCAATGATCTTCTCGGCGCCAGCAACAGCCAGGATAGCAACCTGCTTGCGCAGCTCTTCACGGGCACGTTTACGCTCGGCTTCGATTTCGGCCTGGGCCTGCGCCACGATTTTGTTACGTTCCTGCTCTGCTTCAGCTTTCGCTTCGTCCAGGATCTGAGCACGGCGTTTGTTCGCCTGCTCAATAATCACCTGGGCTTCCGCTTTCGCTTTTTTCAGCTGGTCGGTCGCGTTGGACTGTGCAAGCTCCAGATCCTTTTTAGCGCGTTCTGCAGAAGACAGACCGTCAGCAATTTCTTTCTGACGTTTTTCGATGGCAGCCATAATTGGCGGCCATACATACTTCATACAGAACAGAACGAACAGGACAAACGCGATGGCCTGGCCGAGGATTGTTGCGTTAAGATTCACAGCACAATGCCTCTTATCTGGTTAATGTTCTGATATTGTCTGGAAATTCAGACAACTTCGTTTACTACGCGACGGCGAACATCACGTACAGACCCAGACCCACAGCGATCATCGGGATAGCATCCACCAGACCCATTACGATAAAGAACTGAGTACGCAGCAAAGGAATCAGATCAGGCTGGCGCGCAGCGCCTTCCAGGAATTTGCCCCCGAGGATGCCGATACCGATCGCAGCACCGATTGCCGCCAGACCCATCATCACAGCGGCAGCCATGTACAGCAGATCCATATTCAGGTTTTCCATGACAGTCTCCAGTTTGTTTCAGTTAAAACGCAGTAGTGTTGAGTAAAAAATCAATGCTCTTCAGATGCCATCGACAGATAGACAATCGTCAGAACCATGAAAATGAAGGCCTGCAACGTGATGATCAGGATGTGGAAAATGGCCCAGGGCACATTTAACAACCATTGTGACCACCACGGCAGAAGACCCGCAATCAGAATGAAAATCAGCTCACCGGCATACATGTTGCCGAACAGTCGCAGACCGAGAGAAACCGGTTTGGACAGCAGGCTCACACCTTCCAGAATCAGGTTGATCGGAATAAATACCGGGTGATTGAACGGCTGCAGCGTCAGCTCTTTAGTAAAGCCGCCAACGCCTTTCATTTTGATGCTGTAGAAAAGAATCAGGATAAATACACCAAGCGCCATGGAAAGGGTGATGTTCACGTCCGCAGACGGCACCACGCGCAGGGCTGGCAAGCCAAATACGTGCTCGCCGATGTACGGCAGCAGGTCGATAGGCAGCAAATCCATCAGGTTCATCAGGAATACCCAGACGAAAATCGTCAGGGCCAGCGGCGCAATGAGCTTGCTTTTGCCGTGGTACATGTCTTGTACGCTACCATGCACAAAGCCGATAACCAGCTCTACCGCGGTCTGGAATTTGCCCGGTACGCCGCTGGTCGCGTGTTTGGCGACTTTACGGAACAGAACCAGGAATAACAGGCCCAGCACCACCGAGAAAAACATCGAGTCGATGTTGAGCGTCCAGAAGGTGGCCGGGGGGTTATGCGGATCCACCAGCGAGAAGGTACGCAGGTCAATCTGAAGGTTATTCAGATGGTGGCCTATGTACTCCTGCGGCGTCGAGATTTCTCCTGCAGACATGATGCCTCTTACCCTTTGTTGTTAATTACAGCTGGCGCCAGTATCTGCACAACCAGCACCGAAACCCACGTCACAATCAGCGGCAAGAAAACCGCCTTCAAACACGCCAGCGCCACCACCAGCAGGGTAAAGGTCGCAATCACCTTGAACGCTTCGCCGAAGGCGAAAGACCAGGCCACGCGGCCTTTAGCGGGTGTATGCGCCTGATGACGCCAGGCAAAATTCATAAACAGCACATTCGGCAGCCACACTGCCAGCCCTCCGCATAACGCAGAGAAGCCCCAGAAAGGGTCTTTGAAGCAAAACAACAATCCTGCCGCCAGAACCGCGATGAACTGGATGAGCAGGAGCTTGCGGGCCACTTTTTTACTCATAAGCGACGCAGACATTTTGCCACTGCTCCCTTCGAGGTATGACGCGTGTCGTATAAAACGTTCTTTGACGCTCTGAGTCAAGCCTCAAAAAGCGCTCAAATTATACGGGGCGAGCACGTGATTTCAAACTATAAGTAGCCAAAAGGTGAATAAATGTTTAAATAATTTTCAGGAGGCGTTTTTTTCAAGTTTCTCTTAAATCTGAAAGCAAATGTAAAAACTGCAAATCGCGCGAAAACCTTGCGAATAAAGCGTGCACGAGATCACATTCTAAACAATTTCTGCTCAAGCTTTGACAGATCCTTTATGAATGCGTGTTTTATAACCTTTTGAATTTAAGACGCTTTAAACCCAAAATTTTTTAAAACACCCCGAAACACGATTAAAACCTTTCATTGACATCTATGAGAAACAATTTACGCCCTATTAGCATACAGACACCTGTGCATAGCGCCCTTATATTTTCATCAGTGACTATTTACTATTTGGCGCAAATGATGCTTAGTTATCCTTAAGCTGCAAACAAGTTAATAAAAAGTGAAATAAGATGTTGTAATCACGCCCCATACCTCTTTTTCTGCTGACGCAATCCCGACACCTTATTTCTACTTTTTTTGATAAATATTAAGTTCTGTTTGCTTTAAGGATAACCAAATGGCGTTCGCCATCGAGACGCGGAACAGACAGTCTGACGATTTCTTCAACAGCAAAACCTGACGGCAGTGCGCTGATTTCATCATCCGGACGCTGGCCTTTAAGAGCATAAAAACGCCCTTCTTCTTCCGGCAGATGATGGCACCAGTTCACCATATCCGAGAGCGACGCAAATGCGCGGCTGATAACGCCATCAAACGGCGGCTCGGCAGGAAAGGCTTCTACGCGGCTTTGAACCGGCGTGATGTTGTCGAGTTTCAGCTCGTGTTGCACCTGACGCAAAAAACGCACGCGCTTGCCGAGACTGTCCAGCAGCGTGAAATGGCTGTCCGGACGCACGATCGCCAGCGGAATACCCGGCAGGCCAGGACCTGTGCCGACATCAATAAAACGGGTGCCTTTTAAGTGCGGCTCCACCACGATGCTGTCCATGATATGGCGCACCAGCATCTCGTTCGGGTCGCGTACGGAAGTGAGGTTATAAGCCTTGTTCCACTTGTTCAGCATATCGACATAGGCCACCAGCTGCGCTTTCTGGTGTTCGGGCAGCGTAATCCCTGCGTCATCAAGCAGGCGGGTCAGTGTATTCAGCACGACGGTTTTTCCATATAAAAAGGGCCAGACAAGGCTGGCCCGAAGAGCGTTTCAACTCAGGCACTGCGGCGCAGTAGCCCCTGTTTTTTCAGCCAGACCAGCAGAATCGAGATAGCGGCTGGCGTGATCCCGGAGATACGGGACGCCTGGCCAATCGATGCCGGTTTATGATCGTTAAGCTTGGCGATCACTTCATTGGAGAGGCCATTCACCTGGCGATAATCCAGCGTCGCCGGCAGCAGCGTGTTTTCGTTGCGCTGCTGTTTTTCAATCTCATCCTGCTGACGAGCGATATAGCCTTCGTATTTCACCTGGATCTCAACCTGCTCCGCCGCCTGCGCGTCATCCAGCGCCGGAGCGAAGGCCGATAGCGAGGTTAACTGAGCATAGGTCATTTCCGGACGGCGCAGCAGATCTTCACCGCTGGCTTCACGGGAGAGCGGCGCAGTGAGCATCGTGTTGATCTCCTCCACCGAGGCGGTAGACGGCGTCACCCAGGTGCTTCTCAGGCGCTGGCGCTCGCGTTCGATATTCTCAAGCTTCTCGTTGAAGCGCGCCCAGCGCGCATCGTCGACCAGTCCCATTTCGCGACCAACTTCGGTCAGGCGTAAATCAGCGTTGTCTTCGCGCAGCATCAGGCGATATTCGGCACGCGAGGTGAACATGCGGTACGGCTCTTTGGTGCCGAGCGTACAGAGGTCATCCACCAGCACGCCAAGATAAGCCTGAGAGCGCCCCGGCGCCCATCCCTCTTTCTCCGCCGAGTAACGGCCCGCGTTCAGACCGGCCAGCAGCCCCTGAGCCGCGGCTTCTTCGTAACCGGTCGTGCCGTTGATCTGGCCTGCGAAGAACAGCCCGTGGATATATTTGCTTTCCAGAGTCGGCTTCAGATCGCGCGGATCGAAGAAATCGTACTCAATCGCGTAACCCGGGCGAACAATCTTCGCGTTCTCCATCCCTTTCATGGAACGGACAATTTGCATCTGCACGTCGAACGGCAGGCTGGTGGAGATGCCGTTCGGGTAAATTTCGTTGCTGGTCAGCCCTTCCGGCTCCAGGAAAATCTGGTGCGCGTTGCGATCGGCGAAGCGCATCACTTTATCTTCAATCGAGGGGCAATAGCGCGGACCGATCCCTTCGATAACCCCCGCGTACATCGGGCTGCGATCGAGGTTACTGCGGATCACGTCATGGGTTTTCTCGTTAGTGTGCGTGACGTAGCACGGCACCTGACGCGGATGCTGATCCGCCGAGCCCATGAACGAGAAGACCGGCATCGGGTTGTCGCCATGCTGCTGATCGAGCACGCTGAAATCGATGGTGCGCGCGTCAATACGCGGCGGCGTTCCGGTTTTCAGACGGCTGACGCGCAGCGGCAGTTCACGCAGGCGACGCGCCAGCGGTACGGAAGGCGGATCGCCCGCACGGCCGCCGCTGTAGTTATCAAGCCCGATGTGAATCTTGCCGTCGAGGAACGTGCCGACCGTCAGGACAACCGCTTTCGCGCGGAATTTCAGGCCCATCTGCGTGACGGCACCGACAACGCGATCGTTTTCCACGATCAGATCGTCAACGGCCTGCTGGAAGATCATCAGGTTCGGCTGATTCTCCAGCGCGGTACGCACAGCCTGCTTGTACAGCACGCGATCTGCCTGAGCGCGGGTAGCGCGTACGGCCGGACCTTTGCTGGCGTTTAGTATCCTAAACTGGATACCCGCCTGGTCGATCGCTTTCGCCATAAGCCCGCCGAGGGCATCCACTTCCTTCACCAGATGTCCTTTACCAATACCGCCGATCGCCGGGTTGCAGGACATCTGTCCGAGCGTGTCGATATTGTGTGTCAAAAGCAGGGTCTGCTGACCCATGCGT
The DNA here is from genome assembly GCF_053627815.1 of Cronobacter sp. 153480017-3. NCBI lineage: Bacteria > Pseudomonadati > Pseudomonadota > Gammaproteobacteria > Enterobacterales > Enterobacteriaceae > Cronobacter > Cronobacter sp. 153480017-3. The sequence continues at coordinate 16,086 of NZ_JBSEYN010000011.1, read as the reverse complement.
GCAGCGGCCATTGCGGCCTCGGTACCTGCATGACCCCCGCCAATGATAATGACGTCAAAAGGATCCGGATAAAACATGTTGGTATGACCTCGCGGTTGTGCGAAAGAGGGTTAGCTAGCCCGGGGCGTGGATTCTACTCAACTTTAGCCTGGTGAGAAAGCGCCGGGATCGTTGGTATTAAAAAGAAGATCTTTTATCTAAAGGATCTGTTTTATTATGATCTCTTATTAGGATCGACATCCCTTGTGGATAACCCGGATCGCCCATTTGGGATCAAAAGGTTATCCGGGATCGCTTGCTGTGAATGATCGGTGATCCCAGACCGTATAAGCTGGGATCAGAAATGAGGGTTATACACAACTCAAAAAGCGAACAACACTTATACCTTGGATAACTACGGGTTGATACAAGCTTTTAAGCTATTTTATCCACAGCTGAATGGCGATCATTTCGCCGATCAGAGTAAATTTTTCCATGATCCGAGCCACACCTCAGCCGGATCTTCGGGAATATCATGATCGAGAATGTTGATCTTAAGCGGTTCGCCGACGCGTTTCGCGCCGCATTCGATTAACAGCGCGTCCAGTTTTTCAATCGCCCCGCAAAACGTGTCGTATTCGCGGCTTCCGATACCGATAGCGCCGTAGCGAACCTGGCTGAGATCCGGACGCTGTTCTGCAAGCTCATCATATAAAGGTTGCAGATTGTCCGGCAGATCGCCCGCGCCATGCGTGGACGTCACGATAAGCCAGGTGCCTTCAGGCTTAAGATCTTCAAGAAGCGGGCCATGCAGCGTTTCGGTGCTAAAACCGGCGTCTTCCAGCTTTTCAGCCAGGTGCTCCGCCACATATTCCGCGCCGCCAAGAGTGCTGCCACTGATCAGGGTAATGTCTGTCATGGATGTCCGCCTTGAGTAAACGACGCGTATTGTACGCTGTGCAGGGGCTGGGATCTACCTGTGGATAATATGGGTATTAAAAAATCCCTTTATGGGCGGATAGTACGCATGATCGGGTTTTGCAGCGAGATCAACGTCTCGGTGGACTGAATTTCATCAATTGTTTGGATCTTGTTGATAAGCACCTGCTGTAATGCGTCTATCGAACGACACATCACTTTAATAAAGATGCTGTAGTGGCCGGTGGTGTAATAGGCCTCGGTCACTTCATCCAGGCTTTCCAGCTTTTCGAGCGCGGCCGGGTAATCTTTTGCACTCTTGAGAATAATGCCGATAAAGCAGCACACATCGTAACCAAGCTGTTTCGGGCTGATATCGATACGCGCGCCAGTGATGATCCCAGCCTGTTTCATTTTTTCCACGCGTACATGAATCGTGCCGGGACTGACGCCGAACTGTTTAGCGAGTTCGGCATAGGCGGTACGCGCATTCGCCATTAATGCCTCCAGAATGCCGCGGTCCAGATTATCGATCTGATAATTTTCCATACGTTTTCCTTATGTTTATTCAGTAATCGTCAGTTTCATGCCGTCTATATTATCGGATTAAAAGACGTGTGGCCTTTTTTATTGATGATTATTGAACTGGCTGGCTTTTTTATTGCTTAATCAAAAGCAACAGAGGTACAGGAGCCCTAAAAAATGAAAACCGCCTACATCACACGCCAGCGTCAGATTAGCTTTGTGAAAGCCCATTTTTCCCGCCAGCTTGAGGAGAAACTCGGTCTGCTTGAAGTGCAGGCACCGATCTTAAGCCGCGTCGGCGACGGGACGCAGGATAACCTTTCCGGCTGTGAAAAAGCGGTGCAGGTCAATGTCAAAACGCTGCCGCAGGCGCAGTTTGAAGTGGTGCACTCGCTCGCGAAATGGAAGCGCAAAACGCTGGGCCAGCATGATTTCAGCGCGGGCGAAGGGCTTTATACCCATATGAAAGCGCTGCGCCCCGATGAAGACCGTCTCTCTCCGGTACACTCGGTGTATGTGGATCAGTGGGACTGGGAGCGCGTGATGGGCGACGGCGAACGCCATCTCGGTACGCTGAAGCAGACGGTGGAGAGCATCTGGTCAGCGATTAAGGAAACCGAACTGGCGGCGGCGGAGCGCTTCGGGCTGACGCCGTTCCTGCCGGACGCCATTCATTTTGTGCACAGCGAAACGCTGCAGCGCCGCTTCCCGGAGCTGGACGCCAAAGGGCGCGAGCGCGCGATTGCGAAAGAGCTGGGCGCGGTCTTCCTGATTGGCATTGGCGGGAAACTTGCCGACGGCAAACGCCACGACGTGCGCGCGCCGGATTATGATGACTGGACCACGCCGACGGAAAGCGGTTTTGCCGGACTTAACGGCGATATCCTCGTCTGGAACCCGCTACTGGAAGACGCATTCGAGATCTCCTCAATGGGCATCCGTGTCGATGCCGACACGCTTAAACGCCAGCTGGCGCTCACCGGCGATCAGGATCGTCTGGAGCTGGAATGGCATCAGGCGCTGCTGAACGGCGAAATGCCGCAGACGATCGGCGGCGGGATCGGTCAGTCGCGTCTCACTATGCTGCTGCTGCAACTGCCGCATATCGGTCAGGTGCAGTGCGGCGTCTGGCCGGAGCAGGTGCAGTCTACCGTCGCTGAGCTGCTGTAATTCAGCGGCGTAAACGACGCACCAGACGGCTGCGCATCCCGGTATCAAAGCGCCAGATGTGATCGAAAATGCGCATGATGCCGGGTTTGCCATGCGCGGACATCGCCACCGCGTGAAAGCGGTGCTGATGAACGCGCTGCAGCTCCTTTACCTTATTGACCACCTCATCCGGCAGCCGCTGGGCGATAAAATCGGACACCACCACCGCGTCGGCGTCGAACCACTCGCCGCCCTGTAGCTTTTCCGCAATGGCGCGAAAACAGCTCGCCAGATCGGTGCCGCCGCGAAAGCGCTGGCTCAGAAAGCGGATCGCCTGTTCGATACCGTCGCGCCCGCACAGCTCATAACGCACCACTTCGCTCGAAAACAGCATGATAAAACAGCGGCGGTTATCGGCCAGCGCAATGCGCATCAGCGCCAGACAAAACGCCTTGGCGCACTGCTCGTTAAAGCCGCCCATCGAGCCGGACGTATCCACGCAGACGATAAACGGCCCGCGCGGCTGTTCGTCATAATCCTGGCGCGTCACTGGCCGCTGCATCACTTTTTCACGCCACGCGTCGCCCTGAAGCCGGTAAGTCAGCAACTGTTTTTCCACCAGCCGCCGGTAAAACTCATATTCCAGTTCGGTAATGCCAAGCGTCGCCAGCTCCGGCGGCAGCAGGCGCAGAATATCGTCGCTGCGCTGTAAGCCGTCGACCTGTTCCGGCACGGACGCGGGTTCACGCACCAGCGTGCGGAACGTTTCCAGCGGCGCCTCTTTTTTCGGCACCGATTTCGCCTCGCGCGAGCGCCCGAGCTGTTCGGCAAGCTGCATCAGCTCCGGCTGGTCGGCCAGGAAATCGCCATATTTCACGATAAGCTGATAATCGCCGCGCCGCAGTTTGCCGTCGCTCATATCCCACAGACGACCGGCGGAATCTTCGTTCTCCACCAGCACCTGCTCAAGCTGGCCGCTCAGCGTCATGCGCTCCTGCACTTCGCTCAGCAGTTGCTCGCGTTCTTCCTCCAGCAACTGCTGATTAAAGGACGTCGCCTGCACAACGAGGCTCAGCCGCCAGCGCTGTAAAAAGAGCGTATGCAGGGCGGGCGTAAAATGCGGGTTATCGGCGATAAGCCGCTGCGCCTGGTCAGCAAACGGCGAGCCGACGCGCCGCAGCAATTCGCTGATTTGCGGCAGCTGAACGATAAACTGGCTGGTGGAGAGCAACTGGCTTTTCTGATAGCCGATCACCTCTTCTTCCAGCTCTGGCGGCACATGCGCCTCTTTAAGCCGTGTTTTAAGCTGTTCGCGCCAGCGCGGAATATCCTGGGTCAGCGCGTGCTTAAGGCGCGGAAACTTTTCGAAAAAGACCGCCAGCTGCGGCGACGCCAGCAGCGCAATGACGATCTCTTCTACCAGCTCGCCTTCGCTGATAGCCAGAATCAGGTTCAGCGAATCCGCTGTCAGCATTGGCGCGCCTGTTTAATCTGCTCGCCCACGTCCTGAAGGCTGGCCTCGATGCGTCCTAACCAGTCGCTTTCGACGAAAAGGCATTTTTGCTGTTCGCTAAAGCGCGTATGTTGCTGGTGCCACTCGTTATCCAGATCGTCAAGCTGCTGTTTGATTTCATCCGGCATGCCGTTGGCAGACGCCGCGCCCGGCAGCGAAAGGCGCGTACCCTGCAGGCTGACGTCGCGCAGCACCAGATGCTGGCTCGCGTCCACTTCCAGATCCAGCGCCTGGGCAAAGCCGATGCCGTTCAGCTTGCCGCGGATCTCGCCGCCTTTTTGCAGCCACGCCTCCAGCGCCTCGCGCGCGAACGTCACATGGATAACGTCGATATCGTGCAGTTTCAGCGGTTTTTGCAGCAGCAGCGTCAGCGTTGGCTCCGTGAGGCTTGCGGGCAACTGATATTGCGGACGACGGCTGAACATGCCGCTCTGCTTCTCAAGGCGCAGCGCCGTTTTATCGCTGTGCTGCTGTTCTAACTGCATCCGGCGCTGGGTGATAGCGCCCAGGCGGCTCAGCATCGCGTACTGGCCCCACGCGTGTGAGGTCATCAGTTGCGCGATTTGCTGCTGCATTAACGTCATGGCGCTGGCGTCGTGCCACAGGCAGTCTTTCAAAAGGATCAGATCGATAGGCGCCACGGCATCGCGCCCGCTGAAAAAGGCGCTGGCCTGCAACAGGCGAATGGCTTTCTTCCAGCGACGATCTGAGACATAGGGTGCGTTCGGCAGCGCATCAAGCTGCTGGCGCAGGGTGAAGATCAGCTCGAAGACGGTATCCGGCAGTTTGACGTTGCCGATGCCGGTCTGCCACTGCTGATATTCTTCATCGCTCACCTGCAAGCCTGGCGGCACCGGATTTTCGTTTTCATCCTGCTGGCTCACCAGCATGGCGCGAAAGCTGTTTTTCTCCTGCACCCGATCGAGCCACAGGCGAATCAGCATGCGGTCATAGAGCGCCTCAAGACTGCTGTCCGCTTCGGGCAGCTCGTTGGATGCGGTGACCAGCAGGCGCATCGGAATTTTTTCTTCATGCGCGCCGTTACGAAAGCGGCGTTCATTAATGGCAGTGAGCAGCGTGTTCAGAATCGCCGGGCCCGCCTTCCAGATCTCATCCAGAAATACGATTTCCGCTTCCGGCAGATAACCTGCGGTCAGACGTTCATAACGCCCTTCATCTTTTAGAGCCTGTATCGAGAGCGGCCCGAAGACCTCTTCCGGCGTCGAGAAGCGCGTCATCAGGTATTCAAACGCGCGCGCGTGCTGAAACGCGAATTTAAGCCGCCGGGCGATAAGGCTTTTCGCAATGCCTGGCGGGCCGAGCAGAAACACGCTCTCGCCGCTCAGCGCCGCCAGCAGGCACATCCGGATAGCATGGCTGCGTTCAAACAGCCCTTTTTCCAGCGCTGCGCTGAGACGTGAAATTCTTTCCGCCAATAAATTGGGTTGAGCCATAATAGTTACTCTGCATTCTGACTACGCCGCCTGGTTTCTGGTGCGAGTATAGACGTTTCATATTCATGCTGATAATGGATTGATGCCATTATCTATTTGGCTTGATTTGGGTAAAGACTCGGTGATTGAGGGGTACGATTTTTTAACGAATCGTGCATACTGTGCGCTTTTTGTGGGCCAAGGGACGAAGCGCACACGGGATTTCAACGAAGACTAGTCTATGAGCACTGAGAATAAGCAATCGTTGCCTGCGATTACGCTGGCGGCTATCGGGGTGGTGTACGGTGATATCGGCACCAGCCCGCTTTATACATTACGAGAGTGTCTTTCCGGCCAGTTTGGGTTTGGCGTGGAGCGGGACGCCGTTTTTGGCTTTCTTTCTTTAATTTTCTGGCTGTTGGTTTTTGTTGTTTCTTTTAAATACCTCACCTTTGTGATGCGCGCCGACAACGCCGGCGAAGGCGGTATCCTGACGCTGATGTCGCTGGCCGGGCGCAATACCTCGGCGCGTATGACATCGGTGCTGGTGATCCTCGGGCTTATCGGCGGCAGCTTCTTTTATGGCGAGGTGGTGATTACGCCCGCGATTTCGGTGATGTCGGCCATTGAAGGTCTGGAGATCGCAGCACCGTCGCTTGACCCGTATATCGTTCCGCTCTCTATCGTGGTGCTGACGCTGCTGTTTATGATCCAGAAGCACGGCACCGGCATGGTGGGGAAACTCTTTGCGCCGATTATGCTTGCCTGGTTTTTGGTGCTGGCGGTGCTCGGCGCGCGCAGCATTCTGAACAACCCGGAAGTGTTGCAGGCGCTGAACCCGGTCTGGGCGGTGCATTTCTTCCTGGAATATAAAGCGGTCTCCTTTGCGGCGCTGGGCGCGGTGGTGCTGTCTATCACCGGCGTTGAAGCGCTGTACGCCGACATGGGGCATTTTGGCAAGCTGCCAATCCGTGTGGCGTGGTTCTCGGTGGTGTTGCCGTCGCTGGTGCTGAACTACTTTGGACAGGGCGCGCTGCTGCTGAAAACCCCCGAAGCCATCAAAAACCCCTTCTTCCTGTTAGCCCCCGACTGGGCGCTGATCCCGATGCTGATTCTGGCGACGCTCGCTACGGTTATCGCGTCGCAGGCGGTCATTTCCGGGGTCTTCTCGCTGACCCGCCAGGCGGTGCGTCTGGGCTATCTGTCGCCGATGCGCATTATTCACACGTCGGAGATGGAATCGGGCCAGATCTATATTCCGGTGGTGAACTGGCTGCTTTATTTCGCGGTGGTGATTGTCATCGTGAGCTTTGAGCACTCCAGCAATCTCGCGGCGGCTTACGGCATCGCGGTGACCGGTACGATGGTGCTCACCTCAATTCTGTTTGCGACCGCCGCGCGCAAAAACTGGCACTGGAGCCGTATCCTGGTGGGCCTGATGGTGGTGGCGTTTCTGTGTGTCGACGTGCCACTCTTTTCAGCGAACCTGGAGAAACTCTTCTCCGGCGGCTGGCTGCCGTTAAGCCTGGGTCTGGTGATGTTCATCATTATGACGACCTGGAAAAGCGAGCGCTTCCGCCTGCTGCGCCGTATGCACGAGCACGGCAACTCGCTGGACGCGATGATCACTTCGCTTGAGAAATCGCCGCCGGTTCGCGTGCCGGGCACCGCGGTGTATATGTCGCGCGCGCTGAACGTCATTCCGTTCGCCCTGCTGCATAACCTCAAGCACAACAAAGTGCTGCATGAGCGTGTGATCCTGCTGACGCTGCGCACCGAAGATGCGCCTTACGTTCATAATGTGAAGCGCGTGACGCTCGAACAGCTGTCGCCGACGTTCTGGCGCGTGGTGGCGAGCTACGGCTGGCGCGAAACGCCGAACGTGGAAGAAATTTTCCACCGCTGTGGGCTTGAGGGCTTAAGCTGCCGGATGATGGAAACCTCTTTCTTTATGTCGCACGAGTCGCTCATCATCGGCGATAAACGGCCCTGGTATTTACGCCTGCGCGGCAAGCTGTTCCTCCTCTTACAGCGCAACGCCTTACGCGCGCCAGACCAGTTCGAGATCCCGCCAAACCGCGTTATCGAGCTGGGAACACAGGTCGAGATTTAATCCTTAAGCGAAACGCCTTCCGAACTCCGGGAGGCGTTTTTTGTTGATGGGCGCGCTCTCTTTTTTTCCTCAGTTTTTCCTTAAGCGAAACGTTTCGATGGCGATCACAGTTTCGCAACGTGGTGTTTGTTTATTGTTCTTTTCGCCGGATACACTCCCTGTTAGCGAAACGTTTCGCTGATGGAGCAAAAAATGAAAAAAGGCACCGTTCTTCATTCCGGCATTTCATCCGTCATCTCGCGTCTTGGCCATACGGATACCGTTGTGGTATGCGACGCCGGGCTGCCGATTCCGTCCACGACTGAACGTATCGATCTCGCGCTGACCCAGGGCGTGCCGGGATTCTTACAGGTGGTTGATGTCGTCACGCAAGAAATGCAGGTTGAAGCGGCGATCCTCGCAGAAGAGATTAAACAGCATAATCCGCAGCTCCACGAAACGTTGCTCGGGCAGATCGAGCGGCTGCAGCAGCACCAGGGGAATACCATCACTGTTCGCTATGTTTCACATGAACAGTTCAAACTAAAAACCGCAGACAGTCAGGCGGTCATTCGCAGCGGGGAGTGTTCCCCGTATGCGAATATCATTCTCTGTGCCGGCGTCACGTTCTGAGGCCGCCATGGAACCTTTACTCCAGCTCAAAGGCATTGATAAATCCTTCCCCGGCGTTAAGGCGCTTTCCGGCGCGACGCTGAATGTCTACGCCGGACGCGTGATGGCGCTGGTGGGGGAAAACGGCGCCGGTAAATCCACGCTGATGAAAGTGCTGACCGGCATCTATACCCGCGACGCCGGTTCGCTGCTCTGGCTTGGCCAGGAGACCACGTTCAGCGGGCCGAAAGCTTCCCAGGAAGCCGGTATCGGTATCATTCACCAGGAGCTGAACCTGATCCCGCAGCTCTCGATTGCGGAAAACATCTTTTTAGGGCGCGAGTTTGTCAGCCATTTCGGCAAAATCGACTGGAAAAAGATGTATGCCGAAGCCGATAAACTGCTGGCGAAGCTCAACCTGCGCTTTAACAGCCGTCGGCTGGTGGGCGAGCTGTCGATAGGCGATCAGCAGATGGTGGAAATCGCCAAAGTGCTGAGCTTTGAATCACGCGTCATCATTATGGATGAACCCACCGACGCCCTGACCGATACCGAAACCGAATCCCTGTTTCGCGCCATTCGCGAGCTGAAAGCGCAGGGCTGCGGGATTGTCTATATCTCTCACCGCATGAAAGAGATTTTTGAGATCTGCGATGACGTGACGGTGATGCGCGATGGCCAGTTTATCGCCGAGCGTGAGGTCAGCTCGCTGACTGAAGAGACGCTGATCGAAATGATGGTGGGCCGCAAGCTTGAAGATCAATACCCGCATCTCGACAAAGCGCCGGGCGAGATCCGCCTGAAAGTCGACAACCTGAGCGGCCCTGGCGTCAACGGCGTGAGCTTTACGCTGCGTCAGGGAGAGATTCTCGGCGTGTCGGGGCTGATGGGCGCGGGCCGTACTGAACTGATGAAAGTGCTGTACGGCGCGCTGCCGCGTACCGGTGGTCGCGTCACGCTGGATAACCGCGAGGTAGTGACGCGCTCCCCGCAGGACGGGCTTGCCAACGGCATCGTTTATATCTCCGAAGACCGCAAACGCGACGGGCTGGTGCTCGGCATGTCGGTAAAAGAAAACATGTCGCTGACCGCGCTGCGCTATTTCAGCCGCGATGTCGGCAGCCTGAAGCATAAAGATGAACAGCAGGCGGTGGGCGATTTTATTCGTCTCTTTAATGTTAAAACACCGTCAATGGATCAGGCCATTGGCCTGCTTTCCGGCGGCAACCAGCAGAAAGTGGCGATCGCCCGCGGGCTGATGACGCGCCCGAAAGTGCTAATCCTCGACGAGCCGACCCGCGGCGTGGACGTCGGCGCCAAAAAAGAGATTTATCAGCTCATTAACCAGTTCAAAGCCGACGGGCTGAGCATCATTCTGGTCTCGTCTGAGATGCCGGAAGTACTGGGAATGAGCGATCGCATCATGGTGATGCATGAAGGGCATCTCGGCGGTGAATTCACACGCGAGCAGGCCACCCAGGAACTGCTGATGGCGGCGGCTGTCGGCAAGCTCAATCGCGTGACCCAGGAGTAAAAGACGTATGACTACCCAGACCGTTGCGACTCGTCGCTTTTTTACAAAAGCGTGGCTGATGGAGCAAAAGTCGCTGATAGCCCTGCTGGTGCTGATTGCGATTGTCTCCACCCTGAGCCCGAATTTCTTTACCGTTAACAATATGCTGAACATTCTCCAGCAGACGTCGGTGAACGCCATCATGGCGGTCGGGATGACGCTGGTGATCCTTACCTCGGGTATCGATCTGTCCGTCGGTTCCCTGCTGGCGCTAACCGGGGCGGTCGCCGCCTCGCTCGTCGGCATTGAGGTCAACGCGCTGGTGGCGGTGGCTGCCGCCCTCGCGCTTGGCGCGGCTATCGGCGCGGTGACCGGCGTGATTGTGGCGAAGGGCCGCGTACAGGCGTTTATCGCTACGCTGGTGATGATGCTGCTGCTGCGCGGGGTGACGCTTCAGTACACCAACGGCAGCCCGGTCAGTACGGGGTTTAATGACAACGCCGATCTGTTTGGCTGGTTCGGTATTGGCCGCCCGCTGGGCGTGCCGACACCGGTGTGGATCATGGCGCTGGTGTTCCTGGTGACCTGGTATGTGCTGCATCACACCCGTCTGGGCCGCTATATCTATGCGCTGGGCGGTAACGAGGCGGCGACGCGTCTGTCTGGTATCAGCGTTAATAAAATCAAAATTATTGTTTATTCGCTGTCAGGCCTGCTGGCGTCGCTGGCGGGCGTGATAGAAGTGGCGCGTCTCTCGTCGGCGCAGCCGCTGGCAGGCGCGGGTTATGAGCTGGACGCCATCGCGGCGGTCGTGCTCGGCGGCACCAGCCTCGCCGGTGGTAAAGGTCGCATTGTTGGGACGCTGATCGGCGCGCTGATCCTCGGTTTCCTGAATAATAGTCTGAACCTCTTAGGTGTTTCTCCCTATTACCAGATGATCGTCAAAGCAGTGGTTATTTTGCTGGCGGTGCTGGTGGATAACAAAAAGCAGTAACTCATTACTCAACAGGACATCTGATTATGAATATGAAAAAGCTGGCTACACTGGTTTCCGCCGTGGCGTTAAGCGCGACCGTCAGCGCCAACGCGATGGCGAAAGACACGATTGCTCTGGTGGTTTCAACGCTGAACAACCCGTTCTTTGTGTCGCTGAAAGATGGCGCGCAGAAAGAAGCGGAAAAACTGGGTTACGAGCTGGTGGTGCTGGATTCCCAGAACAACCCGGCGAAAGAGCTGGCGAACGTGCAGGATCTGACCGTGCGTGGCACCAAACTGGTGCTGATTAACCCGACCGATTCCGACGCGGTAGGTAACGCCGTGAAGATGGCTAACCAGGCGAAAATCCCGGTAATTACCCTCGACCGTATGGCCTCGAAAGGCGACGTAGTGAGCCATATCGCGTCTGATAACATCGCAGGCGGTAAAATCGCCGGTAACTATATTGCGAAGCAGGCCGGTGACGGCGCGAAAGTGATTGAACTGCAGGGCATTGCAGGCACCTCTGCCGCGCGCGAGCGTGGCGAAGGCTTTAAACAGGCGGTGGAAGCGCACAAGCTGAACGTGCTGGCCAGCCAGCCGGCGGATTTCGACCGTACCAAAGGTCTGAACGTGATGCAGAACCTGCTGACCGCGCATCCTGATGTGAAAGCGGTATTCGCGCAGAACGACGAAATGGCGCTGGGCGCGCTGCGTGCGCTGCAAACCGCCGGGAAAACCGATGTCATGGTCGTTGGCTTTGACGGCACTGCCGACGGCGTGAAAGCCGTTCAGGATGGTAAGATGAGCGCGACCGTAGCGCAGCAGCCGGAGCAGATCGGCGTTATCGGCGTTCAGACCGCGGATAAAGTGCTGAAAGGCGAGAAAGTACGCGCCCGCATCCCGGTCGACCTGAAGCTGGTTATCAAATAAAACCGACATTAAGAAAAGCAGGGCAACGCGCCACAGGATGTGGCGCTTTTACAGGGATACACATTATGAAAAGCGCGGGCCAACTCGTCGTTCTCGGCAGTATCAATGCCGATCATATCCTTAACCTTGAAGCCTTCCCCGCGCCGGGCGAGACTGTCACCGGCAGCCAGTATCAGGTGGCGTTCGGCGGTAAAGGGGCCAACCAGGCCGTCGCGGCCGGGCGCAGCGGCGCGGATATCGCGTTTATCGCCTGTGTGGGTGAGGATGATATCGGCGAGCGTATCCGCCAGCAGCTTTCACGCGACAACATAGATGTCGCGCCTGTCCGCACCGTCGCTGGCGAATCGACCGGCGTGGCGCTCATTTTCGTTAATGGCGAAGGTGAAAACGTGATCGGCATTCACGCTGGCGCGAACGCGGCGTTGACGCCCGAGCGCGTTAACGAACAGCGGGAAAAAATCGCCAACGCCCGCGCGCTGCTGATGCAGCTGGAGTCGCCGGTAGAAAGCGTTATCGCGGCCGCGCGCATTGCGCATGAAAATCAGACCACAGTGATTCTTAACCCGGCCCCTGCCCGCGCGCTTTCTGACGAACTGCTGGCGCTGGTGGATATCATTACCCCGAATGAAACTGAAGCGGAAAAACTGACTGGCGTGAAAGTCTCTGATGATGAGAGTGCCGCGCAGGCCGCGGCGGTGCTGCATCAAAAAGGCATTGAAACGGTCATCATTACGCTCGGTAGCCGCGGCGTGTGGCTGAGCGTTAACGGCGAAGGGCAACGCGTGCCCGGCTTTCGCGTCAAAGCCGTCGATACCATCGCCGCTGGCGATACTTTTAACGGCGCGCTGATGACGGCGCTGCTGGAAGGCACGCCGATGCTTGAAGCCATTCGTTTTGCTCATGCGGCCGCGGCTATCGCTGTGACGCGCCCTGGCGCGCAGCCTTCTGTGCCGTGGCGCGATGAGATTGACGCCTTCTTACAGGCGCAGGGGTAAACCATCGTGGCGACAATGAAAGATGTCGCCCGCCTTGCGGGTGTCTCCACCTCCACCGTCTCTCACGTCATTAATAAAGATCGCTTTGTGAGTGAGGCTATCCGTCTGCGGGTGGAGGAGGCCATCAGAACGCTGAATTACGCGCCGTCGGCGCTGGCGCGCAGCCTGAAGCTCAACCAGACCCGCACCATCGGGATGCTGATCACCGCAAGTTCTAACCCCTTTTTCTCTGAGCTGGTGCGCGGCGTGGAGCGTAGCTGCTTCGAGCGCGGCTATAGCCTGGTGTTGTGTAATACCGATGGCGATGAACAGCGCATGAACCGTAATCTGGAGACGCTACTGCAAAAACGCGTCGACGGGCTGCTGCTGCTCTGCACCGAAACGCATCAGCCTTCACCCGCCATTATGAAGCGCTATCCGGCCATCCCGACCGTGATGATGGACTGGTCACCTTTTGATGGCGGCAGCGACGTGATTCAGGACAATTCGCTTTTAGGCGGCGATATCGCCACGCGGTATTTAATCGACAAAGGCTATACGCGCATCGCTTGTGTGACTGGCCCGCTCGATAAAACGCCGGCGCGCCTGCGTCTTGAAGGATACCGCGCCGCAATGCAGCGCGCGGGGCTTCCGGTAACGGAAGGATATGAGGTGATCGGCGATTTCGAATTCGCGGGCGGCCTGCGGGCGATGCAGTCGCTGCTGGCGCTGCCCGAGCCGCCGCAGGCGGTATTTATGGGAAATGACGCGATGGCGGTCGGTGCCTACCAAGCGCTTTATCAGGCTGGCCTTCGCATTCCGCAGGATATCGCGCTGGTGGGCTACGACGATATCGAGCTCGCAAGCTATATGACGCCGCCGCTGACCACCATTCATCAGCCCAAAGATGAGCTCGGCGAGCTGGCCATCGATGTGCTCATTCATCGGATGGCGCAGCCGGAGCTTCAGCAGCAACGTTTGCAGTTAACGCCAGAGCTGATGGTACGCGGCTCCGCTTAGGCTTTATGGCGATCTTTTATGAGATTACGGCCATCTTTCGGACGTAACAGCATGAAGACCAGCGATGACACCACCGTAATCACGCCCATCGTAATAAAGGTGTAGTGGAACTGCTCAACGGTGTTGGCGTTATCGAACCCCTCATAGAAGCGCAGCACCGCGGCGCTGACCGCCACCCCAAGACTTATCGACAGCTGTTGTGTGACCGCCAGCATACTGTTGCCGCCGCTGGCGCTTTCATCTGTGAGATCTGCAAGCGTAATGGTATTCATCGCGGTGAACTGCGTGGACATCGCAAGCCCCAGCACAAACAGCGGCAGGATCAGCAGCCAGACCTGATTATCCGGTGACTGCAACGAGAACTGCGCAATCATCAGCCCGATAAACAGCGTGATGCCGACCAGCGTTTTTCGGTAGCCAAACCAGCGCAGCACCTGCGTCACGCCAGATTTCGCGATAATCGACCCAACCGCCGTGGGGGCCATCATGCAACCGGCGATAAAGGCCGGATAACCAAAGCCCACCTGTAGCATCAGCGGCATGAGGAACGGCACGCAGCCGGTGCCCAGACGGGAAGCGATATTCCCGGCAATGCCAACGGAAAAGGTGCGTGTTCTGAACAGAGACAGCGAAATCAGCGGCGCGCTGTGTCGGCGGGCGTGCCAGATATAAGCCATCATCAGCAATAACCCACCGGCAATAACGGCAATGGCCATCCACGTCGAGACGATACGCTCGCCAAACAATTCCATGCCGCTTGAGAACAGCACCAGGCTCAGGCCAAACAGAAAGAAGCCGGGCATATCAAAGCGGCGGCGCGGCGTGGTGAAGTTCGGCATGTATTTGCGCGCGTAGAACAGACCCGCGACGCCTATTGGAATGTTTATCAGGAAGATCCAGTGCCAGCTCGCCCAGGTGACCAGCACGCCGCCGAGCAGCGGCCCGAGAATCGGGCCGACCAGGCCTGGCATTGTCACGAAATTCAGCACCGGCAGAAGTTCGCTGCGCGGATAGGCGCGCAGAAGCGCGAGGCGCGCCACCGGCATCATCATGGCCCCGCCGATACCCTGCACAATACGAAAGATAACCAGCTCACTCAGCGAGCCGGACATGGCGCAGGCGAGCGAACCCAGCGTGAACAGGGAGACGGCGGTCATAAAGACGCGACGGGTGCCGAAACGGTCGGCCAGCCAGCCACTGACAGGAATTAACATCGCGACCGTCAGGGTGTAGCTGATAATCGCGGACTGCATCGCCAGCGGCGAGCGGTTAAGACTTTGAGCGATAGCCGGCAGGGCGGTGTTGAGGATAGTGGCATCCAGTGCCTGCATAAAGAAGGCCATTGCCGCTATCCACGGCAGGCCCGCCATACTGCGCGCTTTTTTAGTCATGCGGATCCTGTTGTTATTTGTCCTGCGATGCGGTCGCCTGCAAAAGCGTCTGACAGGCGCGATAGGCCTCTTCGCTTTGGGAAGAAAGAATGGCGTCCGCAATCGCCTGATGAATGTCAGGCTTGATAACCTGGTTGTGCGTTATCGACGTGAAATAATTGTAATAGATGGAGCGGAACAGACTCGCGAAAGCGGTCATAAAGGGATTGCCACTCATTTCATAGATCTGTTCATGATAGGCCATGTCGGTTTCTATCCAGCGCTCGCGGTTAAACGAGATCTGTAGCGCGGCCATTTCATCAAGCGTTTTCCTGAAGCGCTGCTTTTGTTCTTCAGTACCGTTTAGCGCAGCCAGCGCGCAGGCCTGAGGCTCAAGGCTTGAGCGCATCACCAGAAAGTGATTAACCACCGTGGTGAAGGTTTCGATGCCCATCCACCAGGTCAGCAGTTCTTTATCAAGGAAATTCCACTGGCTTTGAGGCAGCACGCGCGTGCCGATACGCGGGCGCGGTAAAACCAACCCTTTGGCGGTTAGCGTTTTCACGGCTTCTCTTACCGCCGTGCGGCTCACGCCGAACTGTTCACCCAGCTCCATCTCGCCAGGTAAAATATCGCCTGGCTTGAACTCTCCTTTAAGGATGCGTTGCGCCAGCTTCTCGGCCAGGACATAAGAAAGGTTCTTTTGAGCGGCCTGTTGATGCGCCAGTAACGACATAATGGCAATTCCTTCAGCTTTACTTCGCGCAGTAGTATGCCACTGCAGGGCATGATCTGATGTAAAAAACGGCAAATAACAGGCTATATGGCGGTTTTACGTGATAAATGGTGAAAAAAAGCGCGCTTGGAAACTTTTTTTTAATTTCCTCTTGTCAGATTCTGATTACTCCCTATAATGCGCCTCCACTGACACGGCACAACGGCAAACGAGCCGGCACGTCAGGCAGACGAAAGCGAAAATAAACGCTTGACTCTGAAAGAGGAAAGCGTAATATACGCCACCTCGCGACAGCAGGCTGAATGCCGCGTCGCACCGCTCTTTAACAATTTATCAGACAATCT
>NZ_JBSEYN010000010.1:0-109251 GCF_053627815.1 Cronobacter sp. 153480017-3 | reverse complement strand
ATCGTCGCCTAGGTGAGCCGTTACCCCACCTACTAGCTAATCCCATCTGGGCACATCTGATGGCATGAGGCCCGAAGGTCCCCCACTTTGGTCCGTAGACGTTATGCGGTATTAGCTACCGTTTCCAGTAGTTATCCCCCTCCATCAGGCAGTTTCCCAGACATTACTCACCCGTCCGCCACTCGTCAGCAGAGCAGCAAGCTGCTCCCTGTTACCGTTCGACTTGCATGTGTTAGGCCTGCCGCCAGCGTTCAATCTGAGCCATGATCAAACTCTTCAATTAAAAGTCTGATGCTCAAAGAATTAAACTGTTAGTTCGTAATGAATTAACTGTTGTTCACTTGAGACTTGATATTCGTTTATCGTCCGTAGACGTTAAGATATCAGTGCCCCGAGTGCCCACACAGATTGTCTGATAAATTGTTAAAGAGCGGTGCGACGCGGCGTTCAGCCTGCTGTCGCGAGGTGGCGTATATTACGCTTTCCTCTTTCAGAGTCAAGCGTTTATTTTCGCTTTCGTCTGCCTGACGGGCCGGCTCGTTTGCCGTTGTGCCGTGTCAGTGGAGGCGCATTATAGGGAGTTCTTTCCGCCTGACAACCCCTAATTTCAAAAAACTTTTCAACCGTCTCTTTTTTGTGCAAAACTCCTTTAGAGTGGCAGTTTTTCGAGCTTATTGAACCCATAACGCTGCAAAACGGACATTAACTGCGCAACTTCCGGCGTTAATGCCATACAATAAGCAATATTCTCATCAGAAGAACACGCATCCGGTGCTTCATGCTCCAGCAGCCACGCGGTGCGTCTGGCAATCGCCGCGCCCGAGTCCACCAGCCGTGTGCCTTCCGGCAGCACCTGCAACAGTTCTTCAGCCAGTAGCGGGAAGTGCGTACAACCGAGCACAACGGTATCCGGCGGCTCCGGCATACGCAGCCACGGGCGCAGCACGCGGCGCAGCGCCTCCAGAGAGACCGGTTCGCCGTGCAGTTTCGCCTCAGCAATTTCCACCAGCTCCGCCGAGCCCAGCATTTCTATCTGGCATTCATTGGCGAAGCGCGCAATCAGCTCATGCGTATAAGGACGCTTAACGGTGCCACGGGTCGCGAGCAGCCCTACCATACCGTTCGCCGTCAGACGCGCAGCCGGTTTGATAGCAGGCACTACGCCCACCACAGGAAACGCGAATTTTTCACGCAAGGCAGGGAGAGATACCGTACTGGCAGAGTTGCAGGCGATAACGGCGAGCGCCAGGGGGTAGCGCGCCTGAACGGCAGTCACAATTTCGACCACACGCTCAACGATAAACGCTTCGCTTTTCTCGCCATAGGGGAATGCAACGTTATCGAAAGCGTAGATGTAATGCAGATCCGGCAGGAGATGCCGGATCTCATCATAAACAGAAAGCCCACCCACGCCGGAATCAAAAACCAGAATGGTTGGGCGGGCCTCAGAAGGTGTAGCTGCCTGACAACGTGTATTCTCGTCCTGCAGTCGCGTAGCCATAAGCCGTCTCGTAATCTTTATCGAACAGATTAGCTATTTTACCACGAACTGTAAGGTGAGAGGTGACCGGATACGAAACCGCGACATCCCAAAGGCTGACGCCGCCGAGCTTCACGTTTTGAGTCGGATAAGTGCTAAAGTCAGTGTCGTAGCGTGTGCCCAGGTAATGGTATGTAAGACTCCAGTCGAAATCATAAAGCTGCGTATCCAGCTGATATTTAACCTGCTGCTTAGCCCGGCGCACCAACAATGCGTTTGTTGCCGCATTGCGAGCATCCACATAGTCGTAACCGAGTGTATGAGTCAGCGGGCCAGTATCAAAGGATGCCGTGGCTTCTACGCCTTTAATACGCGCTTTACCTACGTTGTAATATTCCTGCAGGTTGTTATTAAAGTCGATCAGGTTATCAACGTCATTGCGATACGCGGATACACGCCAGTTTACGCCAGCGGTAAGACCTTCAAACGCGCCTTCCCACTGTTTACTCTCTTCAGGATCGAGATGGTCATTGCCATAGAAACCGTAAAGCTGTCCAAGATTAGGCGCTTTATAGGCCGTGCCATAAGAGGCAATGAATCGATACCCTTCAATAAACTCCCAGGCCGCGCTGCTCTGCCAGGTACCATGACGGCCAAACTGGGAGTTATCGTCGCTACGGACTGCTCCTTCAAGCGTAACATCGCCAAACTTCTGCAACGCCGTCAGATAAACGCCGGTGTTACGCAGGTCATAACCGTTCGTGACATAGCTTGTACCCGGTTCGGTGCTCTGCTTCTGCCAGTCAACACCTGCGCCGATATTGCCGTGGCCAACATCAACGGCGTTGGTCCACTGAACGTTGTACTGTTTGATCTCATCAAGCGTAGCCGTGGAGTCATAACGCCCCAGATGCGGATCGTAATTATAATCTTTGCTGTGGCTGTAGCTGGAAAGTAACTGTGAGTGGAAGAGGTCGTTATTGAAGCGCAGCCCCGCATCCCAGGTCTGGCTATAGAGTTGACGGGTATCAACCAAAACGTCAGGCGTAAAGGAATTGTAATAGCCATCATAGGCCGTACGATTGCTGTAGCCATAGCCGCGAACAAAACCAGTCCACTGGTCAGAAAAAGCATGCTCGAGCGCGCCGTAGAGCGTTTTATTCATAAAGCCATCACGATCGGGCTGAGCAAGACCACCGTTGTTACCCTCAGCAACCACGTCAAAGCCTCTGGTATAGGTATAATCACCCGCCAGCGTCACGCGTGTATTGTCTCCCAGAGTCTGCTGGGTACTGCCGCCATAATTTTGGTAGCTATGCGAACCTATCCCCGCGTTCAACGTCGTGCCATCCTTCGCACGGGTCGTGATAATGTTCACTACTCCACCAATCGCATCAGATCCATAGACCGCAGAGCGTGGTCCGCGAATATATTCAATGCGCTGCACCAGAGCTAGCGGGAACTGGCTAAGATCGGACGACCCTGTTACCCCCGCCTGGTTCAGACGGATGCCATCGACAAGAATAAGAACATGACTGGAGTTCGTTCCCCGAATAAACAGGGAGGAAAGCTGCCCCATTCCGCCGCTTTGGGCAGTATCCACGCCCGGCAGGCGACGCATAACATCAATTACTGTGTTTGCCTGCCAGCGTTCGATATCTTCCCGCGTCACCACTGACGTCGGCGCCAGCACTGTATTGACCGGTTGCTGAAAACGGTTGGCGGTCACCACCAGAGAATCTGAGCCGCTATCCTGCGCCCAGCCAGAAAACGCCGTGACGGAAAGCGCCGTCAGCAGCGAGATTTTTTTTATCATCATTAATATAAGCATCCGCTTAACGTATAGGATGCCGCAGGCGCACTTAATAGAACGCGATAAGCGCGCGAGATGCGACGTGACTCCGGCAGGTCTTCGGGCTTGGAGGTGTGTTACGGATGAGGACTTCCCACCGGCGGGCCGGCAGTGTCTGCGAACGCGTTCATCCCACCTGTCTTTACCGCTGCGCGTCAGCTCCAGATTCGCACTGGATTCCCTTTTCACTCACAGGAGACCGGAAACGGCATGCTACATGGAGCGCCAGACAGAAGTCCAGACTTCCATCTGTGATGATGCAAAAACAATCAACGCTGGACATCACGCCCGCATTCCCTACAATCCCGGCGTAAATTTTTATCACCCCAGGACGCATGATGACCCCTGAACATCTCCCTATCGATCAATACGACGCACAGCTGGCCGAAAAAACAGAGCGCCTGCAAAGCATGATGGCGCCTTTCGCCGCGCCAGCGCCGGAGGTGTTCCGCTCGCCGGTAAGCCACTACCGCATGCGCGCCGAGTTCCGCCTCTGGCATGACGGCGACGACCTTTATCACATCATTTTCGATCAGGAGACGCGCAGCCGTATTCGCGTCGACAGTTTCCCGGCGGCGAGCGAGCTGATTAACGCCCTGATGCCGCGCATGATCGCGGGCATTCGCGACAACCGCACGCTGCGCCATAAGCTGTTCCAGATTGACTACCTGACCACCCGCAGCCAGCAGGCGGTCGTCTCGCTGCTCTATCACCGCGCGCTGGATGACGCCTGGCGTGAAGAGGCGACGCGTCTTCGCGACGCGCTGCGCGCCGACGGCTTCGACGTGCATTTCATTGGCCGCGCGACGAAAACCAAAATCATGCTCGATCAGGATTACATCGACGAGCGCCTGCCGGTCGCGGGCACAGAGATGATTTACCGCCAGGTGGAGAACAGCTTTACCCAGCCGAACGCGGCGATGAACATTCATATGCTGGAATGGGCGCTGGATGTCACGCAGGGTTCAAAGGGCGATCTGCTGGAGCTTTACTGCGGTAACGGCAACTTCTCGCTGGCGCTGGCGCGCAACTTTAACCGCGTGCTGGCGACAGAAATCGCCAAGCCGTCCGTCGCCGCCGCGCAATACAACATTGCGGCCAACCACATCGACAACGTACAGATTATCCGCATGGCGGCGGAAGAATTTACCCAGGCGATGAACGGCGTGCGTGAATTTAACCGTCTGCAGGGGATCGACCTGAAAAGCTATCAGTGCGAGACGATCTTTGTCGATCCGCCGCGCAGCGGGCTGGATCAGGAGACGGTCAAAATGGTGCAGGCGTATCCGCGTATCCTTTATATCTCCTGCAACCCGCAAACACTTTGCGAAAACCTCGACACGCTAAGCCAGACGCACCGCGTCGAGCGTCTCGCGCTGTTCGATCAGTTCCCTTACACCCACCACATGGAATGTGGCGTGCTGTTAACGCGCCGCTAATAAAAAGGGCGCCGCGGCGCCCTTTCTTTACTCTTCGTAGCGCGCCTTGCGCTGACGCAGGCGAAAACCAATCCAGAACAGCACCACCACCGATAACACCGACGGCAGGAAGTTAGAACCAATCGCCGGGTATTCGGCGCGCACCACGGCGCTGTACAGCAGCACGCCCAGAATAAAGCAGGCTGCGGCAATGCCCGGCAGGCCCACCGGCATCGTGCGGTTAAGGTAACGCTGATGCAGACAGTACACCGTCAGCGCCAGGGAAATAATCGGGAAAATCGAGAAAGGCACGATGGAGCTAAACAGCGCCGCGCAGGTGCCGTTAATTGACAGGCCGGCTAACAGCGCCAGCAGCAGCGTACCCTTTTCTTGTGTCGTGTTTCTCATTGCTTGCCCTTCACTTATCGGAATTTTGCGCCATCTTTTCTTGTTCGCGACGGTACCAGTAGTAAGCGCCTTTGGAAATCATGCGCAGCTGCAAGACCAGTCGCTCTTCTAATTGCCCGCGCTGTTCCGGGCTCACATCCAGCGCCTCAGCGCCAGCGCTAAAGACAATGGTCACCATCGCCTCCGCCTGGGCCTCGGTAAACGCGCGCGGCATATGATTTTCGAGTTCCAGATAATCGGCAAGTTCCGCGATGAAATGCTGGATTTCACGCGCCACGGCGGCGCGAAACGCCGCAGACGTGCCGGAGCGCTCGCGCAGCAGCAGCCGGAAGGCGTTCGGGTTATTGCCGATAAACTCCATAAAGGTGGAAACCGACGTGCGGATCACGCTGCCGCCTTTAGCGATACGCTGGCGCGCCTGGCGCATCAGCTGGCGCAGCATCAGCCCGCTTTCATCCACCATCGTCAGACCCAGCTCATCCACATCGCGGAAATGCCGGTAAAACGAAGTCGGCGCGATACCGGCCTCGCGCGCCACTTCGCGCAGGCTCAGGCTGGCAAAACTTCTTTCCGCGCTTAGCTGACTAAACGCGGCTTCCACCAGCGATCGCCGGGTCCGTTCTTTTTGTTGCGCTCTGACGCCCATCACGTTGCCTGATTCCTTCCTGTTGAAACGGCACTATACCAGTTTTAAAACTACCGGGTTTATAACGGATTGTGAATGATTGTTTACGAAGCGGAGGCTACCAGAGATGGCAAAACGCACAGGGAGAATTGGGTTATTCTTTGGGTGATGTTACTATTCTGTTGCTTTTATGTATAAGAACAAGGTAAGCCTTACCATGCCACAAACCTACGATTATGATGTAATAGTGATTGGCTCTGGCCCTGGCGGCGAAGGCGCTGCAATGGGCCTGGTGAAACAGGGCGCCACGGTAGCCGTAATTGAGCGCTACCATAATGTCGGCGGCGGTTGCACCCACTGGGGCACCATCCCGTCGAAAGCGCTACGCCACGCCGTCAGCCGTATCATTGAATTTAACCAGAACCCGTTATACAGCGCCCACTCCCGTCCTCTCCGTTCCTCTTTCGCCGACATCCTCAACCACGCCGACAACGTGATCAATCAGCAGACCAACATGCGCCAGGGCTTTTATGAGCGCAACCGCTGCCAGATCCTGCAAGGCGACGCGCGTTTTATTGACGAGCATACGATTGAGCTGACCTGTCACGACGGCTCGATAGAGACCCTGACCGCAGAAAAATTCGTGATTGCCTGCGGTTCGCGTCCCTATCACCCGGACGATGTGGATTTCACCCACTCGCGCATCTACGACAGCGACTCCATCCTCAGCATGCACCATGAGCCGCGCCACGTGATTATTTACGGTGCGGGCGTCATCGGCTGTGAATATGCGTCGATTTTTCGCGGGATGAACGTCAAGGTGGATCTCATCAACACCCGCGACCGCCTGCTGGCGTTTCTCGATCAGGAGATGTCCGATTCGCTCTCATACCACTTCTGGAACAGTGGCGTGGTGATTCGCCACAACGAAGAGTATGAGCGTATCGAGGGCGTGGATGACGGCGTGATTGTGCACCTGAAATCAGGCAAGAAAGTGAAAGCTGACTGCCTGCTCTATGCCAACGGACGCACCGGCAACACCGATTCGCTGGCGCTGGAGAATATCGGGCTGGAGGCCGATGGCCGCGGGCTACTGAAAGTGAACAGCATGTACCAGACCGCGTTGCCACACATTTACGCCGTGGGCGATGTGATCGGTTATCCGAGCCTGGCCTCCGCCGCCTACGATCAGGGCCGCATCGCCGCGCAGGCGCTGGTGCAGGGCGTAGCGTCGGCGCACCTGGTGGAAGATATTCCAACCGGCATCTACACCATTCCGGAAATCAGCTCCGTCGGCAAAACCGAACAGCAGCTCACCGCCATGAAAGTGCCTTACGAAGTGGGTCGCGCGCAGTTTAAACACCTGGCGCGCGCGCAAATTGTGGGTATGAACGTGGGCACGCTGAAGATTTTGTTCCACCGCGAAACCAAAGAGATTCTGGGAATTCACTGCTTTGGGGAGCGCGCGGCCGAGATTATTCATATCGGCCAGGCGATTATGGAGCAGAAAGGTGGCGGTAACACCATTGAGTACTTCGTTAACACCACCTTTAACTACCCGACCATGGCGGAAGCCTATCGGGTCGCCGCGCTGAACGGCTTAAACCGCCTGTTTTAACGCGCTGTCGAAACGGCCATCCATCTGTTTGCGGATGGCCTCTGCGAGCTGCTCATAGCGGCTGCGCAGCGGCGAGCCAGGACGATACACCAGACCAATGGTGCGTCGCGGTTCCGGCTTCACGCAAGGCAGATAAACGACGCCGTCGCGATGACGTTCCGGCGGTACGGCGAGCGCAGGCAAAAGCGTAATGCCGCTGCCTGCCGCCACCATATTGCGCAGCGTTTCAAGGCTGGTCGCGCGGAAATGCGTGTCTTCATCCGCGCCCGCTTCGAAGCAAAAGCCCATCGCCTGATCGCGCAGGCAGTGGCCGTCTTCCAGCATCAGCAGTTTTTCGCCCGCCAGTTCGCCCATCGGCACGCGGTCGCGTCCCGCCCACGGGTGATCTTCATAGACCGCCAGCAGCATCGGCTCATCAAACAGCGGCACTTCGATAAAGGCTTCGCTCTCTTTGACCAGCGCAAGAATAGCGCAGTCGAGCTTGCCGCTGTCGAGCTGGGCCAGCAGTTGATGCGTCTGCGCTTCATGCAGATACATTTCGAGTTTGGGGAAGGTCTGGTGCAGCATCGGGATGATTTGCGGCAGCAGATAAGGGCTGATGGTCGGAATAAGGCCTATATGCAGCGGGCCTGACATGGTTTCGCCCTGCTGGCTCGCCATCTCCTTCAGCACTTTGACTTCACGTAAAACGGTACGCGCCTGGTCTACCAGCAGCAGCCCCGCCTGCGTGAACAGCACTTTGCGGCTGGTGCGTTCCAGCAGCATCACGCCGAGTTCATCTTCAAGCTTACGGATTTGACCGCTCAGGGTTGGCTGACTCACGTGGCAGGCGTCCGCCGCACGCCGGAAATGGCGATGTTCGGCAAGGGCCACCAGGTATTCAAGATCACGAATATTCATTCTTCATCCTCCGCCGCCATGATAGTTCATGGCGATAGATAGCATAGCAACCAACGATTATCCCTATCAAGCACGAAAGTGAATAATAGCCTCAGCCGCGGAGAACATCACTCGTTACCCTCACTGAGTGATAACCCGCACACAGAGTCTCTCTGTTAGCCGTATAACTAAAGCCAACGTGAACTATTTAGCGGACAGTAAGTCCGCTTTTTTTTTGCCTGCTTTTCGGGACGCATAAAAAAAGCCCGACATCCGCCGGGCTTTCTTCTGCCATTCGCTATTATGCCAGTCGCGCTTTCGCCGCGCTAATGGCCTGCGCCACCTGTACCGGCGACACGCCGCCCTGCGCCGCGCGCTTATCAAGACACGACTGGAGCGACAGCACCGGGTACACATCGTCACTGATTACCGGGCTGAATTTTTGCAGGTCGCCGAGCGCCAGATCTTCCAGCGGTTTGCCCTGACGAATCGCCTCTACCACCGCCTCGCCCACAATGTGGTGCGCTTCGCGGAACGGCACGCCTTTAGCGACCAGATAATCCGCCAGTTCCGTGGCGTTAGCGTAGCCCTGCTGCGCGGCTTCCTGGCAGCGCGGACGTTTCACCTGAATGCCGTCCAGCACCAGCGCCGCCATATGCAGGCAATCAAGCCAGGTGTCGAGCGCGTCGAACAGCCCTTCTTTATCTTCCTGCATGTCTTTGTTGTACGCGAGCGGCAGGCCTTTCAGCGTCATCATCATGCCGGTGAGCGCGCCCTGAACGCGGCCGCACTTGCCGCGAATAAGCTCCAGCGCGTCCGGGTTTTTCTTCTGCGGCATTAACGAGGAACCGGACGTCACGCGATCGGACAGCTCGACAAACCCCGCTTCGCCGGAGTTAAAGAAAATCAGGTCTTCGGCGAAACGCGACAGATGCACCATGCTGATGGCGGCGTCCGACAGCAGCTCCAGCACATGGTCGCGATCGGAAACGCTGTCCAGGCTGTTGCGCGTGGCGCTTGCGAAGCCGAGCCAGCCCGCCAGTTGTTCACGGTCTATCTCATACGCCGTACCGGCGAGCGCGCCACTGCCAAGCGGGCTGACGTCCAGACGTTTCAGCGTATCTTTCAGGCGGCTTTCATCGCGCGCCAGCATTTCGACATACGCCAGGCACCAGTGCGCAAACGTCACCGGCTGGGCGCGTTGCAGATGGGTGTAACCCGGCATCACCGCATCCTGGTTTTCCTCGGCGGTGACCACCAGCGCCTGCTGGAGCTGACGCGTGGCGCTCAGCAGCGCATGCACCTGGGTTTTGCACCAGAGCTTCAGGTCAGTGGCGACCTGGTCGTTACGGCTGCGTCCGGTATGCAGTTTTTTGCCGAGCGGCCCGACTTTATCGATAAGCTTGCCTTCCACCCAGCTGTGAATATCCTCCGCGTCGCTTTCCAGAATCGCGTGCGGGTTTTCCAGCACCTCTTCCAGCAGCGTATTGAGCGCGCCTTCAAGCTGGCTCTGCTCCTGCGCGGTCAGTACGCCGACCGTAACCAGCGCTTTAGACCAGGCTACGGAGCCGATAATGTCCTGCTCGGCGAGTCGGTAATCAAAGCGCAGAGAGTCATTAAATTGTTTAAACCGCCCGTCTGCCGCCTGAGTAAAACGTCCGCCCCAAAGTGCCATAATCCGCTCCGTTATCTGTCTTGCAATGGCGGGGGTGCTTTGCTTCCCCGCACTACGACTGTTCTGGTTATCTCTTAAATGCGGGTGCGCTGCGCTTACCCGCCCTACAAACTACGACGGGGCGTTTCGCTTGCCCGCCCTACAAATGTTGTGCTGCTTTTATGCGACGGGGCGCTTCGCTTACCCGTGCTCCCCTTACCGCGCGTAGGGCGGGTAAGCGTCAGCGCACCCGCCATCCACGCAACAGCAGATTACTTCTTCAGCTCATTCAGCGCACGGATGCGTGAAGAGAGCGAGAACAGACGGATAAAGCCGCCCGCATGGCTGTGGTCATACACTTCGTCTTCGCCGAAGGTCGCGAACTCTTCGTTATACAGGCTGTTGGTCGATTTCTTCTGAATCGCGGTCACACGGCCTTTATAGAGCTCCAGCACCACTTCGCCGCTCACCTGCTCAGCCAGCGACTGCGCCGCCGCCTGCAGGGACTGACGCAGCGGGGCAAACCAGCGGCCGTCGTACACCACGTAAGACATCTCAAGGCCTACCTGCTCACGCCATTTGAAGCTGTCGCGATCCAGCACCAGCTGCTCAACGCCGCGCAGCGCCGCCATCATAATGGTGCCCCCCGGGGTTTCGTAGCAGCCGCGGGATTTAATACCCACCAG
Organism: Cronobacter sp. 153480017-3; assembly: GCF_053627815.1. Lineage (NCBI taxonomy): Bacteria > Pseudomonadati > Pseudomonadota > Gammaproteobacteria > Enterobacterales > Enterobacteriaceae > Cronobacter > Cronobacter sp. 153480017-3. Next base: position 98,631 of record NZ_JBSEYN010000010.1, on the reverse strand, counting down.
ACGGTTTTCCACGATATCGATACGGCCCACGCCATGCTTCGCGCCGATTTTGTTCAGCACTTCCAGGCAGCCAAACGGGGTCAGATGCTCGCCGTTAACCGCAACCACGTTGCCTTTCTCAACGGTCACGGTCACCTGCTCCGCCTCATCCGGCGCGTCTTTAGGATCGACGGTCCAGACCCAGCAATCCTGGTTCGGGGCATTCCACGGGCTTTCCAGCACGCCGCCTTCGGTGGAGATATGCCAGGCGTTCTCGTCACGGCTGTAGATTTTCTCAAGCGACGCGGTGGTCGGGATATCGCGCGCTTTCAGATAATCCAGCAGCGCTTCACGGGAACGCAGGTTCCACTCACGCCACGGGGCGATAACTTTCAGGTGCGGGGCCAGCGCCGCCCAGGCGGATTCAAAACGCACCTGGTCGTTGCCTTTACCCGTCGCGCCGTGACACAGCGCGTCGGCGCCCACTTTTTTCGCCACGTCCACCAGCGCTTTGGCGATCAGCGGACGCGCCATTGAGGTGCCCAGCAGATAGCTGCCTTCATACAGCGCGCCGGTTTGCAGCACCGGGTACACGTAATCTTTGATGAACTCTTCACGCGCATCGACCACATAGCACTCGGACGCGCCGGAGCGCAGCGCTTTCTGCTCAACGCCTTTCAGATCGTCACGATCCTGGCCGATATCGACCACGCAGGCGACCACGTCGCAGCCTTCATAGTTTTCTTTCAGCCACGGAATGATGGCAGAGGTGTCGAGGCCGCCGGAGTAAGCGAGAACCACTTTTTTGATGCCGTGATTTTGCATTGTCTTTTTCCTTTAAAAAATTTGTAATCAGGCCAAAATGCGCGTGCCGATGGACACGCCATTAAACAGGGCGGGCAACTGCTCCGCGTAGCGCCAGGAGGCGATGTCCACCGGGCGGCCCAGCGTGCGGGCGGCGTCCAGCGCCGCATGCACTTTAACGATCATCCCGTCGGTGATGATGCCCTGGGCGATAAGCTGCTCGGCTTTCGCAGAGGTCATCTCAGCGATGCGCTGGCCTTTGCCGTCCAGAATGCCGCTCACGTCAGAGAGCAGAATCAGATCCGCGCCAAGCGTCGCCGCAAGCGCCGTGGCCGCCTGGTCGGCGTTCACGTTCATCAGGTCGCCGTTATCGGTGACGCCAATCGAGCTAATCACCGGCATAAAGCCGTTTTCCAGCAGCGTGTTAATCAGCTTCGGCGACCCCGGATGCGCCTGGCCCACATGGCCCAGTTCTTCATCAAGCGGCGTCACGCTGACGCTGTCGCCGTCGCCCAGAAACAGGCCGACGGAGGCAATACCATGTTTTTTCGCCCAGGCGAGGAGCGTCTTGTTGGCGGTGCCCGCCAGCGCGCCGGTAATAATGTCGATTTGATCGGCAGGCGTGACGCGCAGGCCGTCTTTCTTTTTCACCGGCAGGTTGAGCTGCTTCATCAGGTCGTCAACGAGGCAGCCGCCGCCGTGAACGATGACCAGCGGGCGCTGATGCTCCTTGCGGTAGTTAACGAGGGCGGTAAAAAGACGCTCTAGCGCCTCTTCGCTGTCGAGCAACACACCGCCTAACTTAATGATTAACGGGTTCATCATCACACCTGACTCGGTTAAATAAGTGACTGCGTTTCGGCAAAGCCAAAACGAATATTCATACACTGCACCGCCTGCGCGGCGGCGCCTTTCAGCAGGTTATCTTCCGTGGCGACCACGATCAGATGTTCGCCCTGCACGGCGAAGCCGATATCGCAAAACGGCAGACCCACCACGTTTTTCAGCGCGGGCACGCCTTTGTCATACAGCCGCACCAGCGGTTTGTCGCCGTAAGCGTCCTGGAAGGTGGCGGCGACTTGCTGCGCGCTCACCCCCGGCTTCAGGCGACAGGTGATGGTTTCCAGAATGCCGCGCGGGAAGCTGCCGAGGTGCGGCGTGAAGATCACCTCCGCGCCCAGATGGCTCGCGATTTCCGGCTGATGGCGATGCGTAAAAATGCCGTAAGGCTGAAGGCTCACTTCACAGAAGCTGTTAGAGATAGCCGCTTTCCGCCCCGCGCCGCTCACGCCGCTGGTAGCGTTAATCACCGGCCACTGGTTGAGATCCAGCAAACCGGCGTCAATCAGCGGTTTCAGCGAAAGCTGCGCCGCGGTCGGGTAGCATCCCGGCACCGCCACCAGCGTCGCTTCCTTCAGCGCATCGCGGTTCCACTCCGCCAGGCCATACACCGCCTGCGCCAGCAGCTCCGGGTGCTGGTGCGTGAATCCGTAAAATTTGTCGTAGAACGCGGCGTCGTTAACGCGAAAGGCGCCGGAAAGGTCAAACACCACGCAGCCCGCATCAAGAAACTGCGGCGCGAGATCGTGGCTGACTTCATGGGCGGTAGCGAGAAACACCACATCCACGCCGTCGGTGAACTCGCGAATGTCGCTCATCGGCTGCAGCGGCAGGTCAAGCACGCCTTTCAGCTGCGGATGCAGATCGGAGATTAACTTTCCCGCATCATTGCTTTGCGCTGAGACCGTCAATGCGGTTATGTTCATATGCGGATGGCGATTCACGTAGGTCGCAAGCTCTGCGCCGGCATAACCACTGGCGCCAACAATCAGCGTGTTCAACATCGGGGCTGGATACCTTCTACCGTCATGTATTTCAGGCGCGGGCCTCCGGGCCGTTGCCGCGTCCGCGAGCGTATCGTCTTCACCGGAACCCGGCGGTTCCCTTACGCTCAACGTTAATGTATTTTTATTCATAAATACTGCATGAATATTGATACTATCACGACCTGAGGTCTGTCAACAGTGAAAATGAAATTACCGCCATTTATCGAGATTTACCGCGCGCTTATCGCCACACCTTCCATCAGCGCCACCGACAGCGCGCTCGATCAGAGTAATGCGACTTTAATCAATTTGTTGGCGGACTGGTTTGGCAGTCTCGGCTTCCAGGTCGAAGTGCAGCCGGTTCCCGGTACGCGCAATAAATTCAATATGCTGGCGAGCACCGGCAGCGGCGCAGGCGGCCTGTTGCTGGCCGGACATACCGATACCGTGCCTTTCGACGACGGACGCTGGACGCGCGACCCTTTCACGCTGACCGAGCATGACAATAAACTGTTCGGCCTCGGCACCGCCGACATGAAAGGCTTTTTCGCGTTTATTCTTGATGCGCTGCGTGACGTGGATGTGACGCAGCTGAAAAAACCGCTCTACATCCTGGCGACCGCGGATGAAGAGACAAGCATGGCGGGGGCGCGCTATTTCGCTGAAACGACCGCGTTGCGACCAGACTGCGCCATCATCGGCGAGCCGACGTCGCTCCAGCCCATCCGCGCCCATAAAGGCCATATCTCCAGCGCCATTCGCGTGCAGGGGCAATCCGGCCACTCCAGCGACCCGGAGCGCGGCGTGAATGCCATCGAGCTGATGCATGACGCCATCGGGCGCATTATGCAGCTGCGCGACTCGCTTAAAGAACGCTATCACTATGACGCGTTTACGGTGCCTTATCCGACGCTTAACCTCGGCCACATTCATGGCGGTGATGCGTCGAACCGCATTTGCGCCTGCTGCGAGCTGCATATGGATATTCGTCCGCTGCCGGGCATGACGCTTGACGATTTAAGCGGGCTTCTGAACGAGGCGCTGGAGCCGGTAAGCCTGCGCTGGCCGGGCCGTCTGACGGTGTTTGATCTGCATCCGCCAATCCCTGGCTACGAATGTCCGCCGGATCATAAACTGGTGCAGGTAGTGGAAAATCTGCTCGGCGCGCAAACCGATGTGGTGAACTACTGTACCGAAGCGCCGTTTATTCAGACGATTTGCCCGACGCTGGTGTTAGGCCCCGGCTCGATTAATCAGGCTCACCAGCCGGATGAATATCTGGAAACGCGGTTTATCAAGCCAACCCGTGAGCTGATTTCGCAGGTGGTGCATCACTTCTGCTGGCACTGAATGCCCTGAATATCACGGTGGATGCGCTGCGCTTATCCACCCTACGAAAATCCATATCTCATCCCCCAGGGCGGGTACCCGCCGTTGTAACACCGCCCTTTCACCGTAGGGCGGGTAAGCAAAGCGCACCCGCCGTTGTAACACCACCGTTTCACCGTAGGGCGGGTAAGCCATGCGCACCCGCCAGTCCGCTCGTCACATGCAGCCCATTTCACTGCTTTTACGCCCTGCCGCAGCGCGTGTGACTGCACATCGCGCCGCTCGCCTGCACGCTATCTTCATAAGCGTTACTTATCTGCAATAACGTGAATTAACTTTCATAAATTGCCGCACTTTATTCACCTGCTGAAGCGATTTCGCAGCAATTGACGAACGGGATTTCACGTGGCTTTATAAAAGACGACAAAGAGCTATGTCCGAAAGATTTCAAGTTGCAGCAAGGCGGCAAACGAGCCCATCCCAGGGAGCTTACATAAGTAAGTGACCTGGGTGGGCGAGTGCAGCCAACACAGCTGCGGCTTGAAAGATACAGGACATTTACAAGTGAGATGGGGTGTCTGGGGTTATATGAACGAACAATATTCCGCTTTGCGAAGCAATGTCAGTATGCTCGGCAAGTTGCTCGGGGATACCATCAAGGATGCGCTGGGAGAAAACATCCTTGACCGCGTAGAAACAATCCGCAAGTTGTCGAAGTCGTCCCGTGCTGGCAATGAAGCAGACCGCCAGGCGCTGTTAACCACGCTGCAAAACCTTTCCAACGATGAACTGCTGCCGGTGGCCCGCGCGTTCAGCCAGTTCCTGAACCTGGCCAACACCGCCGAGCAATACCACAGCATCTCGCCGAAAGGCGAAGCCGCCAGCAACCCGGAAATTATCGCCCGCACCCTGCGTAAGCTCAAAGATCAGCCCGACATCAACGAAACCGCCATCCGTCAGGCCGTGGAATCGCTGTCGCTGGAACTGGTGCTGACCGCGCACCCGACCGAGATCACCCGCCGCACGCTTATTCACAAAATGGTCGAAGTGAATAACTGCTTAAAACAGCTCGACCACAAAGATATCGCTGATTACGAGCGCAACCAGATCATGCGCCGCCTGCGCCAGCTTATCGCGCAGTCCTGGCACACCGATGAAATTCGCAAAAACCGTCCGAGCCCGGTGGACGAAGCCAAATGGGGCTTCGCCGTGGTGGAAAACAGCCTCTGGGAAGGCGTGCCGAATTATCTGCGCGAGCTGAACGAACAGCTGGAAGCGCATCTCGATTACAAACTGCCGGTGGATTTTGTGCCGGTGCGTTTCACCTCCTGGATGGGCGGCGACCGCGACGGCAACCCGAACGTCACCGCGGATATCACCCGTCACGTCCTTCTGCTGAGCCGCTGGAAAGCGACCGACCTGTTCCTGAAAGATATTCAGGTGCTGATTTCCGAGCTCTCGATGGTCGAGTGCAGCGACGCGCTGCGCGAATATGTTGGCACCGAGGGCGCACAGGAGCCTTACCGTTACCTGCTGAAAGGGCTGCGCGCGCAGCTGCTCGCTACCCAGGCCTGGCTCGAAGCGCGCCTGAAAGGCCAGAAACTGCCGAAGCCGCAGGGCCTGCTGACGCAGAACGAACAGCTCTGGGAGCCGCTCTACGCCTGTTATGAATCGCTCGTCGCCTGTGGTCTTGGGATCATCGCCAACGGCGAACTGCTCGACACGCTGCGCCGCGTGAAAGCCTTCGGCGTGCCGCTGGTGCGTATCGACATCCGTCAGGAGAGCACCCGCCACACCGAAGCGCTGGGCGAGCTGACCCGTTATCTCGGCATTGGCGACTACGAAAGCTGGTCGGAAGCCGATAAACAGGCGTTCCTGGTTCGCGAACTGAACTCCAAACGTCCGCTGCTGCCGCGCCAGTGGGAGCCGAGCGACAACACCCGCGAAGTGCTGGAAACCTGCAAAGTGATCGCCGAAGCGCCGAAAGGCTCGATCGCCGCTTATGTGATTTCCATGGCGAAAACGCCATCCGACGTGCTGGCCGTTCACCTGCTGCTGAAAGAAGCGGGCATTGGCTTTGCGCTGCCGGTGGCTCCGCTGTTTGAAACGCTCGACGACCTGAACAACGCCAACGACGTGATGACCCAGTTGCTGAATATCGACTGGTATCGCGGCTTTATTCAGGGCAAACAGATGGTGATGATTGGCTATTCCGACTCCGCGAAAGACGCGGGCGTGATGGCCGCCTCCTGGGCGCAGTACCAGGCGCAGGACGCGCTGATCAAAACCTGCGAGAAAGCAGGCATCGCGCTGACGCTGTTCCACGGTCGCGGCGGCTCTATTGGCCGCGGCGGCGCGCCGGCGCACGCTGCCCTGCTCTCCCAGCCGCCGGGCAGCCTGAAAGGCGGCCTGCGCGTGACCGAACAGGGCGAGATGATCCGCTTTAAATATGGTCTGCCGGAAGTCACCATCAGCAGCCTGTCGCTTTACACCAGCGCCATTCTGGAGGCCAACCTGCTGCCGCCGCCGGAGCCGAAAGCCGCCTGGCGTCACATCATGGATGAGCTTTCTGACATCTCCTGCACCATGTACCGCGGCTATGTGCGTGAAAACAACGATTTCGTGCCGTACTTCCGCTCGGCAACGCCAGAACAAGAACTTGGCAAACTGCCGCTCGGTTCACGTCCGGCCAAGCGTCGCCCGACCGGCGGCGTGGAATCGCTGCGCGCCATTCCGTGGATTTTCGCCTGGACGCAAAACCGTCTGATGCTGCCCGCCTGGCTTGGCGCGGGCGCCGCGCTGCAAAAAGTGGTGGAAGATGGCAAACAGGACGAGCTGGAAACCATGTGCAGCGACTGGCCGTTCTTCTCCACGCGCCTCGGCATGCTGGAGATGGTCTTCGCCAAAGCGGATCTGTGGCTGGCGGAATATTACGATCAGCGTCTGGTGAAAAAGGAACTCTGGCCGCTCGGCCGTGAGCTGCGTCAGTTGCTGGAAGCCGACATCAAAGTGGTGCTGGATATCGCCAACGACTCGCATCTGATGGCGGACCTGCCGTGGATTGCCGAGTCCATCCAGCTGCGTAATATCTACACCGACCCGCTGAACGTGCTTCAGGCAGAGCTGTTGCACCGTTCACGTCTGGCGGAAGAAGAAGGCAAACCCGCCGATCCGTGCGTTGAACAGGCGCTAATGGTCACCATCGCAGGCGTCGCGGCAGGGATGCGCAACACGGGCTGATGTCGCGCCTCAGAGGATAAAAAGCCCCGGCATGCCGGGGCTTTTTTTATGGGCGCAACGGTCAGCGTCAGTAATAGAGCACCGTAAACGTAATCGCGCCGTTTGCTTTGCCAGGGCGCATACGGTCTTCCGTTTGGACATAACGCGCCACAAACGGAATGCGGTGCGTGTTGACATCATCCGTGCTCAGATTCCAGTAGTTATTGGTATAGGTATTCAGCGCCATTGGCTCATGCGTCGCATCCGACACATTGCCTTTGGCTATCTGAATCCCGATCCCGCTGGCGCTGTCGCTGCCAGGCGTCACGGAGAAGATACCGTTGTTCGCATCAATCACCGTCGTGGAAGGCTTCATCGTGATCCACACCGGGTTTGGCGAGGCGTTACCCATCGTCGTGATGCCGCTATCATTCGCGTCAATATTGGTACGAATACCCCAGGCGCGCGGGCAGTTGGTCAGGGTAATCGACGCATCGCGCCACTCTGTCCCGCTTCCTACGCCGCTGAAATCATTCTCCGCGCTCCAGGTGCCAAGCTTCACATTCACATCCGGCGTGGTACAGGAGAGCGCGGCGATATTGACCGAACCAGTAAAATTGATTTTCAGCGCGTTAAGCGGACTGCCAGCGGCGCCTGACGCGATGAAGTCAATCGCCATCGACGGCAGATCCTGGCCGTTCACATATCCCGGCTGAATAGGGCCGGTTTTGATGAGATAGAGCCAGAACTCACTGTTTACCGTATGGTTCACGTTCTGATTGGGTTCAGGTCGAATGGTATCGATGTAATAGGTTCCCGGAATAGCGATGTTTTTGTCACCCTGCGCCCATACCGCGACCCCCACGCCCGGCAGGTTAGTGTCCCAGACTTTGTTGGGGAACGGCGAGCCGCTCCACGGTGAGAGCGCGTGCGGCGTGCTGGTCCAGTGATAATCATACGAAACGTCGTACGGAATGCTGTCGGTCGAGAGACAGTCAATCTTGACCGGCGCGCTGGGCATGTAATGCAACCGGTAGAGCGTGCGCCCGTCAGAGGCGTCAGAGCCGACGGAAATCGTCCCGTTAATCGGCAGCGTCACGTTCACCGCGTGCGATCCGGTGTGATAAGAACAGGAGGTAGAAGCCAGCGCGTCTCTGCTGAATAGCAGCAGCAGAAGCATCCCGGCTCCGAGAGATAAAACGGTTTTCCTTACAGCCATAATTCCCTCTTTACAGTGCATCATTCCCGTCACAGGAAATAGGTGATTGGCCGGCCCGTCAGGCCGACGTTATCCGGCCGTGAGCGCAGCCTGTCGACGCCGGTCGGTGGAGAGTTGCAGCGGCGATGAAGACGACGCCACGCCTGAGGGCGGCAGACACGGCGTCTCGAAACGCTGAATCGACTGGCGCTGCCCCTCCGCCTGCGGCATCAGCAAGTAGCTGATAAGGCACTGCATCCCTACGCTCTCGCCCCACTTAACCGTAAGCTGGCCCTGGTTGTTGCCAACGCGGGCATAAACCAGCCCGCCCTGTCCTGCCGAGCCCACCTGATTGCCTTCGGCATCAAACACCACCGCGCCGAACGGCACCGGTTCGCCCTGATAGTTCGACGCGATAAGTACCGGTGTGCCGGTATTGGTTTTGTAGGTGAGCTTCACCACTGCCCCAAGATACGGCGCTACTTTCTGCGAGGTGTTCTCCAGCTCCACATTCACCGGCGCGGTTTTCGGATCGACCGTAATGTCGTTGAACTGGTACGGGTCGAGATATGGCACGGCGGCATAGCCACGCCCATCCACAAACACGCCAGGATAGGACGACACCGCCGCGCCGCGCGCGCCTTTCGCCTCAACCAGCGCGAAAGTGTCCGAGGTATAGGGCGTAAATGTCAGCCCACCGGAATGACCAAGAATGGTGCCGGTCGCGCCAAGCGACACGCTACTGTAGTGATCGCCCACGCTGTAGCCGCCGCTCACTGAGGTAACCTGGCTGCGGTAATCGGCGTTAAACGAACCGCTGGTGCCTTGTCCCTGATCGCCGTTCATCGCGGTCACGCTGTAGTTCATCTGGTTATAATCGCCAAGCGAACCGGAAACGCCGACCTGCTGCCCGTCGTGGCCGTTGCTGTCGCGCGTCAAATCGATATGCGCGTGTGGCGTATGCTGTTCGAAGCCCTCGCCCAGCGGGAAGCTCATCGTCAGCAAATAGTTCGTCTGCCCTTCGTTCTCTTTGCTGTAGGTGCGGCTCACCGTCACGCCGTACGTCAGGCTTTTATAGTTGTTGTTGTAACCGACCTGGAACTGTTTATCGGAGCCCGCTTTATTCCAGTAATCCTGTAACGAGCCGCTGAGATAAAACTGTCCCCAGCCGTCATCGAGCCCCTGGCTGACCGTTGCCACGAACTGATTTTTCATGCGCAGGATATTGTCTGGCGACTCGCCGCGATCGACCGCGTCGCGCGTCAGCATGGCGGTCTGAAAATCCATATACTGACTGGTCGCGAAGCGATACGCCGCCAGCGAAATGTTGCTGCGCGTCTCCGTGATATCTTTGCTGAAGCTGATTTTATAGCTCTGCCCGCTCAGGCTGTCGGCCCGACGCTGGCCCAGGAAAGAGGTGCCGTTATCCAGATGCGTGCGCGCCTGCGTGACATCCAGCGCCAGCGAGCCGATGGGCGTACCGAAAGCCATGCCGAACAGCAGCGCGTAATAGCCCTGGCTCACCTGCACGCCGCCGTAACTCGTCAGGCGGTTGGAGATCCCGTACTGGTAAGTGGCCTGATACAGCGCCGGTTTGGTGCGCAGCGAATCGTTGCGATATTCGCCTGCGACCACGGAATAACGCAGCGCGCCGGGGCGTAACTGCTGCGCCACCGAGGCATAAGGCACCTGGAAATGTTGTTCGCTGCCGTCGGCTTCATAAACCGTTACGTCAAGATTGCCGCCGTAGCCGGTCGGGTAGAGATCGTTAATCGCGAATTCGCCGGGCGCGACGGTGGTTTCATAAATGGTCTGCCCGCTCTGACGCACCGTCACGCGGGCGTTAGTACGGGCGACGCCGCGGATATCCGGCGCGTAACCGCGCTGCGATTCCGGCAGCATGCGCTCGTCGCTCGCGACCTGCACGCCTTTGAAAGGCAGCGTGTCAAACACCTGGCCCTGGGTGCTGGTTTCCCCGATCAACGCGCGCCCTTTGATAACCGGAATATCGCGTTGCAAATAGGTGCTGATGCTGCTGTATTGCCGCTCACCCTCTTCCATATAGCTGTAATAGCCGTTATGACGAAGATACCAGGCACCGACGTTCAGGCCGCCTTCAAGGCTTGAATAAAAGGAATTGAGCGTTTTGCCATTCGCGTGGCTGGAATAACCATTCATGTTATACCCGAGCATCAGCGCAGGAATACCGCTGTCCCATAGCTCCGGGTTAACGCTTCCGCGCGCGTTATGCAGCAGGTAGATTTGCGGCACGGAAATATCGAGCCGCTGTTCGCTGGTATCAAAGGCGATTTCCGAATGCGGAAGCTTTTTCTCCAGATCAAGGCACTGTTCACCCTGCTGAAACGGCGTCAGGAAATCCTTAGGCAGCTTTTCATAATTAAACGGGATCGTTTTAATGAGGTCAGATGTCAGGCACACCCGGCTGGTTTTATCCGGCTGCGCCACGACATCGATTTCACTGGTGAGCGTCGCCTGGCCGTTGATATAAACCAGCGCACGATAGCGGCCCGGCAGCGCCGCCGCGCCATTAGCGAAACGGCTTAAATCTACCGAATTTTTATTTTCCAGGTTGAGGAAGATATTATCGAATTCGACATGCTCAGCGATATCGACTGGTTCTTGTTCAGACTTTCCCGGCAACTCCTGTGCCTTCCCCGGCGTCGCCAGCAGACAAATAATCACAGCCATTATGCCTGGAGAGAACGTCGCTGCCTCTCCCTGGCGAAACCTGTTTTTCATCGCGCTTCTCTTTTACGGTGATAGTTGAATAAACAGAGCGACGGCTTATTTCAGCGTCGCCTCGAATTCATTCAGCGCGCCATAATCATTCACAAAGACGCCTGCGAGTTTATTTCCCGGACTGCCGGGCAGTTTTATTGTCATGGTCGATTTCGGCGCAATCATGTCGGCATCGAGGGTTTTCCCGTTCACTGTCAGATTGACCAGGGAAATGAAATAGGGCGTGGGGTTTGCCGCTTCGATAGTCTGTCCATTGGCGCGCCAGGTGACATGGTTAACAGCGTCATTGGCATTGCCTTCAAGCCCTGCAGGGCGAAGGAATAATTTAATGCGCGAGCGAAACGCGACCTGTAAATAGTTATCGCTGAGCGTCGCTTTTTTAGCAGGAATTTCCAGCACGTTAAGCCAGTAAACCGATTCGCGATCGGCGGGCAATAATTTACCGGTAAACGTAATACGCAGCGTCTGGCCTTTATCTGGCTCAACCCGGTTAATCGGTGGGGTTAAAATAAACGGCACCTGTATGGTTTCCGGCGCGGCGTCGGCATTGCCGTTATCGATCCAGCTTTGAATCAATACGGGCGAGGTGCCTTTATTATCGAGTTTTACGCTGACCTCTGGCGCATCGCTCGGATAAATCACGCGGGTACCGGTAATAACGATACTGGCGATGGCCGCCGGGCAGGCAAACCCCATCACCAGTATTAAGAATGCGCTTTTCCAGGAAAGGGTATTCGCCATGTGATTCACTCCCTTGAAGAAATACAGGAGGGATGCCCCCTCCTGTCGCATTTTTTACTTATACATCAGTGAATAAACGACGCTGCTGTTAACCTTACCGGCCGTGGTGGCGTCTTCTGCGTAATATTCCACTGCGTAAGGCAGCGTGGCGGTGCCTTCAGTGGCGTCATACGTGACAAAGGTGGTTTTGGTGGACTGGCTGGCGTCGCCCGCTTTAATCACGTCGTAGGAAGTGCTGGAGCCGTCGCGCAGCTGGAGGCTGACTTTGGTGGCATTGTCTGCACCCGTGGCGTTTTTCAGACGACCCGTGACCGGATCGACAGACGCGCCCGCTTCAAAGTAGGCCGCCACGGTTTTCAGCGTGCCCGCACAGTTAGTCAGATCCATCACAAAATTGGTGCGGCCCGCCGTTTTACCGGCCGCATCAAGCTGATTAATCCCCATGGTTGGCAGTGTAATGGTCGCATCAGAACCCTGGCCGTCAACATTTACGTCGCATGAAGTTGCGGTCAGCTCTCCTTCAAAGGTAATTGTGCCGGTGGAAGCAGCCTGCGCGGTCACGGCAAATCCCATTGCCGCAGCTAAAGAAAGGCCAAGTGCTAACTTTTTCATATATCATCCTAATTACATTAAAAGTTAAGCTATTTATCAAAATAGCCGGACTATATTCACAGCCTGTGAATATAATTTTCGCCCCGAATGCGCCCTGCGTATCAGGACAAAGCTGGTGATCATCTGCTATAAAATTCCGCCCTGGACGGTTAATGGATTCGTTATCATTAGAGCGTCAGGGCAATGCTAATAAGCAACGTTATTAACCGCGTTACGATGATGGTGGCATTATAAAAAGCCCACTTCCAACAACAATAGACGAACCTATAACAGGTTCGATGATTAGATACAGTCACGCTAAAAAAGATCTTTAAAAATAACGGCATGAAAAATACCGAGCCAATTTCCTAAATACCAGGAAATCACAACCCTTATTAATCATAAAAAAATAAAACACAGCAGAATTAACACTGAATGCACGGGCAATAACGCACAAATTTAAAAATATTAACGCACCAGCAAAAGCATATTATTTTTATTCTGAATAGAAGTCAGAACGAGAAATGAGAAAATCCAGGCATAGCGGGTTAATCTTTTCGTTGTTTATCTAACAACAATCCCTAATAACATGCGCACCATAAAAAAGGAGGCCCGTGGCCTCCTTTTTTGCATTACACGCTTAGGGTTATAGCGCCATATCGTGCTGCGGGCTGGATGCCTGCGCCGGTTTGGCTTCCGGTGTGGCGGGCTTCGCATCTTTCATCTGGATAACCGGCGGTTTGGTGAGCTGCAGCGTCGCTGCCGTCTCGTCCCATACCTGCTGGGTCAGCGCCACGTTGCCGTTCAGCTTCTGACCATAGCTCGGCACGATCTCTCGCAGTTTGCTCTGCCAGGCTTCAGATTTGAACTGCTCCGGGAAGAGCTGCTTGATAACGTTAATAGAGATAGGGGCCGCCGTGGACGCGCCAGGCGATGCGCCAAGCAGCGCCGCCAGCGTTTTCTGCTGGTCGGTGACGATTTCGGTGCCCAGCTTCAGCACACCGCCTTTCTCCGGATCTTTTTTGATGATCTGAACGCGCTGACCCGCCTGGATAAGCTTCCAGTCCTCTTTACGCGCCGTCGGGTAGTACTCTTTCAGCGCTTCAAAGCGGTCTTCATCGCTCAGCATGACCTGACCAATCAGGTATTTCACCAGATCGAAATTATCGAGGCCCACATCGGTCATCGGCATAAAGTTGCTGGTGGTGGTGGTGCTCAGCAGATCGAAGAACGAACCGTTTTTCAGGAATTTGGTGGAGAACGTCGCGAATGGCCCGAACAGCACCACGCGTTTGCCGTCCAGGAAACGGGCGTCAAGGTGCGGCACAGACATCGGCGGCGCGCCAACGGATGCCTGACCATAGACTTTTTCGCCATGCTGGCGGGCGATTTCCGGGTTCTCAGACACCAGGAACGAGCCGCCAACCGGGAAGCCTGCGTAGTTATCCGCTTCAGGAATGCCGGTTTTTTGCAGCAGCTTCAGCGCGCCGCCGCCTGCGCCGATGAACACATATTTCGCGTCCACGGCGTGCTCTTTCCCGCTCTTCACGTCGGTTATCATGACATGCCAGGAGTTATCGGCGTTGCGTTTAAAATCGGTAACTTCAGAGGAAGTTTCCAGCTTGAAGTTGCTGGTTTTTTTCAGGCTGCCCACCAGCTGACGGGTGATTTCGCCGTAGTTCACGTCGGTGCCGACCGGCGTCCAGGTCGCAGCGACTTTCTGCTTCGGATCGCGGCCTTCAATAATCAGCGGTGCCCATTTTTTGATTTGCTGCTGATCGGTAGAGAACTGCATTCCCTGGAACAGCGTGGTCTGCTGCAACGCCTGGTAACGTTTGGTCAGGTACTCCACATTTTTATCGCCCCAGACAAAGCTCATGTGCGGCGTGGAGTTAATAAAGGAATGCGGATCATTAAGCACACCGCGCTTCACCTGAGAAGACCAGAACTGACGAGAAATCATAAACGCTTCGTTGATTTCCAGCGCTTTGGTCACGTCAATCGAACCGTCTTCACGCTCCGGCGTGTAGTTCAGCTCCATGTTTGCCGAGTGGCCGGTACCTGCGTTATTCCAGCCGTTGGAGGATTCAAGCGCCACGCCGTCCAGTTTTTCTACCATCAGTTGTTTCCAGTCTGGCTGGATCTCCTGAAGGACCGTACCGAGCGACGCGCTCATGATGCCGCCGCCAATCAGCAGGACATCGGTTTTTTCCGTGGTGTTTTCCGCATAAACGGCTGAACTGACAAGTAAAGCAATAAGCGAGAAAGCCGGTGCGTGCTTTCTGCTGAGCGTTATTTTAGACATCACAATCAACTATCATTGAAAATTTAGCTGATTATTTTAACGCATCAATTAAACTTTTAAAATTATTAAAACAAAAAATTAACAACCGCAAAAAGCGTGCGGTTATATCAGACGTTTCGCAGAAAAATACACAAATAGCGACGAATCATTTCGTTAAAATAAACAACCGGTTCCGGTGATAAACGGAACCGAGATGTTGACGATTCGCACTGACAAAATAAGTCGTTATGCCACGACAGACATGACGGTTATGCGCGACGACGCGGGCTGGCGTCAGGCGTTAATGACTTTGCCAATCGCGTTAACGGCTTCGAGAATATTTTTAGCGTAGCCTTCAATCTCTTTGGTCAGCATCAGCGCCTCGCGCGAAATAGCCGTCGTGGACGCCACCTCTTTACCGCTGCGGCAGATAGAATCCAGCGCGCTTTTCGTCAGGTTATCGTTTTTCTCAGTGATGCGCGTTATTTTCCCGGTCGCGTCATCGATACGGTCAGCCAGTGATTTCACTTCGGTTGCGACCACAGAAAAACCTTTACCGGAATCGCCCGCGCGCGCCGCTTCCACCGAGGCGTTGAGTGACAGCAATTTGGTCTGCGTCGCTATCTGCGCAATCACCGATGACAGGTCCATAATGCTTTCCGAGTCGTTTTTCAGGTTGGTGACGATGCCGATAACCTGCTCCATATTGCTTTGGATATTCTCCATTGCCGTGACGCAGTCATCTAAGGTCTTTCTGATCTCAACCGTTTTGGTCAGCGTCTCGCGGGAGACCGCTTCCGCTCTTTCCGTCGCCTGACGCTCATCGCGGCTTTTCTGTACTTCCGCCGTCACGTCATAGGCGAATTTCACCACGCGATAAAGGCGGCCTTTATCGTCAAAAACGGGGCTGTAACTGGCGCGCAGCCAGAGTTCATGACGATGTTTAGTGACGCGGCGAAAATCCCCGGAGGCGAATTCCCCGTGGTTCAGTTTGCGCCAGAAATCGGCATACTCTGCGCTCATCGCGTAGTCGCGCTCGCAGAAGATACGGTGATGCTTGCCGATAATTTCGTTCAGCGTGTATCCGGAAGCCTTACAGAAATTCTCGTTCGCCGAGACAATATGTCCGTCCGGCGTAAATTCAATGATTGCCATAGAGCGGTGCGCCGCCTTGAGGATGGCGTCTTTGTTCAGCGCGTCATGGATCCTTCCTGAGATATCACGCGCCAGTTTAAGAACATACTCTACGTTGTTATTTTTACCGAGGACCGGAATATAATTCGCCTCCAGCCACATTTCGCTGCCATCTTTTTTATAGCGCTGGAATTTATCGCTGAAGGTTTCGCCGCGCCCAAGCCGTTGCCAGAACTGCTTATATTCAGGGCTGGCGGCATATTCCGGCGCGCAGAACATACGATGATGCTTACCCACCAGTTCATTAAGCGAATATCCCATAGCCGCCTGGAAAGCTGGATTCGCTTCCACAATCGTGCCGTCGGGGCGGAAAAGAATAACCGCCATATGCGCTTTTATCGCTGAGAACGCCGCGTCGTTTTTTAAAATATTGGTTATCTTGCTAATCATTATTGCTGTCCAGGAAGGTTTCTTACACAGCATATCGGCAATAATGAATAAGGCATAACGTGTATTTTTATATCGCTACGATAGCTACCAGCCCTGGTATTTTTAATAATAAAAAACCAGCAATAATAATATGCAGGCTAAGCGTCATAAATAGCAGTGACGGGTTTAAAACGCCTGCCCGCAAAGGTAAAAAGCACGGTGATTTAGCTTAAGAAAAAATAACCTGTACAATGCATATTTCTCTTGTACAGGTTTATAAAAACCCTGAAATATATATTTTGTAACACTCTGGTTAGCGCCAGACAAAAAAGGAGGCTCGCGCCTCCTTGTCATCCTCGCAATAGCATTACGCTGTTTTCAGTTCCAGCGCCGGACGCACGCCCAGCGTGTGACAGATGGCGTAGCTCATTTCCGCGCGGTTAAGGGTATAGAAGTGGAAATCTTTCACGCCTTCGCGGCTTAAAATCTTCACCATGTCCATCGCGATGTTAGCGCCAACCAGTTTGCGGGTTTCGGCGTCGTCATCAAGCCCGGCAAACATCTGCGACATCCAGGACGGAATGCGCACGTTGGTCATGTCGGCAAACTTTTTCGCCTGCTTAAAGTTAGAGACCGGCAGAATGCCAGGGATGATTTCCACATCAATGCCTGTCGCCGCGCAGCGGTCGCGAAAGCGCAGATAGCTTTCGACATCAAAGAAGAACTGTGTGATGGCGCGGTTAGCGCCCGCGTCGATTTTACGGCGCAGATTCAGCAGATCCGCCTGCGCGCTTTTCGCCTCCGGGTGCACTTCCGGGTACGCCGCGACGGAGATATCGAAATCGGCGACCTCTTTTAACAACGCCACCAGATCGCTGGCGTACATTTCCGGTTTGCCGCTGCCAGCAGGCAGGTCGCCGCGCAGCGCGACGATGTGGCGAATGCCGTTGTTCCAGTAGTCGCGCGCGATGGTACGCAGCTCATCAGGCGTCGCGTCGATGCAAGTGAGGTGCGGCGCGGCTTCAAGGCCGGTGCGGTCTTTAATGCCTTTGATGATGCTGTGGGTGCGGTCGCGCTCGCCAGAGTTAGCGCCGTAGGTGACCGACACAAATTTCGGCTTCAGGCTGCTTAAGCGATCGATAGAGGACCAGAGGGTCTGCTCCATTTCACTGGTGCGCGGCGGGAAAAACTCAAAGGAGACGTTAATCTGTCCCTGCACTTCTGCGAGGCTCTGATTCAGGGCCTCCCGCTGGTTGGCGTGAAAAAAGCTCATACCTTACCTCATCAATCGCTGTGTCGTGGTCGCGTGTGTTGACTTCTATACGTTTAGACGTCCAGATGTAAAAATGACGGAAAAGCCGGATGGCGTCAACAGGTAAATCATCACTTGATGTGAGTATTTTTCAGCGAAGTTGAAAAAGCTTCATGACGGGGAAATGCGCAAAGGTTGTACAGCGGAAGAAAGGCATGGGGGGTTATCTGGCATGGCGGGTGCGCTGCGCTTACCCGCCCTACACAATAAAACGTATGAGTTAGGTAGCATTACGTAGGGTGGGTAAGCGAAGCGCACCCATCACAATAAAAGCAGAGCAGCCCGTAGGGTGGGTAAGCGCAGCGCACCCACCACGGTGAAATCAGAGCAACTGCGCCAGACGGTTAAGATCCGACTGAATCGCCCCGGCGGTCACGTCGCGCCCGGCACCGGGCCCGCGGATAACTAACGGGTTATCGCGATACCAGCGGCTTTCAATGGCGAACACGTTATCGCACGGCAGCAATGACGCCAGCGGATGCTCTGGACGCACCGCCTCGACGCCGACGCGCGCCTTGCCGTTGGCGTCAAAGCGCGCCACATAACGCAGCACCAGGCCCAGCTCGCGCGCCGCCTCAAGACGCTGCACCATCTGCTCGTTCAGCGCGTCGCCATATTCAAAGAAATGATCCACCGAACCCTCTTCGCACCCGGCCGGCACCAGCGACTCCACGCGCACCTGATCGGGCTCGATATCGTAGCCCGCCTCACGCGCCAGGATAACTAACTTGCGCATCACATCCTTACCGGAGAGATCCACGCGCGGATCTGGCTCCGTCAGCCCCTGCTGCCACGCCTGGTCCACCAGCTCGGTAAACGGCACTGTCCCGTCGAACTGCAAAAACAGCCATGACAGCGTGCCGGAGAAAATCCCGCTGATGGAGAGAATCGAATCGCCGCTGTCGCGCAGATCGCGCACCGTGTGGTTGACCGGCAGCCCGGCACCAACGGTCGCGTTATAGAGCCAGTGACGGCCCGTTTTCGCAAACGCGTCGCGGATCTGGCGGTAGTTCTGGCTGTTACTCGCGCCCGCCAGTTTATTGGCGCTGATGACGTGGAAACCGTAGCTGGCGAAATCGAGATACTGGTCCGCCAGATCCTGGCTTGCCGTTACGTCCAGCACCACTAAATCGTCATACGGGTGCGCGCGCATCCACAGGAACAGCGACTCTTCATCCTGCTCCACCGCTTCGTCATTGAAGAACGCCAGCGCGCGGCTCGCGTCAAGACCGTCGTAATTGAGCAGGCTGCGGCGGCTGTCCACCACGCCCGCCAGCACAAACTCAAGGCCGGTGCGGGCAGAGAGCGTCTCCTGCTCGCGCGCGAAGAGCTCAAGCCAGCGCGAGCCGATATTCCCTTTACCGAACAGCATCAGCCCGATACGTTTTTCCGCGCGGAACAGCGACTGGTGCAGCCCCTGGATCAGGCTCTCCGTCGGGCCGGTACGCAGCACCGCCACCAGGCTAATGGCCTCTTCCGACTGCCAGATAAACTCTACCGGCTGATCTTTGAGTTGCTGCCAGAAACGGTGGCTGTGCAGCGGGTTGCGACACACGCCCGCCCCTACCAGCGCCACGAGCGCCAGCCCTTCACGCAGGCGCAACTCGCCCGGCAGCGCGGCGTCTTCCAGCAGTTTGAGCGCGCTGCCAACCACTTCTGAGGTATAGCAGAGTTGCAGCAGGCGGCGGTCAGGATGCACGCCGACCGACAGCGGACGAAGCTGTGCGCGTCTTAAGAGCGCATCAACGTCTTTATGCGCCAGTTTGAAATCCTGGTGCGACGGCACTTCAAATTCGATAAGGCAGACGTCGTCATGGCTGGTGACGATACGCGCGCCAGTGCCGGAAGCCAGCACGCGCTCAATGCGCGTGGAGCCTTGCTCCGGGCTGTAGCTGCAACGCAGCTGTAAATCGATATCGCTGCCGGAAACCGGCTGCAACGTGCGGGCGTGCAGCACAGGCGCGGCCAGACGCGCCAGCTCGCTCGCTTCGTCAAGGCGCAGCAGCGGCAGCAGGCAGGCATCTTTGACTTTGCGCGGGTCGGCGCTGTAAACGCCCGCCACGTCGCTCCAGATGGTGACGCGTGAGACACCCGCCAGCGCGCCGATTTGCGTTGCTGAATAGTCTGAGCCGTTACGGCCGAGCAGCACGGTTTCGCCCGCGTCGTTACGGCAGATAAACCCGGTGACGACTAAACGTTTATTCGGGTGCTGAACCAGCAACTGCTGCAACAGCGGGAAAGAAAGGCCTTCGTTTACCTGCGGCTGCGCGGCGCGCTCTGCGCGCAGAAAATCACGCGCGTCGAGCCAGGCGGCGTCAATGCCTTGCTGATTCAGCACGGCGGCCATCAGGCGCGCGGACCAGATTTCGCCGTGGCCGACCACTTCGGCGTAAACCGCGTCGGTGATAGTGCCGTCCAGCAGCGCGGCCAGGCGCTCAAGATCGTGAATAAATTCGCTGATAAGCCCGTCGGCAACCGTGGCAGGCAGCAGCCCGGCGATAAGCTCGCTCTGATAACGGCGCAGCGCCTGTTGCACCTGATGCGCGGAGAGACGATCGCTCTGGCTTAACTTCAGCCAGCTAATCAGCTGGTTGGTCGTGCTGCCCGCCGCGGACACCACCATCATATCCCCGGCGCGGGAATAGTCGGCCATGATACCCGCCACGCGCAGGTAACATTTCACGTCGGCGAGACTGCTGCCGCCAAATTTGTGCAGCTGACGACCGTTCGTCCCTGCAGGCGCTGTAACACTCATGCTTACCCCTTAGCCCGCCGCCTGGAATGCTTTTTCCAGGTCGGCAATTAAATCTTCGCTATCTTCAATACCGGTCGAAATACGCAGCAGCGTCTCGGAGATGCCCGCCGCGGCGCGCGCTTCCGGCGCCATGCCCGCGTGGGTCATCGTCGCGGCGTGAGAAATCAGGCTCTCCACGCCGCCCAGCGATTCTGCCAGCGTGAACAGCTCCAGCGCGCCGAGGAAACGGCGCAGCGTCTGTTCGTCGCCATCCAGTTCAAAACTCAGCATCGCGCCGAAGCCCTTTTGCTGACGTGCGGCTATCTCATGCCCCGCATTCTCCGGCAGCGACGGATGATACAACTTTTTCACCCGCGGCTGCTGCTTAAGGAAATCGACAATCGCGCTGGCGTTACGCTGTGCCACTTCCATACGCGGGCTCAATGTACGCAGGCCGCGCAGCAGCAGGTAGCTGTCGAACGCGCCGCCGGTCACACCGATGTTATTGGCCCACCAGGCAAGCTCGGTAACGGTGTCAGGATCTTTCGCAATCACCACGCCCGCCACCACATCGGAGTGCCCGTTGAGGTATTTGGTGCAGGAGTGCAGAACCAGATCGGCCCCCAGCGCCAGCGGATTCTGTAACGCCGGGCTCAGGAACGTATTATCCACCACACTTATGGCTCCGGCCGCGCGCGAAAGTTCGCAAATTTTCGCAATATCCACCACGCGCAACAAGGGATTGCTTGGGCTTTCCACCAGTACCAGTTTCGGTTGTTCGGCAAGCGCCGCTTTCAGCGCCGCCTCATCCCCCTGATCGACAAATTTGACGCGATAACAGCCGCGCTTCGCGAGGCTGTCAAAAAGGCGATAACTACCGCCGTAGCAGTCGTGCGGGGCCACCAGCAGATCGCCGGGCTTCAGGAAAACGGTCGTCACCAGATGGATTGCCGACATGCCGGTGTTGGTCAGCACGGCGCCCGCGCCGCCTTCCAGCTCCGCCAGTGCGCGCTGAACCACATCGCGCGTCGGGTTGCCTCGACGGGAGTAGTCATGCGCGCGCGGTTCATTAAAACCGGTGAAGTTGTAGGTGCTGGAGAGGTGAATCGGCGGAACGACGCAGCCGTACTGCTCGTCGTCATTGAGCCCGCTGCGCACTGCGATGGTGGCCTGTTTACGCGTCATGAGGAGTCGTTTCCTGGCATTATCGGAGAAAAGTGAGGGACAGAGTAAACATTGCCAATATAGACGTCAATACATCTGGACATCTAAACTTCTTTGCGTATAGATTGAGCAAAACAGGATTAGCCGTTAAAATTATGTGTTTTATAGGGTAGTGATGCAGCATCGGTACGGAAGTCACGGTATTATTCTACGCTGCTGAACAACAGACTATCGGGTTAAGACCGTGAGACCTATCCGGTTTTAATCTTTTTCTAATGACTGAGAGGATTAAAGGTATCTCATGGCTGAATGGAACGGCGAATATATCAGCCCCTACGCTGAGCACGGCAAGAAGAGTGAACAGGTCAAAAAAATTACGGTTTCCATTCCTCTGAAGGTGTTAAAAATCCTCACCGATGAACGCACCCGTCGTCAGGTGAATAACCTGCGCCATGCCACTAACAGCGAGCTGCTGTGCGAGGCTTTCCTTCACGCCTTTACCGGCCAGCCCTTGCCGGACGACGATGACCTGCGCAAAGAGCGCAGCGATGAGATCCCCGAAGAGGCCAAGGTAATCATGCGTGAAATGGGTATCGACCCGGATACCTGGGAATACTGATTCGCATCAACGACAAAGGCGCCCACAGGCGCCTTTGTTTTATGCTCGGGAGCAACAAAAAAGGCGCCGTCTGGCGCCTTTTTTCGGGAAACTTATTTGCTGCCCGGGATGCTGAAGCGTTTGTTGAAACGCTCAACACGACCACCGGTATCAACAACACGCTGTTTACCAGTGAAGAACGGGTGGCAGTTGCCGCACACGTCCAGGTTCAGGTCGTGGCCAACGGTGGAGCGAGTTTTGATCACGTTACCGCAAGAGCAGGTAGCGGTGATTTCAACATATTTCGGGTGAATATCTTTTTTCATGGGAAACCTCAGTTAAGGCCGCGTCGCTCTTCCAGCCCTTACGCCAGACACCACGCGATGTTGATAAAGTCGGTTTGATACTTTTAAAGGGCATCAAAGGCGGCGAATCATACAGAAAATAACCGCCTCATGCAAACTGATCCGCAAATTTATGAACACACAGTGTACACTATCACGCTACTTTTATCAGCCCGGATGCCTTCATGCCTGTCGCCCGCGTCGCTCTGCCCGTTCCGCTTGCCCGCACCTTTGACTATCTGCTGCCCGATGCCATGACGGCGGCGGCAGGCTGTCGCGTGCGCGTGCCGTTCGGTCGTCAGCAGCGCGTCGGTGTGGTCGTGGCGGTAGGCAATGAGAGCGAGCTACCGCTTGATGAGCTGAAAAGCGTGGTGGAGGTGCTGGACAGCGAATCGCTCTACCCGCCTGTGCTCTGGCGTATGCTGCTGTGGGCGGCCGATTATTATCATCACCCGATTGGCGAAGTGCTGTTCCACGCGCTGCCGGTACTGTTGCGCCAGGGCAAACCCGCAAGCCATGCGCCGCTCTGGTACTGGTTCGCCACCGAAGAGGGCCAGGCGGTCGATCTCAACAGCCTGAAGCGTTCGCCAAAGCAGCAGCAGGCGCTGGCGGCGCTGCGCCAGGGCAGACTCTGGCGGCATGAAGTGGCGCAGATGGCGTTTAATGACGCCGCGCTGCAGGCGCTGCGCGCCAAAGGGCTGTGCGAACTGGGCAGCGAGCTGCCGCCGGTCGCCGACTGGCGCGGTCAGTTTTCGGTATCCGGCGACAGGCTGCGGCTTAACACCGAGCAGGCGACGGCGGTGGGTGCCATTCGCGGCGAAGCCGATAACTTCTGCGCCTGGCTGCTGGCGGGCGTGACCGGCTCCGGCAAAACCGAAGTCTATTTAAGCGTGCTCGAAAACACGCTCGCGCAGGGCAAACAGGCGCTGGTGCTGGTGCCGGAAATCGGCCTGACACCCCAGACCATCGCCCGCTTTCGCGAGCGTTTCAACGCGCCCGTCGAAGTGCTGCACTCCGCGCTGAACGACAGCGAACGGCTGGCGGCCTGGCTGAAAGCCAAAAGCGGCGAGGCGGCGATTGTCATCGGCACGCGCTCGGCGCTGTTCACGCCCTTTAAAAATCTCGGCGTGATTGTTATCGATGAAGAGCACGACAGCTCTTATAAACAGCAGGAAGGCTGGCGCTATCACGCGCGCGATCTGGCAGTCTACCGGGCGCACAGCGAGCAGATCCCGATTATCTTAGGCTCCGCGACGCCCGCCCTCGAAACGCTGCACAACGTGCGCCAGCGTAAATACCGCGTGCTGAAGCTGACGCACCGGGCGGGCAACGCGCGCCCGGCGCAGCAGCACGTGCTGGATCTGAAAGGCCAGCCGTTACAGGCGGGCCTTGCGCCTGCGCTGGTCGCCCGGATGCGCCAGCATTTGCAGGCGGATAATCAGGTCATTCTGTTTCTTAACCGCCGTGGCTTCGCGCCCGCGCTGCTCTGCCACGACTGTGGCTGGATAGCCGAATGCCCCCGCTGCGATCACTACTACACGCTGCATCAGTCACAGCATCAGCTGCGCTGCCACCACTGTGACAGCCAGCGCCCCGTGCCGCGCCAGTGCCCGCAGTGTGGTTCCACGCATCTGGTGCCGGTAGGGCTTGGCACCGAACAGCTGGAACAGAGCCTGGCGCCGCTGTTCCCCGGCGTGCCGCTGTCGCGTATCGACCGCGACACCACCAGCCGCAAAGGCGCGCTTGAAGAGCAACTGGCGGAAGTTCACCGTGGCGGCGCGCGTATTCTTATCGGCACCCAGATGCTCGCCAAAGGCCATCACTTCCCGGATGTCACGCTGGTGGCGCTGCTGGATGTCGACGGCGCGCTGTTCTGCGCCGATTTCCGCTCGGCGGAGCGTTTCGCCCAGCTCTACACGCAGGTGGCGGGCCGCGCCGGGCGCGCAGGGAAACAGGGCGAAGTGGTTCTCCAGACGCACCACCCGGAACATCCTTTATTGCAGACGCTGCTGCATCAGGGTTATGACGCCTTTGCCGATCAGGCGCTCGCGGAGCGCGGCAGCGTCTCGCTTCCGCCCTACAGCAGCCATATTTTGATCCGCGCGGAAGATCACCATAACCAGGACGCTCCCGCGTTTCTCCAGCAACTGCGCAATCTGCTCCAGGCAAGCCCGCTTGCGGATCAGAAACTCTGGCTGCTCGGCCCGGTGCCTGCGCTGCAGCCCAAACGCGGCGGACGCTATCGCTGGCAGTTGCTGCTGCAACACCCGTCGCGTTTGCAGCTCCAGCGTATTGTCTCCGGCAGCCTGCCGCTGATAGGTACGCTGCCCGCCGCGCGTAAAGTGAAGTGGACGCTCGACGTCGACCCGACCGAAGGCTGAACCGCGCCCCGCTTCTGCGAAACGGATCGTAAAATTTAATATCCGTCACATCTCGGATGTAATTTTTGTAACCGACACGCCTAATATCTGATAAGAATGTGAGGCGTGTCAGATTACAGGACGAGTCTGCGCCCGCGGACCGCTACGAGGAGATGAAGTGAAGTCCAGAAAGCAGGTTGCCGCCGCAACCATGAAAGATGTCGCCGTTCGCGCCAGGGTCTCAACGGCGACGGTATCCCGTGCGTTAATGAACCCCGAGAAAGTCTCACAGGCCACCCGCAACCGCGTGGAGCAGGCCGCCATTGACGTGGGGTATCTGCCCGGTTCGCTCAACCGCAACCTGAAGCGCAACGAATCGCGCACCATTCTGGTGATTGTCCCGGACATCTGCGATCCGTTTTTCAGCGAAATCATTCGCGGCATTGAAGTTACTGCGGCGGAACAGGGCTATCTGGTGCTGATTGGCGACTGCGCGCACCAGAACCAGCAGGAAAAAACCTTCATCGACCTCATTATCACCAAACAGATAGATGGCATGCTGCTGCTCGGCTCGCGTCTGCCGTTCGACGCCAGCAAAGAAGAGCAGCGCAATCTGCCGCCCATGGTCATGGCGAACGAATTCGCGCCGGAACTGGAGCTGCCGACGGTGCATATCGACAACCTCACCGCCGCCTTCAACGCCGTCAATTATTTGCATGAACTGGGGCATCAGCGCATCGCCTGTATCGCCGGGCCGGAAGAGATGCCGCTGTGCCATTACCGTCTGCAGGGCTACGTTCAGGCGCTGCGCCGCAGCGGTATGACGGTAGACCCGCACTATATCGCCCGCGGCGATTTCACCTATGAAGCGGGCGCGAATGCGCTGGAACAGTTGCTAAGCCTGCCGCAACCGCCGACGGCGATTTTCTGCCACAGCGACGTGATGGCGCTCGGCGCGCTGTCGATGGCGAAACGCCGCGGCTTTCGCGTGCCTGACGATCTCTCCATTATTGGCTTTGATAACATTGCGTTAGCCGAGTTTTGCGATCCGCCGCTCACCACCGTGGCGCAGCCGCGTTTTGATATTGGTCGGGAGGCGATGCTGCTGTTGCTCAGCCAGCTCAACGGGCACACCGTCAGCAGCGGCTCGCGTCTGCTGGACTGCGAACTGGTGCTACGCGGCACCACGCGCGCGCCGAAGCCGCGAAATTAACCGCCTTTAAGACTCCTTATCTGGTCAAAGGCCCGTCCCTTAAGTAACATGGCGGGCTGTTAACGAATGGATACAGCGAAACGATAGTGGCACAACGAGATTATGTACGCCGCGGACAGCCGACGCCCGCGCGGCGCAAGAAAACCAACACCCGCAAAAAGCAACGTAACCTGCCTGCTGTTTCACCGGCGATGGTCGCTATCGCAGCGGCGGCGCTGGTCGCCTTTATTGGCGGTCTGTACTTTATTACGCATCATAAAAAAGAAGAGTCGGAAACCCTGCCGGGCCATAAAGTCACCGGCAACGGTCTGCCGCCCAAGCCCGAAGAGCGCTGGCGCTATATCAAAGAGCTGGAAAGCCGCCAGCCAGGCGTGCTGAAGCCGACCGAACCTTCCGCCGGTGGTGAAATCATGAATCAGGATCAACTGACCGACGAACAGCGTCAGTTGCTCGACCAGATGCAGGCGGATATGCGCCGTCAGCCGACGCAGCTTAGCGAAGTGCCGTGGAACGAACAGACCCCGGCGCAGCGTCAGCAAACGCTGCAACGCCAGAAGCAGCTTCAGCAACAGCAGCAGATGCAGCAGTGGAATAACACCGCACAGCAGCCGGTACGCACCGCGCCACGTGTGGAAACGCCGCGCACGGAAGCCCCGCGCACAGAAACGCGATATCAGCAGCCGCAGACCCGCACCGTGCAGACGCAGCAGCCCGCGCGTACCACCACGCAGCCTGCTCAACCGCCGCGCCAGCAGCAGACAACCAACGCGCCGTATCAGGATCTGCTCCAGACGCCGCCGCATACCACGCAGCGTGAAACCGCCCAGAGCAAGCCCGCGCAAACCGCGCCGGTAACGCGCGAGGCGGAAGCCGCGAAGCCCGCCGAGAAGAAAGACGAGCGCCGCTGGATGGTGCAGTGCGGTTCGTTTAAAGGCACCGAGCAGGCCGAAACCGTGCGCGCGCAGCTGGCGTTTGAAGGATTCGACTCGCGCATTACGTCCAACAATGGCTGGAACCGCGTGGTCATTGGCCCTATCAAAGGCAAAGACAACGCCGACGGCACGCTCAACCGCCTGAAGATGGCGGGTCACTCAAACTGCATTCGTCTCGCCTCCGGGGGTTGAAACCCCCGAAACATCCCCCATCTATAATTGCATTCTGCCCTGCATCACCCGCAGGGCGCTGTCTTCAGCTTATGCAATAAGGGGTTTGCTCGTGACAACAATAGTAAGTGTGCGCCGCAACGGCCAGGTAGTGATCGGTGGCGACGGCCAGGCCACCCTGGGCAACACCGTAATGAAAGGCAACGTGAAAAAAGTCCGCCGTCTGTATAACGATAAAGTTATCGCGGGCTTCGCGGGCGGCACCGCCGACGCCTTTACCCTCTTCGAACTCTTCGAACGTAAACTCGAAATGCACCAGGGCCATCTGGTGAAAGCCGCCGTGGAACTGGCGAAAGACTGGCGTACCGACCGGATGCTGCGCCGCCTCGAAGCGCTGCTGGCGGTAGCCGACGAAAACGCCTCGCTGATTATTACCGGCAACGGTGACGTCGTGCAGCCGGAAAACGATCTTATCGCCATTGGCTCCGGCGGGCCTTACGCGCAGGCTGCGGCACGCGCGCTGCTGGAAAACACCGAGCTTGGCGCTCGTGACATCGTCGAGAAGTCGCTGGGGATTGCAGGCGATATCTGCATCTACACCAACCACTTCCTCACTATCGAAGAATTGAACTCCAAAGCGTAAGGACCTCACATGTCTGAAATGACCCCACGCGAGATTGTCAGCGAACTCGACAAACACATTATCGGCCAGGACGCGGCGAAGCGTTCTGTCGCTATCGCGCTGCGTAACCGCTGGCGCCGTATGCAGCTGAACGAAGAGCTGCGTCATGAAGTGACCCCGAAAAACATCCTGATGATTGGCCCGACCGGCGTCGGTAAAACCGAAATCGCCCGTCGCCTGGCGAAACTCGCCAACGCGCCGTTCATCAAAGTGGAAGCGACGAAATTTACCGAAGTGGGCTATGTCGGTAAAGAAGTGGATTCCATCATCCGCGATCTGACCGATTCCGCCATCAAAATGGTGCGCATGCAGTCGATCGAGAAAAACCGCTACCGCGCCGAAGAGATGGCCGAAGAGCGCATTCTCGACGTGCTTATCCCGCCGGCTAAAAACAACTGGGGCCAGCCGGAGCAGCAGCAGGAGCCGTCCGCCGCGCGTCAGGCGTTCCGTAAAAAACTGCGTGAAGGCGAGCTCGACGACAAAGAGATTGAAATCAATCTCGCCGCAGCGCCGATGGGCGTTGAAATCATGGCGCCTCCGGGCATGGAAGAGATGACCAGCCAGTTGCAGTCTATGTTTCAGAACCTGGGCGGCCAGAAGCAAAAACCGCGCAAGCTGAAAATCAAAGATGCGATGAAACTGCTGGTGGAAGAAGAAGCCGCCAAACTGGTGAACCCGGAGGAGCTGAAAGAGCAGGCTATCGAAGCCGTTGAGCAGCACGGCATCGTGTTTATCGATGAGATCGATAAAATCTGTAAGCGCGGCAATGTCTCCGGCCCGGACGTTTCCCGCGAAGGTGTACAGCGCGACCTGCTGCCGCTGGTGGAAGGCTGCACCGTCTCTACCAAACACGGCATGGTGAAAACCGACCACATCCTGTTTATCGCCTCCGGCGCGTTCCAGGTGGCGAGCCCGTCCGATCTGATCCCGGAACTCCAGGGCCGTCTGCCGATCCGCGTTGAGCTGCAGGCGCTAACCGCGGAAGATTTCGAACGCATTCTGACCGAGCCGAACGCTTCTGTCACCGTGCAGTACAAAGCGCTGATGGAAACCGAAGGCGTGCATATCGAATTCACCGACGACGGCATTAAGCGCATCGCGCAGGCGGCGTGGCAGGTGAACGAAACCACGGAAAACATCGGCGCGCGCCGTCTGCATACGGTGCTTGAGCGTCTGATGGAAGATATCTCCTATGACGCGAGCGATCTGGGCGGCCAGACGATTACTATCGACGCGGATTATGTGAGCAAACACCTGGATGCGCTGGTCGCAGATGAAGATCTGAGCCGTTTTATCTTATAATCGCGCTCAACGCATTTTCATCACTTTTGGTGAGGGCTTTTGCCCGCCGATGTGAGGTGCGGTAAGGCGGTCAGTCTGTTCCCGGCGTTTGCGCCGGGTTATTCAGATGACGCCAGCCATCCGCAGCTTCGTCAGGCAGGCAAGCCCTCATTTTTATTGGCTCAGATCCGCTTATGAATACATCGACACACGCAGTAAATCGCACTCAGGCCTGGCTTGAAAGCCTGCGGCCACGCACGCTGCCGCTGGCGTTTTCCGCCATTCTGGTCGGCAGCGCGCTCGCCGGCTGGCAGGGCTATTTCGATCCCGTGATTACGCTGCTGGCGCTGCTGACCGCCGGGCTGCTGCAAATTCTCTCCAACCTGGCCAACGATTATGGCGACGCCGTCAAAGGCAGCGACCAGCCGGACCGCCTCGGCCCGCTGCGCGGCATGCAGAAAGGCGCGATTACCGCACCGCAGATGAAGCGCGCCATTCAGCTCACCGTGGCGCTGATTTGCGTGTCCGGGCTGGCGCTGGTCTATGTCGCCTGTCACAGCCTGGCCGATGTGCTCGGCTTTCTGGCGCTTGGCGCGCTCTCTATCCTCGCCGCCATTACCTATACCGTCGGTACGCGCCCTTACGGTTATATGGGGCTTGGCGATGTCTCTGTGCTGATTTTCTTCGGCTGGCTGAGCGTGCTCGGCAGCTGGTATCTCCAGGCTCATACGCTGATTACGCCGGTCTGGCTGCCTGCGACCGCCTGCGGACTGCTGGCCGCGGCAGTGCTTAATATCAACAACCTGCGCGATATCGACAGTGACCGCCGCAACGGCAAAAACACGCTGGCGGTGCGCCTCGGCCCCGTCGTCGCCCGCCGTTACCACGTGGCACTGCTGGCGGGCGCGCTGGTCTGTCTCGCCGTGTTTAATCTGCTGTGGCTGCACAGTCTCTGGGGCTGGCTGTTCCTGCTCGCTAGCCCGTTGCTGGCACGTCAGGCGCATTTTGTGCTGCGCGAAACCGAGCCTGCGGCGATGCGCCCAATGCTTGAGCGCACCGTGAAAGCGGCGCTGCTGGTGAATCTGCTGTTTATCATCGGGCTTATCGTCAGCCAGCAGCTGCGTTAACTGACCCGCATCAATTAACAATTGATGATTTTGCCAACAGCGCGCGTTAAGCGATATACTGACAGTTCTTGCAGCAACTGAACGTTAAACCTATGAAATACGATACTTCTGAGCTTTGTGACATCTACCAGGAAGAGGTCAACGTTGTGGAGCCTCTGTTCTCCAACTTCGGCGGTCGCTCTTCTTTTGGCGGGCAAATCATCACGGTGAAATGTTTCGAGGACAACGGGTTGCTGTATGAGCTGCTCGAAGAAAATGGCCGCGGACGCGTTTTACTGGTAGATGGCGGCGGTTCGGTACGCCGCGCCCTGATTGATGCGGAACTGGCGCGCCTTGCGGTGCAGAATGAATGGGAAGGGCTTGTCGTCTACGGCGCGGTGCGTCAGGTGGACGATCTGGCGGAGCTGGATGTCGGCATCCAGGCGCTGGCGGCGATCCCGGTGGGCGCTGCGGGCGAAGGCATCGGCGAAAGCGACGTGCGCGTCAATTTCGGCGGCGTGACCTTCTTCTCCGGCGACCATCTTTACGCCGACAATACCGGTATTATCCTTTCTGAAGATCCGCTGGATATCGAGTAACAAAAACGGGCGCCCTGAGCGCCCGTTCTTTTTGGTTCAAAGTGCGGTAATCACACTTCTTCCATTTTTCCCAGCAGCGCCTGCAGGCGCTCCTGCCAGACATGCTGCTGTTCGCGCAGCTGGTGGTTTTCATGCTCCAGCGCTTCGCGGCTGCCCTGGGCGTTCTGAACTTCCTGAGCAAGTTGATTGTTCTTGTCTTTCAGCTCTTCGATTTCCATCTGCAGCAGGGTGATAGTATCAACAGCCTGCTGAACTTTGGCTTCCAGTTTCTCAAACACTTCAAATGACATCGTCCTACCTCTCCTGAATTGCAAGGCGTTGATGGATAACTATCCTCGTCCCGGTGCCCGGCGACGCCTTAAATTAATCTGTGCGCACAACACTAGTCCCGATTGTATGAAGCCCTTGTGCCCCTGTCCAGCGACAACCCGCACGGATTGCGGTTTGCGCGCTTTTTCAGTCTAAACCGAGTGTATTCACGACACGCTACGGTAAATTGTTAACATATGCGTTAATGAAATGATTCAGCTCTCACTTCATCCTGTCCGAAAAACACGCTATCGAGCGCGAAAACGCTCATTTTCTTGACGTGACACACACATTTTAATTTCGATATTTCTCGTTTTTGTTCGTTAACGATAAGTTAACACCATGTCTACATGACATCGTGGTCGTCTTCGACACCATGCATACAATAATCATCAATTAGCCTTCAGGACCCGATTATGAGTCAAACATCAACCTTAAAAGGCGAGTGCATCGCCGAATTCCTCGGTACCGGGTTGTTGATTTTCTTCGGTGTGGGCTGCGTGGCGGCGCTGAAAGTGGCAGGAGCCAGTTTCGGTCAGTGGGAAATCAGCATCATCTGGGGTCTGGGCGTGGCGATGGCCATCTACCTGACCGCAGGCGTTTCCGGCGCGCATCTTAACCCGGCGGTAACCATCGCGTTGTGGCTGTTTGCCTGTTTCGACGGGCGCAAAGTGGTTCCTTTTATTATTTCTCAGTTTGCCGGCGCCTTTTGCGCAGCGGCGTTAGTTTACGGGCTTTACTACAATCTCTTCCTCGATTACGAACAGACTCACCACATGGTTCGCGGCAGCGTCGAAAGTCTCGATCTGGCCGGTATTTTCTCGACTTATCCAAACCCGCATATCAACCTGGTTCAGGCGTTTGCGGTTGAAATGATCATTACCGCCATTCTGATGGGCGTTATCCTGGCGCTGACCGACGACGGCAACGGCATTCCGCGTGGTCCGCTGGCGCCGCTGCTGATTGGCCTGCTGATTGCGGTTATTGGCGCGTCAATGGGCCCGCTCACCGGCTTCGCCATGAACCCGGCGCGCGATTTAGGACCGAAGGCGTTCGCGTGGCTCGCAGGCTGGGGTAACGTGGCCTTTACCGGCGGGCGTGACATTCCTTACTTCCTGGTGCCGGCCCTGGGCCCGGTCGTCGGCGCGGCGCTTGGCGCGTTTGGCTACCGCAAACTGATTGGCCGCCATTTACCGTGCGACACCTGCGAGCCAGAAGCGGATAAACCTTCTGCCAGCAGCGCACAACAGAAAGCTTCGCTGTAACCGATTTACGGGATAAAAATGATGACTACAGAAAAAAAATATATCGTTGCGCTCGACCAGGGCACGACCAGTTCCCGCGCTGTCGTGCTGGATCATGACGCCAACATCGTCAGCGTCTCCCAGCGTGAATTTGAACAAATCTACCCGCGTCCAGGCTGGGTAGAACACGACCCGATGGAAATCTGGGCCTCCCAGAGCTCCACGCTGGTGGAAGCCCTCGCGAAAGCGGATATCAGTTCCGATCAAATTGCCGCTATCGGCATTACCAACCAGCGCGAAACCGCGGTGGTCTGGGAGCGAGAAACCGGCAAGCCGATTCATAACGCGATTGTCTGGCAGTGCCGCCGTACCTCAGAGATTTGCGAGAAACTGAAGCGCGACGGCATGGAAGATTACGTGCGCCAGGCGACCGGCCTCGTCATTGACCCGTACTTCTCCGGCACCAAAGTGAAGTGGATCCTTGACCACGTCGACGGTGCCCGTGAACGCGCGAAGCGCGGCGAACTGCTGTTCGGCACCGTCGATACCTGGCTTATCTGGAAAATGACCCAGGGCCGCGTGCATGTGACCGACTATACCAACGCCTCGCGCACCATGCTGTTCAACATCCATGACCTCGACTGGGATGACAGAATGCTGGAGGCGCTGGATATTCCGCGCGCCATGCTGCCGCAAGTGCGTAAATCGTCTGAAGTGTACGGCCAGACCAACATCGGCGGTAAAGGCGGCACCCGTATTCCTATCGCCGGTATCGCGGGCGACCAGCAGGCGGCGCTGTTTGGCCAGCTCTGCGTGAAAGAAGGGATGGCGAAAAACACCTACGGCACCGGCTGCTTTATGCTGATGAACACCGGCGAAAAAGCGGTAGCCTCCACCCACGGTCTGCTGACCACCATCGCCTGCGGCCCGCGCGGTGAAGTGAACTATGCACTGGAAGGCGCGGTGTTTATGGCGGGCGCGTCAATTCAGTGGCTGCGCGACGAGATGAAGCTCATCAGCGACGCGTTTGACTCCGAATATTTCGCGACCAAAGTGAAAGACACCAACGGCGTCTATGTGGTACCGGCGTTTACCGGCCTCGGCGCGCCGTACTGGGACCCGTATGCCCGCGGCGCGATTTTCGGCCTCACCCGCGGCGTGAACTCGAATCACATCATTCGCGCCACGCTGGAATCCATCGCCTACCAGACCCGCGACGTGCTGGAAGCGATGCAGGCGGACTCCGGCATTCGTCTGCACGCCCTGCGCGTGGATGGCGGCGCGGTGGCGAACAACTTCCTGATGCAGTTCCAGTCTGACATTCTTGGCACCCGCGTGGAGCGCCCGGAAGTCCGTGAAGTCACCGCGCTGGGCGCGGCCTACCTGGCGGGTCTTGCGGTCAGCTACTGGCAGAATCTGGACGAACTGCAGGAAAAAGCGGTGATTGAGCGTGAATTCCGCCCCGGTATTGAAACCACCGAGCGTAACTACCGCTACGAAGGCTGGCGCAAGGCGGTTAAACGCGCCATGGCCTGGGAAGAGCACGACAAAGAGTAAGCGTTAACCTCATTGGTATCTCCCTTTTCTCCCGCCTTCGGGCGGGAGACTTTTCCCGCTTTTTTCATTCGTCCCCCGCAATTAGTGTATCCTTTGCAGCAATACCCCCTTTTCTGATGGTTTGTGTGAATGAAAGAGATCGAAAAAGCTGAAATTAAACGCCTGAGCGACCGCCTTGATGCCCTGCGTCATCAGCAGGCTGCCGTTTCCCTGACGGAAGCCGCCGATAAATACGCGGAGCTGGAGCAGGAGATCGCCACGCTGGAAGCGGAAATCGCGCGCCTGAAAGATGTGCGTACCGACAAGCTCAGCAAAGAAGCGCAGAAGCTGATGGCGATGCCGTTTAAACGCGCTATCACCAAAAAAGAGCAGGCCGATATGGGCAAGCTGAAGAAAAGCGTGCGCGGGCTGGTGGTCGTTCACCCGATGACCGCGCTGGGCCGTGAAATGGGCCTGAAAGAGATGACCGGCTTTGCGAAAAGCGAGTTTTGATCGGCGGGCCGCCACCTGGCGGCCGTGTTTAACCAGGAGAAAGTTTTAACGTAACGCCACAAGCCTGCGCATAATTCCGAAGCGTGTCGACGCTTGCCCCATGCGCATTATCTTCAAGCTGGCTGACCTCCGGCAGTGAAACACCCATTTTTTCAGCCACATCGTTTTTTGTGAGGCCTGCCTGTGTACGCATCGCAATAAGCAGGGCGCTTAGCTCTTCTTCACGTATTTGTTGCTCGTAAGCTGCCTGAACCGCTGCGTTTTCAAAGGCGCGCGCTTTCACCTGTGCAAAGGTGATACCTTTAACCGTCATGGCTGAGCTCCTCCAATCGTTTGAGTGCAATTTCGAATTCACGTAGCGGCGTTTTTTGCGTCTTTTTTATAAAAGTACGCAAAATAAAAATACGCTGGCCGGCTGCAAAAGCAAAAAACGTACGAGCAATATCTTTACCGCCAACCCGTAGTTCGTACAAGCCCCCGCTCAGCGCACGCGAATCAGGATAACGCAGCCGGAAGCCTTCTCGTTCAAGCTTTTCCAGCCCTCTCAATACTTTCGCCTGCATGACGGGATCAAGCGCGTAAAGTTCTTCCGCCGCGACCGGATGAAAAATTAATTCAAACATGACGCGCTTCCCTGCACATAGTCACACTCCGGCATCATTCTCTGTCATACCTTCCGGGCTTCCCGCCGCTGGAATCGAAGATGATTTTACTGTTATCAACGAGAGCGAAGCGGTTTATGTGTAGGTATTGCGAGACGTCTTCCACGTTTTCTCGCTTCCCGGCGCGAGTGATGATAATTCGCCAGACACCGCCTGAATTGGCCCTACCAATCCCCTCGCAAACTTACCACCCACTCACAAAACCCTAAAAAAGCGCAACCAGTGTGTTGCTGACACCTAACAAATAGTTAACCTTTTGTTGTCATTCACCCTACAACAACACATTGGTTGGGCCACTTTTACAAATCCGTGCTAACAGAAGCACAGACTTCCGGCACGAATGAAGGCCCGCAGGAGATTCGCTATGCACCTCTGGCAGCAGAATTATGACCCGGCAGGGAATCTCTGGCTTTCGAGCCTGATTGCCGCTTTGCCGATCCTGTTTTTCTTTTTCGCGCTGATTAAGCTCAAGCTGAAAGGCTACATGGCGGCGACCATTACCGTCGCCATCGCGCTGCTGGTGGCGCTCTTTTTCTACAAGATGCCGGCGGAGCGCGCGTTCGCGTCGGTGATTTACGGCTTCTTCTACGGCCTGTGGCCTATCGCGTGGATTATCATCGCCGCGGTGTTCGTTTATAAAATTTCGGTGAAAACCGGGCAGTTTGACATCATCCGTTCCTCGATACTCTCCATCACGCCGGACCAGCGTCTGCAAATGCTGATTGTCGGTTTCTCCTTCGGCGCGTTTCTGGAAGGGGCCGCAGGCTTCGGCGCGCCGGTGGCGATCACCGCCGCGTTACTGGTGGGGCTGGGCTTTAACCCCCTTTACGCCGCGGGCCTGTGCCTGATTGTGAATACCGCGCCGGTAGCGTTTGGCGCGATGGGCATTCCGATTCTGGTGGCAGGCCAGGTGACCGGCCTCGACAGCTTCCAGATTGGCCAGATGGTCGGCCGTCAGTTGCCGTTCCTGACCATTATCGTACTGTTCTGGATCATGGCGATTATGGACGGCTGGCGCGGCATTAAAGAGACCTGGCCCGCGGTGCTGGTGGCAGGCGGCTCGTTCGCCATCGCCCAGTATTTAAGCTCGAACTTTATCGGGCCGGAGCTGCCGGACATTATCTCCTCGCTGGTGTCGCTGGTCTGCCTGACGCTGTTTCTTAAACGCTGGCAGCCGGTGCGTATTTTCCGCTTCGGCGATATGGGCGCCTCGGTGGTCGATCAGACGCTGGCGCGCAAGCATTACACCGCAGGCCAGGTGGTACGCGCCTGGACGCCGTTCCTGTTCCTGACCGCCACGGTGACGCTCTGGAGCATTCCGCCGTTTAAAGCGCTGTTCGCCAAAGGCGGCCCGCTCTCAGACCTGGTGTTTAACGTCTCCGTGCCGTATCTCGATGGTCTCGTGGCCCGCATGCCGCCGGTCGTCGCAAAAGCCACGTCCTATGCCGCGGTCTATAAATTCGACTGGCTCTCCGCCACCGGCACCGCGATTTTCGTGGCGGCCATCATTTCGATTATCTGGCTGCGCATGAAGCCGAAAGCCGCTGTAGAAACCTTCGGCCAGACCATGAAAGAGCTGGCGTTGCCGATTTACTCCATCGGCATGGTGCTGGCGTTCGCGTTTATCTCTAACTACTCGGGGCTCTCCTCGACGCTGGCGCTCGCGCTCGCGCACACCGGCAGCGCGTTTCCGTTCTTCTCGCCGTTCCTCGGCTGGCTTGGAGTGTTCCTGACCGGCTCAGATACCTCGTCGAACGCGCTCTTTGCGGCGCTCCAGGCCACGGCGGCGCAGCAGACCGGCGTCTCAGATATTCTGATGGTGGCGGCGAACACCACCGGTGGCGTGACCGGCAAGATGATTTCGCCGCAGTCCATTGCTATCGCCTGCGCGGCGGTGGGGCTGGTGGGCAAAGAGTCCGATCTTTTCCGCTTTACCGTGAAGCACAGCCTGGCGTTCACCTGCATGGTGGGGCTTATCACGCTGCTTCAGGCTTATTACTTTACCTGGATGATCCCATGACATTGATGACCCGGCGACTGGCCGACCATCTGGTGGAGCGCATTCGTGCGCTCATCACCGAGCGCGGGCTGGAAGCCGGAATGCGCCTGCCCTCTGAGCGACAGCTCGCGCAGGAGCTTGGCGTCTCGCGTAATTCACTGCGCGAAGCGTTACAGATTTTGATTCGCGACGGGCTGCTGATAAGCCGTCGCGGCGGCGGCACCTTTGTGCGCTATCAACTGGAGCCGTGGTCGGAACAGCGCATCGTCCAGCCCATTCGGAACCTGATGGCGGACGATCCGGGTTATCGCTACGACATTTTAGAAGCGCGCCACGCCATTGAGGCCAGCACCGCGTGGTATGCGGCGCTGCGCGCCACCGCGCAGGATAAAGAAAAGCTGCGCTACTGCTTCGACGCGATGTTGCAGTTTACCGAGCGCGACGACCCGGATCTCGCCTCGCAGGCCGACGTACGCTTTCACCTGGCGATTGCCGAGGCGTCGCACAACGTGGTGTTACTCCAGACCATGCGCGGCTTTTTCGATCTGCTGCAATCGTCGGTGATGGAGAGCCGTCAGCGGATGTATCTGCAACAGCCGATTTTCGCGCAGCTCACCGGCCAGCACCGCGAGATGCTGGAGGCGATTGAAACCGGCGATGCCGAGCGGGCGCGCAACGCGACGCTGCGCCACCTCGGCTTTGTCCATTCCACGATTAAACAGCTTGATGAAGATGTCGCCCGCCAGGCGCGTGTCACCCGCCTGCCCGACGACGTAATGCAACCTTCCAGGGAGAATAAAGAATGATTATTTCCGCAGCCAGCGACTATCGCGCAGCGGCGCAGCGTATCCTGCCGCCGTTTCTGTTTCACTATATCGACGGCGGGGCCTACGCGGAATATACCCTTAAGCGCAACGTGGACGATCTCTCGCAGGTGGCGCTGCGCCAGCGCGTGCTGAAAAATATGTCGGATTTGAGCCTTGAGACGACGCTGTTTAACGAAACGCTCTCGATGCCCGTCGCGCTGGGGCCGGTCGGGCTGTGCGGCATGTACGCGCGTCGCGGCGAAGTTCAGGCGGCGCGCGCGGCCTCGGCGAAAGGCATTCCGTTTACGCTCTCGACGGTGTCCGTCTGCCCGATCGAAGAAGTCGCGCCAGTGATGAACCGCCCGATGTGGTTTCAGCTCTACGTGCTGCGCGACCGCGGGTTTATGCGTAACGCGCTGGAGCGCGCCAAAGCGGCGGGCTGCTCGACGCTGGTGTTTACCGTTGATATGCCCACACCCGGCGCGCGTTAC
This sequence comes from Cronobacter sp. 153480017-3, assembly GCF_053627815.1. NCBI lineage: Bacteria > Pseudomonadati > Pseudomonadota > Gammaproteobacteria > Enterobacterales > Enterobacteriaceae > Cronobacter > Cronobacter sp. 153480017-3. The sequence continues at coordinate 60,281 of NZ_JBSEYN010000010.1, read as the reverse complement.
CGCGACGCCCATTCCGGTATGAGCGGCACCAATGCCGCCATGCGCCGCTACTGGCAGGCGGTGACGCACCCGCAGTGGGCGTGGGACGTGGGCCTGAATGGCCGTCCGCACGATCTCGGCAATATTTCCGCGTATCTTGGCAAGCCGACCGGGCTTGAAGATTACATCGGCTGGCTGGCGAACAATTTCGACCCGTCTATCTCGTGGAAAGACCTGGAGTGGATCCGCGAATTCTGGGACGGCCCGATGGTTATCAAAGGGATCCTCGACCCGGACGATGCCCGCGACGCGGTGCGCTTCGGCGCCGACGGGATTGTGGTCTCCAACCACGGCGGCCGCCAGCTTGACGGCGTGCTCTCGTCGGCCCGCGCACTGCCCGCCATTGCCGATGCGGTGAAGGGTGACATCACCATCCTCGCCGACAGCGGCATCCGCAACGGGCTGGATGTGGTGCGTATGATTGCGCTCGGTGCCGACAGCGTGCTGCTGGGCCGCGCGTACCTTTACGCGCTCGCGACCCACGGCGAGAAAGGCGTGGCGAACCTGCTGAATTTGATTGAGAAAGAAATGCGGGTGGCGATGACGCTGACCGGCGCGAAGTCGATTAAGGAGATCACCCGTGAATCGCTGGTGCCGTCGCCGGAATTTACGTCCGTTTTAGCGGATCTGCCCGCCGCCAGCGCGAAACCTAAGCAGGATGACGCGGCGTAAATGTTGATGATGCGAGGATAGCGGGGTAAGTCGTGACGGGTAAGTGGCGGCGGCGGGTGCGCTGCGCTTACCCGCCCTACCACGCTCCCCCCATAGAGAAGTGTTTCCTGTAGGGGGGGTAAGCGAAGCGCACCCACCAACGATTTTCGGATAACCCGCCTACTACCCTCTACCCCACAACCTGCGCGAAAAACTCTCGATCTTCCCGCTAAGACGCCGGTTTTGCAGCGTTTTCGCCCAACTGGCGGAAAGCCCGCCTGCGCTCAGAAGCCGGTGATACTGCTCGTCATCAAACGGCGTATGCCACGCAATCGCAGCGGCCTCGCGCACGGAAATGGCGCTCACCCGCGACACCAACTCCAGCGGCGCGTCGCTAAACACCTTCCCTTCGCCGATCACCCGGTAGAGCCAGCCGCAGCGCGCGGTATCCTGCATCCGCCCGGAAAGCTCGCTAATCCCCGAGTGAAAATTAACCTTAAAGCACGGCGAACGCGGCTGGGTGATCTGTATCAGCGCCTCGCCCCAGCGAAAGATATCGCCGATAAACGCATTCTCTTCCGTCAGCCCCAGCGTTGAGAGATTCTCGCCAAACGCGGGCGGCGCGAACCACTCCGCCTGTTCCGGGTATTCACGCGCCCAGACGGCGTAATGCTCGCGCGGGTAGTGGCACAGCGCGCGGTCCGCCCCGCCGTGAATTTTCTTCTCCGCCTGCTGATCGCCAACCAGCCCGCGGCTGGTAAGTGACAACTCGCCCTCCACCTGCACTTTGCCGATGGCGCTGGGCCTGCTGCCTTCATAGTCGCGGATTTTGCCGAGATACACCTGCACCGGGAAATACATACGCGCCTCCTTTTGCGGATATAAAAAAAGCGAGCCATCAGGCTCGCTTTTTACAGGTCAGGTTGCAACCTTATTTCTGAGAAGCGAAACGCGCTGCAGCTTCGTCCCAGTTCACCACGTTCCAGAACTCTTTGATGTAGTCCGGACGACGGTTCTGGAATTTCAGGTAGTACGCGTGCTCCCACACGTCCAGGCCCAGGATCGGGTAGCCGGAAGCGCCGGAGATAGCTTCGCCCATCAGCGGGGAATCCTGGTTTGCGGTGGAAACGACAGCCAGTTTGTCGCCTTTCAGCACCAGCCACGCCCAGCCAGAGCCGAAACGGGTCGCTGCTGCTTTCTCGAACTCTTCTTTGAATTTCTCAACGGAGCCGAAATCGCGCTCGATAGCCGCTTTCAGGTCGCCCTGCAGGGTAGTGCCTTTTTTCAGGCCTTTCCAGAACAGGCTGTGGTTCGCGTGGCCGCCCGCGTTGTTACGCAGAACGGTTTTCTTGTCCGCCGGAACCTGATCCAGTTTGGTGATCAGCTCTTCAACCGGCAGATTCGCCAGCTCCGGCAGGCTTTCCAGCGCCGCGTTAGCGTTATTGACGTAGGTCTGGTGGTGTTTGGTGTGATGGATTTCCATCGTCTGCTTGTCGAAATGCGGTTCCAGGGCGTCGTATGCGTACGGCAGGGATGGCAGTGTGTAACTCATATTCATCATCTCCATTATTGTCGGGCGGCATAGGTGTTAACGCCGCGTAAGCAGTGGGTTCATTATAGTTAATTAAATGATATTGAAAATGTTTATCAATGCCGCAGTTTTTATATGGTTATAACTTAACGCAATATTAGCCAAAAATGGGCACCCTGCGCCGTTTTTCGCACATATTTCCAACGCTTAGGCATCGTCTGAATTCACCATAAAGTGTGATCCCCGTTCGGCTTACTCGCTGTTTTTTGCCACCCGTTAACGCTTCGCGGCAGCGCCCCGAAGGTGAAAGCGTGAGCGCCTCAATAGACTCGATTCGGTTAGGGGGCGGCTTTCGCTCCTGTCTGGTGCTATGACGGAAACGAGGACGACAGCATGAGTAACGCAATAACCATGGGCATACTGTGGCACTTGATTGGCGCGGCGAGCGCCGCCTGCTTTTATGCGCCGTTTAAAAAAGTTCGGCACTGGTCCTGGGAGACCATGTGGTCGGTGGGCGGCGTGGTGTCCTGGCTGATTTTACCCTGGGTGGTCAGCGCGCTGCTGCTGCCCGATTTCTGGGCCTACTACCGCTCGTTCAGCGCCGCCACGCTGCTGCCGGTGTTTCTGTTCGGCGCGATGTGGGGCATCGGCAACATTAACTACGGCCTGACCATGCGCTATCTCGGTATGTCGATGGGCATCGGCATCGCGATTGGTATCACGCTGATTGTCGGCACACTGATGACGCCGCTGCTGAACGGTAAATTCGGTGTGCTCGTCGGCACCGCCGGCGGGCGGATGACGCTGCTTGGCGTGTTCGTCGCGCTCGTTGGCGTCGCCATTGTCACCCGCGCAGGCCAGTTGAAAGAGCGCCAGATGGGCATCAAAGCCGAAGAGTTTAACCTGAAGAAAGGCCTGGTGCTGGCGGTGCTGTGCGGCGTGTTCTCCGCCGGCATGTCGTTTGCGATGGACGCCGCGAAGCCGATGCATGAAGCCGCTGCCGCGCTGGGCGTCGATCCGCTCTACGTCGCGCTGCCAAGCTATGTCGTTATCATGGGCGGCGGCGCGCTGATTAACCTCGGCTTCTGCTTTATCCGCCTCGCGAAGGTGAAAAATCTGTCGATTAAAGCCGATTTCTCGCTGGCGAAACCGCTGCTTATCAGCAACGTGCTGCTCTCGGCGCTCGGCGGGCTGATGTGGTATTTGCAGTTCTTTTTCTACGCCTGGGGCCATGCGCGCATCCCGGCGCAGTATGACTACATCAGCTGGATGCTGCACATGAGTTTTTACGTGCTGTGCGGCGGCATCGTCGGGCTGCTGCTGCGCGAGTGGAAAGCCGCCGGGCGTCGCCCGGTCAGCGTGCTGAGCCTGGGCTGCGTGGTAATTATTGTGGCGGCGAATATCGTCGGGCTGGGCATGGCGACCAACTAACCGGCCAGAGCACCCCACTGCTGACGCCACACCCGTGGCGTCACGCCCGTTTCACGGGTAAACACCACCGAGAAATAGTTACTGTCTTCAAAGCCGCAGCGCGCGGCGATCTCGCTTATCAGCAACGAGGAGTGGCGCAGCAGATACTGCGCCTGGCAAATGCGTAACTGGCGCAGGTACTGGCTGATGGTCATGCCCGTCTGCTGGCGGAACAGCTGGCGCAGCGGGCGTTCGGCAATCTGATAATGGCTGCAAAAGTGCTGTAAATCGAACGGTACGTCGAGGCTGTTGCCGAGCGCGGCCATCAGCAGGTCGAGCGTTTCGCCCTCGCCCGGCCCCGTACCGCCCGATGGCTGGTAACGATGACGGCGCAGCGTAATCGCCAGCTGTAAAAAGAGGCTTTCGGCCAGGCAGTGCGAAAGCGCGTCTTGCTTCGGGCTTTCATGCTCAAGCTGATCAATCACCTGGCGCGCCTGCACCATGCCCTGGCTGCTGAGCCGCCAGCGCGGGTCGCCGTTCACGCCGCGCGGGTTTTCCAGCAGATCGCGCCAGTTGACGTTCAGTTGCAGCCTTTCCGGGCAGTAGATGATGTTATGCAGCACCAGATCGTTAACCGACTGGTAGCTGTGGCGGTCTTCGGCGCGGATATAAAAGAGATCGCCGCAGGTAATGCGGTAAGGCCTGTCGTTCAGCACATGCAGCCCGTTGCCGCGCCACACCAGCACCAGTTCACAGAAATCGTGGGTATGCTCGGCAAAAACGTTTTGCGGGTAGCGATCCGCCACGACGACCGGCTGGGTGGGTGTCGCGAAGAAATCCGCTTTCCTGAGCACTAACTGAGAGGCCACAGCGTATCTCCGGGGCAAATGGCTGCAAAGTATGCGTTTTTTCGCCGCGGAAAACGGTGATTTCCTTCGCGTTACTGGATTTGCCCGTCGCGCCCCTGACGAATCTCACGCGGCGACCACGAAAACTCGCGCCGGAAGAGCGTGGAGAAGTGGTTGCTGTCGCCAAAGCCGCACTGATAGGCGATATCCGTGACGCTCTCTTCGCTGTGGCGCAACAGATAGCGCGCTTTCATCAGGCGCAGACGGTTAAGGTAGCGCTGCGGCGTCAGCCCGGTGCGCTGCTTAAGCTGGCGGTGCAGCGTGCGAAGCGACAGCCGGTGATGGTCGGCGAGCTGCTCCCAGCAAATCTCTTCCGCGTAATGTTCCTCAAGCCAGGCGATAAGCTGGTTCAGCCGTTCATCAGGGCGGCCGTCGCCCTGCGCATGCGCGCCGCTACGCAGCAAAATCAGCAGCTGCATAAAGAGCATCTCCATGCTGGCGATGGCGTGGACGTCGCTGCTTTCTCGCAGCGCTTCCAATTGCCCGACCAGCGGGCGGGCCTGATGCAGCGTCTGCTGGCTGACGCGCCAGTGCGACGGATAGTGGCCGTCCTGCTCCTGCGGCAGGAGCTTTTCAAGCCCCGACAGGAAACTGAACGCCTGCGGCGAGCGATACAGCACGTTGGTCAGGCAGAGATTTTCGGTGTGCTCATAGAGGTGGCGATCGTGGTCGCGCACAAAGCAGACGGAGCCGCCGCTAAGCGTATACGGCTGACCATTAAACACATGCGTGCCGGTGCCGTGCTCAACAACGACAATTTCATAAAAATCATGATGATGTTCAGGAAATGCCGCCTGCGGCAGACGCGGTTCAATGGTCACCGACGCCGCGCCGGATGGGAAAAAATCAACGCTCTGTAGTACCGTCATCATTGCCCCCGCATTCTGTGAAACCTGCCTGATAGTAGATAACGGTTCTCACTGACACCTTAAATTTTCGACGCCAAAACGCGCAAAGCCTGTCGGTTTTTTAAGAAACACCGTGAAATTTCTGGAAATGCGGCGCGGCTCACACCCCGGTCAGCCAGGCGGCCAGACGCCATTTTGTGAACTCCCTCACGTTCATCTTTGCCTCCTTGCCAGCGCGTTTAACGCACTGTCCGTGGAGTGAAGGTGCGCCGCCGCGCCGCTCCCTAGACTGGCGTCAGAGATTCCAACAAGGACCCAACCATGACTATTCGCCATAGCGTCGCGGTCGATCTGGGAGCGTCCAGCGGCCGCGTGATGCTGGCCCGCTACGACAGCCACGGACAGCGCCTGACGCTTGAGGAAATCCACCGCTTCGCCAACGGCCTGCGCCGCGTGGACGGCTTCGACACCTGGGATGTGGAGGCGCTGGAGCGTGAAGTGCGCGCGGGACTGGAGAAAGCCTGCGCGCGCGGCGTCGCTATCGACAGCATCGGCATCGACACCTGGGGCGTCGATTATGTGCTGCTGGATGCGCGCGGCGAGCGCGTCGGCCTGCCGGTGTCCTATCGCGACAGCCGCACCGACGGCATTATGGCCCGCGCGGAGCAGCAAATGGGCCGCGAGGCGATTTACCGCCGCACCGGCATTCAGTTCCTGCCTTTTAACACGCTGTATCAGTTTCGCGCGCTGGTGGAGCAGCAGCCGGAGCTGGTTGACCGCGTGGCGCATGCGCTGCTCATCCCGGATTACCTCTGCTACCGGCTCACCGGCGCGCTGAACTGGGATTACACCAACGCCACTACCACGCAGCTTATTAACATCAACACCGATAACTGGGACGAGACGCTGCTCGACTGGGCGGGTGTGCCGCACCACTGGCTCGGCGCGCCGACGCATCCGGGCAACGTGATCGGCCACTGGCGCAGCGCGCAGGGCGTCGAAGTGCCGGTGGTTTCTGTGGCGACGCACGACACCGCCAGCGCCGTGATCGCCGCGCCGCTGGCGACGCCGGACGCGGCGTACCTTTCCTCCGGCACCTGGTCGCTGATGGGCTTTGAGAGCAAAACGCCGTACACCGATGACCGCGCGCTCGCGGCCAATATCACCAACGAAGGCGGTGCCGAAGGGCGTTACCGGGTGCTGAAAAACATCATGGGGCTGTGGCTGTTGCAGCGCGTCTGTCAGGAGCAGCAGATTACCGATCTGCCCGCGCTTATCGACGAGGCGCGCGCGCTTGCGCCCTGCCGCTTTGTGGTGAACCCGAATGACGACCGCTTTATCAACCCGCAAAGCATGAGCCGCGAAATTCAGGCCGCCTGCCTGGAGCGCGACGAGCCTGAGCCGCAAAGCGCGGCAGAGCTGGCGCGCTGTGTTTTTGACAGCCTGGCGCTGCTCTACGCCCGCGTGCTGGAAGAGCTCACCGCCCTGCGCGGGCGGCCGTTCACGGTGCTGCACATTGTCGGCGGCGGCAGCCAGAACCCGCTGCTGAATCAGCTCTGCGCCGATGCCTGCGGCATTCCGGTGCTGGCAGGCCCGGTGGAAGCCTCCACGCTCGGCAATATCGGCTGCCAGTTGATGGCGCTGGATGATATCGCCGATGTCGATGCGTTTCGCCGCGTCGTGACCGCCAGCCAGACGCTGACCCCTTTTCACCCTCAGACGGACAGCGAAATAGCGCGCCACGCGGCGCGGGTATCGCCGTCCCGTCAAATCAGGAAGGAGCTTTACGCATGACCACTCACATTCACCAGGCCTGGGAACTGGCGAAGCAGCGCTTCGCCGCCGTCGGCGTCGATGCCGAGGCCGCGCTAAACCAGCTCGACCGCCTGCCGGTCTCCATGCACTGCTGGCAGGGCGACGACGTGGCCGGGTTTGAAAACCCGCAGGGGCAGCTCACCGGCGGTATTCAGGCGACCGGCAACTATCCGGGCAAGGCGCGCAACGCCGAAGAGCTGCGCGCCGATCTCGACCAGGCGCTGCGCCTGATCCCCGGCCCCAAACGCCTGAACCTGCACGCCATCTATCTGGAATCCGACACGCCGGTCGCCCGCAATGAGATCAAACCGGCACACTTCGCGAACTGGGTGGCGTGGGCGCGCGAGCGCCAGCTGGGGCTGGACTTCAACCCGTCGTGCTTCTCTCACCCGCTGAGCGCCGACGGCTTTACGCTCTCGCACCCCAACCCGGAAATTCGCCAGTTCTGGATTGAACACTGCCAGGCGAGCCGCCGCGTGTCGGCGTCGTTCGGCGAACAGCTCGGCACGCCGTCGGTAATGAACATCTGGATCCCGGACGGCATGAAAGATACGCCGGTGGACCGCCTGGCGCCGCGACGCCGTCTGCTCGCCGCGCTGGATGAGGTTATCCGCGAAAAACTCAACCCGGCGCACCACATCGACGCGGTAGAGAGCAAGCTGTTCGGCATCGGTGCGGAGAGCTACACCGTTGGCTCGAACGAGTTTTACCTGGGCTATGCCGCAAGCCGCCAGACCGCACTGTGCCTCGACGCTGGCCATTTCCACCCGACTGAAGTGATCTCCGACAAAATCTCCGCCGCAATACTCTACGTGCCGCGCCTGCTGCTGCACGTGAGCCGCCCGGTGCGCTGGGACAGCGATCATGTCGTGCTGCTGGATGACGAAACGCAGGCCATCGCCGGCGAAATTATTCGCCATGACCTGTTTGATCGCGTGCATATCGGCCTCGATTTCTTCGACGCCTCCATCAATCGCATCGCGGCGTGGGTGATTGGCACCCGCAACATGAAGAAAGCGCTGCTGCGCGCGCTGCTGGAGCCGACCGCGCAACTGCGTCAGCTGGAGCTTGACGGCGATTACACCGCGCGTCTGGCGCTGCTCGAAGAGCAAAAATCGCTGCCGTGGCAGGCCGTCTGGGAGATGTATTGCGAGCGCCACGACACGCCAGCCGATGCCGCGTGGCTCTCCGCCGTCCGCCACTATGAACAACAAGTATTAAGCACGCGCTAAGGAGCACTCATGCAACGCATTCTCTCTTCCTGGTTTGTTCAGGGAATGGTTAAAGCCACCAGCGATATGTGGCTGAAAGGCTGGGACGAACGCAACGGCGGCAATGTGAGCCTGCGCCTTGACGCAGCCGACGTAGAGCCTTACCGCGACGAGTTTTACCCCGCGCCCCGCTGCGTGGAGCTGAGCCAGCCGCGCAAGGAGCTGGCGGGCTGCTGGTTTCTCGTGACCGGCTCCGGGAAGTTTTTCCGCAACGTGCAGCTCGACCCGGCCGACACGCTGGTGCTGCTGCAAATCACCGATGACGGTATGGCGTATCACATTCACTGGGGGCTCAGTAACGGCGGCCTGCCGACATCGGAGCTGGCGTCGCATTTTCAGTCGCACGCGGTGCGCAAAGCGGTCTCCGGCGGCAAGGACCGCGTGATTATGCACTGTCACGCCACGAATCTGATTGCGCTGAGCTTTGTGCTGGAGCTGGATGAAGCGCGCTTTACGCGCCTGTTGTGGGAAGGCAGCACCGAATGCCTGGTGGTGTTCCCGGACGGCATCGGCATTGTGCCGTGGATGGTGCCGGGCACCGATGGCATCGGCAGCGCCACGTCGGCGCAGATGAAAACCCACACGCTGGTGCTGTGGCCGCATCACGGTATTTTCGGCACCGGGCCGACGCTTGATGAGGCGTTCGGGCTTATCGATACCGCCGAGAAATCCGCCGAGATCCTGGTCAAGGTGTTGTCGATGGGCGGCATGAAACAGACCATCACGCGCGAGGAGTTGATTGCGCTCGGCGAGCGTTTTGGCGTGACGCCGCACGCGGGTGCCATCGCGCTGTAACCGGGCGGGTGTGTGGAGGCAGACGGTGGGTGCGCTGCGCTTACCCACCCTACCCATCATCAATGTAAGGCGGGTAAGCAACGCGTACCCGCCGCCGTGAATACACCCGTAGGGCGGGTAAGCAACGCGCACCCGCCAGCGTGAATACAACCGTAAGGCGGGTAAGCAACGCGCACCCGCCATTACCGTAAAAGCAAGGAGAAGCTGCATGAGCTTTATGTTGGCACTGCCCAAAATTAGCCTGCATGGCGCAGGCGCTATCGAAGACATGGTGAAACTGGTGGCGAATAAAGCCTGGGGCAAGGCGCTTATCGTCACCGACGGACAACTGGTTAAACTCGGCCTGCTCGATAGCCTCTTTGCCGCACTGGATACGCATCAGCTTTCATACGAGCTGTTTGATGACGTTTTTCCGAACCCCACCGAAGCGCTGGTGCAGCGCGGCTTCGCAATCTGGCGCAATGCGCAATGCGACTACCTGATTGCCTTCGGCGGCGGCAGCCCCATCGACACTGCTAAAGCCATCAAAATTCTCACCGCCAATCCAGGCGCATCCATCGATTACGCGGGCGTAGGTCATGTCAAAAACCCTGGCGCACCGCTGGTGGCGATTAACACCACAGCCGGAACGGCGGCGGAGATGACCAGCAATGCGGTGATCACCAACGAGGCGCGACGGGTCAAAGAGGTGATTATCGACCCGAATCTGATCCCCGATATCGCCGTGGATGACGCAAGCGTGATGCTGGATATTCCGCCCGCCATCACCGCCGCGACCGGCATGGACGCGCTGACCCACGCGGTCGAGGCGTTTGTCTCGGTGGGTGCGCACCCGCTGACCGACGCCAACGCGCTGGAGGCGATTCGCCTGATTAACGAGTGGCTGCCAAAGGCGGTGGAGGACGGGCACAATCTGGAGGCGCGCGAGCAGATGGCGTGCGGTCAGTATCTGGCGGGCATGGCGTTTAACAGCGCGGGCTTAGGCCTGGTACATGCGCTGGCGCACCAGCCGGGCGCGACGCACAACCTGCCGCACGGCGTCTGCAACGCGATTTTGCTACCCGTTATTGAAAATTTTAACCGCCCGCGCGCCGTGAAGCGGTTTGCGCGCGTGGCGCAGGCGATGGGCGTCGATACCCGTGACATGAGCGATGAACAGGCGAGCCATGAAGCCATCAACGCGATCCGCGCGCTATCGGCGCGTGTCGGCATTCCTTCCGGCTTCAGCCAGCTTGGTGTGACGAAAGCGGATATCGAAGGCTGGCTTGATAATGCGCTGGCTGACCCTTGCGCGCCGTGCAACCCGCGCGTCGCTTCACGCGACGAGGTCCGCGAGCTCTATCTGGAGGCGTTATGATCCGCAAAGCGTTTGTAATGCAGGTAAACCCCGACGCGCACGACGAGTATCAGCGCCGCCATTCCCCCATATGGCCGGAGCTTGAAGCGGTGTTGAAAGCGCACGGCGCGCACCATTACGCCATCTGGCTTGATGCGCAGCGTCATTTGCTCTTCGCGACGGTCGAGATAGAGAGCGAGGCGCGCTGGAACGCCGTGGCGCAAACCGAGGTGTGCCAGCGCTGGTGGAAGCATATGCGCGAGATTATGCCGTCCAACCCGGATAACAGCCCGGTGAGTCAGGAGTTGAAAAACGTGTTTTATCTGGAGTGAGCGTGGGTGTGTATGAATGGCGGGTGCGCTTCGCTTACCCGCCCTACGAGAGATTTAATTTGGGAACTGGCGGGTGCGCTCCGCTTACCCGCCCTACGGTTAATGCAATGCCGTGTGTGATGTAGGGCGGGTAAGCAACGCGCACCCGCCGTCATTACGGTTATAAATGATAAACGCCAACCTTACGCCTTCACCGTCTCTTCTGACACCACCGCCTGCCGCCTGTTTGTGAGCGTAAACGCCGACACCACCGTTATCGCCAGCACAAAGCTGCCGAGAATCAGATACGTATCCTGAAACCCTATCCGGTCATACATCGTTCCGGCGAAGGCGGAGAGAAAAATCGCCGCCATCTGCTTGGCAAACTGAAAGCCAATCAGATAAATGGTCGCCGACAGGCGCGTGTCGAACACGCCGGTAATGTATTTAAACGCGCCCACCAGCAGGAACGGCACTTCCAGCGCGTGCAGCATTTTCAGCGCCACGATTTCATAAACATTCGTGGCAAACGCCGAGCCGATAATGCGCGTGGCCATAATCGTGCCCGCAATCAACAGCGTGTTCTTCGCGCCGATGCGGTTAATGATCCACGGTGAGCAGAACATAATGATGGCGTTACACAACTCACCGGCTGTGGTGGCGAAACCAAACGCCTGCGTGCCCGCCTGCGGCGTCGGGAAGAACGATTTAAAAAACGTGGCGAACTGCTGGTCGAACACGTCATACACGCACGCCACGCCGACCACATAGAGAATAAACATCCACAGCTTCGGCAGACGGAACAGGCCCAGCGCCATTTTCGCCGTCACCTGCGGCTGGTTGGCACCGAGCGCGTTCATCACCTGCGCCGTCTGATTGGCGCGAGGACGCGCGAACAGCAGCAGCCCCATCAGCACCAGCGCCGCGCTGGAGCCCATCCAGAACACGATGGCCGGGTTGACGTTAAACAGCATCCCCGCCGTCGAGGCGCACAGCCCCCAGCCGAGGCAGCCAAACATGCGCGCCTTGCCATATTCAAAACCGCTGCTGCGGCTCACGCGCTCAATGTATGCCTCAATCGCCCCGGCACCGGAGGAGAAGCAAAAGCCGATATACAGCCCGCCCATCAGCGCGCCGAGCCAGATATTCACCTTCAGCAGCGGCCCGAACACCCACAGGAAGAACGGCGCGAACAGCACCAGCAAGGTGGTGATAATCCACAGCAGATGTTTTTTTAAGCCCAGCTTGTCGGAAATCACGCCCAGCACCGGCTGAAACGCAATGGCGAACAGCGACATACAGGAGAACACAATGCCGGTATCGGTTTTGTTCAGGCCAATCACATCCGACAGCCAGATAGGCAGAAACGGAAAGCAGGTGGCCATGATGAAGAAGTAGAAAAAGAAGAAGAGACCAAAGATCCAGAAGTTCGGGTTATGTTTCCGGGTACAGACGGTATTTTTCATTATTGTCGCCCTTAGAAGACCAGACCATTGAGGTGCCGCTTTCACGGCACCCGCCTGTTACACGCGCTCAAACGCGATAAGCATCGCGGTTTCGGGGTCGAGCACCGGCAGTTGCAGCCCCGCCTGCGCCAGCCATTCGCCGCTGGCGCTGACAGGCTCGCTCATCCAGCCCGGCAGTTTGCGCATGGTGTGGCCGCCTTCGCCGGTCAGCTGAATATTCGGATGATCCACCAGCCGCACCTGGTAACGGGCCTGCGGATCGAGCCCCGGCACGCGCAGCGCGCCTGGCAGCGTGTAATCCGGCATCGCCAGCTGGCTTACCAGAAACAGCCCCTGCGTCTTATCCTGACTGACGACGCCCTGCACCTGCGTGGCGGCGTCCGGCATCTCTACGCGCCACAGGTCTCCGGTGTGGATCAGCTCACGCCATTCCTTATAAAGCGCGGCATAGCGCTGATAGCCCGCCGCCTCCTGCTCGCCCGCGCTGACCGGGTCCAGCTCCAGCCCCATATGACCGAACAGCGCCGTCAGGCCGCGAAACTCAATGCTGTGCTGGCGGAACGTCGCGTGGCAGCGCGGGTTGCCGATATGCGCGCCCATCACTTCCGGCGGGAAAAAGTAGCTCATGCCGCGCTGGATGGTGTTGCGCTCCAGCGCGTCGTTGTTGTCGGAGGCCCAGAAGCGGTGCGTGCGCGTCAGCACTTCGAAATCGATACGCCCACCGCCGGACGCGCAGGACTCAAATTCAACGTGCGGGAAACGCGCGCGCAGCACATCCAGCAGGCGATAGAACTGACGCGTCTGGGCGTCTGCCGCCGCTTTGCCCGCGTGGCCCGGCTGCACCAGCTCGCGGTTCATGTCCCACTTCACGTAATCAACCGGATGCTCGCCCAGAAGCCAGCTCATGCGTTCCAGCAGATAATCGAAGGCGGCAGGAATGTTGAGATTAAGCACCCACTGATGGCGTCCGGTGGTTTTCGGATAGCCCGGCAGCGCCAGCACCCAGTCCGGGTGCGCGCGGTAAAGATCGGAATCGGGGTTGATCATCTCCGGCTCCACCCAGATGCCGAACTCCATCCCGAGACTTTTCACGTGATTAATCACCGGCATCAGGCCGTCCGGGTATTTCTGCTCATCGAGATACCAGTCGCCGAGCGCCGCATGGTCGTCGTTGCGGCCCTTAAACCAGCCGTCGTCAATGATAAAGCGCTCCACACCGAGCGCCGCAGCCCTGGTCGCCATCTGCATGATGTATTCCGGCTGATGGTCGAAGTAGATCCCCTCCCAGGTGTTGAGATGCACCGGGCGCGGTTTGTTGCCAGGAAAACGGATGATTTCCTTACGCAGAAAGCGGTGAAACTGCTGGCTCATGCCGTTCAGACCGCGCGTGGAGTGGCTCGCGTAGAGCCAGGGCGTGTGCAGCGTCTCGCCGGTCGCCAGCGCCATTTCGCCCGGCAGATAGAGCGCCTCGGCCTGGAGATAACGCCGCCCGTCGGTTTTCGCTTCGCACTTCAGCCGGTGGTTGCCGCTCCACCCAAGATGCACGCCCCAGACATCGCCGTGCTGCTCGCCAAAGCCCGGCGTACCGGCGATAAGCGCCGGAAAATGCTCGTGCGAGGTGCGCCCGCGGCGGTTTTCCAGCACAAAGCCGTCATGGCTTAACGTCACGCGGTGCGGCTGGAACTCACGTATCCAGCGGCCATGAAACGCCATCACTTCAAACGCCCGCTCCGCCACCGGCAGCGTGACCGCGAAACGATCCACCTGCCAGGCGCCGTCGCGCAGATTGGTCAGGCCGTGGCGCACTTTCAGCACGCCGCTGTCGCTGAGCGAAAGCTCGCTCACGAGCCGCAGCCCGGCGGTGGCGTCTTCACTGGTAATCACCAGCGTCTGCCCGTTCTGGTTGACGTCCTGCGTGGTAAACACCGGCGAGGCGTCCAGCCCGTTGCGGTGCCCTTCCAGCCCCGGCGCGCCAAACAGCCCGTGGCCGTTCTCCGCCATTAACGTGACGGGTGAATCGGTATCCAGACGGCCATTAGCGACCGGGCGTACGAGGCTCGCGCAATCGTGCTCCGAAAAGTGCGCAAGGTGCGGCCCCCAGTAGAGAATTTCAGCGAACGGGCGCGTTTTGATAACAACATCGGTTGTGGGGCTGGTGAGTCGATGAATGCGGGTTTCCATAAAAGCATCTCCGGTAAAAGAATGCTTTTACTGTTGATCCGAAACGTTTCGGATGCCAACCAAAACGTTTCGGATGTGTGATCTGCACGGAATTTTGCTTAAGAAAATGCCGAGGGTTTAGTCAGCGGGATGAAGCGTGCTGCCTTCCAGAAAATCGGGTTGCCAGAGCACCTGAAGCTGTTCTGCGGGCTCGCCCGCGATAAGACGCTGCACCATGTCGGCGATTTGTCGCCCCACGCCTTCGCGCGTGGACTGAATGACCGCCGCCACATCCATCTCCACGATGCTGTCAGGCGGCAGACCGTCATAGACCACCAGCGAAACCGCCCCTTCGCCCTGTAAGCGATTAAGCGTTTGCAGCGCCATCGCGGCCCCGTCGCCGAGCGAGTTGCAGTCGGTCACAATGGCCGTCGGCGGGGCGGGCAGCGCCATCAGTTCCAGCACCGCTTTATAGCCCGCGCGGCGGGTGGGCGGCAGCATCCGCAGGCCGCTGTCATCAAGCTGATGCGCTTTCAGCGCGTCTCGCCAGCCCTCGCGGCGCTGGGTGATAAACGCCTGGCTGTTGTGCTCGCCAAGCATCGCGATGCGCCGGTGGCCGAGGCGGATTAACCGCTCGGTGGCCTGATGCGTACCGGCGTAGTTGTCGAAATCAAACCAGGCGTAGGGTTGCGGCAACCGGCTGCGCCCGAGCGCCAGGAAAGGAAAATTTACCGTCTGAAGCTGCTGCAAACGTGGGTCGTTATCGAGCGTATGCGCCACAATCAGCGCGTCCACGCGGCGGCTTTGCACCAGACGCATATAGCTGTGGCTGTCTGCGAGATCGTCATCGGCAATCAGCAGCAAATCGACCTCATGTTGCGCCAGTTCGCGGCTTATCTCACCCACCATCTCCATAAAGACGCTGTTATTGAGCGGCACGGGATGCACGGGAAAGACCAGCCCGACGGCGTCGATTTTGCCCATTTTCAGGCGACGCGCGAACGTGTTTGGCCGGTAGCCGCGTCGCGCCGCTTCAGCCTCCACCCGCGCGCGGGTTTCCTGAGAAACGTCGTCGTAGCCGTTCAGCGCGCGGCTGACGGTAGTGACGGAGAGGCCAAGTTGTGCGGCGATTGCTTTAAGCGACATAAGTTAAGTGCCTGATTGCATGATGTGTAAGAGTGTCGCCTGGGGTGGCGCAGGCGTCCACAGATTCTGTAGGGCTTAATTCTGTTCCGCCACCAGAATTGCCTGAGTATCCGGCTCCAGCGCGCGAAAAACGTGCGCCCGATCGGCGGGGTAACAGATGTAATCCCCGGCGTGCAGCTCTTCCGGCGCTTCCGCGAGCCCGACCAGCGCGCGCCCCTGCGTCACGATGATATGTTCCACCGAGCCCGCCGGGTGCGGCTGTGACAGACGCTCGCCTTCCGGCTGCGTCAGCAGCAGGTAGATATCGCGACGCGCGCCCGGCGGGCAGGTCGCCAGCAAAATCGCCTGGTAATTGGCGAGTTCCGCAACGACTTTCGGCCCTTCACCGCGGCGGATCACCTGCGTTTGGTTGGCCTGCGGTTCCATCAGGCGGGCAAAAGGTATATCGAGCGCCACGCATAGCGCCCAGAGCGTCTCCAGGCTCGGATTACCGTTACCGGCTTCCAGCTGCGACAGCGTGGATTTGGCGATCCCCGCGCGGCGAGCCACTTCGGCCAGCGACAACCCGGCACGCGTGCGTTCGCGCACCAGGCTTTGAGCAATCACGGTAATGGGCTGTGTCATGTCGGGTTCCCTCGTTCGTTAAAATGAACGAACGTTCGTGTTGAAAATAGACAGCGGCATGTTCATTATAATGTTCATTCGTTCGTTATAGGTGAAAAACGTATGATTCTGCACCGGTTCGCCTGCCTTAAAGGCGACATTATAAAGGCTATTGTGCTGGTCTGTCTGGCCGTTGGCGTGGTCGGGATTTCTTATGGCACGCTCGCGATGGCTTATGGCTTCGCGATGTGGGTGCCGCTGCTGTTGTCCATCGCGGTACTGGCAGGCGCGTCGGAGTTTATTTTTATCGGCATCGTCGCGAGCGGCGGTAATCCGCTGGCCGCGGCGGCGGCGGGGCTGCTGGTTAACGCGCGCCATCTGCCGTTTGGCATCACGGTGCGGGATCTGGTGGGCCGTGGCGCAAAAAGATTGCTGGGCTCGCACATCATGAATGATGAAAGCGTGGTGTTCGGGTTATCGCAACAGACGCCTGAAACGCGTAAAGCGGCGTACTGGCTGTGCGGGCTTGGCGTGGCGCTGTGCTGGCCGCTTGGCGTTGTGATCGGCGTGGCGATGGGTACGCTGCTGCCCGCGCCGGAAACCATCGGTCTTGACGCCGTTTTTCCGGCGATTTTACTTGCGCTGGTACTCCCTGCCCTGAAAAACAGAACCACGCTTATCCGCGCAGGCAGCGGCGCGGCGCTTTCGCTTGCTGCCGTGCCGTTTGCACCGGTCGGGCTGCCGGTGCTGCTCTCGCTGGCAGGCTTACTCACGAGGAAGAAATAATGGCGAGTACCATGATGATTCTGGCCGGGATCGCCGTGCTCTCTGTCGGCACGTATCTGATGCGCTTTGGCGGGGCGAAGCTCGGTAACAAGCTGGCGCTGAGCGAACGCGCGCAGGCGCTGCTCTCCGATGCGGCAACGACGTTACTGTTTGCCGTGGCGCTGGCGGCGACGTTTTACGAAGGTGAAAGCTTTGCGGGTATGGCGAGGGTGCTGGGTGTGGGGTTCGCGCTCTTTCTGGCCTGGCGCAAAGCGCCGTTAATCATGGTGATTTTTGCGGCGGCGGTGGTTACCGCGCTGCTGCGTCTGGCGGGCATGCCATAAAAAAAGCGCCCGCAGGCGCTCTTTCGACAACTTCTGGCTTATTTGTTCAGTTCAGCAGTCATGTGGACCTGATTGCCGGTGAACGCTTCGGTGATTTTATACGTCGCGCCCATCTGCTCGGCCTGCGCGGCGATTTTAGCTTCTGCGCCAGAGAGCGTGGTATCGGTCGCGGTGATGGACTGCCCAGCGAAAGCGCCGAAAGCGGTAGCAAGCGTCATAACTGCAACAAAAGATTTGATAGTGTTCATTGTGAAATTCCTTCCGTTTTGATGTGAGGGAGAAGGCGCATTGCCTTCGATGTGTGTAATAGTAGACCTGCACACCGGAAACCAAAAGCGGAAGGATTTGCCGTTCTTTTTCAGAAAAACTGAACAAAAATCACGCGTTTTTATCGCCTGCGATCAGGCGCTGGGGATGCGTGTAAATCGTCGCGCGGCCGGGGCGTGAAAAGCCCACCAGCGTCAGGTTGCAGCGCTCGGCGACCTCCACGGCGAGTGTGGTGGCGGCGGAGACCGCAAAGAGAATTTCAACGCCGCAGGTCGCGGCTTTCTGCACCATTTCATAGCTGGCGCGACTCGACACCAGCACCGCGCCCTGCTGCCACGCTTCACGCGCGCGTCGGCCGAGCAGTTTATCGAGCGCCACGTGACGCCCGACATCTTCATGCCCGCCCGCAATGTCGCCCTGCGGGGTCAGCCAGGCGGCGGCGTGCGTACAGCCGGTGAGCTCGCCGACAGGCTGGACGCTGGCGAGCTGACGCAGCGCGCCGTCGAGGTTATCGAGCGAGAAAGTTTGCGTGAAGGGCAGCGGAGCCAGAGGACGCACAATATCGTTAAGCTGTTCCACACCGCAGACGCCGCAGCCAGTTCGCCCCGCCAGATTGCGGCGGCGCGCTTTCAACTCCATAAAGCGACGACTGGAAAGTTCCACCTGAATTTCGATACCATTACACCCATGGATAATATCCATGCCGTAAATTTCGTGTGAAGATTCGACAATTCCTTCCGATAACGAAAATCCAAGGGCGAAGATTTCCAAATCTTTGGGAGACGCCATCATCACGACGTGCGAGATACCGTTGTAGACCAGCGCTACCGGCACTTCTTCCGCCAGCCAGTCCGGCTCGGTGGTGGTGAGGTTCTCTCTTTTCCAGAGCGGAAGGGAACGAGCGGCCGTGACATCGGTCACGTTTTGCAACAGTTCTGGATGGTTCTTATTCACTTTTTATTAACCGTCTGAAACAGCCTCAGCAACATTGTGGTATTCTGTTGCCCCTAATCCCTCCTCGTTAAGAAGGGAATTACGATTGTGAACCGTTGCGGCGGCATCCGCAAAAGAAAAACCATACGACTTACTTTGTGACAATGTCTGAACAAGGAGCAATCCATGCAGGTCAGCAGAAGGCAGTTCTTTAAGATCTGCGCTGGCGGTATGGCAGGCACCACGGCAGCCGCACTGGGATTTGCTCCCAGCGTCGCGCTGGCGGAAACACGGCAATATAAACTGCTGCGCACCCGCGAAACCCGTAATACCTGTACGTACTGCTCCGTCGGCTGTGGGCTGTTGATGTATAGCCTCGGCGACGGCGCGAAAAACGCGAAATCCTCGATTTTCCACATCGAAGGGGACCCGGATCATCCGGTCAACCGCGGGGCGCTTTGCCCGAAAGGCGCAGGTCTGGTGGATTTCATCCACTCCGAATCGCGTCTGAAATATCCTGAATACCGCGCGCCTGGCTCCGATAAATGGCAGCGCATCAGCTGGGACGAGGCGTTTAATCGCATCGCGAAGCTGATGAAAGAAGACCGCGACGCGAACTTTATCGCGCAAAACGCCGAAGGCACCACCGTTAACCGCTGGCTCTCCACCGGTATGCTGTGCGCCTCCGCTTCAAGTAACGAAACCGGCTATTTAACCCAGAAATTTACCCGCGCCCTCGGCATGTTAGCCGTGGATAACCAGGCGCGTGTCTGACACGGACCAACGGTAGCAAGTCTTGCTCCAACATTTGGTCGCGGTGCGATGACCAACCACTGGGTTGATATGAAGAACGCCAACCTCATCGTCGTGATGGGTGGGAACGCGGCAGAAGCGCATCCGGTGGGATTCCGCTGGGCGATGGAAGCCAAGATCCACAATGGCGCGAAGCTTATCGTTATTGACCCGCGCTTTACGCGCACGGCGTCGGTGGCCGATTTCTATACGCCTATCCGTTCCGGTACTGACATCGCTTTCCTGTCAGGCGTACTGCTGTACCTGCTGAACAACAATAAGTTCAACCGCGAATATGTCGAGGCCTACACTAACGCCAGCCTGATCGTGCGTGAAGATTACGGTTTCGATGACGGCCTGTTCACCGGCTACGACGCGGAAAAACGCAAATATGACAAAACCAGCTGGCACTATGAGCTGGACGAAAAAGGCTTCGCAAAACGCGATACCACGCTCTCGCACCCGCGCTGCGTCTGGAACCTGCTGAAAACGCACGTCTCCCGCTACACGCCGGATGTCGTTGAGAATATCTGTGGTACGCCGAAAGCCGATTTCCTGAAGGTGTGCGAATACATCGCCGAAACCAGCGTACACGACAAAACCGCGTCGTTCCTGTATGCGCTCGGCTGGACGCAGCACTCCGTGGGTGCCCAGAACATCCGTACGATGGCCATGATCCAGCTGCTGCTGGGCAACATGGGTATGGCGGGCGGCGGCGTGAATGCGCTTCGCGGACACTCCAACATCCAGGGCCTGACCGACCTCGGTCTGCTGAGCCAGAGCCTGACCGGCTACATGTCGCTGCCAAGCGAAAAACAAGCCGATCTGCAAACTTACCTGACCGCCAACACGCCGAAACCGCTGCTGGAAGGCCAGGTGAACTACTGGGGCAACTACCCGAAATTCTTCGTTTCGCTGATGAAAGCCTTCTATGGCGACAAAGCGACGGCGGAGAACAACTGGGGCTTCGACTGGCTGCCGAAGTGGGATAAAGGCTACGACGTCCTGCAATATTTCGAGATGATGCATCAGGGCAAAGTCAACGGCTACATCTGCCAGGGCTTTAACCCGGTCGCCTCGTTCCCGAACAAAAACAAAGTGGTCGCTTCACTCTCAAAACTGAAGTTCCTGGTGACTATCGATCCGCTCAATACCGAAACCTCTACCTTCTGGCAGAACCACGGCGAGCAGAACGATGTCGATCCGGCGAGCATTCAGACCGAGGTGTTCCGCCTGCCGTCCACCTGCTTTGCCGAAGAGAACGGATCTATCGTGAACTCCGGCCGCTGGCTGCAGTGGCACTGGAAAGGTCAGGACGCGCCGGGCGAAGCGCTGAATGACGGCGAAATCCTGGCCGGTATCTTCCTGCGCCTGCGTAAGATGTACGCCGAGCAGGGCGGCGCATGCCCGGAACAAGTCCTTAACATGAGCTGGAACTATTCGACGCCGGAAAACCCGTCGCCGGAAGAAGTGGCCATGGAGAGCAACGGTAAAGCGCTGGCGGATATCATCGATCCGGTGACCGGCAACGTGCTGGCGAAGAAAGGCGATCAGCTGGGCACCTTCGCGCATCTGCGTGACGACGGCACCACCTCAAGCGGCTGCTGGATCTTCGCGGGTAGCTGGACGCCGGACGGCAACCAGATGGCGCGTCGCGACAACGCCGACCCGTCAGGCCTTGGCAATACGCTGGGCTGGGCATGGGCGTGGCCGCTGAACCGTCGCATCCTGTATAACCGCGCCTCCGCGGATCCGCAGGGCAAACCGTGGGACCCGAAACGCCAGCTTCTCTCCTACGCCAACGGCAAGTGGGTCGGCGCCGATATCCCGGACTACAGCACCGCGCCTCCGGGCAGCGATGTCGGTCCGTTTATCATGCAGCCGGAAGGCATGGGCCGCCTGTTCGCCATCGACAAAATGGCGGAAGGCCCGTTCCCGGAACACTACGAGCCGTTCGAGACGCCGCTTGGCACCAACCCGCTGCACCCGAATGTGGTGTCTAACCCGGCGGCGCGCGTGTTCAAAGGCGATCTGGAAGCGATGGGCAAAGCGGATAAGTTCCCGTATGTCGGCACCACGTACCGTCTGACCGAGCATTTCCACTACTGGACCAAGCACGCGCTGTTAAACGCCATCGCGCAGCCGGAACAGTTTGTGGAAATCGGCGAGAAACTCGCCGGTAAGCTTGGCATCGCGCAGGGCGATACCGTGAAAGTCTCCTCCAACCGCGGCTATATCAAAGCCAAGGCGGTGGTGACCAAGCGTATTCGCACGCTCAACGTGAACGGCAAACAGGTGGATACCATCGGTATTCCAATCCACTGGGGTTACGAAGGGGTCGCGAAGAAAGGCTTTATCGCCAACACGCTGACGCCGTTCGTGGGCGACGCCAACACCCAGACGCCGGAATTTAAGGCGTTCCTGGTGAACGTGGAAAAGGTGTAACGGAGACGACTCATGGCTTATCAATCGCAAGACATTATCCGTCGTTCCGCGACTAACGGTTTCACGCCCGCGCCTCAGGCGCGGGACCACCAGCAGGAAGTGGCGAAGCTTATCGACGTAACCACCTGTATCGGCTGTAAAGCCTGTCAGGTGGCCTGTTCCGAGTGGAACGATCTGCGTGACGAAGTCGGTCATAACGTCGGGGTGTATGACAACCCGGCGGATCTGACCGCCAAGTCCTGGACCGTGATGCGCTTCTCGGAAGTGGAGCAGAACGACAAACTGGAATGGCTTATCCGCAAGGATGGCTGTATGCACTGCGCCGATCCGGGCTGCCTGAAGGCGTGCCCGTCGGAAGGCGCTATCATTCAGTATGCCAACGGCATCGTCGATTTTCAGTCTGAACAGTGCATCGGCTGCGGCTACTGCATCGCGGGCTGTCCGTTCGACGTCCCGCGCCTGAACCCGGAAGATAACCGCGTCTACAAATGCACCCTGTGCGTGGACCGCGTAACCGTGGGCCAGGAGCCGGCATGCGTGAAGACCTGTCCGACCGGCGCTATCCACTTTGGCACCAAAGAGGATATGAAACAGCTGGCAGGCGAGCGCGTGGCGGAGCTGAAAACCCGTGGTTACGAAAACGCGGGCCTGTACGATCCGGCAGGCGTTGGCGGTACGCACGTTATGTACGTGCTGCACCACAACGACAAGCCGAATCTGTACCACGGCCTGCCGGAGAACCCGGAAATCAGCGAAGCCGTTAAGTTCTGGAAAGGCATCTGGAAACCGCTCGCCGCCATCGGCTTTGCGGCGACCTTCGCCGCCAGCGTCTTCCACTACGTCGGTATCGGTCCAAACCGCGCCGAGGAAGATGAAGACAATCTGCACCATGACGATGATGAGGTGCGTAAATGAAAAGACGTGACACCATCGTGCGCTACAGCGCGCCAGAGCGAATCAACCATTGGATCACCGCCTTCGCCTTCGTGCTGGCGGCGGTGAGCGGGCTGGGGTTCTTTTTCCCCTCCTTCAACTGGCTGATGAACATTCTTGGCACGCCGCAGCTGGCGCGCATCCTCCACCCCTTCGTTGGGGTGGTGATGTTCGTTTCGTTTATGCTGATGTTTTTCCGTTACTGGCACCACAACCTCATTAACCGTGACGATATTCTGTGGGCAAAAAACATCCACAAAATCGCCATGAACGAGGAAGTGGGCGATACCGGGCGCTATAATTTCGGTCAGAAGTGCGTCTTCTGGGCGGCCATCCTGCTGCTTCTGCTGTTACTGGCAAGCGGCGTGGTTATCTGGCGTCCGTGGTTCGCGCCGATGTTCCCCATCCCGGTGATTCGCCTGGCGCTGCTGGCGCATTCATTTGCCGCGGTGGCCTTAATTGTGGTTATCATGGTGCATATTTACGCGGCCCTGTGGGTCAAAGGCACCATTACCGCCATGGTGGAAGGCTGGGTTACCAAAACCTGGGCGAAGAAACACCACCCGCGCTGGTATCGCGAAGTGCGCGAGAAACAGGAAAAATCATCTGAATGAGTATTCGCATCATCCCGCAAGACCAGCTGGAGAAGAGCGATAAACGTACGGCGGAAGTGATTCCGCCGTTATTGTTCCCCAGACTGAAAAATCTCTATAACCGCCGCGCCGCACGCCTGCGCGAGCTGGCTGAAAATAATCCGCTGGGCGATTACCTGCGTTTTGCCGCGCTTATCGCGCATGCCCAGGAGGTGGTGCTCTATGACCACCCGCTGGAGATGGATTTGACGGCCCGCATCAAAGCAGCCGCGGAACAGGGCAAGCCTCCGCTTGATATTCACGTGCTGCCGCGCGATGGCCACTGGCAGAAGCTGTTGCAGTCGCTGATTGCCGAGCTGAAGCCGGAGATGAGCGGCCCGGCGCTGGCGGTTATCGAAAATCTCGAAAAAGCCTCGGCGCAGGAGCTGGAAACCATGGCGAGCGCCCTGTTCAGCGCCGATTTCAGCGCGGTGAGCAGCGACAAAGCCCCGTTTATCTGGGCAGCGCTGTCGCTCTACTGGGCGCAGATGGCGAGCCTGATCCCCGGCAAAGCGCGGGCGGAATATGGCGAAGCGCGCCAGTTCTGTCCGGTCTGCGGCAGCATTCCGGTCTCCAGCATGGTGCATATCGGCTCAAGCCAGGGGCTGCGTTACCTGCACTGCAACCTGTGCGAAACCGAGTGGCACGTGGTGCGCGTTAAATGCAGCAACTGCGAGCAGACCCGCGATTTGCACTACTGGTCGCTGGAGAGCGAGCAGGCGGCCATTAAAGCCGAAAGCTGCGGCGACTGCGGGACTTACCTGAAGATCCTGTATCAGGAAAAAGACCCGAACGTGGAGCCGGTGGCAGATGACCTCGCCTCGCTGGTGCTTGACGCCCGCATGGAGCAGGAAGGCTTCGCCAGAAGCTCCATCAACCCGTTCCTGTTCCCGGGAGAGGGTGAGTAAACCTTGTCTGTAGCCCGCTCGTTCAGGGCGGGCTAGTTCATGCTCGTTATCGACCCCTCATTTTCTTTGCAGATTACAACGCCAGCGCAGAGAGAACATGCTGCGGATCGTTCGCAATCGCACGCAACAGCGCGCGCGCAGGCCCGGTCGGCGAGCGCCTTCCCTGCTCCCAGTTACGCAGCGTATCCACACTTACTGAAATCAGGCTGGCGAATTTCGTCTGAGAAAGGCCTGATGCCTCTCTGATCGCTTTTATTTTCAGCGCGTCGATAACAAAAACCCGTGAGGGCTCTCGGCGGCCTTCGCTGATATCATTCATCTGCCGCAGGCTTTCGGTTAACTGTTCAAACAGCGCCTTGTCCATCACCACCTCTCATTCAGCATTCTGAGCACGGATTTTTCGTGAGGCGAGAGATCGTCTTTTATCCCCTTGCGATAAATCAGCAGCAGGCGGATTTCATCGGCAGCAGGGCGATAAAAATAGATGATCCTGACGCCGCCCCGTTTTCCCCGGCCGCCTGACAGCCAGCGCGCCTTACGAAGCCCGCCGGTATCCGGTATCACGTCGCCGTAATCAGGCCGCAGGGCCAGGAACCACTGCAACCGCTGGTAATCGTCATCGCTAAGCAGGGCAGTCACGGCCCGGGTAAAGATTTCCGTTTCAATGAAGAGCATATCCGTACGCCACTGGATGATATTAACATCGCATGCAGGTACGTCAATGGCGTACCCTAAAGGCTATACGCTATCGTGGTGCTACACGTCAGACAATGTCCCGGACGAAAAGATTTCCCTTCTGCGATCCTCCTTCCGTAATAATTTATTCGATTACATCAACGGGATAAATATATGGCTGGGTGGCAAGGCGCTCGCCTATTTCAGCATCGCCAGCGCAGAGGAGAGCGTGAGGAAAAACAGAAACAGCCCGCCGCCGGTATCGACGACGACCTTCAGCCAGCGCACCGAAAAGCGGCGCGTGGTCAGCACTATCGCGCCGCCGCACAGCAGCAGCCAGGACGCCATAATGGCGACATGAATGCTGGCGAGCAGCAGATAGTGCGTGAAGGCCGTTCCGGCAAACGCGGGCACCACCGTCAGCCAGAGCAGAATCGCTTTGATATTAAAAAGATTCGCCAGCAGCGCCTCTTTCACGCCCGCGCCGCGGCCTGTTGTGTGCTGCGGACGCCGCCAGGCCTGAATGCCGCTTACAACAAGCCGCAGCGCCAGCCAGAGCAAATAGAGCGTGCCCGTAAGCTGTAAAGTTTTCATCACGGCCGGGTAGCGTACCAGCAGTTGTGTGACGCCAAGCCCCACCAGCGAGGCGTGAATATAAATCCCGATAAGCGTGCCTGTGATAACGCTGAACACGCCCGTAATCCCCCGGTGGATAACATTGTTCATCGCCAGCGTAAAGCTGGCACCGGGGGAGAGTGCCACCGGCGCAATCGCCAGCACAAAACCTGAAATATCCACGCCACCGCCTCTGTTCACATCCGCCGTTACTTAACCACAATCACGACATGCGCGGTATTCACCATAAATAGCGGCAGATTACCTTCCTTTACGTTGCGTTTTCGCAGGTACGCCATACTCAAAAGCGGAACCCGGTTTGTCACAGAAGGAATGACCATGCGTAAGTTTATCGGTTTTGACGTCGGCGGCACGCATATCAAACACGGCCTGATCACCGAAGAGGGCGAGGAGCTTTCCAGCGACGAATATGACACGCACTACGATCCTGACGCGTTTAAAAACGCCTGGCGCGAGACCGTTGAGCATTATCAAAAGCGCGACGAGATAGCCGGTATCGGCGTCAGTTTTCCAGGCTATATCAATCCGCATACCGGCCATGTGCCGAAGGCGGGCGCGCTGACGTTTCTCGACGGCTGCAATCTGCTGGACCTGTTTGGCGAGTTAACGTCGCTGCCGGTCACGGTGGAAAACGATGCGAACTGCGCGGCGCTTGGCGAGATGTGGCGCGGTGCCGGTCAGCGCTACGAGTCGTTTATCTGCATGACCATCGGCACCGGCATTGGCGGTGGGCTGATACTGAACCGCGAACTTTTGCGCGGCGCACATTTCCGCGCGGGCGAATTTGGCGTGATCCCGGTTGGCGATAACGGCGAGAATATGCATCAGATCGCCTCCGCGCGCGGGCTGGTGGAGGCGAGCCGCCAGGCGCTGTCGCTGCCGTCCGACGCGCCGCTGCATGGCAAAGAAATTTTCGAGCGTATGGGCGGCGATGTGCATCTGCGTGAAGTGGTGGAGCGCTGGGTCGGTTATCTGGCGCGCGGCGTTTACAGCGTGGTGTCGCTCTACGATCCGCAGGTGGTGCTGATTGGCGGCGGCATCAGCCAGCAGAAAGAACTCTACCCGATGCTTGAACGCACGCTTGAAAAATATAACTTCTGGGATGCGTTGCGGGTGCCCATTCAGCCCTGCCAGCTCGGTAACCAGGCCGGACGACTGGGCGCGGTGTGGCTCGCGAAACAACAGTAGCCCCGCCGCAGCGGGGCTTACGCGTTACATCGCCGCACGATAAATCGCCATGATCTCCGCGTGGCTTGCCTGCACCGGATTGGTTAATCCGCAGGCGTCCTTAAGCGCGTTTTCCGCCAGCTGAGCAATGTCATTTTCACGCACTCTCAGCTCGCGTAAACCAGCCGGAATATGCACCCGGCGAGCCAGCGCGCAAATCGCCTCGATACAGGCATTCGCGCCTTCAGCGTCGCTCATGGCGCCAACGTTAACGCCCATCGCCTGCGCGCAGTCGCGCAGCCGGTGCGCCGCCACGCTGCTGTTGAAGCGCTGTACATGCGGCAGCAGGATGGCGTTGCAAACGCCGTGCGGCAGATCGTAAAAACCGCCGAGCTGATGCGCCATCGCGTGGACATACCCGAGCGAGGCGTTATTAAACGCCATTCCCGCCATGAACTGCGCCCAGGCCATCGCCTCGCGCGCCGCGACATCATCCCCCTCTTCCACCGCCTGCGGCAGCGTTTGCGCAATCATGCTAATGGCTTTCAGGGCGCAGGCGTCAGTGACTGGCGTGGCGGCGGTGGAAACATACGCTTCGATGGCGTGGGTCAGCGCGTCCATGCCTGTCGCGGCGGTCAGCGATCTCGGCATCCCTATCATCAGCGCTGGATCGTTTACCGACATCACCGGCGTCACGTGTTTATCGACAATGGCCATTTTCACATGGCGCTCCTGATCGGTGATGATGCAAAAACGCGTCATCTCAGATGCCGTGCCCGCCGTGGTGTTGATGGCGATCATCGGCAGTTGCGGTTTGCGGGAGCGGTCAACGCCTTCGTAATCGCGAATATCGCCGCCGTTAGCCGCTACCAGCGCGATGCCTTTGGCGCAGTCGTGCGGCGAGCCGCCGCCGAGCGAAACCACGCAGTCGCAGCGGTGCGCGCGCAGCATACTTAAGCCCGCTTCCACGTTTTCCGTCGTCGGGTTCGGGTGGGTGCCGTCGAAAATCACGCTGTTAATGCCTTTCTGCGACAGCATTTCCTTGAGCTGGCCGGCCATGCCCAGCGCTGACAACATACCGTCCGTCACAATCAGCGCGTTGCGGTAGCCATATTCGCTGGCCATTTTCAGCGCTTCATCGAGACTATTCATGCCAATCATATTAATGGAGGGAATATAAAAAACAGACGCGGTCATACTCATTATCCTTAATGAATGAAATGAGCTTTCGAAAATACACCGCATGGCAGAGTGAAAAAAGCGAGTTGCCGCGAATTACGACGAATTGGTTGCCAGAAAGCACCATAAAATAAAACAGTTAGTGGAATTTCTCGTAATTATTCATGGAGTGATTAAAAGGCGGGGAATATATATTTCATAAATATACATTCCCCCATTTCGTTATTTTTATAGCGCGGAATTAAACAGCGCGCTGTCACGCAACAGATGTTCATTACCGCGACGGCGGGTAAAGCCGATGCGGTCGAAATATTCCAGAATCTGAATCGCCAGTTTACGGCCCACGTTCAGGCTGTCGCGGAAATCGGCGGCGACGGTCGCGCCTTTTTCGCGATCGAGCGTGCGGATCAGATCGGCGAACGCCACAATGCGATCGTGACGGTAGTAGCGATCTTTAACGATCGCCGTGATAAAACCCTGCTGCGCGGCGAGCCGCAATAGCTGGCGCATCGCCTGTTCTTCTTCGCCCGCTTCGCGCGCCAGATCGCGCACCCACCACGGCTCGTCGCCAAACAGTCCCTGGATTTTCTCCCACAGCGCCTGCTGAGCCTCACTGAAACCGGCCTTATGGCCCGGCAGATGCAGCCAGCCTTCGCGGCTCGCGAGTTGTCCGTCACGGCACATCCTCTCGATCAGCGCCAGCACCAGCGGTTCCGGCTCGGAAGGGAGCGCCATGCGACGCAGCCGTTCGCGGCCGGGGCCGGGCTCTTCGCTGTGCGTTTCATGGTAGCGGGCGAGCGTGGCGAGCAGTTTCTCCTGCCAGCGCGCCGCGAGCGCGCTGCTTAACAGATAACCGTTCGCCTGGAGATAGTCCCCACTGCCCGCCAGCGCGTCGAGCGATGCCGCAGAGAGCTGGCGCGCCCAGCCGAATGTCGCCAGCGCGACCGCGCCGCGCGAGGCATGGAGCCGCAGCGCGTCGGCTTCGGTTCTGGCACTCGCCAGTTCGTTGAGAAACGCGAGGAACTCCGGCTGGCGTTTGCCGCGCCGCGGGGTTTCCAGCGTGACGACGCGCGCGCCTGCGAGCGTCTGGCGCGCGCTAATGTCGCGCAGCACCAGCTGGTCGTTATCGGCCAGGAACAGCGGCGTGTCGAATACCAGCTCCGCCAGATCATCTTCCAGTAACGAAACGCGCCCGGTGACGTGGCTTGCCGCATGGTGAATATGCAGCGGCTGCCACTGTTGCAGCGGCGCATGGCGGTCGAGCGTGACGATAACCCGCTCTGCGGCCTGCGGCGGTGCGTCGCTGAGCAGCCAGTCGCCGCGCCGGATATCCGCTTTCTGCGCGTCGCCGCTAATATTCAGCGCGATGCGCTGACCGGCGAATGCGCGTTCCGTCGGCTGATTCTGCGCATGCAGGCCGCGCACGCGCAGCGGCGTATTCGCGCCGGTCAGGTAGAGCGTATCGCCGACATTCACCTCGCCGGAAAGCGCCGTGCCGGTAACGACCAGGCCCGCGCCCTTGACGGTAAACGCGCGATCGACCGCCAGGCGAAAGCGCTGCCCGGCAGGGTGCGTGCGCTCAGGCAACTGGCGCAGATGGTCGCGCAGCGCATCAACGCCCACGCCTTCGGTGGCCGCCGTGACGAACAGCGTGGCGTCATGCCAGCCATAATCGCTCAGCGTGGCCATCACCTGCGCTTTCACCTGCGCGAGGCGCGCGTCATCCACCCGGTCGGCTTTGGTGAGCGCCACGGTGAGCGTCGGCTGGCCGGTCAGTTGCAAAATCGCCAGATGCTCGCGCGTCTGGGCCATCACGCCGTCATCGCACGCCACCATCAGCAGCGCATGATCGATGCCGCCCACGCCCGCCAGCATATTAGCGAGGAATTTCTCATGGCCCGGCACGTCGATAAAGCCGATGACGCGCCCGTCCGGCTGCGGCCAGTAGGCGTAACCGAGATCGATAGTCATGCCGCGCTTTTTCTCTTCCGGCAGACGGTCGGCGTTAATGCCGGTAAGCGCCTCAAGCAGCGTAGTTTTGCCGTGGTCCACGTGCCCGGCGGTGGCGATAATCATTGCAACAACATCTCCATCAGTCCTGCCTCATCTTCAAGGCAGCGTAAATCGAGCCATAACCGCCCGTCGCTCACGCGCCCGATAACCGGCACCGGCAGGCGACGCCAGCGGGCGGCGAGCGCCTCCAGGCGGCTGCCGCGCCCGTCGCGCGGGGTGAAGGTGAGCGCAGCACCCGGAAGCCGGTCGACCGGCAGCGAGCCGCTGCCAATCTGTGACAGGCAGGGCATTACGTCTATCTGAAATTCATCGCCGTAGCGGGTTTCCAGCGCCGGGCGCAGGCGCTGCGCCTGTTCGTTAATGTCAGACGCCTGGCGCGTCAGCAGCCGCAGCGTCGGCAGCCGTTGTGCGAGTTTTTCCGGGTGCAGATAAAGGCGCAATGTGGCGTCGAGCGCCGCCAGCGTCATTTTATCGGCGCGCAGGGCGCGCTTGAGCGGGTGTTTCTGAAGCGCCGCGATAAGCGCTTTTTTCCCGACGATAATCCCCGCCTGCGGCCCGCCCGGCAGTTTATCGCCGGAAAAGCTCACGAGACTCGCCCCGGCGGCGAGCGCCTCCTGCGGCATCGGCTCTTTTGGCAGCCCATACTGACTGAGATCGATAAGCGAACCGCTGCCGAGATCGACAATCACCGGCAGCGTCGACGCCTGCGCCAGCTCGGCGGCGTCCACGGCTTTGGTAAAGCCTTCAATCTGGTAATTGCTGGTGTGCACTTTCATCAGCAGCGCGGTCTGCTCGCCGACAGCGTCAAGATAATCGCGCAGGTGGGTGCGGTTGGTCGTGCCCACTTCCACCAGCTGACAGCCCGCCTGGCGCATCACATCCGGGATACGAAACGCGCCGCCAATCTCCACCAGCTCGCCGCGCGACACAATCACCTCTTTGCCTGCGCCCAGCGCCGCCAGCATCAGCAACACCGCCGCCGCGTTGTTATTAACGATACAGGCGTCTTCCGCGCCGGTAAGCTCACAGAGTAGCTCCGCCAGCGCGCGGTCGCGGTGGCCGCGCTCGCCGCCTTCGGCGTCATACTCCAGCGTCACGGGCGAGCGCATGGCGCGGGCTACCGCCTCAACCGCTTCTTCCGCCTGCAACGCGCGGCCAAGATTGGTGTGCAGCACCGTGCCGGTAAGGTTAAAGACCGGGCGCAGCGCGCTTTGCGAACCGCGCGCCAGCCGCCCGGCCGCCGCCGCGGCCCAGTCATCGCACCATGAGGGCAGCGCCTGGCGTTCGCGAATGGCGAGCCGCGCCGCCTCCTGCATCGCGCGAAGGGTGTTGACCACGCGGGTATGGCCGTAGGTGTCCAGCAACGGCTGGAACGCGCTGTCGCGCAGCAGGCGGTCGGTGGCGGGAAGCTGACTGTAAAGCAGACGGGAATCGGTCGTCATGGCGTGCATAAACCTGGATAAAACGTGGCGATAATTTAGCAGGAAACGCGGGGCAGTTCAGTCCCCGCGCCCGGTCAGCGCAATAAAGGGCGGTTCACGCCCGCTCAGGCGCTGGGCGGCTCGGTACGCGCGAAGCTGTCGCGGGCAAAGAGCGCTTCCACCAGTTTCACCAGATGCGGACGCTGCGCGCACCAGCCCGGCGCCACGCGACGGAAATTGAGATAGCCGATGGCGCAGGCGGTGGCGATGGTGGCGAGCGTCAGTTCCTCAGCCTTCAGCGTGCCGTCAGCCACATACCCTTCCAGCGCATCGAGGCCGCGGTTGATTTTCTCCCGCTGGCGCAGCAGCTCATTTTCCGACTGCTGCTCAGGCGGGCGCGCCTGCTCGCGCACCGAGACCAGCGCCGCGTCCATAATGCCGTCGGCGAGCGCCTCCAGCTGGCGCACTTTTAGCGCAGCGCGCGGTTCTTGCGGCACCAGCGCCGGTTGCGCGTCCAGCAGCTCGATATACTGCGCGATGATGGGCGAATCAAACCAGGTTTCGCCCTCGTCGGTCACCAGCGCCGGCACTTTCCCGAGCGGGTTGTACTGCGCCATGCCGTTCTGTTCGGCATACGGCGATTCATTCACGAACTCAAACACGATGCCTTTTTCGAGCAACATGACGGAGATTTTGCGTACAAACGGGCTGGTGTAACTACCGATAAGTTTCATGCCGGGTCCTTTTACGTTATCGCCAGGGTAAGGGTAAGTATGGGTCAGGATACGCCAAAAGGAGGCGCGACGGCGCGCTAAAACGCGTTTCGCCGACGCCATTTTTGCGCGAATTCCTGGCTGTAACTTTCTTACAGACTCCCCCTGTTAGCATGAGTGAAAAATGTACGCCGCCTGTTCGGATTTTTCCTGGGAAATATTTTGTGATTAACATCACAAACTAATAACAAACACGCCGAAAGAAAATGTGACTTTATTCACATTTAAGGGGCGTTTATGGCGACATTTTGCGCATTGTCTTTTTTTTACACGTCTTTTTTGTGATTCAAATCACGCAACTTTACCCCGATCACCCCGACATCGCGTGATCGCGATCACACTTAAAGTGCCTGTCTGGACACCATCGCGATTCAGTGCCAGATTTCGCGTCATCAGAGCATGGGTCCGGCTACCTCTGCCGCCACGTTAACAATAAACCTCGGGCCGCAAGCCTGCGCGTAAACATAAGAAGGGGTGTTCTATGTCATCCGATATCAAGATCAAAGTGCAAAGCTTTGGTCGCTTTCTCAGCAATATGGTAATGCCTAACATCGGCGCGTTTATCGCCTGGGGTATTATCACCGCGTTATTTATTCCCACAGGATGGTGGCCAAACGAGACGCTGGCGAAGCTGGTCGGCCCGATGATCACTTACCTGCTGCCGCTGCTTATCGGTTATACCGGCGGTAAGCTGGTTGGCGGCGAGCGTGGCGGCGTGGTGGGCGCGATTACCACCATGGGCGTTATCGTCGGCGCGGACATCCCGATGTTCCTGGGCGCGATGATCGCAGGCCCGCTCGGCGGCTTCTGCATCAAGAAATTCGACGCCTCGGTCGACGGCAAAATCAAATCCGGCTTTGAAATGCTGGTGAACAACTTCTCCGCGGGCATCATCGGTATGATCCTCGCGATTCTGGCGTTCCTCGGCATTGGCCCGGCGGTCGAAGTGCTCTCCAAAGTACTGGCCGCGGGCGTGAACTTTATGGTGGTTCACGACATGCTGCCGCTGGCGTCGATTTTTGTTGAACCGGCGAAAATCCTGTTCCTCAACAACGCCATCAACCACGGCATCTTCTCGCCGCTGGGCATTCAGCAGTCGCATGAACTCGGCAAATCTATTTTCTTCCTGATTGAAGCCAACCCGGGTCCGGGTATGGGCATCCTGCTGGCGTACATGTTCTTTGGACGCGGCAGCGCCAAACAGTCTGCGGGCGGCGCGGCTATCATCCACTTCCTGGGCGGTATCCACGAAATCTACTTCCCGTATGTGCTGATGAACCCGCGTCTGATTATCGCCGTTATCCTGGGCGGTATGACTGGCGTCTTCTGCCTGACCGTACTGAACGGCGGCCTGGTTTCTCCGGCGTCTCCGGGCTCTATCCTGGCGGTACTGGCGATGACGCCGAAA
Source organism: Cronobacter sp. 153480017-3 (assembly GCF_053627815.1). Classification (NCBI taxonomy): domain Bacteria; kingdom Pseudomonadati; phylum Pseudomonadota; class Gammaproteobacteria; order Enterobacterales; family Enterobacteriaceae; genus Cronobacter; species Cronobacter sp. 153480017-3. Next base: position 26,700 of record NZ_JBSEYN010000010.1, on the reverse strand, counting down.
GGCGCGTACTTCGCAAACCTGGTGGCGATTTTCGCCGCGATGGCCGTCTCCTTCGTGGTCGCCGCTATCCTGCTGAAAACCAACAAAGTGAAAGAAGAAGACGATATCGATGCTGCGACCCGTCGCATGCAGGATATGAAAGCGCAGTCTAAAGGTGCCGCGACCGCAGCGAGCGCGGATCTCAGCAACGACCTGAGCCACGTGCGTAAAATCATCGTCGCCTGCGATGCCGGTATGGGTTCCAGCGCGATGGGCGCAGGTGTACTGCGTAAGAAAGTGCAGGACGCGGGCCTGAGCCATATTTCCGTTACCAACAGCGCGATTAACAGCCTGCCGGGCGATGTGGATCTGGTTATCACCCACCGCGATTTAACCGAGCGCGCCATGCGCCAGGCGCCGCACGCGCAGCACATTTCGCTGACCAACTTCCTGGACAGCGGCCTGTACGCTGGCCTGACCGAACGTCTGGTGGCCGCGCAGCGTCATTCGCAGAACGAAGAGAAAGTGCGCACCAGCCTGCAGGACAGCTTCGACGCGAACGACAGCCACCTGTTTAAGCTCGGCGCGGAAAACGTCTTTCTTGGCCGTCATGCGGCGAATAAAGAAGAGGCGATTCGCTTTGCGGGCGAGCAACTGGTGAAAGGCGGTTACGTGCAGCCGGAATATGTGGACGCGATGCTGGAGCGCGAAAAACTCACCCCGACTTATCTCGGCGAGTCTATTGCGGTTCCGCACGGCACCGTCGAAGCCAAAGATCGCGTGCTGAAAACTGGCGTCGTGTTCTGCCAGTATCCGCAGGGCGTGCGTTTCGGTGAAGAAGAAGACGATATCGCCCGTCTGGTGATTGGTATCGCGGCGCGCAATAACGAACATATTCAGGTTATCACCAGCCTGACCAACGCGCTGGATGATGAAAGCGTGATTGAGCGCCTGGCGCACACCGACAGCGTCGATGAAGTCCTAGCGCTGCTTTCCGGTAAAACCGTGGCGTAAGACCGTGCAGAGAGGGACACTGTCCCTCTCTTTCTCATTGAGAAGCTATTGAGATAATTGTGCTCCACCAGGGCAACCCTGACTCTCCCGCTCAGGGAGAGGGCAAGGGAAAGGGAGGTCGCACGCAGCACCCTTTCCCCCGTCCTCTCGGGCGATACAGTTCCGCTTTAAGTAAGAAGGTATTCCCATGAAAGCATTACATTTTGGCGCAGGTAATATTGGTCGTGGCTTTATTGGCAAACTGCTCGCTGACGCAGGCGTCGGACTGACGTTCGCCGACGTGAACCAGACGGTGCTGGACGCGTTAAACGCGCGCCACAGCTATCAGGTGCGCGTGGTGGGCGAGCAGGAGCAGATTGATACCGTTTCCGGCGTGGATGCGGTTAACAGCACCAGCGAGGATGTCGTGACGCTTATCGCCACGGTCGATCTCGTGACGACCGCCGTTGGCCCGGTGGTACTGGAGCGCATCGCTCCGGCGATTGCCAAAGGTCTGGTGCTGCGTAAAGCGCAGGGCAACGAGCGCCCGCTTAATATCATCGCCTGTGAAAACATGGTGCGCGGCACCAGCCAGCTGAAAACGCACGTCTTTAACGCGCTCGAAGAGGGTGACAAAGCCTGGGTGGAAAGCCACATCGGTTTTGTTGACTCGGCCGTTGACCGTATCGTGCCGCCGTCGGCATCCGCCGCGCACGATCCGCTGGAAGTCACCGTGGAAACCTTCAGCGAGTGGATTGTCGATAAAACCCAGTTCAAAGGCGAGCTGCCGACCATCGCAGGCATGGAGCTGACCGACAATCTGATGGCATTTGTTGAACGCAAGCTCTTCACCCTGAACACCGGGCATGCTATAACCGCCTACCTCGGAAAACAGGCCGGTCATCAGACCATTCGCGACGCGATTCTGGATGAGAAAATTCGTCTGGTGGTGCGCGGCGCGATGGAAGAGAGCGGCGCGGTGCTGATTAAACGCTACGGCTTTGATGACGCGAAACATGCCGCGTATATCGAGAAAATCCTTAGCCGTTTTGAAAACCCGTACCTGAAAGACGATGTGGAGCGCGTTGGCCGTCAGCCACTGCGCAAACTGAGCGCGGGCGACCGTCTGATTAAGCCGCTGCTGGGCACGCTGGAATATGGCCTGCCGCATCAGAATCTGGTGCTGGGCATCGCCGCCGCGATGCATTTCCGCAGCGAAGACGATCCGCAGGCGCAGGAGCTGGCGCAGCTTATCGCCGATAAAGGCCCGCAGGCCGCGCTGGCGCAGATTTCCGGTCTGGACGCCAACAGCGATGTCGTGGCTTCGGCAGTAAACGCGTATAACGCAACAGCGTAATGAATAACGGGCGCGGCTGAGTCTGCGCCCGCTGATGATGTGTCAGATATGCAGGCAATGATGGAAGAAACCCAGGCCTTTGAAAACCGTGTGCTTGAGCGTCTGAATGCTGGCAAAACCGTAAGAAGTTTTTTGATCGCAGCCGTAGAGTTGCTCACCGAGGCGGTCAATATTCTGGTGTTGCAGGTGTTCCGTAAAGACGACTACGCGGTCAAATATGCCGTTGAGCCGTTGCTCGACGGCAGCGGCCCGCTGGGCGATCTCTCCGTGCGCCTGAAGCTGATTTACGGGCTCGGCGTGATAAGCCGCGCCGAATATGAAGACTGCGAACTGCTGATGGCGCTGCGTGAAGAACTCAATCACGACGGCAATGACTACGCCTTTACCGACGACGAAATTCTCGGCCCCTTCGGCGAACTGCACTGCGTCGTCGCGCTGCCTCCGGTGCCGCCCGCGCTTGAAAGCAGCGATCCGCAGCTTATCCAGATGCAACAGCAGCGCTACCAGCAGGTGGTGCGCTCCACCATGGTCCTTTCACTGACCGAATTGCTCTCAAGGATCAGCTTAAAAAAAGCCTTCCAGAAGTAGCTTCGGTGGCCGCGTAGCGCTTCTGTTCCCTCTCCCACCGGTCAGCCCTCCGTAACAGCCGTTACCCGCTCTGTGCTACACTCCGACGCAGTTAATCTTGCGGAAAAGAGTCATGAAACGAGAACTTGCCATCGAATTTTCACGCGTCACCGAAGCGGCGGCGCTGGCCGGGTACAAGTGGCTGGGACGCGGCGATAAAAACCTCGCTGACGGCGCGGCCGTTAACGCCATGCGCATTATGCTCAATAAAGTCGATATCGACGGGCAGATTGTGATTGGCGAAGGCGAAATCGATGAAGCGCCGATGCTCTATATCGGCGAGAAGGTCGGCACCGGCAACGGCGACGCGGTTGATATTGCCGTTGATCCTATCGAAGGCACGCGCATGACGGCGATGGGCCAGGCCAACGCGCTGGCGGTGCTGGCGGTAGGCGATAAAGGCAGCTTCCTGAACGCGCCCGATATGTATATGGAAAAGCTGATTGTCGGCCCTGGCGCGAAAGGCGTTATCGATCTCAACCTGCCGCTTGAGCAGAACCTGAAGAACATCGCCGCAGCGCTCGATAAACCGCTTAGTGAACTCACCGTCACTATTCTCGCCAAGCCGCGCCACGATGCGGTTATCGCGCAGATGCAGCAGCTCGGCGTGCGCGTTTTCGCGATTCCCGACGGCGACGTGGCGGCGTCTATTCTCACCTGTATGCCGGACAGCGAAGTGGACGTGCTTTACGGCATCGGCGGCGCGCCGGAAGGCGTGGTGTCGGCGGCGGTGATCCGCGCGCTGGATGGCGATATGCAGGGCCGCCTGCTGGCGCGCCACGTTGTGAAAGGCGACACGCCGGAAAACCGCCGCATCGGCGAGCAGGAGCTGGCGCGCTGTCAGGCGATGGGCATCACGGCGGGCAACGTGCTGAAACTGGATGAAATGGCGCACAACGATAACGTGATTTTCTCAGCGACCGGCATCACCAAAGGCGATCTGCTGGATGGCATCACCCGCAAGGGCAATATCGCCACCACCGAGACGCTGCTGATCCGCGGTAAATCGCGCACCATTCGCCGCATTCAGTCGATTCACTATCTCGACCGCAAAGACCCGGAGATCCAGACACACATTCTTTAATCGTTTGTCGGAACGAGCTTTCCGGCCCGCACGGGCTGGAAATGATGCGCGGCGCTGGCGAAGATAAAGCATCAGTTAACACAGGAGCGAAACATGGCGGATTGGGTTACAGGTAAAGTGGTTCGGGTTCAGCACTGGACCGATTCTCTCTTCAGTCTCGTGGTTCACGCCCCTGTCGCGCCTTTCACCGCCGGACAATTCACCAAGCTGGGCCTTGAGATTGACGGCGAGCGCGTGCAGCGCGCCTATTCTTACGTCAACGCGCCGGGCAACCCGGATCTGGAGTTTTATCTGGTGACGGTGCCGGAGGGCAAACTCAGCCCGCGGCTGCACGCGATGCAGCCGGGTGATGAAGTGATGGTGGTGAGCGACGCGGCGGGCTTTTTCGTGCTGGAAGAAATCCCCGAGTGCGAGACGTTATGGATGCTGGCGACCGGCACGGCCATCGGCCCGTATCTGTCGATTTTACAGGAAGGCAAAGATCTCGAGCGCTTTAAAAATATCGTGCTGGTGCATGCGGTGCGTTACGCCCAGGATTTGAGCTACTTACCGCTGATGCTGGAGCTGCAACAGCGCTACGAGGGCAAGTTACGGGTGCAGACGGTGGTAAGCCGTGAAACGGTCTCCGGCTCGCTGACCGGGCGCGTGCCGGCGCTGATTGAGAGCGGCGCGCTGGAAGAGGCGGTCGGGCTGCCGATGGACACCGCGACCAGCCATGTGATGCTGTGCGGGAACCCGCAGATGGTGCGCGATACGCAGCAGTTGCTCAAAGATACGCGCCAGATGGCGAAACACTTGCGCCGCCGTCCGGGGCATATGACGGCGGAGCACTACTGGTAATCAGCGGTACTTCACATCCAGCGTGTCTTTGCCGTATTTGTTCTCGCCCTGGGTGCCGAGAAACGCGCCCAGGTCCAGCACCATCATCACCATGATAAGCGTCGGGATGAAGCGCCCCACGGCCCACTGCCAGACGCCGCCCAGCACCGCCCAGTTACCGGCGAGCAGCATCCACGCGAGGATCATCAACAGCGCCCACGCGCCAGATTTGCCGCGGTCGTGCAGGCGTTTCACCACCACCGCCGCCGTCGGCCAGAGCAGACAAACCAGCATAAACGCGGCGGTCTGGGTATTGAGCAAATCATTGCCAGTGAGGGTAAAAAGGATAATCATCGACGCCACCCAGAGCGCCATCCATACCCAGAAATCACGACGGCCAATACGGCCTTTAAAAGAGAACAACCACTGCTGAAGGGTCATAGCTAAAACCTTACTGTGTGCGTGGCGCACAGTTTACCCTGGTGCGGACGGGTTTTGACAAGCCAGCCCGATCTGGTTTTAATCGCTGTGATACGCAACCGGGAAAGGTGAATCATGAAGCCGCTGTTTTATCTTCTTTTTCTGACGCTGCCGCTGGCGGCGCGCTTCGCTGATGCCGAAACCGACCCGGATACGCTGACGCCGACCGCGCCCTATCTGCTGCCCGGCTCGCCCACTTTTGATCTCTCAATTTCCCAGTTTCGCGAACGCTTCAACGCCGATAACCCCACGCTCCCGCTCAATGAATTTCGCGCCATCGACGTGAAAGGCGACAAAATCAATCTGGTGCGCGCAGCCAGCAAGATTAATGAAAATCTCTATGCCTCCACGGCGCTGGAGCGCGGCACGCTGAAAATCAAAAGTATTCAGATGACCTGGCTGCCTATTCAGGGGCCGGAGCAAAAAGCGGCGAAAGCCAAAGCGCTGGAGTATATGGCCGCGCTGCTGCGGAGTTTCACGCCGAAAATCAGCAAAGCGCAAAGCCAGCAGCGGCTGACGCGTTTGCTTACCGAGGGCAAGGGCAAACGCTACTTCAGCCAGGCCGAAGGCGCGATTCGCTATATTGTCGCAGACAGCGGCGAAAAGGGTCTTACCTTCGCGGTTGAACCGATTAAGCTTGCGTTATCGCAAACGCTGGAAGGGAGCAATAAATGACAAAAAGCAAAGCCTTTCCGGGTACGAATCTCTATACTGTTTCACAGACCACGCTGCCTGACGGGCAGCAATAATCCTTAATTCGCTTAGCGCGTGGAGAATGAAAATGCGACATCCTTTAGTGATGGGTAACTGGAAACTGAACGGCAGCCGCCACATGGTAAACGAGCTGGTAGCTAACCTGCGTAAAGAGCTGGCTGGCGTATCTGGCTGCGACGTAGCGATCGCCCCGCCGGCGATGTATCTGGATCTGGCAAAGCAGGCCGCTGCTGGCAGCCACATCATTCTTGGTGCCCAGAACGTCGACGTTAACCTCTCCGGCGCGTTCACCGGTGAAACTTCCGCTGAAATGCTCAAAGATATCGGCGCGAAATACATCATTATCGGCCACTCCGAGCGTCGTACTTACCACGCGGAATCTGACGAGCTGATCGCGAAAAAATTCGCCGTGCTGAAAGCGCAGGGTCTGGTGCCGGTACTGTGCATCGGTGAAACCGAAGCTGAAAACGAAGCGGGCAAAACGGAAGAAGTCTGCGCACGTCAGATCGACGCTGTGCTGAAAACCCAGGGCGCCGCGGCGTTTGAAGGCGTTGTGATTGCTTACGAACCGGTATGGGCTATCGGTACCGGCAAATCCGCCACTCCGGCGCAGGCACAGGCGGTTCACAAATTCATCCGTGACCACATCGCCAAAGCCGACGCGAAAATCGCCGAGCAGGTTATCATTCAGTACGGCGGTTCTGTGAACGCGGCTAACGCGGCAGAGCTGTTCACCCAGCCGGACATCGACGGCGCGCTGGTAGGCGGTGCCTCTCTGAAAGCGGACGCGTTCGCGGTTATCGTGAAAGCCGCTGAAGAAGCGAAAAAAGCGTAATGCTCTGCGCCGCTCATTCGGGCGGCGCTCTTTCATCCCTTCCCTGCGCTCTCCATTGCCTTCAGGCGCTTTTCCGCTGACGATGAAACTTGATGCTCTGCATAATTTCCTGATACTGCCAGTGGTGTGAATCCAGAAATTCACCGATGCAGGTGCCGATGTAACTCACCATCTTTTTACCTTCCTGCGCATCGTTTATCAGAATCACCGTCTGGCGCTGAAACACTGGCGTATTGTCTTCCATATACTGATAAAACATATCGACCGCCGGTTCGCCGTCGATCACGGTCATCTCCGTGGATTCCAGACGGAATTCGGGCAGGGAGGTTTCCATTTCTCTGACGATGCGGGCGGCGACGGCATGGACCTTATCATCCGCATTGGCAGAGGCTCGGGAAACGACAAAGGTTAATTCACTTTCGTTACTGTCACTAACGGGGAATAAATTCATAACTCAGTCTTTATCTATTTTGGGCGTAACACGCTCTGCTACCTGTTAAAAAAAGAAAACACGACGCCGCACGGGCGACCGCCATATTAAAAATCGCACATTTATGCTGGGTGTATTTGCGTTAAGATAAACCGCATTTCCGGCAGAGGATAACGCGTTTCGTCGGGCAATTAAAAGCCCTGAGGACAATTTCCTGCCTTATGTGAAATTTATTCAATACAGACAATAAGTTATATGCCCTGTGGTTATGCAATAGCAGCGATAATTCTCTATTTTCTTATGATTTTACTGTGCATATGATCAGGCAATATAACCGATGCGGTAACAGATAAGCATTAATTGATAAAAAGCGTCAGGGGAAATCAGGCTGATAAAGCTTGTGAGGCAACGGAAAAGGAAAAACCGCCGGACGCTATCTCGCCTTTATCCTGAAAATAAGCACATTTAAAGCCGGTATAATGCTCTTATAAAATCATCAAATGACTCTGCAACCTCAAAGAGGGCATCGCCATCCTGGGCGTAGAGATAGATATGGCCGTAATCGCTTGCTTTTAATGAAAGAAAAAAAGGATTACCGCCATTATCGTAAGCGAAAGGAATAAACTCATTTTTATGCCAGGGGCCATATTCGCTCTCAGCAGGCGAAATGCTGAATATGTCATTAATGAGTGTTTCAATGGGAAGCGTTCCATACTTGATCGGGTTAAAACCGCCCACAGGGATTCCCCACCGGTCTGCCTCAACGTCTTCCTCAGCTAAGTAACCGCCATTTATTCTTAAGTAGTGCGCTTTGAAGGATTCCGGCAGGGGTACTGGAAAGCATTTTGCAAATTCTGTCCATTCGATGTGACTTATCTTTCTTTCGGGATCGACCAGTTCAACCATGGGTAAGCGCTCCTCTGGGAAAAGCATATTTAAAAAAATAATTCGCAAGATATTTGATTTTTTTATTATCGCTAAGAGATACCCTATACTTACACATTAGCGGTTTGTTAAAAGCATCATTAACTTCAAAACGTTTTTTAATATCATTACATCAATCGCCTTCAAACAGGCCAATGTACTTTAAACCATTATAGCTAACTGATGGGTCGGGCTTCACATCCAATGCGGAATCAGCATACCATACTAAAGCATTCGCTTTTTGAATTCCTGATGCGTAATATATCGATTTAACATTTTCTTTCTCACTTTCGTCTACAGCAGCTTCTTCAAGAAGATCATCTAACGGAACTGCTTTACTTTCTCTGCGTATAATGCCAATAAAATCTTCATCGTACCATTTTATACCCAGGCCCTTACAGAATCCGCATACTTGATAATCGGGATCGTCTATATCGCCATCGGTAGAATAATCTAATTCAAAATAACGCATATAGTCATCTGCCGATGAAAAGTTATTCTCTATCCATATATGAACCTTATTGTTCATCATTTTAAAAGCCTCTGGCATTAAAGTGCTGGTTATGATTAAAATACCCCCCTAACAACATCATAATTATTAATCAGATTTTGGCTCAGGTTTTCATCAGAAGGCATAATCTGATGATGGTTAAAAAATTTAAAGTTTCTGCTTTTGTTGCGATGAGTTAAAAGACAGGGCAGCTCCTTCGGTCACCGATGCGCCATTACATGTGTTCTTTCTTCCACTGAGAAAATATCATTTTATATTTTTCATGATCAGGTATTGTAAGCGCTGTTTTCTCGATATCTTTTTCAAGATAGTCAAAAAGCTTAGTCTTCAACAAAGCTTCATCATGCACGGCCTCCATACCGAAAAAATAGGTAAAAGCACCATCTTGACTATCCTCTCTAAAGTACCCATCCTTTTCCGTGTCCGTTACTATAACTGTTATCATTTCACCTATAGGATGTGTAGGTTCATATGAAGACAACTGTGTTGTCAAAATTTTCATTTCTGGATAGAGTTTATTGTAAGTTTTGGATAGCTTCCTATCGTCAACAGCAATTGTTAGTGATACTTTCATAATTACCTACTAATTTTGATGATAAACTGAGTTATAAGGAGGCATGTCAACAAATATACACTCATATATTTTAATATAACGAATTCCTAATGGTCATGCAGCAGACTTACCTTTAAAAGTTGTCAGGCTAGTTGAATACACATCAATACCCAACACACTGAATCGTTTTTGATGCTCTGCAATTATATTATGTATGCGGATCCTATAAATATAATTAAATTATCTTATATTCAAAATCGCTTACTCTTTACATATCATTTAAAATATCATCTAACCAAGAGGAGGATTTCTGAGAACAAATGATGTTATCCAAAAATATCATAACATTCTTCTTTTTACTTACGTTATCATATTCAAAATCAGGTATAGCAAATATATAACTAATTTTCTCCACACCTAATGCGTAAAGCCTCTCCGCAACAGGAGTTGTAATAAAAAGAAAGCCATTATCAATAGCCGAATTATCAGGACCAATATCTCCCAAATCTCCGTGCTCTTTCCCATACCATATTGAAATGGCATGGTCATAATCAATAAATCGTTTTTTTAAACCAAAATCTTTTTCAAATTTGGACGTCCCATTTTCTTTGTAAAAATAATTTTGAACTAACTCATAGTTTGCACACGTTGTATACCATACAGCATATTTTTCAGTAAGTTCCATACGTTCACCCTTAAAATGGCAGGTCAAATAGGCCGAGTGGTAATCTTTTGGAAGACCATTTTCTTAAAGCATTAAGATAAGATTCAATATCCTTCGCTTTTTCTGCAAAAGCAATCATTCCTTTATGAGCCAGTGATAACTGCGATGTCACGCATCTTGAGTATGGAAGCGTATGAATACCCATTATGCCGTCATCACCCAGGAATTTAACATTCCCTATTGGGGTTCTCCATCTCATCTATTCATCAGACGTCACATTCATGCATTTAAATTTATCTTCTTGAGAAACTGTTTGTTCCCAAGAAATTTGTCGCAGTCGAGGTACTGGCCCTGGAAGCGCAGGTTCTGCGGCACCTGCCACTGCGGCACGCTGAGTTCGCGCTCCGTTTCGCCCCAGGTACTGAACTGCCCGCGCCAGACGGTCTGGCCGTCCGCGTCCGTCACCCGCTCCGGCAGGCCGTTGAGTCCGGTGTGGTACCAGTAAATCTCACAGTCGTCGAAAACGCTGTCGACGCACGCCAGCGGCGGATTTCCAGCGACAGCGTGTTGTGGCGGTACTCGGTGCGGTGCTCTGCGTTTTCGCGTTTTCGCGTTTTCGCGGGCGGTAAGATAAATTCCCTTTACAAAAGTAGGATTAATAATTCCAACTAAAAAAACCTTTGTTGAAAATATAACATCACAGAACTAACATTATAAAAAATGCATTGCCTTGGATAAGACGATGCATTTAACATAAAGAAATCAAAGTCACTTTAAAACAACAGGATTGAATACTACAATATCTTTATCTTTTTTCACACCACAAGGCATACTCCCCGTTTTAAATATCTCATATATTTCTTCAAGAGGTGAACCCGGCACAATTCCATTAATATATCGCTGAGTTGAAACCATACTCAACATATATATAGCCTCATCGCTAACTTCGCTTATAAAACCCTCATATTTTTTATTTTCCGCAAGCCCCATCTTCTTCTTTAAAAGATATGCTTTACGCTTTCTGATATTTTCTTTTAAAGCATCCCCTTTTGAAATCATCATTTGCTTCTTAATAGCTTCCTGCGATTCTTTATAAAGAGGGTCTAAAAATAATTCGGAAGTAATCTCCGCAAAAAAATCACTCCATACCAAATATTGTTCAGGCAATTGTTGACCAAAAAGAAGATGCAAAGCCAACTTCTCATCATTAATATATTCTAGGTTTAATACATCTCCATTGCTTCCAGCAAGAAACTCAGGCTTGCGGGAAAACAGCATAGGCTCCATGTAAATGGCTACATCAACTTGCATATTCACCTCAATATATCAGTCCACAAATTATACACACGCTCCCTACCAGGTGGCACTGTCCGGCAGCACCTCCTTCACCGGGAACGCGAACACCGGGTGCCACGTGGTGAATGTGCTGTTGCCAAGCGGGTCATGCACTTCCGTCAGGTTGCCGTGTTCGTCGTAGCCGTATACCCAGCGACTACTCTCAGCAAAATATTTAAGGCTCTGGTTATTATTGATTTTGTGCCAGAATACAGCGCGATGTATCATTATAGGATATGGAATTATCGTTGGGTATTGCTTATAATAAATTGAAATGCGCAATTTATAATTGAAAAACCATGGATAAAAGCATCACATCTTTAACCCCAACAAATGAAATCAGAGCATATTATACGGATGATTTCATTCGAGTTTATCAGGCGTTTTCTGATGAAATAGCAGAAAGCGCTCTTGAGAATAAAACCTTCGTATCTCCCCCGTTCAGTATGAGTAGAATGACATGGATTAAGCCTTCTTTTTTATGGATGATGTATCGTTCAGGATGGGCAAAGAAAGACTCAAAACAAAAAAGGATTCTGGCAATAGATATAAGCCACACAGGATTCCGGGAAATAATAAAAAATGGAGTACTTAGCAGTCATGGCAAGTCTCTTCATAACAGCTTAGACAGCTGGCGCACTGATATTAAAGAATCAGATGTAATAATACAATGGGATCCAGAAAGGGACATACATTTAAATAAGCTAAACTATCGTACCATACAAATAGGATTACGTAATAAAGCGGTTGAAGATTATTGTAAAAAATGGATTATTAGCATTTCAGACGTAACCAGACACGTCGAAAAAATCAAAGACCTTGTAGATGCCGGGAACATACAGTCAGCAATCTCGCATCTGCCACAAGAACGGCCTTATAAAATTTAAGCCGTAAACCGGCTTAAATTAAAATATAGCCTTTAATCTATATATCCGTAAGATTTTCCAACTTGCACCGCTTTGCTCTTTATTTCCGGGATGGAATTTTTTGACAATTCTTTTAATTTCTCAATAGCATAATTTGAACCTGTTTTCGCTAGAGCGTATATACAATTCCATGCCAATGTATAATTATCATCCTCTCTGTCATCAGCCAAATAATCGTATTCAGATAAAGCACATTTATATAGTGCATTTGCTGCATTATCGCTTTTAGCCTTTATTTTAACTAAAGCTAGCACAACATCATCATGTTTATAATGAAAACCATCATCCAAAAGATGTATCAAGATATCTTCATGCTTACTTGTAAATCCAAAGTGAAAGCCAATATATAACGCATATTCAACTTCTTTCGGATCCTTAGAAGAATGCGCGTTTTTTAAAATGTCATTTACAAAATCCTCAACATTCCCCTGATTACATGGAAAAAGCTTTAGAAACTCTTCATCTGTTATTTTTCCATCTCGAAGTGGTTTATTATTAACCACAGAGAGAACTAATTTTTTTTGTTCTGAATTCATTATTTCCTCAACACATTAAAAGAATCGATACCATCGTTAAATATTTTTAATGCCCCCCTTCTCTGCCAAGACCAATATTTATTTGATCTCCCTCTCCTTTAAAGCGCGCATTAGTAAAACCCCAATTTTTTGATTCTAATGGACTCGGCATATCAGGATGAGTTGCAGCAGCAAGATCAGAGTTATCTCTAATTCCAATGCCTTCTAACTGCGCTCGAGTACCCGGTTTTAAATTAAATTGTACAAGTATTCCTTCATAGTTTTCTGAAAACTCACGAGTCGGTGAAATTGTTGTTTCGGTGGTCCCGGGCATACGTCCTGTTTTTTGTAAAACATCAAAAACTTCTTTTGACATAGTTCTGTAAAAGACATTGTCATGTGGAGGCTTATAACATGCAACTAACCCCAACGGGTCCACCCACACCAGCGGATCACCCACGTAAGAATACGTATTCATCCCGCCCGCTAACCCAATCGGGTCCATCTGGGTGTAACGCCCCGCCACCGGGTCGTAATAGCGGAACAGGTTGTAGTGCAGGCTGCACTACTCGCCACATCCCTGTGGCTCGCCCCTTCGGGGTACGCTACGCGTATTCAAATTTGTTCCCGACAAATTTGTCACGATCGAGGTACTGGCCCTGGAAGCACAGGTTCTGCGGCACCTGCCACTGCGGCACGCTGAGTTCGCGCTCCGTTTCGCCCCAGGTGTTGAACTGTCCGCGCCAGACGGTCTGCCCGTCCGCGTCGGTCACCCGCTCCGGCAGGCCGTTAAGTTCGGTGTGGTACCAGTAAATCTCACAGTCGTCGAAAACGCTGTCGACGCGCGCCAGCGGCTCGTAGCTGCCCTCGGTGTAGACGTACTGAACGTTGTTGCCCGGCTCGCGGTCGCTCTGTTCGCCCGCCAGTTGCAGGCCCTGCCAGTCGAAGCGAATGGTTTCCGGCTGCGGGTCGTTATGGCGCCACAGAATCTTGTGCGTCCTGCGCCCCAGCGGGTCATAGCGGTATTCCACCCGGCGGAACTCCGTGTTCCCCTCAAACCGAATCTCCCTCACCCGCTGTTCATCGTCGTACGTGAAATGTTGAATAACACCAGACTTATCCCGCCGCTGAATCAGCCGCCCGAACCCGTCATAATCGAGCTTCAGCCCGTCGAGGCGCAGCAGCAGGTTATGCCACACCGGGTTGCGGTGCGCTTCGGTGCGGTTGCCTGCCGGGTCCCAGAAAAAGCGTTCTTCTTTTTGCGGTTCAACGGCTTTTGTGACCTGACCCGTGGCGTCGTAGCCCCACAGGTGCTGGCTGTATTTTTCGCCCGGCGTTGCGGGCGTGGTGTCGGTGTGTATCTGCTGGACTATCTGGTCGGTGCGGTCCCACCGGTAGCGGCGCTCGAACACCAGCTCCCGGCGGGCGTCCAGCACCGTGCGCTGCGTGACGCGCCCTGCGGAGTCGTAACGGGTTTCCTGCGAGAGCACGCCCTGGCTGCGGGAGATTTCCCGGTGCAGGCGGTCACGACCATACGCCGCCAGCGCGTGCGTCGCCCCGCCGTGGCGCAGCTGCATCTCCAGCAGGTGGCCGGTACCATAGCGCAGCGCGGGTAGCGCGGTTTTTCCCGCGCGGCTAGGCTTAAATGAACGTATGGTTAAGGAAAATTAAAACATAAAACAATGCAAACTTTAATTTAGGAGATTCTTATAAATCACATCTCTAAATTTTATATTTTCACTAGTTAAAGTAAAATCACCTTTTTTAATGAAACGCTTAAAAATATCAATAGTCGGATGAGAAACAAAATCAATATCCTTACCAGCATTTACTCTTATTTTTAATAAACATAAAATTTCACTTGGTAAAAACTGCCATTCAGTAGCATCAAAGACATAAAACTTTTTGGAATCCTTACGACAGTTCTCAGCGTGAAAATCACCCAAAGAAGTAAATACCTTACTCACAACTTCAGAGTCATCACTTAAAAAATTGTTATAAGCGAAACTGTAAACCTCATTGAGGTTGTTTTTGGGGTCTATATTAAGTGGTACACTGCTACCATCCACTAGCCCCTCAAAAGAAGTAACATGATTTTCCACCCCAAAAAAATCATAAGCAAGCATAATAAACAATGGTAGAATACTATGCCCCGCTTCACATCTGGCTAAATTAGGATTACTTTTACTCTTGGCCTCGTTAGCTTTATTTTTAAGGAAAAAATCAAGATATTTCATGACATTTAACTGATCTTCTTTTGTGAAAAAAGAAAGTGCCAATAGCCCCAACGAACTTATAGTAGAATCTAAATATCCCGGAAGTCTTTTTTTCATAAATAAAGACGCCGTAATCGCAAGTAACTGAATATAATAAGAATTTATTAGTTGATTAAAGTTATCCTCATTTTTATTTTCATAGAAATTCTTTGCATAAATAGCAAACTCATTAAATTTTTTCGATAGAGCTGAGGCTATATCTTGCTGCGCAACGCGATAGCCAACATTTTCATTGACAAAATACTTGTATGAAAGATCAGTTTCTCCTGCCAAATAGTTCTCTAACCTTCTATTGAGGTCTTTATATGATTCAGCCTCTTCGTTTTTAACATAATTAACAATACCGTCAATTTCTTTAATTAACCTTTTCATCTATTACCTCCCTTATTCCCATATACTCATCAAATACTTCGACACAAACCAACGCCCATTAGCAGACCGGCCGACAAATACATCGATAACATATGTATCGCCTATATTATCCAGCATCTCATCGACTACATGCCCGTTAAGGTCATAGCCACCCTTAGGAACATCATTTCTTAACACAGTTTCAATAAACTCTTTTGAACTTAGCTGCCGATCGCTTAATTTTCCGACAGACCCAGTTGTATTTGTTTTTACTTCAAAGAAGTCATATTTCCCGTCATGCCTCAAACCGACTAAATCAATACCATTGTTAGATTTATTTTGCACCGAAAAAACATCTGCATAATTACCCGACGCTTTAAGCTGGGATTGCGCATGGGACTCGCCAAAATCCCCTAAGCGCTTACTAAAGCACAGACCAAGCGGATCAACCCAAGTTAATGGGTCCGGCACATATCCATAAGTATTAATCCCATCAAGCAACCCAATCGGGTCCATCTGGGTGTAACGCCCGGCCACCGGGTCGTAATAACGGAACAGGTTGTAGTGCAGCCCGCTTTCCCGGTCGAGGTACTGCCCCTGGAAACGCAGGTTCTGCGGTATGTGCCACTGCGGCACGCTGAGTTCGCGTTCCGTTTCGCCCCAGGTGCTGAACTGCCCGCGCCAGACGGTCTGCCCGTCCGCGTCGGTCACCCGTTCCGGCAGGCCGTTGAGTTCGGTGTGATACCAGTAAATCTCACAGTCGTCGAAAACGCTGTCGACGCGCGCCAGCGGCTCATAGCTGCCTTCGGTGTAGACGTACTGAACGTAGTGGTCCGGCTCGCGGTCACTCTGTTCACCGGCGAGCTGTAAACCCTGCCAGTCGAAGCGGATGGTTTCCGGCTGCGGGTCGTTATAACGCCACAGAACCTTATGCGTCCTGCGGCCCAGCGGGTCATAGCAGTATTCGACCCGGCGGAACTCCGCGTTCCTCTCAAACCGAATCTCTTTTACCCGCTGCTCATCGTGATAGGCAAAACGCTGCACCACACCGTTTTTATCCTGACGGCGCGTGAGCCGCCCGAACCCGTCGTAATCGAGCTTCAGCCCGTCGAGGCGCAGCAGCAGGTTGTGCCACACCGGGTTACGGTGCTCCTCAGTGCGGTTGCCCGCGGCGTCCCAGAAGAAACGCTCTTCTTTCTGCGGCTCAACGGCTTTTGTCACCTGGCCCGCCGCGTCGTAGCCCCACAGGTACTGGCTGTATTTCTCGCCCGGTGTTGCAGGCGTGGTGTCGGTGTGTATCTGCTGGACTATCTGGTCGGTGCGGTCCCAGCGGTAGCGGCGCTCAAACACCAGTTCACGGCGGGCGTCCAGCACCGTGCGCTGCGTGACGCGGCCAACGGCGTCGTAGCGCGTTTCCTGCGAGAGCACGCCCTGGCTGCGGGAGATTTCCCGGTGCAGACGGTCGCGGCCGTACGCCGCCAGCGTGTGCGTGGCTCCGCCGTGGCGCAGCTGCATCTCCAGCAGGTGGCCGGTGCCGTAACGCAGGGTGGCCAGCTCCCGGCCATCCGGGTAAAGCGTGCTGCTGAGATTACCCAGTGCGTCGTACTCATACTCAAACTTCCCGCCGTGGTTCTCCTCACTCACCAGCTCGCCCGCGGCGTTGCGGGTGAAGATGAGTACGGCGTCCCACGCAGGCTCGCGCTCTTCCAGCAGCGCCTGCCGCCATTCGGCGCGCGTGGCGCGGCGGATTTCCAGCGAGAGCGTGTTGTGACGGTACTCGGTGGTTTATCGGTCGTCAGCTCTCGCGAAAATTAGTTATAATTCGACTGCTTGTTATTTTATCACCTAACTTAGTGCAGACTATTTATAGTAATATTAATTATCCCATTCATCATATTTGTAATTACTATCAATGGCTATAAAATCTATTCCAACAAGCCCTTGCTTTGTGAATCGTTCTTTAAAATCTAAGGAGCACACAGGCTTTCCAATATCAGGACAAAAGAATAAATGGTCATTAACACCTTCCTTAACAACAAATCTATCTATTTTGCTAAAATAAATTTTTTCATCATCGGTAATGAAATCATCTATCTCATACTCGGACTTATCCTTATCGATTATGGATATATATTTCTTTAAATAAAATAAATTATAGTTCTTAGACAACCCTATTCGATGACTGAGTTCAATCTTTAGAGGCACATTGAAATATTGAACATTCAATTCCGAGCATAGAGATAGCATTTCATCTGAGGCCAGATCATCTAAAGGGTAATAGTCTCCCGCCAAATTATCTACCGTCGTTTTCAAAGTATAGTGGTTACGAAATTCAGTTAACTTAGGCAACCCATCATGAATATTAAACGTTGGCAATTCTGGCGTATACTCTTTGTCAATGTAATGAGGAAGCCCTTCACCATCTGGCTTAAAATTGATTACAAAAAACTTGCAGTTATCTAATGTCATAGCAATCGCCCATTATTAAAATCAATATTAAAGATGCCCTTTTCTAAACCTTCACGTGCCCAATCTTGTATATCTTTGACATGTAAAGCAAGCTGCGTATCACTAAGTTTGCTTTCCTTACGCAGCACATTCTCAAGTTTCTTACGAACCTCACCAGTGTATTCCCGATGATTAGACCAATGACCCGGCATATCTATCGTTTTGGCAAGATCTTCACTTCCCGGAAGGAAAATGCCATTGGAAGCGCCATCACCATCCCAGCCTATTTTTTTCAGTCGATCAAAGATCACCTTATATCTAGGATCTTTAATTAACTCCTCAGGAATTAAGTGATGGTTTGCCATTCCATCCCTTGGCCGTGCTCCCATATTTTTACCAAGCTTAGTGGAACACCAACCTAATGGATCGATATAGACTAATGGATTGGGTGTGTAAGCATAGGTATTAATCCCGCCCGCTAACCCAATCGGGTCCATCTGGGTGTAACGTCCGGCCACCGGATCGTAATAACGGAACAGGTTGTAGTGCAGGCCGCTTTCGCGGTCGAGGTACTGGCCCTGGAAGCGCAGGTTCTGCGGCACCTGCCACTGCGGCACGCTGAGTTCGCGTTCGGTTTCGCCCCAGGTGCTGAACTGCCCGCGCCAGACCGTCTGGCCGTCCATGTCCGTCACCCGCCCCGGCAGGCCGTTGAGTCCGGTGTGGTACCAGTAAATTTCGCAGTCGTCGAAAACACTGTCGACGCGCGCCAGCGGCTCATAGCTGCCCTCGGTGTAGACGTACTGAACGTAGTGGTCCGGCTCCCGGTCGCTCTGTTCACCGGCGAGCTGTAAACCCTGCCAGTCAAAGCGGATGGTTTCCGGGTCTTTCTCACCGTAACGCCACAGGATTTTATGGGTGCGTCGCCCCAGCGGGTCGTACCGGTATTCGACCTTCCTGTATTCCGCATGACCGGTGAAGGTGATTTCTTTTACCCGCTGCTCGTCGTCGTACGTGAAATGCTGAATAACACCAGACTTGTCCCGCCGCTGAATCAGCCGCCCAAACCCGTCATAGTCCAGCGTCAGCCCGTCGAGGCGCAGCAGCAGGTTGTGCCACACCGGGTTGCGGTGCTCCTCAGTGCGGTTGCCTGCGGCGTCCCAGAAGAAACGCTCTTCTTTCTGCGGTTCAACGGCTTTCGTGACCTGGCCCGCCGCGTCGTAGCCCCACAGGTACTGGCTGTATTTTTCGCCCGGTGTTGCCGGCGTGGTGTCGGTGTGTATCTGCTGGACTATCTGGTCGGTGCGGTCCCAGCGGTAGCGGCGCTCGAACACCAGCTCCCGGCGGGCGTCCAGCACCGTGCGTTGCGTGACGCGCCCTGCGGCGTCGTAACGGGTCTCCTGCGAGAGCACGCCCTGGCTGCGGGAGATTTCACGGTGCAGCCGGTCGCGGCCGTACGCCGCCAGCGTGTGCATTGCCCCGCCGTGGCGCAGCTGCATCTCCAGCAGATGACCGGTGCCGTAGCGCAGCGTGGCGAGTTCGCGGCCATCCGGGAATGTTGTGCTGCTGAGGTTGCCGAGCGCATCGTACTCATACTCAAACTTCCCGCCGTGGTTCTCCTCGCTCACCAGCTCGCCCGCGGCGTTGCGGGTGAAGACCAGCACGGCGTCCCACGCAGGCTCGCGCTCTTCAAGCAGCGCCTGCCGCCATTCGGCGCGCGTGGCGCGGCGGATTTCCAGCGACAGCGTGTTGTGGCGGTACTCGGTGCGGTGCTCTGCGGTTTCGCGTGCAGTCAGGCGGCCCAGCACGTCATATTCAAACGCCGTGACCAGCGGCGCGTCCGCGCTGCCCGGCAGCGGATGGCGAATCACCTCCGTCACCTGGCCCAGCGCGTCGTGGCGGTATTCCGTCAGGCGGCCCGCGTAATCCCGCTGGCCCGTCAGGCGGCCTGCGGCGTCATACTCAAACCGCCAGCTCTCGCGGTTCGGGTTCACCAGCGTCGTCAGGCGGCCAAAGCGGTCGTAACGCAGGCGCGTCTGGTGGCCCGCCGGGTCGGTAAGCGAGACCACATCGCCGCGCGGGTTGTATTCGTACTGCCAGGTGGCGCCGTCCGGCAGCACCTCCTGCACCGGGAAGGCGTACACCGGGTGCAATCAGAATGATGATGAACTATTTAGAAGTACATTCTGGGATAAATAGTCTTATCAGACACAACAGGTGGTTAATGGGCCGACTGTGTGCTGGTTTATTTGGCTGCAATACAGCTGAACGGGAATTTCCTTTATTATATATTGACTACATATAACTAACATATCTAACTATGATGAATTATGTAGATAAGCCCGGGCATTGTTATACCCAGGCTAGATTAATTACTCTATTTCATTAATTAAGGCATCAAATGAATCAATAACGAATGCCAGCTCTTTTTCATCCATTAACCATATATACACTTTCCCATAATCCTTTTTACGCATTGAAATAAGGAAACAATTGCCGCCTTGATCATCAGCAAACGGAACAAAATCTTTCAGCTCAGGAAAATCATCAATCAAATCCTTATAGGTTGTTTCTATTGGAGCAGAACCATACTTGAAAGGAATAAAACCACTTAGCAAAAAATCATTATCAGCATATTCATCCGCCAGCTCTCCTCCGTTGTGACTGAGGTAAAATTCTTTAAAAGCCTTCGGAAACTTCCAATTGAATTTTTTTTCAACCTCAACAAGGTCTTCTTGCGTTAACCCTACTTCTGAATCCACTATAATATGTTGCATGTTCCTTTACTCCTAAAACGACCTGGATGTACATATTGTTTACCCGTTGCAGCTTTATACTGACTCACCCCACCATTATGATTAATACCACGGTGTGCCGGCTTTTCAACAAGCTGCATCGTGCCTTTATTAGTTTCCGCATCATAGTCATCAAGATGATGCCAGACATAACCACTTGGGGTAGTTTTTTGGTTTAACCCAGCCTCATAGTTAGCCCGTTCAAAGTCAATTGCATAATCACCCGAGTACTCTATTTTCACAATAGGATTTACACCCGGCTTTTTATTATAAAGCGCGTTACTATTTGAATAATCTAACCCTCCACCAGGTGTTTTAACTACGCCGCTATAGCCACGTTCTTCTAACTTAACTAATGGATCAACAGCAAGCCCCAGCGGATCCACCCACGTCAGCGGATCACCCACGTACGAATACGTGTTCAGCCCGCCCGCTAACCCAATCGGGTCCATCTGGGTGTAACGCCCCGCCACCGGGTCGTAATAGCGGAACAGGTTGTAATGCAGGCCGCTTTCGCGGTCGAGGTACTGACCCTGGAAGCGCAGGTTCTGTGGCACCTGCCACTGCGGCACGCTGAGTTCGCGTTCGGTTTCGCCCCAGGTGCTGAACTGTCCGCGCCAGACGGTCTGGCCGTCCATGTCCGTCACCCGCCCCGGCAGGCCGTTGAGTTCGGTGTGGTACCAGTAAATCTCACAGTCGTCGAAGACGCTGTCGACCCGCACCAGCGGCTCGTAGCTGCCCTCGGTGTAGACGTACTGAACGTAGTGGTCCGGCTCGCGGTCGCTCTGTTCACCGGCGAGCTGTAAGCCCTGCCAGTCAAAGCGGATGGTCTCCGGGGCTTTCTCACCGTAACGCCACAGAACCTTATGCGTCCTGCGGCCAAGCGGGTCATAGCGGTACTCCACACGGCGGAACTCTGCGTTCCCCTCAAACCGGATTTCCTTCACCCGCTGCTCGTCGTCATAGGCAAAGTGCTGCACCACACCGCTTTTATCCTGACGGCGTGTGAGCCGCCCGAACCCGTCATAGTCCAGCTTCAGGCCGTCGAGGCGCAGCAGCAGGTTATGCCACACCGGGTTGCGGTGCTCTTCGGTGCGGTTGCCTGCGGCGTCCCAGAAGAAACGCTCTTCTTTCTGCGGTTCGACGGCTTTTGTCACCTGGCCCGCGGCGTCGTAGCCCCACAGGTACTGGCTGTATTTCTCGCCCGGTGTGGCAGGGGTTGAGTCAGTGTGTATCTGCTGGACTATCTGGTCGGTGCGGTCCCAGCGGTAGCGGCGCTCGAACACCAGCTCCCGGCGGGCGTCCAGCACCGTGCGTTGCGTGACGCGTCCGGCGGCGTCGTAACGGGTCTCCTGCGAGAGCACGCCCTGGCTGCGGGAGATTTCCCGGTGAAGGCGGTCGCGGCCGTACGCCGCCAGCGTGTGCGTCGCGCCGCCGTGGCGCAGCTGCATCTCCAGCAGGTGGCCGGTGCCGTAGCGCAGCGTGGCGAGCTCCCGGCCATCCGGGAATGTTGTGCTGCTGAGATTACCCAGCGCGTCGTACTCATACTCGAACTTCCCGCCGTGGTTCTCCTCGCTCACCAGCTCGCCGGCCGCGTTGCGGGTGAAGACCAGCACGGCGTCCCACTCAGGCTCGCGCTCTTCCAGCAGCGCCTGCCGCCATTCGGCGCGCGTGGCGCGGCGGATTTCCAGCGACAGCGTGCTGTGGCGGTACTCGGTGCGGTGCTCTGCGGTTTCCCGGGCGGTGAGGCGGCCCAGCACGTCATATTCAAAGGCAGTCACCAGCGGCGCGTCCGCGCTGCCCGGCAGCGGATGGCGAATCACCTCCGTCACCTGGCCCAGCGCGTCGTGGCGGTACTCCGTCAGGCGACCCGCGTAATCCCGCTGTCCCGTCAGGCGGCCTGCGGCGTCATACTCAAACCGCCAGCTTTCGCGGTTCGGGTTCACCAGCGTCGTCAGGCGGCCGAAGCGGTCGTAGCGCAGGCGCGTCAGGTGGCCTGCCGGGTCGGCGGCGCTCACCACCTGGCCGCGCGCGTTGCGCGTCACCTTGCGCTCGCGCAGCCCGTCGTCGTCCTGCCCGCACAGCAGCCCGGCGCTGTCATATTCGTAGTGCGTCTCGCGGCCGTCCGCCCGCCGCCAGGTGCGCAGACGCCCCGCCGCAGTCAGCGTCCAGCGGTCGGTGTTGCCTTCGGCGTCGCTGGCGCTGAGCGGTCGCCCCGCCGCGTCATAAAGCCGCTGGCTCTGGTTGCCGGAGCAGTCCTCGTCGCGCACCAGCTGCCCGCGCTCGTTCCACCAGAACCGGTGCGTGTTGTTCAGCGCGTCGGTCTGCTGAACCAGGTCGCCCTGCTCGTTCCACTCAAAGCGCGTCACGCCGCCTTTCGGGTCGGTAAGCGAGACCACATCGCCGCGCGGGTTGTATTCATACTGCCAGGTGGCGCCGTCCGGCAGCACTTCCTTCACCGGGAACGCGAACACCGGGTGCCACGTGGTGAAGGTGCTGTTGCCGAGCGGGTCGCGCACTTCCGTCAGGTTGCCGTGCTCGTCGTGGCCGTATACCCAGCGGCTGCCGTCCGGCGTGGTGGCCGCTTTCAGCAGCTCGGCATAATCCGCCCACTCGTAGCGCCACACGCCGCCGTGGCGGTCGGTGTATTCCGTGATGCGGTAGAGGTAATCCCAGCAGTGGCGCGTCGAGAAACCCGCGTCGCAGCTGACCGTGGCGCAACGTTTCGCCTCGTCGGCGTCGATGCGCCAGCGCTCCAGCACGTTGTCCTGGTCGTCCAGCACCTGATAAGCGCACACGCGCCAGTTCGGCGCATCGGCGGCGGGCTGCCACTGATAATGCACGCTCAGATTGGTGGCGTAGCTGTGCCAGCCCATCATGTCGCTGGCGCGATCCCAGCCGAAGCGGCGCGTGACGATGCCGTCCGCGTCGGTGACCTCGATCAACTGGCCGTGTTCGTTATAACCGTAAGTCACCAGCAGGCGGCGCTCGCCGTTGCACACCTGATGCACGCTGGCGAGGCGGCCATGCGTTTTCTCATACGCCAGTTCGACATCCAGCGCTTCGTTGTCGCCGGAAATCCGCACCAGCCTGCCGTGTTCATCCCAGCTGTAGTACTGGCAGTTCTCATGACGATCGTAGATGCGGAACAGCCGCCACTCACCCGGACGCGTCGGGTCCGGTTCGTAGACGTGGTATTCGCCGCTCGTCATCTGGAGCATCAGCGTGCCGCTGACGGTGTAATAGAGCGTGACGCCGTCTTCGAGATAATCCACCACGTCGCCGGGGGTCAGCTCGCCGAAGCCCAGCTCGCGGCCCGACATATCGCGCCAGATAAACTGATTGTTCTCAAGGCGGAAGAAGCGGGTCTCAAACGGCAGGAGCCAGCCGGTGCCGAGCATACCGGTCGCCAGATTGCGGCTGTTGTAGACACGCTGCCAGATGAGCGGAATGCGATCTTCCAGCGTGAAATCGCGGTCTTCAGCGCCCGCGAGGATTTTCGCGCCGCTGGCGATATCCACCGGGTGCTGCGTCTGGCGCGCCTCACTGCCCACTTTGCCTGCCTGAATCAGCCCGAATGTCGTCAGGCCCATGCCGAGATCGGCGGCAAACTGGCAGCAAAAGGTTTTCATGATCTGGCGGCTGAAGAGTGTCTTCAGCATCCCTTTGCTGAGGTTGCGGATAATCGCCGGCCCAAGGCTGCCGATGGTGTTGCCAATAAGCCGCGCCCAGAAATTCTTACCGCTGCGGATATCGCGCACCACGATGCTTTCGCCGCCGATGCGCACGCGCGTGTTTTCTTTAACTTTGACTTTGGCTTCGCAGGTGCTGCGATCGCCGTTGCGGCTCGCGGGCTGGCCATTGATCAGCACTTTTTTCGAGCCTTCCGCCAGGTAGTTGGTGCCGGTCACCGTATGGCCTTTGGTGCACACCACGATATCGCCCGGCGCCGCCTTAGCGTACGGGCTGGCACCCGCCACGACGGGTTGCGTGAAGTTATCCCAGACGCTGCCCGCGAATTTTTTTACTCCGTCCCAGCCGCTGCTGGCGATGGCGCTTGCTCCTGCCGCCAGGTTATCCAGCGGGTGCAGGGTAAACTGCGCCACTTCGAGAATGGCAACCGCGGTGCCTATCGCAAATGCCTTCGCCTGATCGCCAAAGCTCTCTTGCGGGATGGGCGTATTGAGATAGTTGTGATCAACCGTGCCCGCCGCGCGCGCGGCGGCTTTTTCCATAATGCGTACGTTGTGAGAGCCTGTCTTGATAATCGCATCCGGCGGGCCGAGCCAGCCGAAGAAATCCAGCACAGCATCGACGCCTTGCCCCACCAGATCGCCGGCGTCCTCTGCAATACCCGTGGTGAATACGGCCGCAATCAGTACAACGCCCGCAACCGTACCCAGCCCCGTGCCCATCATCGCCGAACCCGCCGTTATGGCGGCAAGACAGATAGCCCCCTCCACCGCGCCACTGACGACATCGGCGAGCAGAGAGCTGTGGATGAGCGGATCATCTATACGGGCAGCTAACAGTTCGGACACGCTTACGCTCCCTCTCCAGGCGTGAATTCCAGCCCCGCTTTAATGGATTCCCATACCGCCAGCGCGTCGTCATCAAACGGTGCGGTGCGGCTCATCGCCATCACCAGCAGATGATCGTCAAGCATGGTGGTGGCGAGCTGTTCATAAACCGTCACGCCGTGGTTTTCAAAACGCATGGCGACTTCCCGCGCGGGCCTGCCGCCCACCTGCGTATCAGTGACTTCATCACCCGTGAACTTTTTCATGTCACGTTTGATTTTGGCGACCTGGCTTTTCAGGTAAGTCTCTTCTTCGCCAGGCTTGACGTCCCAGGCGCGGGTCAGCACCAGGGAGGCACCCGCTTTCGGCAGTGACAATATCGTCATGCTGCGATCCTGCACGGCTTCCGGCAGCGTCAGCGTCCCTTCTGATAACGTATATTTCACCTGGCTCATGCCTGTCCCTCTCCGTCGGAATTAAATGTTTTTGCCACTTCGTTCTGGATATCCCCGGGCGTCGGCGCGACGTTTGACGCTTTGTCCGGTTCATTTTTGAGGTTCAGATCGAGCGTGCCGCCGGTATTGATTTGCCCTGTGCCGCTAGCGTTGATCGCGAATTTTGTACAGTAGAGATTGACCTCGCCGTTCGCGCTCATTTCCAGCACCGAATCGCCCGTGACCAGGCGAATGCCAGTCGCGGAAGAAACGGTCACCGTGCCCTGGCCCTTGATGTCGTACTGCCCCCCGACCAGCTCATTGCGGCTCATCTGAATGGCGTGTTCTTGTTTGCCTTCAACCTTGCCGGTGTAGTCCTGCTTTACAGAAAGTATCCGCGAGCCGCCGACGCTGTGGGTTTCATCTTTTTTCACTTTGGTATCAAGGTTGCGCTCGGCCTGCAGCCACACCTGCTCCTCACCGGCCTTGTCCTCAAAGCGCAGGGCGTTGGCGTTGTCCGGCGAGCCGTCCTTCGAGCGGCTTAAGAAGCCCATCTGTGTCGCTGCAGCAGGCAGCGCCCACGGTGGCATGCTGGCCTCGTTATAGACGCGGCCCGTTATCAGCGGGCGGTCCGGGTCGCCGTTGATGAAGTCCACCACCACTTCATCGCCCACGCGCGGTATCTGCACCCCGCCGAAGCCCTGGCCCGCCCAGGCGCTGGAGACACGCACCCAGCTGGAACTGGTGTCGTCGCCCTTGCCGAGGCGGTCCCAGTGGAACTTCACCTTCACCCGGCCATATTTATCGGTCCAGATACTCTCGCCCTGCGGGCCGACCACCTTCGCCGTCTGCGGGCCGTAGGTGCGCGGCCACGGCGTCTTCTGCGCCGGGCGGTACGGCACGTCCGCCGGTATCACCTCAAAGCGGATTTCATGCAGGGTGTTGCTGTCCGGGCCGCTCGCGTAGCGGTTCTCCTCGAAGCGGTAGTGGGCGATGGTGGTGAGGTACTCGCCGTTATCCCCGAAGAACGGGGCGTTACGCAGCACAAAGGTGTGGCCGGGCGCGATGCCGAGCGCCGTCGCGGTGCCCTGCGTCTGGCGGTGCTCCACCTGCCAGCGCTCCTGGCGGATGCG
>NZ_JBSEYN010000009.1:0-126398 GCF_053627815.1 Cronobacter sp. 153480017-3 | reverse complement strand
CAAAAACCCCGCCGGAGCGGGGTTTTCTAATGTGTGAAGCTTGCCGGTAAGCCGCGTTCTTTTCATGGAAAGCGTCGTGGACAGTCATTCATCTTTACCCCGCCCATAAAGCAAAAACCCCGCCGGAGCGGGGTTTTCTAATGTGTGAAGCTTGCCGGTAAGCCGCGTTCTTTTCATGGAAAGCGTCGTGGACAGTCATTCATCTTCATCCCGCCCAAAAAGCAAAAACCCCGCCGGAGCGGGGTTTTCTAATGTGTGAAGCTGACCGGTAAGCCGGGTTCTGTCGTGGACAGTCATTCATCTAGGCCAGCAATCGCTCACTGGCTCAAGCAGCCTACCCGGGTTCAGTACGGGCCGTACCTTGTGAACCCCTATTTGGCCTTGCTCCGGGTGGAGTTTACCGTGCCGCGAACTGTTGCCAGACGCGCGGTGCGCTCTTACCGCACCCTTTCACCCTTACCTGATCCCACTTGCGTGGGCCATCGGCGGTTTGCTCTCTGTTGCACTGGTCGTAGGCTTGCGCCCCCCAGGCGTTACCTGGCACCCTGCCCTATGGAGCCCGGACTTTCCTCCCCTCCGTCCGTCTCCCCGAAAGGACGACGACGAAGCGGCGACTGTCTGGTCAGCTTCGGCGCGGAGTATAGAGGGTTTGCCCGCCGCTGTCACGCCCGATCACGGTTTATCGCGCCGTCAGCCCTGCTGCTCCAGCGCATATTTATAAAGCGCGTTCTTCTTCACGCCGTGGATTTCCGCCGCCAGCGCCGCCGCTTTTTTGAGCGGCAGCTCGGCCTGCAGCAGCGCGAGCGTGCGAAGCGCGTCAGGCGGCAGCGCGTCTTCCTGCGCTTTATGCCCTTCGACGATCAGCACCATTTCGCCCTTGCGGCGGTTTTCATCGTCTTTCACCCAGGCGAGCAGCTCGCCCACCGACGCGCCGTAAATGGTTTCCCAGGTTTTGGTCAGCTCGCGCGCCAGCACCACGTAACGGGACTCGCCCCAGACGGCCACCATATCTTCCAGGCTTTCCAGCAGACGATGAGTAGACTCATAAAAAATCAGCGTGCGCGGCTCCTGCTCCAGCGCCTTCAGCGCGTCGCGGCGGCCTTTGGATTTCGCCGGTAAAAAACCTTCATAGCAGAAACGGTCAGAGGGCAAACCCGCGGCGGAAAGCGCAGCGATAGCCGCGCACGGCCCCGGCAGCGGCACTACGCGCAGCCCGGCTTCGCGGCAGGCGCGCACCAGGTGATAGCCAGGGTCGTTAATCAGCGGCGTACCGGCGTCGGAGACCAGCGCGATGTTCTGCCCTTCACGCAGTTTGGCTATCAGGGTTTCCGCTTTTTGCTGTTCGTTATGGTCGTGCAGCGCAAAAAGCCGGGCGCTGATAGCAAAATGTTGCAGCAGCAGACCGGTATGACGGGTATCCTCAGCGGCGATAAGATCGACGGACTGCAATACTGTCAGGGCGCGTTGCGTGATGTCGCCGAGATTGCCGATAGGCGTCGGGACGATGTAGAGCTGGCCCTGAGAATTCTGCGCCGAATCGTTTTGTTTCATTGTTTCGTCCGTATTGCCGATTTAAAATTGAACATTCACCAGAAAAAACCACTGGATACAGTATGGTACCTTCAAAATTTTCCGGCTCTAAAGCCGCGCGTTGTCTGCCTGTCCTGCTGGCAGCCCTCTTTTTCGCAGGCTGCGGTACGCAGACGGCCGATCAGAGCACGGCGCATATGCAGGGCGAGGCCAAAGCAGATTCCGGCTTTTATCTGCACCAGATGGAACAAAGCCGTGATGATAGCAAGACCAACTGGCAATTACTCGCCATACGTGCACTGCTCAGTGAAGGCAAACGCGAGCGCGCCATGACGCTCTACGGCGAGCTGCCGCAAAACCTGACGGACGCCCAGCGCCGCGAAGCGTCGCTGCTGGAAGCGCAAATCAAACTGGCGCAGCAGGATTATCAGGGCGCCGCCGCGCTGCTCGATAAAATCAACGCAGCCGATCTGAACGACGAGCAGAAAGCCCGTTACTGGCAGGCGAAAATCGATGCCAGCCAGGGCCGTCCGTCGCTGGAGCTGCTGCGCGCGCTCATTGCTCAGGAGCCGCTGTTACAGGGCGCGGCGAAGCAGAAAAATATCGATGCCACCTGGCAGGCGCTGTCGCAGATGTCTGCGGATCAGGCGAAGGCGCTGGTTATCAACGCCGATGAAAACACGCTCCAGGGCTGGCTTGACCTCCAGCGCGTCTGGCTCGACAACCGCAACGATCCGAAAATGCTCCAGGCGGGCGTGAAAGACTGGCAGACGCGCTACCCGCAGAATCCGGGCGCGAAAATGCTGCCGTCGCAGCTCGCTAATCTGCAAAACTACAAGCCCGCTTCTGCCGATAAAATCGCGCTGCTGCTGCCGTTAAATGGCCAGGCGGCCGTGTTTGGCCGCGCCATTCAGCAGGGTTTTGAAGCGGCGAAAAACGCGGGCACCAGCCCTGTCGCGGCGCAGTCGTCAACGCCAGCGCCCGCACAGGCGGATAACGCCGCGCAGCCTACGGACGGCACCCAGCCTCAGCCGACCGATGGCGTGGCAAGCCCCGCCGCCGCGCCGGTCGACGATCTGACCCCGCAGCCGGACGCGCCGCAAAACACCCAGCCCGCACAGCAACCGGTTGATGCCCAGCCTGTCGCCACAGCACCGGCTAACCCTGCGGCGGAAATTAAAGTCTATGACACCAGCTCGCAGTCCATTACGCAGATCCTGGCGCAGGCACAGCAGGATGGCGCAAGCCTGGTCGTCGGCCCGCTCCTGAAAGAGAGCGTGGACGGCGTACTGAAAAGCGGCACGCCGCTGAACGTACTGGCGCTTAACCAGCCGGAGACGGTGCAGAACCGCCCGAATGTCTGCTATTTCGCGCTGTCGCCGGAAGATGAAGCCGCTGACGCCGCCGTCCATATCTGGCAGGAAGGCAAACGCGCGCCGCTGCTGCTGGTGCCTTACAGCGCGCTCGGCGATCGCGTGACGAAAGCCTTCGCTGACCGCTGGACGCAGCTTGGCGGCGGTACGGTGTTGCAGCAGAAATTCGGCTCCGTCAACGAGCTTAAAATGAACATTAACGGCGGCACCGGCATCGCGCTGACGGGCTCCCCTGTCGCGGCCAGCCTGCCGCAGCAGCAGCCTGTGACCATTGGCGGCCTCTCCATTCCGGCACCGCCGACCGACGCGCAAATTACCGCAGGCACCAGCGGCAATGTCGACGCCGTTTACATCCTCGCCACGCCGTCTGAAATTGCGCTGATCAAGCCAATGATCGCGATGCGTGCGGGCAGCCACAGCGGGGCGACGCTGTATGCCAGCTCGCGCAGCGCCCAGGGCGGCTCCGGCCCGGATTTCCGTCTCGAAATGGAAGGCCTGGAGTTCAGCGATATCCCGATGCTTACCGGCGGCAACCCGGCGCTGATGCAGCAGGCGCTCGCGGCGGTAAATAACGACTATTCGCTGGCGCGTCTGTACGCGATGGGCGTGGATGCCTGGTCGCTGGCGAACCATTTCTCCCAGATGCGTCAGGTGCCGGGCTTCCAGCTCAGCGGTAACACCGGCGCGCTTAGCGCAACACAGGACTGCGTCATTAACAGGAAGTTAACGTGGCTCAAATACCAGCAAGGACAGTTGGTTCCGGCCAACTAAGCCGCAAAGAGACCGGTGCCGCCTGGGAAGCCCAGGCGCGCGCCTTTCTTGAGCGTAAGGGACTGCGCTTTATCGCCGCCAATGTGCATGAGCGCGGCGGCGAAATCGATCTCATCATGGATGACCGGGGCGTGACAGTGTTCGTCGAAGTGCGCTACCGCCGCGCCAGTCTGTATGGCGGCGCGGCCGCCAGCGTCACCCGCAGCAAACAACAAAAATTGTTACACACCGCCCGGTTGTGGCTCGCGCGCCACAATGGGAGCTTTGATACTGTGGATTGCCGGTTCGATGTGTTAGCCTTCACCGGCAATGAAACCGAGTGGATAGCGAACGCCTTTTCGCTCCACGCCTGAACTGACGTAACGCTCAAAGGATAATCGTGCTAGAAAGAATCAAAGTCTGCTTTACGGAAAGCATTCAAACCCAGATTGCGGCGGCGGAAGCACTCCCGGATGCGATTTCACGTGCGGCCATGACCCTGGTTCAGTCTCTCCTTAACGGCAACAAAATCCTCTGCTGCGGCAACGGCACGTCCGGTGCTAACGCGCAGCATTTCGCGGCCAGCATGATCAATCGTTATGAAACCGAACGGCCCGGTTTACCTGCCATTGCACTAAATACCGATAATGTGGTCTTAACGGCGATAACCAACGACAGGCTGCATGACGAAGTGTATGCCAAACAGGTACGCGCGCTGGGCCACGCCGGGGATGTCCTGCTGGCTATTTCTACCCGTGGTAACAGCCGTGACATCGTGAAAGCCGTAGAAGCGGCCGTCACCCGCGATATGACTATCGTGGCGCTGACGGGCTACGACGGCGGTGAGCTGGCGGGCCTGCTGGGGCCGCAGGATGTGGAGATCCGTATTCCTTCCCATCGCAGCGCGCGTATTCACGAGATGCATATGCTGACGGTCAACTGCCTGTGTGATCTTATCGATAACACATTGTTTCCACACCAGGATGATTAAGGAGTGCTCATGAAGGCCATTAAACCCCTTGCGGTGGTGATGACCGCGCTAGTGCTACAGGGCTGCGTTGCGGCAGCCGTCGTCGGAACCGCGGCCGTCGGCACCAAGGCCGCCACCGATCCGCGCAGTGTGGGTACTCAGGTTGATGACGGGACGCTGGAGCTGCGCGTGAATACCGCGCTTGGCAAAGATCAACAGCTGAAGAAAGAAGCGCGGATTAACGTGACCGCCTATCAGGGTAAAGTGTTGCTGACCGGTCAGTCGCCGAACCCGGAACTGGCATCCCGCGCGAAACAGATAGCGATGGGCGTGGAAGGTGCGACGGAAGTGTTTAACGAGATCCGCAACGGTCAGCCGATTGGGTTGGGCACCGCGTCGTCGGATACCTGGATAACCACCAAAGTGCGCTCCCAGCTGCTTGGCAGCGATCAGGTGAAATCGTCTAACGTGAAGGTGACGACCGAGAACGGCGAAGTGTTCCTGCTGGGTCTGGTGACCGAGCGTGAAGGCCGCGCGGCAGCGGATACCGCAAGCCGCGTAAGCGGCGTGAAACACGTGACGACCGCGTTTACCTACATTAAGTAATTCCCTCATCCCGCCCTCTCTCCGCCGGGGAGAGGGCTTCTGTAACATCCTTACACTTATGACGATGGCGGGTGCGCTTCGCTTACCCGCCCTACAGGATTACAACGCCGGTTCTTCGGCGGGTGCGCTTCGCTTACCCGCCCTACAGGATTACAACGCCGGTTCTCAGGCGGGTGCGCTTCGCTTACCCGCCCTACAGAATGCTTGCGGTAAGGAGATGCTTTTGTAGGGTGGGTAAGCGAAGCGCACCCACCTTTCCAGTATTAAAAAACCAGCGCCAGCGCGCCTGTCACCGCTCCCGCCAGCATGACCATCCCGCCGGTCAGCCACAGCGCTTTCGCCGGGAAGGCCTTACGCAGCATGATAAGTGAAGGCAGACTTACCGCCGGCAGCGTCACCAGCAGCGCCAGCCCCGGCGCAACGCCCATGCCCGCCAGCATCATGGTCTGCACAATCGGGATTTCCGCGGCGGTCGGGATCACGAACAGACAACCGGCAATCGCCATCGCCAGTACCCAGAACAGCGTATTGCCCACCGCGCCATCGGCGTGCGGGAACAGCCAGACGCGCGCGGCACCCAGCACCAGCACCGCCAGCAAATACACCGGGATCGTATTCCAGAAGAGCGTCCAGAGCGCCCGGAACCAGCGCGCCATAAAGCTGCCCTGCGGCGCTTCTGCGGGCTGAACCGCCTCTGGCAGCGCAGGCGCTGGCGTATCGGCCACGAACCGCTGCACCAGCGACGCGATGCCAATCACCATCACCAGGCCCACCGCCACGCGAATAAGCGTAAATTCCCAGCCCAGCACGAAGCCCATAAACACCAGCGTCGCCGGATTTAGTAACGGGTTGCCGAGCCAAAACGCCAGCGCGCCGCCCATCGACACCGACTGACGGCGCATCCCGGCGGCAACCGGCGCGGCGCAGCAGGTACACATCATGCCCGGCAGTGAAAACAGCGTGCCAAGCAGCGTACCGCGAAAACGCGGCTGGCCCAGCGTGCGTACCAGCCAGTCGCGCGGGATAAGCACCTGAATCAGCGAGCCCAGCAGCACGCCGAGCACGGCGGCTTTCCAGACGGCGAGAAAATAGATACCGGCGTAATCGAGCGCCGCGCGCAGCGGGTTATCCTGCGCATTCGCGAGAATAGAATTGCCGATGCTGTGCGTTTGCGCCGCGGTAAAGGCTTTGCCGTAATAGGGCTGCCATTTGACGTACCACAGGCCAATAAACAGGACGAGAAAAAACAGCGCGGGTTTCCACCATGCGGGGGATTTCGGCGCCAGAGATGAAGACTGACCAGCCATAACATTCCTCTGGAAAACAGGGGGTAAATTTTTGCCGGTCAATAGTACGCCCGCCGGGCGCGTTTTGAAACGCGGTTCAGCGCGCCCTTTGTGCGGCTATTTCGCGCAATTGCGCTGAATCAAGCACCGCGACATCTTCTTGTGCAGGCGACAGCGCCGCATTTATCAGCGCCTGCGCCACGGTCTGCGCCTCAATGGCTTTCCATTTTCCCGGCAGCAGGCGAAACAGCGGCGCCATAAAAGATTCCCCGGCGCGGCGCTTTTCGCGATCGCCGATGAGCAGCGACGGACGCGCTATCGTCAGCCGCGGCCAGCCCTGCGCCTTCAGCGCCGTTTCCATCTCGCCCTTGACGCGGTTATAGAAAAACGGCGAATTGGGGTTCGCGCCGAGCGCGCTGACCACCAGCATATGCTTTGCGCCAAGCCGTAGCCCGGCGAGCGAGGTGTCCACTACCAGCGTGTAATCGGCCAGAATAAACGCCTCTTTGCTGCCCGCCTCGCGTCGCGTGGTGCCGAGACAGCAAAAGATGATATCCAGCGGCGCGCTGAGCTGCGTCAGCACATCGGAGAGCTGCGGGTCGCACGGGTTTTCCACTTTATGCATCGGCACGCGTAGCGGGCGGCGCGTTGGCGCGATAATCGACGTCACGCGTGGCTCATCAACCAGCATTCGCAGCAGATGGCTGCCCACGAGGCCGCTGGCGCCCGTTATCAATACTCGACTCATGATCGCTCCTTTGCAGAATCTTCTGCCTTGCAATGTCAGCGCCCTGAACCAGGCTTAATAGTCTGTGTGGTTTAAGTATTTACCATTTCTGGCAAAAGCCATTACTGCACATCACCGTTCTGTAAAGACATCAAGGGAGGCGTAATGAGCAAGAAGATCGCAGTCTTAATCACTGATGAGTTTGAAGATTCAGAATTCACATCCCCGGCGGCTGAGTATCGCAAGGCCGGACATGAAGTGATTACCATCGAGAAAGAGGCCGGGAAAACCGTCACCGGTAAACAGGGCGAAGCGAAAGTCACCATTGATAAGGCTATCGACGAGGTAAGCCCGGCAGACTTTGACGCCCTGCTGCTGCCTGGCGGCCATTCGCCGGACAGCCTGCGCGGTGATGACCGCTTTGTCACCTTTACCCGCGATTTCGTCAATACCGGCAAACCGGTGTTCGCTATCTGCCACGGACCGCAGCTGTTAATCAGCGCCGATGTGATCCGCGGACGTAAGCTCACCGCCGTTAAGCCTATCGTGATTGACGTGAAAAACGCCGGGGCGGAGTTCCACGATCAGGAAGTGGTCGTCGATAAAGACCAACTGGTAACCAGCCGCACGCCGGAAGACTTGCCTGCGTTTAACCGCGAGGCGTTACGCCTGCTCGGCGCGTAACCAGACGAGTTTTTTACCAAACCCCAGGGTGTTGTCAGTAAATTTGATCTCATCAAGACGGATCTCCCACAGCGGAGAGGACATCACCCTGGCCACCGGAAAGCGGCGGTTATAGCGCTCGCGCAGGGCCTCGCTTTCCGGCTCTTCCACCAGCCGCAACTCGCCTGAAAACTGCACGCCGCGGATAAGCGCTACGGTTTTGGTCTGCCCGTTAACCGTGCCCGCGACAGCCGCCAGCTTGCCTGCCATTTTGCCGTGTCGGCTTTCGGTATCGCTTAACAGATAAAACGCCACCCGTTCACGATCGTAAAGATAAAACGCGTTCGCGCACCAGAGCGCTTCTCCATTGCCGACGCAATACGTGACGACATGCTGTTTAGCGAGCCATTTGCTGATGGCATCGAGAGCGTCCATTGTTTCTCCTGTCGGGGATAATCATGGTAAGGTGCGGCCAGATGTGACTGCCCCTGATATTCATTATGGAAGAATGGTTTCTTTATCTGATCCGCTGCCCCGATAACCGGCTTTATACTGGCATCACCACTGATGTCGCGCGCCGCTTCGCCCAGCATCAGCGCGGCAAAGGGGCCAAAGCGCTGCGCGGCAAAGGAGAGCTGACGCTGGTTTTCAGTGCGCCCGCGGGCAATCGCTCCGAGGCGCTGCGCGCCGAATACCGCATCAAGCAGCTGACGAAACGGCAGAAAGAGCAACTGGTCGCAGGCGAGCTGGCGTTTGAGGCGATGAAAAGCGCACCGCAAACGCCCTGAGATCAGAAACGGTTAAAATGTTCGTGGTAGTCCACGGGGCCGTGCACGCCGTTCAGGGCGTCATCAGCGAGACGGTGTACCTGGAACGCCGCTTCAGCGCCAGGCCAGCGGCAGTGCAGATCGTAACGGGCGGCGGGCTCAAAGCCCAGACGGTTGTAAAACTCCGGCGCGCCCAGCGTGACGACCGCCGCGTAACCGAACTCATTGAGCGAATCGAGCCCTTCGTACACGAGCTGACGGCCAATCCCCTGCCCGCGCCACTCTTCGTCGACCGCGAGCGGCGCAAGTCCCAGCCACTGACGTTCTTCGCCCGCCACGGTCACAGGGCTGAATGCGACATAACCGACCACCTGCCCTTCATCATCCGTTGCGACCAGCCCCAGCGTCAGCAGTCCGTCTTCACGGAGCGCGTGCACCAGCTCCGCCTCGTCGGCGCGACCGAACGCCCGGCGAAGTAACGCGTCGATGCCCGGCGCATCAATGGGGATTTCTACACGAATCAGCATGGTTCACCTATGGAGGTTGCTTTGGTTAGCGGCGAGACGGCAAGCCCCGCTTCTACGAAGTCCGCCAGTTGCAGCAACATGACGCGCAGCGGTTTTGGCATCGCGTCGAGCTCAATGGCGTCCATCAGATTCTTCACATATAACCCTAATTCAGTATCGCCTTCAATCACCAGACGACGCTGGAAGAAAAGCGTATCGGGATCCTGCTTGCGTGCGGCGATCATCAGCAGGTCGGCGGCGTCCGCGCGGAAGGTGACATCAGCCTCGGCCTGTTCACGCACAACAAGCTTGTCGTTCTCAACGGACGTAAACCAGCGCAGGCCGATATCGCGCACCTCTATGCCAAGCCAGCGGCCTTCAAGAAACGCCAGTTCGTCATCCGCCAGCGCCTGACGGAATTGCCAGCCGAGCAGTTGTTCCAGCGCGTGACGCTTGAGCGCAAACGGCGCGAGCGACACCGGCGTTTTCAGAAGTGAAGGGCCAAGATGTACCAGACAGGAACGCAGATTATTCAACACGGGCTTTTCTCCTTGCCAGATCACAATGGCCGTTATTGTGCCATATCGGCCAGGCGAGATAGCGGCTCAAATCAAGCTTTGCGCCTTCGCAGGTACCCCTTTATAGATGCCATCAATACGACATTAGCTGCCTTAAATCAAAAATTGTCGCGGACGGGTTAACTAAAATCGCCGTTCGTTAACAATTTCGCTGCCTTTATGCAGCGCGCCAGGCCGCATACGGCCTGCTTTTATTTTCAGGACACGCTATGGAGTTGCTTTGCCCGGCCGGTAACCTTCCGGCTCTGAAGGCGGCCATCGATAATGGCGCGGATGCGGTCTATATCGGTCTGAAAGACGATACCAACGCCCGCCACTTCGCTGGCCTCAACTTTACCGAGAAGAAATTGCAGGAAGCGGTGAGCTATGTGCATCAGCATGGCCGCAAACTGCATATCGCCATTAATACTTTCGCGCACCCGGATGGTTATGAACGCTGGGAGCGCGCGGTGGATATGGCCGCCCAGCTCGGCGCTGATGCGCTGATCTTAGCCGACCTCGCGATGCTGGAGTACGCCGCGACCCGCTATCCGCACGTGGAGCGTCATGTGTCGGTACAGGCTTCCGCCACTAATGAAGCCGCCATTCGCTTTTACCAGCGCCATTTCGACGTGGCCCGCGTGGTGCTGCCGCGCGTGTTATCCATTCATCAGGTGAAACAACTGGCGCGCGTGACGCCGGTGCCGCTGGAAGTGTTCGCCTTCGGCAGCCTGTGCATCATGGCGGAAGGCCGTTGCTATCTCTCCTCTTACCTCACCGGTGAATCGCCCAATACCGTAGGTGCCTGTTCGCCTGCGCGCTTCGTGCGCTGGCAGCAGACGGAACAGGGGCTGGAATCGCGCCTGAACGATGTGCTGATTGACCGCTACCAGGAAGGCGAAAACGCCGGATATCCGACGCTCTGCAAAGGCCGGTATCTGGTGGACGGCCAGCGTTATCACGCGCTCGAAGAGCCCACCAGCCTGAATACGCTGGAGCTGTTGCCGGAGCTGCTGGCGGCCAATATCGCCTCGGTGAAAAT
The DNA here is from genome assembly GCF_053627815.1 of Cronobacter sp. 153480017-3. Lineage (NCBI taxonomy): Bacteria > Pseudomonadati > Pseudomonadota > Gammaproteobacteria > Enterobacterales > Enterobacteriaceae > Cronobacter > Cronobacter sp. 153480017-3. The sequence continues at coordinate 115,621 of NZ_JBSEYN010000009.1, read as the reverse complement.
CGAAGGCCGCCAGCGCAGCCCGGCTTATGTCAGCCAGGTGGCGAAAGTCTGGCGTCAGGCTATCGACCGTTGTAAAGCCGACCCGCAGCGCTTTGCGCCGCAACCGGCCTGGATGGACGCGCTCGGCGCGATGGCTGAAGGCACGCAGACAACGCTTGGCGCGTACCATCGCAAATGGCAGTAAGGAGAGCAGGATGAAATACGCATTAGGGCCGGTGCTGTACTACTGGCCGAAAGCGACGCTTGAGAGCTTTTACGAGGCCGCAGCGCAGAGCTCAGCCGATGTGATTTATCTCGGCGAAGCGGTGTGCAGCAAACGGCGCGAGACTAAAGCCACCGACTGGCTGGCGCTTGCCAGAACGCTCGCGGCCAGCGGCAAGCAGGTGGTTATCTCAACGCTGGCGCTGGTGCAGGCACCTTCCGAGCTGACCGAGTTGAAGCGCTATATTGATAACGGCGAGTTTCTGATCGAGGCCAACGATTTTGGCGCGGTGGGGCTGGCGGCCGAGCGCAAGCTGCCGTTCGTCGCAGGCCATGCGCTGAACTGCTACAACGCCGTTACGCTGCGTCTGCTGCTGAAAGACGGCATGACGCGCTGGTGTATGCCGGTGGAGCTGTCCCGCGACTGGCTGGTGAATCTGCTCGATCAGTGCGACGCGCTCGGTATCCGCCATCAGTTTGAAGTGGAAGTGCTGAGCTATGGCCATCTGCCGCTCGCCTATTCCGCCCGCTGCTTTACCGCGCGTTCAGAAGACCGGCCGAAAGATGAGTGCGAAACCTGCTGCATCAAATATCCCAACGGGCGCAGCATGCTCTCGCAGGAAAACAGCCAGGTGTTTGTGCTGAACGGCATTCAGACCATGAGCGGTTATGTCTATAACCTCGGCAACGAGCTGGCGTCGATGGCCGGGTTGGTGGATATAGTCCGTCTCTCGCCGATGGGACCTGAAACGCTGGAGATGCTCGACGCGTTCCGGGCCAATGAAAACGGTGCCGCCCCGCTGCCGCTCGCCGCCCACAGCGACTGCAACGGGTACTGGCGCAGGCTCGCCGGGATGGCGCTGCAGTCATAAGAAAAGGCTCACTTTGTTAACAGCATTTTGCGGGAGTTCATGCAGTATGAAAGGACAGCTTTCCGGCCGGGCCGCGGGCAAAATCCCCGAAATGCGCCAGGCTGGAAGAAGACCTTCAATCTGATGACTATGCTGTAATTAAGTGAGCCGTTATGTCTGATAAATCTGTTGTGCCTTTTTCGGTGCTCGATCTCGCACCGATCCCGCAAGGCTCCTCCGCCCGTGAGGCGTTCCATCACTCGCTCGATTTAGCCCGCCTCGCCGAGAAGCGCGGCTACGACCGCTACTGGCTGGCGGAACATCACAATATGACCAGCATCGCCAGCGCCGCGACGTCGGTACTGATTGGCTATCTCGCCGCCAATACCACCACGCTGCGCCTGGGCTCCGGCGGCGTGATGCTGCCTAACCACGCCCCGCTGGTGATTGCCGAGCAGTTCGGCACGCTCGACGCGCTCTATCCTGGCCGTATTGAGCTTGGCCTGGGCCGTGCGCCGGGCAGCGATCAGCGCACGATGATGGCGCTGCGCCGCCATATGAATCATGACATCGATAACTTCCCGCGTGATGTGAAAGAGCTAACGGACTGGTTCGACGCCCGCGATCCGAACCCGGCGGTACGCCCGGTGCCGGGTTACGGCGCAAAACTCCCGGTATGGCTGCTGGGTTCAAGCCTTTACAGCGCGCAGCTGGCCGCGCAGATGGGCCTGCCGTTCGCGTTCGCCTCGCATTTCGCGCCGGATATGCTGTTGCAGGCCCTGCACCTCTACCGCACGCACTTCCAGCCGTCAGAGCGCCTGGAAAAACCGTATGCGATGGTGTGCATTAATATCGTCGCCGCCGACAGCAATCGCGATGCGGAGTTTCTGTTTACCTCAATGCAGCAGGCGTTTGTGAAGCTGCGCCGCGGCGAAACCGGCCAGTTGCCGCCGCCAATTGCGTCTATGGAGAATTTCTGGAGCCCGGCGGAGCAGTACGGCGTTCAGCAGGCGCTCAGTATGTCGCTGGTTGGCGATAAAGCGAAAGTCCGCCACGGACTGTTGTCCATTTTGCGTGAAACCGACGCCGATGAGATTATGGTTAACGGCCAGATTTTCGATCACGACGCGCGGCTGCACTCGTTTGATCTCGCCATGCAGGTGCGGGAAGAACTGTTAAGCTAATGCGGTTTTCGCCCTCTCCCGCCGGGAGAGGGCAAAGCAATGATTACTGATAGACCGGCAGCAGGTTGAAGCTGGAAAGTAAGTGCACTACCGCGTTACCCAGCCCAAACAGCAGGATCAACGCAATCATCCCCTTCCCGCCCCAGACGCGAAAGTGTGGGCTGCCGAAGCGCTTGCGTGACGCACGCGCCAGCAGTGCCGGCACAATCGCCGCCCAGATGGTCGCCGCAAGGCCAGCATAGCCAATCGCATACAGAAAACCGTTCGGCCACAGCAGCCCGCCCGCCATCGGCGGTAAGAACGTCAGCAGCGCGGTTTTGAGACGCCCGCGCGGCGAATCGTCAAAGCCAAAAAGATCGGCCAGATAGTCAAACAGCCCCAGCGTCACGCCCAGGAAAGAACTCGCCACGGCGAAGTTGGAAAACACAATCAGCAGCACATCCAGCGTGCGACTGTTCAGCACGTCGCTCAGCGCGCCCACCAGCACATCGATATTGCCGCCCGCCTTCGCGATGCCGATAAATTCCGGGCGCGGAATGTTGCCCATCGTCGCCAGCAGCCAGACGATATAAAGCGCCAGCGCAATCAGCGTTCCCAGAACCAGGCAGCGAATAATCACGCCCGGCGCTTTGCCATAGTATTTCATAAGGCTCGGCACATTGCCGTGGTAGCCGAAAGACGCCAGGCAAAACGGCAGGGTCATTAAGAGATACGGCGTGTAACTCGGGCTTGCCTCAACGGTGTTAAACAGCGTGGCGGGTCCGACATGGCCCAGCAGGCCGCCGAACGTCAGAAAGAACGTAATGACCTTGGCACCCAGTACAATGGCCGTCATCCGGCTTACGGCATGTGTGGAGAGCCAGACGATAAACGCTACCACCAGCGCGAAGCCGAACCCTGCCAGCCGCGCGGGCACGTCGATATTCATGCCCGCGAGCGTGTGGTGGAGCACTGAGCCGCTGGCTGAGATATAAGCATACGTCAGGATATAGAGCACAAACGCGACGGACGCGCCATTCACCACGTTCCAGCCCTTACCGAGCAAGTCGCGCGTGATGGTGTCGAAGCTGGCGCCGATATGGTAGTTGAGGTTGGCTTCCAGCAGCATTAACCCGGAATGGAGCATACAAAACCAGGTGAACACCAGAGCGAGCAGCGACCAGAAAAACCACGCGCCGGACATTACGACCGGCAGAGAGAACATGCCTGCGCCAATGATAGTACCGGCGATAATCACAACGCCGCTTAAAAGCGAAGGTGAAGCGCTGCGGGCAACGAGTGTGGTCATAAAGCTTTCCCGTGAAAGTGATGCTGATGATTCATTGTACCAGTACGCGAGTACAAAAAGGAGAAAAAATTACGTCTCTAATAAAGCATGACGTCTTCGGCTGGCCGCAGCGCAGTACAGCAGCGAATTTAGCAGGCTGTCGTTTGCGGTACAGCACGTTAGTTTTTATCGTCAGAAAGGCGTGCAGCCAGGAAGAATGGGGCTCTGCAAGGCGAGCGCGCTGAATGGCGCCCATAAAAAAAGCCCCGGCATGGCCGGGGCTTGTTGTCAGACTTTCTGCGCTTATGCGTCGCCGAAACGACGGCGCGGGGTCGCTGCGTCATCACGACGCGGGCCGCGGCCGCCTTCACGACGATCGCCGCCGAAGCTACGACCGCCTTCGCGACGTTCGCCGCTGAAACGACGACCTTCGCCACGGCCTTCACCGCGACCGCCTTCACGGCGTTCGCCACCGAAACCACGACCACCGCCGCCAGGACGACGATCGCCGCGCGGCTGTGCATCACCCATCAGTTGCATATTCATCGGCTTGTTCAGAATACGCGTACGGGTGAAGTGCTGCAGCACTTCGGTCGGCATGCCTTTCGGCAGCTCGATGGTGGAGTGAGACGCGAACAGCTTGATGTTACCAATGTAACGGCTGCTGATATCGCCTTCGTTGGCGATAGCGCCCACGATGTGACGCACTTCGACGCCATCATCACGACCCACTTCGATGCGGTACAGTTCCATATCGCCAGCGTCACGACGCTCGCGACGCGGACGGTCTTCACCGTTGCGGTCGCCACGCGGGCCACGATCGTTACGGTCGCCACGGCGCTCGAAACGGTCATCGCGATCGCGGAATTCACGCTTCGGACGCATCGGCGCATCCGGCGGCAGGATCAGCGGACGTTCGCCCTGCGCCATTTTCAGCAGCGCAGCAGCCAGCGTTTCCACATCCAGCTCGCCTTCCGGCTGAAGCTTGGTCAGCAGCGCACGGTACTGGTCCAGATCGCTGCTTTCCAGCTGCTGCTGGACTTTCGCGGCGAATTTTTCCAGACGGCGTTTGCCCAGCAGTTCTGCGTTCGGCAGCTCTACTTCCGGAATGGTCAGCTTCATGGTGCGTTCAATGTTACGCAGCAGACGACGCTCACGGTTCTCAACGAACAGCAGCGCACGACCTGCACGGCCCGCACGACCGGTACGGCCGATACGGTGAACGTAAGACTCGGAGTCCATCGGGATGTCGTAGTTCACCACGAGGCTGATACGCTCAACGTCCAGACCACGCGCCGCAACGTCGGTTGCGATCAGGATATCCAGACGACCGTCTTTCAGACGCTCCAGCGTCTGCTCGCGCAGGGCCTGGTTCATGTCACCGTTCAGCGCGGCGCTGTTGTAGCCGCTGCGCTCCAGCGCTTCAGCCACTTCCAAGGTCGCGTTTTTGGTGCGCACGAAGATAATCGCCGCGTCAAAATCTTCCGCTTCCAGGAAACGCACCAGCGCTTCGTTTTTACGCATGCCGTACACAGACCAGTAGCTCTGGCTGATGTCCGGGCGAGTGGTGACGCTGGACTGGATGCGCACTTCCTGCGGCTCTTTCATAAAGCGACGGGTGATGCGACGAATCGCTTCCGGCATGGTCGCAGAGAAGAGCGCGGTCTGATGTTCAGCCGGGATCTGCGCCATGATGGTTTCAACGTCTTCGATGAAGCCCATACGCAGCATTTCGTCTGCTTCGTCCAGTACCAGGCCTTTCAGGTTAGAAAGATCCAGCGTACCGCGCTTGAGGTGATCCAGCAGACGGCCCGGCGTACCGACCACAATCTGCGGACCCTGGCGCAGTGCGCGCAGCTGCACGTCATAACGCTGGCCGCCATACAGGGCCACGACGTTTACGCCATGCATATGTTTAGAGAAATCGGTCATGGCTTCAGCAACCTGAACCGCCAGTTCGCGGGTCGGAGCCAGAACCAGGATCTGCGGCGCGCGCAGAGTTTCATCAATATTGTGGAGCAGCGGCAGTGAGAACGCTGCGGTTTTGCCGCTACCGGTCTGGGCCATACCCAGAACGTCGCGACCACCCAGCAGATGCGGAATACATTCTGCCTGGATTGGAGATGGTTTTTCGTAACCCAGATCGTTAAGGGCTTCAAGGATTGGAGCCTTCAGGCCCAGATCAGTAAAAGTGGTTTCGAATTCAGCCATGTAGTACGAGTGCCTCAGAATTAATGGCGGCCAGTCTACATAACTCATCGTGAAAATTTTCTGCAATTTTCATTAAAAGTGTGAACCGGCTCAAAGTAGGTGTATTAACGAACAAACAAGCCCTCACCGGTTAAGGTGATGACTTTAGTAAAAAATCCGTGGGCTGAAATGTTCGTCAGCTATTGCTGGTCCGATTCTGCCAGGTCATCTTGCTCCTGGCCCAAGAGCGCTAATTCCAACAATGCATAACGGTGCTCAACGAAGTTGTGGACGTTGTTAGCAACCGCTAATTTGAACAGTGCCGTGGCGCTGTCCTTATCCCCCAGACTTAGGTAGTACTTACCTAAATAGAAGTTGGTTTCACTGAGATGCTCAGCGAGCGAGGTGTTATCCGTTGCGTCTGCCTTCAGGCGTTCCATTAGCGTTTTTTCGCTAATGTCGCCGAGCCAGAATTCGACAATGTTCCATCCCCACTGTTCTTTGTCCGATTTCTCAAAGCGTTCTTGCAAGGCCGCTTTGGCCTGTTTCTCATCCATTTTGCTTTCAGCAAGGAAGAGCCACAGACTACGGAAAGGATCATTGGGATCGTCGTGATAAAACGCCAGCAGATCATCTTGCGCTAATCGGTAACGTCCGCCGTAATAGAGGGCGATACCGCGATTCAAATGCGCGTAGTTGTAAGTTGGATCAAGCTCAAGTACAGAATCAAACGCTTCATAGGCAGCATCAAAATTGCCTGCCTGCGTTAAATAAATGCCTAAGTAGTTGAATACTTCAGGCATATCGGGGCGTATAGCCAGCGCTTGTGAAAAATCATTCCGCGCCAGTGCCCGCAAACCAAGACTATCATACAACACTCCGCGCTCATATAAAAGCTGTGCGCGTTCATCATCGGTTAAAGCCCGACTTGCGAGGATCTGCTCCATGCGTGCGAGGATCACTTCTTGCTGCAAGGCCGGTTGCAATGGCACCGCCAGGACCTCGCTCTTACGCCAGGCAGAGTTGCTGCATCCTGCCAGCGTGAGTGCTGTCGCAACGAAACACCAGCGCAATAAAGGCTTCATTTCCTACTCCCGAAGACAACTATTGGATGAACGTCCTGTCCCCCGGCTGCAAACGGGGCATCCTGCCTCGTAACAAATGGCTCTCCGTGTCGCCACGGAGAGCTAAACGGCAAACCTTACTCGGCTTCCGGCGCAGCAGGGGCTGCTGCTTCCTGAGTCTGCTCGGTTGCTTCTTTGATGCTCAGACGTACGCGGCCCTGACGGTCAACTTCCAGTACCTTAACCGGTACTTCCTGACCCATCTGCAGATAGTCGGTCACTTTCTCAACGCGCTTGTCGGCGATCTGAGAGATGTGTACCAGACCTTCTTTACCGCCGCCGATAGCGACGAAGGCACCGAAGTCAACGATGCGGGTCACTTTACCATTGTAGATACGGCCCACTTCGATTTCAGCGGTAATTTCTTCGATACGACGAATCGCGTGTTTCGCTTTCTCGCCATCGGTCGCTGCAATTTTCACCGTACCGTCATCTTCGATTTCGATGGTGGTGCCGGTTTCTTCGGTCAGCGCACGAATCACAGAACCGCCTTTACCGATCACGTCTTTGATCTTGTCCGGGCTGATCTTGATGGTGTGAATACGCGGTGCGAACTGAGAGATATCGCCACGCGGTGCGTTGATAGCCTGTTCCATCACGCCAAGAATGTGCAGACGCGCACCTTTAGCCTGATTCAGCGCCACCTGCATGATCTCTTTGGTGATGCCTTCGATTTTGATATCCATCTGCAGCGCAGTGATACCTTCACGGGAACCGGCTACTTTGAAGTCCATGTCGCCCAGGTGGTCTTCATCACCCAGAATGTCGGACAGTACGACAAAGTTTTCGCCTTCTTTCACCAGACCCATCGCAATACCCGCGACAGCGGCTTTAATCGGCACGCCCGCGTCCATCAGCGCCAGAGAAGCGCCACACACGGAAGCCATGGAAGAAGAACCATTGGATTCGGTGATTTCAGACACCACGCGGACGGTGTACGGGAAGCGGTCAGCTGCCGGCATGACTGCCAGTACGCCGCGTTTCGCCAGACGACCGTGACCGATTTCACGACGCTTCGGAGAACCGACCATGCCGGTTTCGCCGACAGAGTACGGAGGGAAGTTGTAGTGGAACAGGAAGCGGTCAGTACGCTCGCCCATCAGTTCGTCGATATTCTGCGCGTCGCGTTCGGTACCGAGCGTCGCGGTAACCAGCGCCTGCGTTTCACCACGGGTGAACAGCGCGGAGCCGTGAGTACGCGGCAGTACGCCAGTGCGCACGTCCAGGCCACGGATCATGTCTTTTTCGCGACCATCGATACGCGGTTCGCCAGCCAGTACGCGAGAACGAACAACGTTCTTCTCGATAGCGTGCAGGATGTCGCCCAGCTCGTTTTCGTCAAGCGCGTCGCCTTCGGCCTGTTCAGCCTGCAGTGCCGCGATAACGTCCGCTTTGATAGCGTCGATCTGGCTGTAACGTTCTTGTTTGTCGGTGATGCGGTACGCGTCGCTCAGACGAGATTCAGCCAGCGCTTTCACGCGCGCGTTCAGCGCTTCGTTAGCGGCTTCAGGCTGCCAGTCCCAGCGCGGTTTGCCCGCTTCTTTCACCAGATCGTTGATGTTCTGAATCACAACCTGCTGCTGCTCGTGGCCGAACACCACGGCGCCCAGCATCTGATCTTCGCTCAGCAGTTCAGCTTCGGATTCCACCATCAGCACGGCGCTTTCAGTACCAGCGACAACCAGATCCAGTTTGCTGGATTTCAGCTCATCCTGGGTCGGGTTCAGTACGTACTGGTCGTTGATGTAACCCACGCGCGCGGCACCAATCGGGCCGTTGAACGGAATACCGGACAGAGACAGCGCAGCGGACGCGCCGATCATGGCGACGATATCCGGGTTAACCTGCGGGTTAACGGAAACGACGGTCGCGATAACCTGAACTTCGTTAACGAAGCCTTCCGGGAACAGCGGACGCAGCGGGCGGTCAATCAGACGCGCGATCAGCGTTTCGCCTTCGCTTGGACGGCCTTCACGACGGAAGAAACCGCCCGGGATGCGGCCAGCAGCGTAGGTACGCTCCTGATAGTTAATGGTCAGCGGGAAAAAGTCCTGGCCGGGCTTCGCTTTTTTAGCACCAACTACGGTCACGAATACCGCAGTGTCATCCATGCTTACCATCACGGCAGCAGTGGCCTGACGAGCCATCATTCCGGTTTCAAGAGTGACAGTATGTTGACCATACTGAAATTTGCGGACGATCGGATTAAGCAAAATTATACCCTTTCTAAATGAAGAACAGCACGCCCAAAGCCGTGCTGACAGTACCCGATCTTCTTTGCATCCTCGCGACTAATGACAACCTTAACCCGCCTGTGCGGATAAAGCCTCTCATTAGCCGCGCGAACCTCTGCAACGAAGATCATACTTAGCAACAATACATGAGTTTACTCGCAATTGCTGCCGTCTGGTCGAAAAAAGGGGCCGTAAAGGCCCCCTTTTCTGAAACTCGCAGTGATTAGCGACGCAGACCCAGGCGCTCGATCAGCGCAGTGTAGCGTGCTACATCTTTACGTTTCAGGTAGTCGAGCAGTTTACGACGCTGAGAAACCATGCGCAGCAGACCACGACGGCTGTGGTGATCTTTTTTGTGCTCTGCAAAGTGACCCTGCAGGTGGTTGATCTGCGCAGTCAGCAGGGCAACCTGAACTTCGGTAGAACCGCTGTCGTTCTCACCACGACCAAACTCAGAAACGATTTTAGCTTTAGCTTCAACGCTTAGAGACATTTTTAACTCCAGTTTATAAAAAATAAGGGTGCCGATCTCTAATTCAGCCACCCGAGGCTACATCTGCATTTAAAATGACGATGTAGTGTTTAGCCGCAATATTCTACCTGTCGCGGCCTGTTATCGCAAGGTAACGACGAGGGTTAAACCGGATACTCTACGACCAGACGGCGAGGTGCCACGCGCCCTTCGCTGTCGATTTCACCCATGCCGAGAAACTTCTGCGCTTCGCCTTCCGTTACGCGAACAAGGCCTTCTGACGGCGCGCCCGTAGTGCGTACCGGATTGCCGTTCTTAAAGTAAACGGATGACGTCAGCGGCAGGTTCACCACGGGGTAATCCGCAGCCGGGCTGTCCATCGGCATTAACAGTGGATCGAGCAGTTCAGACGGCGCGATATCACGCGTCTGTGCTTCTTCAAGCAGCGCGTTGAGCTGCTCAAGCGTTACCATACGCTCGACAGGATATTTACTGACTGCCAGACGACGCAGATAAATCACATGCGCGCCGCAGCCGAGCTTCTCGCCCAAATCGTCAATGATGGTGCGGATGTAAGTCCCTTTCGAGCAGTGCACTTCCAGCTCAAGCTCATCGCCTTCATGACGAATAAACAGCAGCTCATAAACGGTAATCGGGCGCGCTTCACGCGGTACTTCAATCCCCTGACGCGCATACTCGTACAGCGGTTTACCCTGATACTTCAGCGCCGAGAACATGGTCGGCACCTGCAGGGTATCGCCACGGAAGCTTTCCAGCGCATCCTGCAGTTGCTGCTCGCTGAACGTGACCGGGCGCTCTTCCACCACCGTGCCGTCAGCATCAGAAGTGTCAGTACGCTGGCCAAGACGCGCAATCACGCGATAGCGTTTGTCGGAATCAAGCAGATACTGAGAAAACTTGGTCGCTTCACCGAGGCAGATGGGCAGCATGCCGGTCGCCAGCGGGTCCAGCGCGCCGGTGTGACCAGCGCGATTGGCGTTATAAATACGTTTTACTTTTTGCAGCGCATCGTTGGAGGAGAGCCCCTGCGGCTTATCCAGCAACAATACGCCATGCACATCGCGACCGCGACGACGAGGACGACTCATTATTCCTCCTTGTCGTCGTCCGGATTAACGCGACGCTCTTCGTCGTGTTTCACTACGCTGGTGACCAGGTTGGACATCCGCATCCCTTCGACCAGGGAGTTGTCGTAGAAGAAGGTCAGTTCCGGCACGATGCGCAGACGCATCGCTTTGCCCAGCAGGGAGCGAATAAAGCCAGACGCGTCCTGCAGCGCTTTGATACCAGCTTTTACCGCCGCTTCGTCTTTATCGTTCAGGAACGTCACGAACACTTTGGCATACGCCAGGTCGCGGGATACTTCAACGCCCGATACGGTGGTCATCAGCCCAACGCGCGGATCTTTGATTTCGCGCTGCAGAATGATGGCAATCTCTTTTTGCATCTCCTGCGCCACGCGCTGCGGGCGACCAAATTCTTTCGCCATAATAAAATCTCCAGACAAAAAAGGGGCTATTAGCCCCTTTTGAATAGTCATACCGGGTGGCGCTTCGCTAACCCGGCCTACAAAATGTGTCCTAATCCAGGCCCGGCAGACGCAGTGCGCCGGGCATAACAGGGATTAGTCGATGCTGCGCTGGATTTCGATGATCTCGAAGACTTCGATCATGTCGCCAACACGGACGTCGTTGTAGTTCTTAACGCCGATACCACATTCCATGCCGTTACGGACTTCGTTAACGTCATCTTTGAAGCGGCGCAGGGATTCCAGCTCGCCTTCATAGATAACCACGTTGTCGCGCAGTACGCGGATGGGGTTATGACGCTTAATCGTGCCTTCGGTAACCATACAGCCCGCGATCGCGCCGAATTTCGGCGATTTGAACACGTCACGTACTTCGGCCAGACCAATGATCTGCTGTTTCAGCTCAGGCGACAGCATGCCGCTCATCGCCGCTTTCACTTCGTCGATCAGATTATAGATGACGGAGTAGTAGCGCAGATCCAGGCTTTCCGCTTCGATAACACGGCGCGCAGAGGCGTCGGCACGAACGTTGAAGCCCACCAGGATGGCGTTGGAAGCCGCAGCCAGCGTGGCGTCGGTTTCGGTGATACCACCCACGCCGGAGCCAACAATCTTCACCTTCACTTCGTCGGTGGAGAGTTTCAGCAGGGAGTCGGAAATTGCTTCTACGGAGCCCTGTACGTCGGCTTTCAGCACGATGTTGACTTCGTGAACTTCGCCCTCGGTCATGTTCGCGAACATGTTTTCGAGTTTCGATTTCTGCTGACGCGCCAGTTTGACTTCGCGGAATTTACCCTGACGATAGAGCGCCACTTCACGCGCTTTCTTCTCATCACGCACCACGGTCACTTCGTCACCCGCGGCAGGAACGCCGGAGAGCCCCAGAATCTCAACAGGAATGGACGGACCGGCTTCCTGGACTTCCTGGTTCAGTTCGTTACGCATCGCACGCACGCGGCCATATTCGAAGCCACACAGCACGATATCGCCTTTGTTCAGCGTACCTTCGCGAACCAGAACGGTAGCGACCGGACCACGACCTTTATCCAGGAAGGATTCGATAACCACGCCGCTCGCCATACCTTTACGTACCGCTTTCAGTTCCAGAACTTCGGACTGCAGCAGGATGGCGTCCAGCAGCTCATCGATACCGGTACCCGCTTTCGCAGAAACGTGGACGAACTGGCAATCGCCGCCCCACTCTTCCGGGATGATGCCGTGCTGAGACAGTTCGTTTTTAACACGATCCGGATCGGCATCAGGCTTATCGATTTTGTTCACCGCAACGACAACCGGCACTTTCGCCGCTTTCGCATGCTGGATAGCTTCGATGGTCTGAGGCATCACGCCGTCGTCCGCCGCAACCACCAGAACCACGATATCCGTTGCCTGCGCACCACGTGCACGCATCGCGGTAAACGCGGCGTGACCCGGGGTATCCAGGAAGGTGATCATGCCGTTATCGGTCTGCACATGGTATGCACCGATGTGCTGGGTAATGCCGCCCGCTTCACCCGAGGCCACTTTCGTGGAACGGATATAGTCGAGCAGAGAGGTTTTACCGTGGTCAACGTGACCCATGATGGTCACAACCGGCGCGCGCGGCTCAGCCTGTGCGCCCATATCACGGTCGCTCATTACCGCTTCTTCCAGCTCGTTTTCACGACGCAGGATAACTTTGTGGCCCATCTCTTCAGCAACCAGCTGCGCGGTTTCCTGATCGATGACCTGGTTGATGGTCGCCATCGCGCCGAGCTTCATCATCGCTTTGATAACCTGAGAGCCTTTTACAGCCATCTTGTTAGCGAGTTCAGCCACGGTGATGGTTTCACCGATAACAACGTCACGGTTAACCGCCTGAGCCGGCTTGTTGAAGCCCTGCTGCAGGGAGCTGCCTTTACGTTTGCCGCCTTTACCGCCGCGAACGGCTGCACGGGCTTCTTCACGATCCGCTTTGGATTCGGAATGTTTGTTGCTTTTCTTCTGGCGTGCGACTTTCGCCGGACGCGCGCGACCACGGCCGCCTTCTACTTCACGGTCGCTGTCATCTTCTGCCTGACGCGCATGCTGTGAAGTGGTGACATGGTAGTCGCTGGTATCTTCAGATTCTTCTTCGCTGCCGCTTTCCCACTTGGTCGCGTTCTCTTCAGCCATACGACGGGCTTCTTCCGCTACGCGACGGGCATTTTCTTCCAGCTTGCGACGCGCTTCTTCTTCGGCCTTGCGCTTAAGTTCAAGGGCTTCAGCTTCGCGGCGGGCTTTTTCCGCCTGAGCAGCTTTGCTCACTTCGTCAGTTTGTTGATTGCTCACTTTGCTCGTTTCCGCAGCTTCACGTTTCGCTTTATCAGCGGCATCGCGTTTAGCTTGTTCTTCAGCTTCACGTTTAGCCTTATCGCCGGCTTCACGCTTGGCTTTTTCCTCTGCCTCTCGCTTGGCAGCTTCCTCTGCTTCACGACGGGCCTGCTCTTCCGCCTCACGCTTCGCCTGTTCTTCCGCGGCGAGACGCTCTGCCTCTTGCGGATCACGTTTTACAAAGGTGCGTTTTTTGCGGACTTCGATCTGTACCGACTTACTTTTCCCGCCGGTACCCTGAATATTTAAAGTACTGCGCGTTTTGCGCTGTAAAGTCAACTTATCCGGCCCTGAGCCATGTTCGCGGTTCAGGTGCGCCAGTAAGGCTCGTTTCTCTTGTGCCGTCACAGAGTCTTCAGCGGACTTCGGGATCCCTGCATCAGCGAATTGCTGTACCAGGCGGTCCACGGAGGTCTGAATCTCTGCGGCCAGCGCTTTTACGGTTACATCAGTCATGCTGTTCCTTCCTGCTACAGTTTATTACGCTTCGTCGCTAAACCAGCGGATGTTACGAGCGGCCATGATAAGCTCACCGGCTTTCTCATCGGTCAACCCTTCGATATCCGCGAGGTCGTCCACGCCCTGATCGGCGAGGTCATCAAGCGTACACACACCGCGCGCAGCGAGTTTGTAAGCCAGCGTGCGATCCATGCCTTCAAGGTTCAGCAGATCGTCAGCCGGTTTGTTATCGCCGAGGCTCTCTTCCTGAGCCAGCGCAAGGGTGGTGAGCGCGTTCTTAGCACGTTCGCGTAATGCTTCCACGGTCGGCTCATCCAGGCCGTCAATTTCCAGCAGCTCTTTCATCGGCACATAAGCCAGTTCTTCGAGCGTGGAGAAGCCTTCTTCCACCAGAACCGTGGCGAACTCTTCATCAATATCGAGATACTTAGTGAAAGTATCGATAGCGGCGTGCGCTTCAGCCTGATGCTTGGCCTGAAGGTCTTCAACGGTCATGACGTTGAGTTCCCAGCCGCTCAGCTGTGAAGCAAGACGCACGTTCTGGCCGTTACGGCCAATAGCCTGCGCCAGATTGCCCGCTTCGACGGCGATATCCATGGTGTGTTTGTCTTCATCCACCACGATAGAGGCTACATCTGCCGGTGCCATGGCGTTGATAACGAACTGCGCAGGATTATCATCCCACAGCACGATATCAATACGCTCGCCGCCAAGCTCGGTCGACACAGCCTGAACACGCGCGCCACGCATGCCTACGCAGGCACCGACCGGGTCGATACGCTTGTCGTTGGTTTTCACCGCGATTTTAGCGCGTGAGCCCGGATCGCGAGCTGCCGCTTTAATTTCAATCACTTCTTCGCCGATTTCCGGTACTTCGATGCGGAACAGCTCGATCAGCATCTCCGGCTTGGCGCGAGTGACAAACAGCTGAGCGCCGCGTGCTTCAGGACGGACAGCGTACAGTACGCCGCGGATGCGATCGCCCGGGCGGAAGTTTTCACGCGGCAGCATGTCTTCACGCAGAATGACCGCTTCAGCATTGCTGCCGAGGTCCAGCGTGATGTTTTCGCGGTTCACTTTTTTCACCACGCCGGTGATGATTTCACCTTCATGCTCGCGGAACTGGTCAACGACCATCGCGCGCTCAGCTTCACGCACTTTCTGTACGATGACCTGTTTCGCGGTCTGCGTGGTGATACGGTCAAACGTTACGGATTCGATCTGATCTTCAACGTAGTCGCCAACATTCAGGCTCGGATCTTCGTAACGTGCCGCTTCCAGCGTGATTTCGCGGGTCGGCTGGGTAACTTCTTCGACAATGACCCAGCGGCGGAACGTATCGAAATCACCGCTTTTACGGTCGATGCTCACGCGAACATCGATCTCTTGTTCATATTTTTTCTTGGTTGCCGTAGCCAGGGCGCTTTCCAGCGCTTCAAAAATTTTCTCGCGCGGAACCGCTTTTTCGTTGGAAACTGCTTCGACAACAGCCAAAATTTCTTTATTCATCAGGGGCCTTCGCCTCAATCCAGACTGTTAAAATTGGGGTACCAGGTTCGCTCTCTGGATGTTGCTGAGCGCGAACACTTCATCTTTGCCGTCAACTGCAACGGTAATCATCTCGCCATCAACGGCTTTAATGATCCCCTGCCACTTACGACGATTCTGTACCGCCATACGCAGTACCAGCGTCACCTCTTCGCCAGTGTAACGGGCATAATGTTCGGCAGTGAAGAGAGGACGGTCGAGGCCAGGCGAGGAGACTTCCAGGTTATAAGCGACCGTAATAGGGTCTTCGACATCCAGAACGGAGCTAACCTGGTGGCTGACATCAGCACAATCGTCAACAGTGATGCCATCTTCACTATCAATATAGATGCGCAGCGTCGATGTGCGACCGCGAATGAATTCGATGCCGACGAGTTCGTAGCCCAGCGCTTCCACCGGTGCCGTAATCATCTCTGTTAATTTTTGCTCTAATGTGGACAAGCCCACCCCCGGGACATAAAAAAAGGGCATATAGCCCAGTTATTCTTTAGCCAGATAACAAAAAACCCCGATAAATCGGGGCTTTTAATAACTGAACCCTGTAAACCGCGATGCGCGGCCCGGAACACCTTCCAGGGAATTTTCTTTCAAAAACGGTGAGGAAGGCATTCGCTGCACTTCACAGTATATTTGAAAAACAACTCTCAGGGAAAGTGGTTGCGGGGGCCGGATTTGAACCGACGACCTTCGGGTTATGAGCCCGACGAGCTACCAGGCTGCTCCACCCCGCGTCCGAAAACGTGGCAAATACTACGCCTTTAACGTCTAAATTGCAAGTTTTGCTGGGATTTGGTACCGAGGACGGGACTTGAACCCGTAAGCCCAATCGGGCACTACCACCTCAAGGTAGCGTGTCTACCAATTCCACCACCTCGGCACTATAGTGCGCAGTTTCTGTTTACTGCGCGAAGCTGACAAATTAACGCGGGATATCGCTGGTCGGCTTAGCCGGCGCTGCGGGCTGAGTCTGCTCAGTTTTTGCTGGCGCAGTCAGGTTTTCCCACTCGCTTCCTTTATTGGTTTTGTTGCTGTTAATGTTACCCAGCACCAGGCTGATAATGAAGAACAGGGTTGCCAGCACAGCGGTCATACGGGTCATGAAGTTACCAGAACCACTTGAACCGAACAGCGTAGCAGAAGCGCCTGCGCCAAAAGAGGCTCCCATATCAGCGCCTTTACCTTGCTGCAGCATGATAAGACCAACAAGGCCCAGCGCTACAATAAGGAAAACTACCAAAAGAGCTTCGTACATAATCAACCTGTTCCTTGCGGGGTTACCGCAGCCAATTGCTTCAAACCAATAAAGCAGGGGTATTTGTCATTCCCTACTGAAGCGGGTGTGAATACTAACGAAAGAGTCATGGGCGCGCAAGTGCAATTTCATCGACAAATGCTGACTGCGGAAAAAAACGGCAAAACGCGCTAAAATGACGATTTTAAAGGCGACTTTCGTCGCCTTTTTAAACGCTCGGGGCTTAAACGGCTTTCACGGCATCCGCGATACGATGCGCAAACTCCGTCACCTGCGCTTCGTTTTCGCCTTCCACCATCACGCGGATAAGCGGCTCGGTACCGGATTTACGCAGCAGCACGCGTCCGCGTTTACCAAGCGCTTGCTCCACTTCTTCAGTTACCGCTTTCACCGTGTCATGTTCCAGCGGGTCGCCGCTGCCTGGCGTGAAGCGCACGTTCACCAGAATCTGCGGGAAGAGTTTCATCCCGCTGCAGAGATCGTGCAGGCTCATATGGTTACGCGCAATCGCCGTTAACACCTGCAAGGCTGCCACAATGCCGTCGCCTGTGGTGGTTTTATCCAGCAGGATAACGTGGCCTGAGTTCTCCGCCCCGATGCGCCAGCCTTTTTCCTGCATTTTTTCCAGCACGTAACGGTCGCCCACTTTCGCGCGCGCAAACGGAATACCAAGCTGTTTGAGAGCGACTTCCAGCCCCATGTTGCTCATGAGCGTGCCGACCGCGCCGCCGCGCAACTGGCCCTGACGCAATCCTTCACGGGCAATGATATAGAGGATCTGGTCGCCATCCACTTTGTTGCCTTCATGGTCGACCATAATGACGCGGTCGCCATCGCCGTCAAACGCGATACCCAGATCGGCTTTCTCGGCTACGACGCGCTCCTGCAGCAGGCGAACGTCCGTTGCGCCGCATTTTTCGTTGATGTTCAGGCCATCCGGCTCAGAGCCGATGGTTACGACGCGCGCGCCCAGCTCGCGCAGTACATTTGGCGCAATGTGATACGTCGCGCCGTTCGCGCAATCCACCACAATCTTCAGCCCGTTCAGGCTGAGCTCATTCGGGAATGTGCCTTTGCAAAATTCGATATAACGGCCTGCGGCATCCACAATACGGCTCGCTTTACCGAGCTCGGCGGAATCCACGCAGCTGATCTCTTTCTCAAGCTCAGCTTCGATAGCCTCTTCCACTTCATCAGGCAATTTCGTGCCCTCAATGGAGAAAAATTTGATGCCGTTATCGTAAAACGGGTTATGAGAGGCAGAAATGACAATGCCAGCCTCGGCACGAAAAGTACGCGTCAAATAGGCCACGGCTGGCGTGGGCATCGGCCCGGTAAAGAGCGCAGACAGCCCTGCCGCGGCCAGGCCCGCTTCCAGTGCGGATTCCAGCATGTAACCGGAAATACGGGTGTCCTTGCCGATAATGACTTTGCGGGAGCCGTGACGCGCCAGCACTTTACCTGCCGCCCAGCCAAGCTTCAGGACAAAATCAGGGGTAATTGGCGCATCGCCCACGCGACCGCGAATGCCATCGGTCCCAAAATATTTACGGTTACTCATAGTATTTTTTATCCTTCGCTGAAAGAGTTGCTTCCACCACGCGCATCGCTTCGACCGTCTCTTTGACGTCATGAACGCGAACGATCTGCGCGCCCTGCATCGCCGCCATAACCGCACAGGCAAGGCTTCCAGGCAAGCGCTGATCGGGTCCGACGTTAAGTAACTGGCCAATCATCGATTTACGCGACATTCCCACCAGCAAAGGCATTCCGAAACGCCGGAATTCTGAAAGCCGGGCGAGAAGCTGGTAATTGTGGGTCAGATTTTTACCGAAACCGAATCCCGGGTCGAGTATGATTTTTTCTTTTGTAATGCCCGCCGCCTCGCAGCGGGCGATATGCTGCTCAAAAAAACGTGTGACGTCGGCAAAGACATCGTCGTAATGCGGTGCCTGCTGCATCGTTTTCGGCTGGCCCTGCATATGCATCAGGCAAACCGGCAATCCGCTCTCTGCCGCCGCCTCAAGCGCGCCCGGCTCTGTCAGCGATCGAATATCGTTAATGATATGCGCCCCGGCACGCGCCGACTCGCGGATCACTTCTGGTTTGGAGGTATCGACAGACACCCAGACCTCAAAGCGCTGCGCCAGCGCCTCCACTACCGGTATCACGCGGGAAAGCTCTTCTTCCACGCTCACTTCCGCCGCTCCGGGGCGCGTCGACTCGCCGCCAACATCAATAATGGTCGCACCGGCGTTAATCATCGCGTTCGCATGTTTCACCGCCTCTGTGAGCGTGTTGTGCTGACCGCCATCGGAGAAAGAATCCGGCGTAACATTCAGGATCCCCATGACATGCGGGTGAGAAAGTTCGAGCGTTGAGCCCTGGGCGAAGAGTTTCATTGCCATTCCCTTATAAACTTGAATGAACTAAAACAGAAAACCCCGGACAGGCCGGGGTTTTAATTAATACAGCGGTGCTACAGCAGGCAATTATTTATCGCCAAACTGCTCAGACATGGTGTTGCCCGGGTTCGGCGTACGCGGTTCATCGACCGGACGCGGAGCACGCGGCGTACCGTTGCTGTCAGAGTTATTGTTGGCACCCGGATCTTCCCAGCCTGCCGGCGGGCGAACATCACGGCGAGCCATCAGATCGTCGATTTGCGGCGCGTCGATGGTTTCATACTTCATCAGCGCGTCTTTCATGGCATGCAGGATGTCCATGTTATCGTTCAGGATCTGACGAGCGCGGTTGTAGTTACGTTCAATCAGGGCTTTAACTTCCTGATCGATGATACGCGCCGTTTCATCTGACATATGCTTGGCTTTAGCCACGCTACGGCCCAGGAATACTTCGCCCTCTTCTTCCGCATACAGCAGCGGACCAAGTTTGTCGGAGAAGCCCCACTGGGTCACCATGTTACGCGCCAGGTTCGTCGCAACTTTAATGTCGTTAGACGCACCGGTGGAGACATGCTCCGGCCCGTAAATAATCTCTTCCGCCAGACGACCGCCGTACAGCGTGGAGATCTGGCTTTCCAGTTTCTGACGGCTGGCGCTGATAGCGTCGCCCTCAGGCAGGAAGAACGTGACGCCAAGCGCGCGACCGCGCGGGATAATCGTCACTTTATGCACCGGATCGTGCTCTGGCACCAGACGGCCGATAATCGCATGGCCCGCTTCGTGATACGCGGTGGATTCTTTCTGCGCTTCCGTCATCACCATGGAGCGGCGTTCCGCACCCATCATGATTTTGTCTTTCGCTTTCTCGAACTCAACCATTGAAACGACGCGCTTGTTACCGCGTGCGGCAAACAGCGCCGCTTCGTTGACCAGGTTTGCGAGATCGGCGCCGGAGAAGCCAGGCGTACCGCGCGCGATGATTGCCGCGTCGATATCCGGCGCCAGCGGTACGCGACGCATATGTACTTTCAGGATCTGCTCACGGCCACGAACATCCGGCAGACCAACCACGACCTGGCGGTCGAAACGGCCTGGACGCAGCAGCGCAGGGTCAAGCACGTCAGGACGGTTAGTCGCCGCGATGACAATAATGCCTTCGTTGCCTTCAAAACCATCCATCTCAACCAGCATCTGGTTCAGAGTCTGCTCACGTTCATCGTGACCACCGCCAAGACCCGCGCCGCGCTGACGACCCACCGCATCGATTTCATCGATAAAGATAATGCACGGTGCCGCTTTTTTAGCTTGCTCGAACATATCGCGAACACGGGACGCGCCCACACCCACGAACATTTCTACGAAGTCAGAACCGGAAATAGTAAAGAACGGCACTTTCGCCTCGCCCGCGATGGCTTTCGCCAGCAGGGTTTTACCGGTACCCGGCGGGCCGACCATCAGGACGCCCTTCGGAATTTTACCGCCCAGCTTCTGGAAACGGCTCGGCTCGCGCAGGTATTCCACCAGCTCGCCGACTTCCTCTTTCGCTTCGTCACAACCGGCCACGTCAGCGAAAGTGGTTTTAATCTGATCTTCCGTCAGCATGCGCGCTTTGCTTTTGCCGAACGACATGGCGCCTTTGCCACCGCCGCCCTGCATCTGACGCATGAAGAATATCCAGACCCCAATCAGCAGCAGCATCGGGAACCAGGAGATGAAGATAGTGGCCAGCAGGCTCTGCTCTTCAGGCGGTTCACCAACAACTTTTACGTTTTTGGTCAGCAGGTTATCAAGGAGTTTGGGATCGTTTACGGGAATATAAGTCGTGTATCGGTTACTATCTTTCTTGGTAACGTTGATTTCACGTCCGTTGATACGCGCTTCGCGAACCTGGTCCTGGTTAACTTCTTGCAGGAAGGTAGAGTAATCCACCCTACGGCCACTCGACTCGCTGGGCCCAAAGCTCTGGAATACTGACATCAGCACAACTGCGATGACCAGCCAGAGTATTAGGTTTTTCGCCATGTCACTCAAGGGATTAACCTCATATTACAACTGTGTTAACAAACAGCGTCAGGGTACTATAGTTTGCGCCCGGTCGCTACAATGTACACTTCACGTGAACGGGCACGAGAAGAGTCCGGCTTACGAACTTTAACCTTCGTAAACAGGGAGCGAATTTCCCGCAGGTACTCATCGAAACCTTCGCCCTGAAACACCTTCACTACAAAACTGCCGCCCGGTGCCAGCACATCCCGACACATCTCGAGCGCCAGTTCCACCAGATACATGGCGCGGGGGATATCCACAGCCGGAGTCCCGCTCATGTTCGGTGCCATATCTGACATGACAACCTGTACTTTACTGTCACCCACGCGTTCCAGTAACGCCTTCATGACTAATTCATCACGAAAGTCGCCCTGAAGGAAGTCCACACCAACGATAGGATCCATTGGTAAAAGATCGCAAGCGATAATACGGCCTGCTCCTCCGATTTGCGTGACCACATACTGTGACCATCCGCCAGGCGCGGCGCCAAGATCGACAACCGTCATGCCTGGTTTAAAAATCTTGTCACTTTGCTGTATTTCATCAAGTTTAAACCAGGCACGGGAACGTAACCCTTTTTTCTGCGCCTGTTGAACATATTTATCGCTAAAGTGTTCCTGAAGCCAGCGACTGGAGCTGGCAGAACGCTTTTTACCTGTCATTTCACATTCCATCCGGGTTCATCGTGAGCCGCAGGCTCAAAAACCCACGTTTTGCCATTTGGCGATAATTGGGAGATGGCGGTAGAATGACCCGTTTTCAATCCCAACGTAAGCAAAAAATACGATGAATCTGAGTACTAAACAAAAACAGCACCTGAAAGGTCTCGCCCATCCGCTCAAGCCAGTGGTTATGCTTGGCAATAATGGTTTGACCGAAGGGGTACTGGCCGAGATTGAGCAAGCGCTTGAGCACCATGAGTTAATCAAGGTGAAGATCGCCACTGAAGACCGCGAAACTAAGACCCTGATTGTGGATGCCATCGTACGTGAAACCGGCGCCTGCAATGTACAGGTCATCGGGAAAACGCTGGTGCTCTACCGCCCGTCAAAGGAACGTAAAATTTCGCTGCCCCGCTAAGCTGTGGGTTTTGCGAGCGATCGCAGAAGCCGCAAACTACAGGCGAGGGTGCAAAATGCCACGCTCCGTTTGTTGATAAAAGGCCGCGTAGCGGCCTTTTTCCTTTCTTTACAATCTGAACGGCATCGTTGTTATGCCGGTTAAGGTTAATCGCACAAGTCAGTAAATCTGACTATCAGGCGCGCCGCTTACCGAAAAAACGGCCGTTCAGAGGCGGGTATTAAAGATAATCGACTTTGATGATTTCAAATTCGACCTGGCCGCCCGGGGTGTTAATCGTCACCACGTCGTCCAGCTCTTTACCCACCAGACCGCGCGCGATAGGCGAGTTCACAGAAATAAGGTTCTGTTTGAAGTCCGCTTCGTCGTCGCCAACGATGCGGTAGGTCAGCTCTTCATCGGTATCCAGGTTCAGTACCGTCACGGTGGAGCCGAAAATCACGCGGCCATTGTTTGGCATCTTGGTGATATCAATCACCTGGGCGTTCGAGAGCTTCGCTTCGATATCTTTAATACGCCCTTCGCAGAACCCCTGCTGCTCGCGAGCGGCATGGTATTCGGCATTCTCTTTCAGATCGCCATGCTCGCGGGCTTCGGCGATAGCGGCGATGATTTCCGGGCGACGCACGGATTTCAGAAACTCCAGCTCTTCGCGCAGTTTCTCAGCACCACGTAAGGTCATCGGAATAGGTTGCATTTGTTATACCTCTCACTGTCCTGTTAAGAACGGTTCACAGCCCGCTCCGGCTGCACGCCAGCCCGGAAAACCTTCCAGTCCCGGACGGCAAACAAAAGAAAACTGACCCGGAGACAAAGCCCCAGGTCAGGAACGATTTTGCAATTTGATACGTATTTTACCCTGAAGTTCCCGAAGGGTCATCGTTTACTTTGCAGGGCGATGCGCCTTAGTATGACGGCACGTTTCCAGCTGTTACCGCGAGATTATGCGATTTTCCAGATTTGCTGTCGGATTGACCACCAGTGTAGCCCTGAATGCCAGTGCCGCCAATGTCGAAGAGTATATCAATCAGTTACCCGCCGGCGCGAATCTCGCCCTGATGGTGCAAAAAGTCGGAGCCAGCTCCCCTGAGATTGATTTTCACAGCCAGCAGATGGCGCTCCCCGCCAGTACGCAAAAAGTGATCACGGCGCTGGCCGCGCTGTTACAGCTCGGCCCTGACTACCGCTTCACCACAACGCTTGAAAGCCGTGGCGATGTGCGCGACGGCGTGCTTGATGGCGATTTAATCGCGCGTTTCACTGGCGATCCGACCTTTAAGCGCCAGGATATGCGCAATATGGTGACGGCGCTGAAAAAAGCGGGCGTTCAGCAAATAAAAGGAAACGTGCTGATCGACACCTCCGCTTTCGCAAGTCATGACAAAGCGCCCGGCTGGCCGTGGAACGATATGACGCAATGCTTCAGCGCCCCGCCGTCAGCCGCCATTGTCGATCGTAATTGCTTTTCGGTATCGCTCTACAGCGCCCCGCAGGCGGGTGAACCGGCATTTGTACGCATCGCCTCGTATTATCCGGTTAACGTTTACAGTCAGGTAAAAACCCTGCCGCGCGGCTCGTCAGAGGCGCAGTATTGCGAGCTGGATGTGGTCACGGGCGATCTTAACCGCTATACGCTCACTGGCTGTATGACGCAGCGTGCCGATCCGCTGCCGCTGGCCTTCGCCATTCAGGATGGCGCGGGCTATGCCGGCGCGATACTGAAAGCGGAGCTGAAACAAGCGGGCATCACTTATAACGGTACGCTGCTACGCCAGACGCAACCCAACGAGCCGGGGACGGTTATCGCGAGCCGCCAGTCTCCGCCGCTGCACGATCTCCTGCGTGTGATGCTGAAGAAATCCGACAACATGATCGCCGACACGGTGTTTCGCACCATCGGGCGTAACTTTTACGGCGTGCCTGGCACCTGGCGGGCAGGCGCGGATGCCGTCCGCCAGATCCTGCGTCAGAAAGCAGGTGTGGATTTAGGCAATACGATCGTAGTGGATGGTTCCGGCCTGTCGCGCCATAATCTGATAGCCCCCGCGACGATGATGCAGGTGCTGCAATACATTGCCCGCAACGACAGCCAGCTGAACTTTATCTCTATGCTGCCGCTGGCAGGGCACGACGGGTCGTTGCTGTACCGCGCGGGTCTCCACGAGGCGGGCGTTGACGGAAAAGTCTCCGCCAAAACCGGCTCGCTGCAAGGGGTCTATAACCTTGCGGGCTTTATTACGACGGCCAGCGGACAACGCATGGCGTTCGTTCAGTATCTTTCCGGCTACGCCGTAGAGCCTGCCGATCAGCGCAACCGCCGTATTCCGCTGGTGCGCTTTGAAAGCCGGCTTTACCGCGACCTCTACCAGAATAATTAACGATGAAACTGCTGATAGTCGAAGATGATCTGCTGTTACAGGAAGGACTGGCGCTGGCGCTCGGCAACGAGGGCTATGCGCTGGATTGCGCCGCGAATGCCGCTGAGGGCGACGCCCTGCTCCAGAGCGGCGAATACAGCCTGATTATTCTCGACTTAGGCTTGCCGGATAAAGACGGCGCCACGCTGCTCAGCCAGTGGCGCCGAAGCGGTGTGACAACGCCAGTGCTTATTCTTACGGCGCGTGACGCGCTGGCAGATCGCGTAAGCGGGCTTGATGCGGGTGCGGATGATTATCTGGTTAAACCCTTTGCGCTGGCGGAGCTTCACGCCCGCGCGCGGGCGCTTATCCGCCGTTATCAGGGGCACAGCGATAATCTGTTGCAGCACGACGATATCACGCTCAATCTGCAAACCCAGCAGGTACTGCTCCAGGGAATGCCTGTAGAAGTGACGCCCAAAGAGTTTGCGTTACTCACCCGCCTGATGATGCGCATCGGCCAGACGGTGCACCGCGAAACCCTGCAACAGGACATCTACAGCTGGCAGGACGATCCCAGCTCGAATACGCTTGAAGTGCACATCCACAATCTGCGCCGTAAGCTCGGTAAAACCCGCATTCGTACCATACGCGGCGTGGGCTACCGGCTGGAGCGGCCATCATGAACAGCATGCGCCGTCGGCTGATGCTGATGCTTGCGCTGATCCTTCTTTTTTTTCAGCTTATTAGCGTTATCTGGCTGTGGCATGAAAGCCGCGAGCAGATAAGTTTTCTGGTTAATGAAACGCTGTCGGCCAAATCCCGCACCCATCACGTCGAAAAAGAGATCCGCGAGGCAATTGCCTCGTTGCTGGTGCCATCGCTGGTGATGGTGGGGTTTACCCTCGTTTTTTCATTCTGGGCGGTCACGTGGATAACCCGTCCGCTCAGTCAGCTTAGCCAGACGCTTACCCGGCGCTCGGCGGATAATCTTTCCCCGGTGCCGGTGGACTCTGCAATGGAAGAGATACGTGCGGTAACGCTCTCGCTCAACCAGCTCTTTTTACGCCTCGATCACACCATCCAGCAAGAGCGTCTGTTCACGGCAGATGCGGCACATGAACTGCGAACACCGCTCGCCGGTATTCGTCTGCATCTGGAATTGATGGAGCAGTCGGGCGTTTCTCAGGCCACACCGCTGCTCGCCCGTATCGATCGCCTGATGCATACCGTTGAGCAATTACTGATGCTGTCACGCGCAGGCCAGGCGCTGGCGAGCGGGCATTACGAAACGCTGTGCTGGAACGCGGATATTATCGTGCCGCTGCGTAGCGAACTCGACGAGCTGGTACAGCAACGCGGGCAGCACATCGTCTGGCCTCACGACGAAGCCACATCGCGTGTGCAGGGCGACGCCGTGTTGCTGCGGCTGATGCTGCGTAATTTGCTGGAAAACGCCTCGCGTTACAGCCCGGAGCAAAGCTGCATTGTGGTGCAGCTTTCTGCCGAACACGGCGGAAGTCGTCTGAGTGTGATCGATGAAGGGCCAGGCATCCCGCAGGCGCAGCGCGAAGCGATTACCGAGCCTTTCCGGCGGCTCGATCAGCGCTATGGCGGTAGTGGTCTGGGGCTGAGCATTGTGCAGCGCATCGTGCATTTACACCGTGGCAGGCTGATTCTGGAGGATGGTCCAAACGGTGGATTGATGGCGTCGTGCTGGCTACCGGAAGAGATTAACCAGTCATAATTCGTTGAAAACGCATTGAACGTTGGCACCATTAAAAAAGGCCGGTTTCCCGGCCTTTTTGTTAACGCTGATAGACGATCTCGACACCTTCGTCGTCATCTTCGTCCCAGTCGTCGTCCCACTCTTCTTTGGCTTCCGCTTCCATCTCTTCGAGCTGCTGGCGATGATAGTCATCCCACATAAACTCGACTTTTTCAGGCTGCTTCGCTTCTTCTTCGTGAACCACAGGATTTTCGATGATGAAATGCATCACGTCCCAGCAGAGATCTTTCACGTTCATCTGGCTCGCGGCGGAGATCAGATAATATTTTTCTTCCCAGCCCAGCGCGTCGGCGATCGCTTTCGCTTTGGCTTCCGCCTCTTCGCGGCTCAGCAGATCGATTTTATTAAAGACCAGCCAGCGCGGCTTAGAGGCCAGCTTTTCGCTGTATTTCTCAAGCTCACCCACGATGATACGGGCATTTTCCGCCGGATCGGAACCGTCGATCGGATCAAGATCGATCAGGTGCAGCAGTACGCGGCAACGCTCCAGGTGCTTCAGGAAGCGGATGCCGAGGCCCGCGCCTTCCGCCGCGCCTTCAATAAGGCCTGGAATATCGGCAACCACGAAGCTTTTCTCATTATCCATACGCACCACGCCAAGGCTTGGCACCAGCGTGGTAAACGGATAATCCGCCACTTTCGGCTTCGCTGCGGAGACCGCGCGAATAAACGTGGATTTACCGGCGTTCGGCATCCCAAGCATACCAACGTCTGCCAGCAGCATCAGCTCTAATTGCAGATCGCGCTTCTCGCCCGGCGTACCCATGGTTTTCTGGCGCGGAGTACGGTTCACGGAAGATTTGAAGCGGGTGTTGCCAAGGCCGTGCCAGCCGCCCTTCGCAACCATCAGACGCTGACCATGTTTGGTCATATCGCCCATCGTTTCGCCTGTACCCTGATCGATAACACGCGTACCGACCGGCACTTTGATGGTCACATCTTTACCGCGTTTACCGGTGCAGTCGCGGCTCTGGCCGTTCTGACCGCGTTCAGCGCGGAAGGATTTCTCAAAGCGGTAATCGATAAGGGTATTGAGGTTTTCGTCGGCCTCAAGCCAGACATCGCCGCCGTCACCGCCGTCGCCGCCGTCAGGGCCGCCTTTCGGGATATATTTTTCACGACGGAAGCTTACGCAGCCGTTACCGCCGTCACCCGCCACGACCAGGATCGTAGCTTCATCAACAAACTTCATTTTACTTCTCCGTAATTCATTCGCCCGAGCGGGGTATAACGCCAACCGCTTCGTTTTTGCGCCACCGTCCCCAAAGACGGTGACCAATGGCGGAATACATCGCACCCGCAACCACGACAAACGCACCGAGATAACCCAACAGGTTTAACATCGGTCTGGCGAAGAAATCGGGCCAGGCAACAGATAACACATCTGAAAATAACAAGGTAAACAGTGGGGTAAGCGTAATGATGGCGCTCACCTGCGCCGCCTGCCATCTCGCCATCGCCTCAGCCAGCGCGCCATACCCCACGAGAGTATTCAGGCCACAAAAGATAAGGCAGGCCAGTTGCCAGGAACTGAGCTGAAACAGCACGCCAGGCTTCGCGAGCGGCAACAGCGCAATAGTACATAAAGTGTACAGCAAAAAGAGGATCTGTTGCGAGGCCAGACGACGCAGCAGAACCTTTTGCGCCACGCCATAGCTAACCCACACCGTCGCCGCGCCAACGCCGAAGATCACACCCCAGGTGTAATCCGTCAGTCGCGTAAAGATCTCTATCAGGCTGGTATTGAAAAACATCACCAGCCCGCAAAGCAGCATGATTGCCCCGATGATCTGCGTGCCGCGCATCTTTTCCTTAAGGATCAAAACGCTTGCTACCATCATGCCAACCGGCGAAAGCTGGCCTATCACTTGCGAAGCCGTGGGGCTTAAATATTGCAGGGAGGAGCTGAAAAGAATGAAGTTGCCGAAAAGGCCGCCTGTCGCTATCGCCAGCAACACCAGCCAGCGTGGTTTGCGAAACAAGCCCATCGGCGGCAGTTTGCCTTTTATAGCCAGGATCAGCCCAAGTCCGATGCCCGCCATCAGAAAGCGGTAGAACACCACGGTGGGCGGCTCCATCACTTCCAGTACCTGCTTCATTGCAATTGGCAGCGCACCCCAGCACATTGCGGTCGTGAGCGCCAAAAGAATACCAATGCCGGCCTGCTGCTTCATGCCCGTTTTCCCTACAGAAAAAATTACCGGGTTTCCAATGTAAAAAGCCCCGCAACAGGTGCGGGGCTTTAATCCGTTACCGGACCGAGAAAACCTTACTCAGCAACGATGCTGATGTATTTACGGTTGTTCGGGCCTTTAACTTCAAATTTCACTTTACCGTCTGCTTTAGCAAACAGAGTGTGGTCACGACCGCAACCTACGTTGTTACCAGCGTGGAATTTGGTGCCACGCTGACGAACGATGATGCTACCCGCCAGAACGGATTCGCCACCGAAACGCTTAACGCCCAGGCGTTTAGCTTCTGAATCGCGACCGTTACGTGTGGAGCCGCCAGCCTTTTTATGTGCCATTTAAATCTCTCCTCAGGTCTTAGGCGCTGATGCCAGTGATTTTCACATCAGTGAACCACTGACGGTGGCCCTGCTGCTTACGGTAGTGTTTACGACGACGAAACTTAACGATTTTAACTTTCTCGCCACGACCGTGAGCAACAACTTCAGCTTTGATTACGCCGCCATCAACGAAAGGAACGCCGATTTTGACATCTTCACCGTTTGCGATCATCAGAACTTCAGCGAACTCAACAGTTTCGCCAGTTGCGATGTCCAGCTTTTCCAGGCGAACGGTCTGACCTTCGCTTACTCGGTGTTGTTTACCACCACTTTGGAAAACCGCGTACATATAGAACTCCGCTTCCGCGCACGCCTTCTGCTTGATCAGAGTGCGCTATAAATATTCACAATAGGGCGCGAATATTACGCAAATCGGGACGCTTTGACAAGCCCGTTTGTTGTTCGGTGCGGAAAAAAAACACAACCGTGACGGCGGCGTTTATCTGCCGCGTTTTTCCGGTACAATCTGTACTACATTTAGAATCCACTATCCTTACCTTCTCCCTTACAGACTGTGGTAAACAGGACGATAGCCAGACTTTTGCGATGAATTTAGAAAAAATTAATGAGTTAACCGCGCAAGATATGGCCGGTGTCAACGCGACCATCCTTGAACAGCTCAATTCCGACGTACAGCTTATCAATCAGCTGGGCTATTACATTGTCAGTGGCGGTGGTAAACGCATTCGCCCGATGATCGCGGTGCTCGCTGCGCGTGCGCTGGGTTATGAGGGGAAAGCGCATGTCACCATCGCTGCGCTCATTGAATTTATCCACACCGCTACGCTTTTGCATGACGATGTCGTGGATGAATCTGACATGCGTCGCGGCAAAGCGACGGCGAATGCCGCCTTCGGCAACGCCGCCAGCGTTCTGGTGGGAGATTTTATTTACACCCGCGCGTTTCAGATGATGACAAGCCTCGGGTCGCTCAAAGTGCTTGAGGTGATGTCCGAGGCGGTCAACGTGATTGCGGAAGGCGAAGTGCTTCAGCTGATGAACGTGAACGATCCCGACATTACCGAAGAAAGCTACATGCGCGTGATTTACAGCAAAACCGCGCGGCTCTTTGAGGCGGCGGCGCAATGTTCCGGCATCCTGGCGGGTGCCAACGAAGCGCAGGAGCGCGCGTTGCAGGATTACGGTCGCTACCTCGGCACCGCGTTCCAGCTCATCGACGATCTTCTCGATTACAGCGCTGATGGCGAGCGCCTTGGTAAAAATGTCGGAGACGATCTCAACGAAGGCAAACCGACGCTTCCGCTGTTGCATGCGATGCATAACGGCACGCCTGCCCAGGCGCAGATGATCCGCGAGGCGATCGAACAAGGCAACGGGCGTCACCTGCTGGATCCGGTGCTGGAAACGATGGCAGCCTGCGGATCGCTGGAGTGGACGCGCGCGCGCGCCGAAGAAGAAGCGGATAAAGCTATCGCTGCACTTGAGATTCTCTCCCCTTCCCCATGGCGCGATGCCCTGATTGCGCTGGCACATATGTCGGTACAGCGCGACCATTAATCCTTTTTCCGCGCCCATTGGCGCGGAAAATTTCCCGTTCAGCACATTTCCAAAAACGTTGTCAGTAAAGTTCCGGATAACGTTTTTCTCATCCCTTTCACCTGTGGCGTTCTTTACGGATCGAACACGGATCGTTTTGCAACGCCTTGATTACAGCTCTTACATTGCCTTTGTGGTCAGAAGCACACTTCTGAATACAATCAAAAGTAACTGGAACCTTTTAGAAAATTTTGTGTTATAAATGATCAATCAGTTCCAAACGGAGCTGTACAGGGGGGTTTTACTGCCATAACAGGGAGAAATCATGGAACGTAAGTTTATTGACTGGCATCCCGCCGATATTGTCGCCGCGTTACGCAAAAAAGGGTCATCGCTGGCGGCGGAGTCCCGTAAAGCGGGCCTGAGTTCTTCAACACTTGCCAACGCGCTGACGCGCCCGTGGCCGAGAGGCGAAAAGATTATTGCCGAGGCGTTGGGTACAGAGCCGTGGATCATCTGGCCATCACGCTACCACGATCCGATCACGCACGAATTCATCGATCGTTCGCAACTGATTCGTCATCGCTGACAGCACCTGCTGCGGAACTTCACTTCCAGCCCATAAAAAAAGCCTGCCGGGAACGGCTGAGTATCAGCGTATCCCGACAGGCTTACTACAAGCCCTGTAATAGCGAAAAGAGCTTATTCGCCTTTTATACGCTCAATGTTAGCGCCCAGCGCACGCAGCTTATCTTCAATGCCTTCATAGCCGCGATCGATGTGATAAATGCGATCCACAACCGTTGTGCCTTCCGCAATGCAGCCCGCCAGTACCAGGCTTGCGGATGCGCGCAGGTCAGTCGCCATTACCTGCGCGCCGGAAAGTTTCTCAACGCCGTGGCAGATAACGGTATTGCTTTCGATTTCCGCATGCGCGCCCATACGGATAAGCTCCGGCACGTGCATAAAGCGGTTTTCAAAAATGGTTTCAGTGATAACGCCGGTGCCTTCGGCCACCAGGTTCAGCAGTGTGAACTGCGCCTGCATATCGGTCGGGAAAGCCGGATGCGGCGCGGTACGCACGTTCACCGCTTTCGGGCGTTTGCCGTGCATATCAAGGCTAATCCAGTCTTCGCCGGTTTCGATATCCGCGCCCGCTTCGCGCAGTTTCGCCAGTACGGCATCCAGCGTGTCAGGACGCGTGTTGCGGCACATCACTTTACCGCCGGAGATCGCAGCGGCGACCAGGAATGTCCCGGTCTCGATACGGTCCGGCAGAACGCGGTAAACGCCGCCACCGAGACGCTCGACGCCTTCAATGGTGATTTTATCGGTGCCCTGACCGGTGATTTTCGCACCGAGGGTGTTGAGGAAATTCGCGGTATCGACAATTTCCGGCTCGCGCGCGGCGTTCTCAATAACCGTGGTGCCTTCAGCAAGCGTCGCGGCAGACATGATAGTCACGGTCGCACCAACGCTCACTTTATCCATCACGATATGCGCGCCTTTCAGGCGGCCCTGCACAGAGGCTTTAACGTAGCCCTCTTCCAGTTTAATTTCGGCACCCAGTTGCTCGAGACCGGTAATGTGTAAATCGACCGGACGCGCGCCGATAGCGCAGCCACCCGGCAGCGACACCTGGCCCTGACCGAAACGCGCCACCAGCGGGCCCAGCGCCCAGATGGAGGCGCGCATGGTTTTCACCAGTTCATACGGCGCGCAGAAGATATTGACCTGGCTTGCATCGATCCAGACGGAGCCGTTACGCTCCACTTTGGTCCCGAGCTGGCTCAGCAGCTTCATGGTGGTGTCAATATCTTTAAGCTTCGGTACGTTTTGAATTTCTACAGGCTCTTCAGCCAGCAGGGCGGCGAAAAGGATCGGCAGGGCCGCGTTTTTCGCGCCCGAGATCGTCACTTCGCCAGAAAGGCGGCCTGGCCCCTGCACACGGAATTTATCCATCAGAACTGTTCTCTGTTATTCAATCAATTGCTGTCGGCGCGACGCCCACAGCTCAAAAACCGTTGAGTTTGCGCTCGCGCTCCCATTCCTGGGGCGTAAACGTCTTGATGGAGACCGCATGAATGCGGTTATCGGCGATGAACTCCATCAGCGGGCCATAGACCGCCTGCTGTTTCTTCACGCGGCTCATCTCGCCAAACAGCTCACCCACAGCAATGACCTGAAAGTGGCTGCCATCGCCGGAGGAGACGTGGACTTCCTGGAGAGGCAGTGCGTTCATCAGCACCGTCTGAATTTCATGATTTTCCATGGGCTTTATTCATTATTCAGTGAAAACAGCCCAACATCTTAGAGCAAAGTGGCGCTGTCTTAAACAAGCAAAAAAGCCCCGTCAGAGACATGGACGGGGCTTCATCAGTAACGTGCTGAAAATATTAGTCTGTCGTGATCGGCAGAAGGTTTTCAGGCAGGTTATAAAGTTTTGCAAGCGTGGTCAGATTCTCGCTCATTCCTTCAAGCGTCACGCCGCGTCCACCCGCCTGCGTCAGCGCGACCAGATGCACCAGCAGCGCCAGCCCGGCGGTGTCGACACGCTCAAGACCGCTGAGATCGATTCGCTGCAATCCGTCCGTGATGGACTGCCGTTGTTCCCACAGCGGCGTCAGCGTTTCGCGATCCAGCGTGCCGTTTAAGCGCAACTGCGCTTCCTGGCGCTCCCAGTGCAGTTCCGCGGACATTACTGTTTCTGATCCAGCGTAATCGGCTGACGAGCGATAGATTTCAGCTGTTCGGTCAGGCCGTCGATGCCTTTCTGGCGCAGCAGGTCGCTCCACTCGTTCTGCTTGGTCGTAATCATGCTCACGCCTTCCGCGATCATGTCATACGCCTGCCAGTTACCGGTCTGGCTGTTTTTACGCCACTGGAAATCCAGACGTACCGGCGGACGGCCGTTCGGGTCGACGATGGTAACGCGAATCGGAATGATATTGGCGTCGCCCAGCGGCTGCTCCGGCGCAATCTGATAAGTCTGGCCGTGATACATCGCCAGCGCCTGACCGTATGCCTGTTTCAGGTATTCGCGAAACGCGGCGAAATAGGCTTCACGCTGCGCAGGCGTCGCTTCTTTGTAATAGCGGCCCAGCACCAGCGCGCCCGCGTATTTCACCTGAACATACGGCAGCAGTTCCTGATCGACGATATCGCGCAGGTGGTTCGGGTTCTGACGGATTTGCGGCTGTTCGTTTTTCAGGCGATCAAACGTTTTCTTTGCCGCCTCGTTCATCAGCTTATACGGGTTGGATTGATCCGCCGCGGTAGCCGTAGCAAGCGGCGCAATCACCAGCATGGCGACCATTAAAAGACGTTTAAACATATCCGTTTCTCCTGATTAGTTCGTCGCGCCGGCAGGCGGCGTCACGTTATCCGGTTGGGCAGCAGAGCCCTGCTCGCCGCCCTCTTTCTGGTTGTCGCCGCTGTTGCTCTTATAGAGGAACTGGCCAATCAGATCTTCAAGCACCATGGCAGATTTCGTGTCCTGAATGGTGCCGCCATCTTTAAGGATAGTGGTTCCCAGCTCAGGATCTTCAAAACCAACGCTCAGCGCCAGATATTGCTCCCCCAGCAGGCCGGAAGTCCGAATCGCCAGCGAGCTGGTATCCGGAATATGATCGTAGCGCTGTTCGATATCCATCGCGACGCGCGGCAGGTAGGTTTTCGGATCCAGCGTAATGTCAGAAACGCGGCCAATCACCACGCCGCCAATGCGCACCGGCGAGTGCGGTTTCAGGCCGCCGATATTATCAAAGGTGGCGTAAAGCCGGTATGTCGGTTCAGCCCGCAGCGAAGTGACATCCGCCACTTTCAGACAAATGAACAGCGCGGCCAGCAGCGCCACCAGCATGAAAGCGCCAACCCAAATCTCAAATTTCTTCGTTTGCATGCGTTAGTTCCCAAACATCAATGCGGTAAGCACAAAATCAAGGCCAAGCACGGCCAGTGAAGCGTGCACAACGGTACGTGTAGTTGCCCGGCTGATCCCGGCCGACGTCGGGATCGCGTCGTAACCGTTAAAGAGCGCAATCCAGGTCACCGTGATGGCAAACACCACGCTTTTAATCAAACAGTTAATCAGATCCATACGCCAGTCGACGGCGTCCTGCATGGCGGACCAGAAAAACCCGGCATCAATGCCTTTCCAGTTTACGCCGACGAGAGAACCGCCCCAGACGCCCACCGCCACGAAAATTACCGTCAGCAGCGGCAGCGAGATAACGCCCGCCCAGAAGCGCGGCGAAATCACGCGGCGCAGCGGGTCGACCGCCATCATCTCCATGCTGGAAAGCTGCTCGGTCGCTTTCATCAGCCCAATTTCCGCGGTCAACGCCGAACCGGCGCGGCCTGCGAACAGTAGCGCGGCGACAACCGGTCCCAGCTCGCGCAGCAGCGACAGCGCCACCAGCATGCCGAGACTCGTTTCCGCGCTGTAGGTGGTCAGCACCAGATACCCCTGCAGGCCCAGCACCATACCGATAAACAGCCCCGAGACGATGATGATAATCATCGACAGGACGCCCACGTTATAGAGCTGGCGCACCAGCAGCGGGCCGTGTTTGCGAAACTCCGGCTTGCCGATGATGGCGTTGAATAGCATCAGCCCGGCGCGGCCGAAGGAGGCGCTGAATTTAAGCCCGCGTTGCCCCATCGACGCCAGTAAATTTAACAGCATGAGCAGACTAACTCCCTGTTGGCGAAATCAGATCGTGGTGATAATCCCCGGCGGGATAGCGGAAAGGCACCGGCCCGTCGGCGATGCCGTCAAGGAACTGGCGCACGCGCGGATCGGT
The DNA here is from genome assembly GCF_053627815.1 of Cronobacter sp. 153480017-3. Lineage (NCBI taxonomy): Bacteria > Pseudomonadati > Pseudomonadota > Gammaproteobacteria > Enterobacterales > Enterobacteriaceae > Cronobacter > Cronobacter sp. 153480017-3. The sequence continues at coordinate 80,390 of NZ_JBSEYN010000009.1, read as the reverse complement.
ATTCTCTTGCAGCGCCTGGGCGCTGCCCTGCGCGACAATCCGTTTGTCAGCGACGATATACGCGTAATCCGCGATGCTTAATACTTCCGGCACATCATGCGACACCACCACACAGGTGACGCCGAGCGCACTGTTCAGCTCGGAAATCAGCTTTACCAGCACGCCCATGGTGATAGGATCCTGCCCGACGAACGGCTCGTCGAACATAATAAGATCCGGCTCCAGCGCAATCGCGCGCGCCAGCGCCGCCCGGCGTGCCATACCGCCAGAGAGTTCGGAAGGCATCAGTTTCGCGGCCCCTCTTAACCCCACGGCTTCAAGCTTCATCATGACGGTGCTGCGCAACAGCGGTTCCGGCAGACGGGTATGTTCGCGCAGCGGATAGGCGACGTTTTCAAACACATTCAGATCGGTAAACAGCGCACCGGACTGAAACAGCATGCTCATGCGCTTGCGCACTTCATAAAGCCGCGAGCGGGACATGGCGGGAATATTTTCGCCGTCGAACAGAATTTCCCCGCGATCAGGCGCAATCTGCCCGCCAATCAGGCGCAGCAGCGTGGTTTTACCGATCCCTGACGGCCCCATAATGGCCGTTACCTTACCGCGCGGAACGGTAAGCGAGATATTGTCAAAAATAGATCGGTTGCCGCGCGTAAAGCTCACGCCACGCACGTCAATCAATGTCTCACCGATCTGGCTCATCAACGCATCCTTTATGGTTCGCAGAGTTGTTCATAATGGCGCCAGCCGACACCGCAAAAGGGCTATTTTTACAGAATATCCCCATATGAGGTTAGCGAAAGCTGGCATTTGTTTTACTTTTGGCCCGCATCTGGTCAAAATTAAGAATTTACTTCGTTCATAAACGATCTGTATGCGCGGCCAGCAACTCAGGCACAGTGGACCGGCGATTATACCTGAAGAAAGGACTTTGCATGCTTTTAGCTACGGCGCTGTTGATTATTGGTTTGCTATTGGTGGTCTATAGCGCCGATCGTCTGGTTTTCGCCGCCTCGCTACTCTGCCGCAGTCTGGGCGTGCCGCCGCTCCTGATTGGCATTACCGTCGTCGGTATCGGTACCTCTCTGCCTGAAATCATGGTTTCTGTCGCCGCCGCGCTGCATGGCGAAACCAGCCTCGCCGTCGGTACGGCGATAGGGTCGAATATCACCAATATTCTGCTGATAGCCGGTTTAACGGCGCTGCTGCGTCCGCTGGCGGTGCACTCTTCCATGCTGCGTCGTGAGCTCTCCGCCATGTTGCTGGTGAGCGCCCTGGCGGGTCTGGTGCTGTGGGATGGCATGCTCACCCGTGCTGAAGGTATCTGGCTGTTACTTATCGCCGCCGCCTATTTATGGTTTATCATCCGCCTGGCTCGCCGTGCTGAGCGTCAGGGTAACGACAGCCTGACGCGCGAGCAGCTTGCCGAATTGCCGCGCGAAGGTGGACGCTCGGTCGCGTTTCTCTGGCTTGCCGTGGCGCTTATCATTATGCCGATGGCCACGCGCATGGTGGTGGATAACGCGACCGTACTGGCTCAGGGTTTCGCCATCAGCGAGCTGACCGTCGGCCTGACCGCCATCGCTATCGGCACCAGCCTGCCGGAACTGGCGACCGCCATCGCGGGCGCGCGTAAAGGCGAAGACGATATCGCCATCGGCAATATTATCGGATCGAATGTTTACAATCTGGCTATCGTCCCTGGCCTGCCCGCGCTGCTCGCGCCCGGTCATTTCGATCCGCTGGCGTTTACGCGCGATTACGGCGTCATGCTGCTAGTCAGCGTGATTTTCGTGATGCTGTGCTGGCGTCCTGAGCGGTATCTCGGTAAAAAAACCGGCGCCGGATTATTATGTGGGTTTATCGTTTGGATGGTGATGCTGTTCTGGGCGTCGCCGCGTCTCGTTGGATGAATCGGAATCGCATTATGTCGCAACTAGATTTACCGCCAGGGTTTGACTTTGAACAGGCCGGGAAAGAGGTCCTGACTATTGAGCGCGCAGGCCTGGAACAGCTGGATCAATACATTAACGCCGACTTTGCCCGCGCCTGCGAAAGCATGTTCTACTGCCGCGGCAAAGTGGTCGTGATGGGCATGGGCAAGTCAGGACACATCGGTAAAAAAATGGCGGCCACGCTCGCCAGCACCGGCACACCGTCATTCTTTGTGCATCCGGCCGAGGCGAGCCACGGTGATTTAGGCATGGTGAGCGCGCAGGATATCGTGATAGCGATTTCCAATTCCGGTGAGTCCAACGAAATTCTGGCGCTGATCCCGGTGCTCAAACGTCTGCAGGTACAGCTTATCTGTATGACAGGCCGTCCGGAGAGCGCCATGGCGAAAGCCGCGGACATCCACCTGTGCGTGAAAGTCCCGCACGAAGCCTGCCCGCTCGGTCTTGCGCCGACGTCCAGCACGACCGCAACGCTGGTAATGGGCGACGCGCTCGCCGTCGCGCTGCTGAAAGCGCGCGGCTTTACCGCTGAAGATTTCGCGCTCTCGCACCCAGGCGGCGCGCTCGGGCGCAAGCTGCTGCTGCGCGTTAACGATATCATGCACACGGGCGATGAAATTCCGCACGTCAGCAAAGAGGCCTCTCTGCGCGACGCGCTTCTGGAAATCACCCGCAAAAACCTTGGCATGACGGTCATTTGTGATGACCTGATGAAAATCGAAGGCGTCTTTACCGATGGCGACTTACGCCGCGTCTTTGATATGGGCGGCGATCTGCATCAGATGAAGATTGTCGACGTGATGACGCCAGGCGGCATTCGGGTGCGTCCGGGCACGCTCGCGGTCGATGCGCTTAACCTGATGCAGTCGCGTCATATTACTTCCGTCATGGTGGCTGATGGCGACCAGTTGCGCGGTGTGATACATATGCATGATTTGCTGCGCGCAGGCGTGGTGTAACAAAGGAAAGGTTTAATGAGTAACCCTGATGGCGCCCTCTCTACCTGCTACGGGCCGGTGAGCGCGCAGGTCATTGAGCGGGCGGCGCAAATCCGCCTGCTGATTCTGGATGTCGACGGCGTAATGTCTGACGGCCTGATTTACATGGGCAACAGCGGCGAAGAGCTGAAAGCCTTCAACGTGCGCGACGGCTACGGCATTCGCTGCGCGCTGACGTCCGGCATTGAGGTCGCGATTATCACCGGTCGTAAAGCGAAGCTGCTGGAAGACCGCTGCGAGACGCTCGGCATTACGCATCTTTACCAGGGGCAGTCCGATAAGCTCATCGCTTACCGTCAACTGCTCGAAAAACTGGCGCTTTCTCCAGAAAATGTCGCCTATGTGGGCGATGATTTAATTGACTGGCCCGTCATGGCACAGGTCGGGCTGAGCGTCGCGGTAGCGGATGCGCATCCGCTGCTCACGCCGAAAGCCGATTACGTCACGCGTATTGCTGGCGGGCGCGGCGCGGTGCGCGAAGTGTGTGATCTTCTGCTGCTGGCGCAGGGCAAACTAGATGAGGCCATAGGGCAATCCATATGAGTAAGACCAGACGCTGGGTCATTATCCTGCTGGCGCTGGCCGCGCTGGTGCTGATTGGCATTAATCTGGCCGATCAGGATGAAAGCGGCCCGACGACGGTAAACAGCAACGAACCAACATACCAGAGCGAACAGTCGAATACGCTGGTCTATAGCCCGGAAGGCGCGCTCAACTACCGCCTGGTCGCACAGCATGTCGAATATTTTTCTGACGACGGCGTCTCCTGGTTTACGCAGCCGGTGATGACGACCTTCGATACCAATAAAGTGCCGACCTGGTCGGTCAAGGCGGATCGTGCCAAACTGACCAATGACAGGATGCTCTATCTGACCGGTCATGTGGAAGTGAACGCGCTGACGCCCGATTCACAGTTACGCAAAATTACGACCGACAAGGCGGAGATCAACCTGGTCACCCAGGACGTTACCTCTGATACGCTTGTTACTCTTTACGGCACCAGCTTTAATTCCAGCGGCCTGAAAATGCGCGGGAACCTTCGCAGCAAAAATGCCGAGCTGATTGAAAAGGTTAGAACCTCCTATGAAATCCAGAATAAACAAACTCAGCCTTAATCTCGTACTGACCAGTACGCTGCTGGCGGCAGGCTTTCCGGCGTTCGCGCTGACAGGCGATACCGAACAGCCTATTCACATTGAATCTGACCAGCAGTCGCTGGACATGCAGGGTAACGTGGTCACGTTTACCGGCAACGTCGTGGTGACGCAGGGTTCGATCAAAATCAACGCCGATAAAGTTGTCGTGACGCGTCCTGGCGGCGAGAAAGGTAAAGAAGTGATTGACGGCTATGGCAATCCGGCCACGTTCTATCAGATGCAGGACAACGGCAAGCCGGTGAAAGGCCACGCCGCCAAAATGCACTATGAGCTGCAAAACGACTTTGTGGTGCTGACCGGCAACGCCTATCTTGAGCAGCTCGACAGCAATATCAAAGGCGACAAAATCACTTATCTCGTGAAAGAGCAGAAAATGCAGGCGTTCAGCGAGAAAGGCAAACGCGTGACCACCGTACTGGTGCCGTCGCAGCTGCAAAATAAAGACGGCACCTCTCAGGCGCCCGCCCAGAACAAGAGTAACTAAACCCTTATGGCAACACTCATTGCGAAACACCTGGCGAAAGCCTACAAAGGCCGCCGCGTAGTGGAAGATGTCAGCCTGACGGTGAATTCAGGCGAGATTGTCGGCCTGCTTGGCCCGAACGGCGCGGGTAAAACCACGACATTCTATATGGTGGTGGGCATCGTGCCGCGCGACGCGGGCGACATCATCATTGATGATGAAAATATCAGTCTCTTGCCGCTGCACGCCCGCGCGCGTCGCGGTATCGGCTATCTGCCGCAGGAGGCGTCAATATTCCGCCGCCTGAGCGTCTATGACAACCTGATGGCGGTCCTGCAGATTCGCGACGATCTCAGCACCGAGCAGCGTGAAGATCGCGCCAAAGAGCTGATGGAAGAGTTTCACATCGACCATCTGCGCGATAGCCTCGGCCAGTCGCTCTCCGGCGGTGAACGTCGCCGTGTGGAGATCGCCCGCGCGCTCGCGGCGAACCCGAAGTTTATCCTGCTGGATGAGCCGTTCGCCGGTGTCGACCCGATTTCGGTTATCGACATCAAACGCATTATTGAGCATCTGCGCGACAGCGGCCTCGGCGTGCTGATTACCGACCACAACGTGCGTGAAACGCTGGCCGTCTGCGAACGCGCCTACATCGTCAGCCAGGGCCACCTTATCGCCCACGGCACGCCTGATGAAATCCTGCAGGACGAACAGGTTAAACGCGTATACCTTGGGGAAGAGTTCAGACTCTGATAGGGTAGGGCAACAGGCAGAAACGGCGCGCGACCCGGTGCGCCCTGCTGCACAGGTCTTTTTGACGTTTACACCTGAGGATTTTTGCTCTGAATATGAAGCAAGGTTTGCAACTAAGGCTTAGCCAACAGCTCGCCATGACGCCGCAGTTGCAGCAGGCCATCCGCTTGTTGCAATTGTCCACGCTGGAGCTTCAGCAGGAGCTGCAACAGGCGCTGGAGAGTAACCCCCTGCTTGAACAAACCGACATTCACGACGAAATTGCCACTCAGGAAACGCAGGACAGCGAAGGGCTGGACACCGCCGAAGCGCTGGAGCAAAAAGAGATGCCAGACGAGCTGCCGCTTGACGCCAGCTGGGACGAAATCTACACCGCGGGTACGCCTTCAGGCACCGGCACCGACTATATCGACGACGAACTGCCCGTTTATCAGGGCGAAACCACCCAAAGCCTGCAGGATTACCTGATGTGGCAGGTGGAGCTGACGCCGTTTTCCGATACCGATCGCGCCATCGCCACGGCGATCGTCGACGCGGTGGATGACACCGGCTATCTCACCGTGACGGTGCAGGATATTCTCGACGGCATGGGCGACAGCGATGGCGATATCGGCCTTGAAGAAATCGAAGCCGTGCTTAAGCGCGTTCAGCGTTTCGATCCGGTCGGCGTCGCCGCCCGGGATCTGCGCGACTGCCTGTTGATCCAGCTCTCGCAGTTCAGCGCCGAAACGCCTTTTCTTGCCCAGGCGCGCCAGATAGTCAGCGATCACCTCGACCTGCTGGCCAACCATGATTTCCGCAGCCTGATGCGCGTTACGCGCCTTAAAGAAGATGTGCTCAAAGAAGCCGTTAATCTTATCCAGTCGCTCGATCCGCGCCCCGGTCAGTCGATCCAGACCGGCGAGCCGGAATATGTTATTCCCGATGTGCTGGTGCGCAAGCATAACGGCCGCTGGACGGTCGAGCTTAACGCCGACAGCATTCCCCGGCTTAAAATCAATCAGCAGTACGCCGCCATGTCCGGCAGCGCGCGCAATGAATCCGACAGCCAGTTCATCCGCAGCAACCTCCAGGAAGCCAAATGGCTTATCAAAAGCCTGGAGAGTCGTAACGACACGCTGTTGCGCGTCAGCCGCTGTATCGTCGAACAGCAACAGGCGTTCTTTGAGCAGGGCGAAGAGTATATGAAGCCGATGGTGCTGGCGGATATCGCGCAGGCGGTCGAGATGCATGAATCGACCATCTCCCGCGTCACCACGCAAAAATATCTGCACAGCCCGCGCGGCATCTTTGAATTAAAGTATTTTTTCTCAAGCCACGTGAACACCGAGGGCGGCGGCGAAGCCTCTTCCACGGCTATCCGCGCGCTGGTGAAAAAGTTGATTGCAGCGGAGAACCCCGCGAAACCCTTAAGCGACAGCAAGTTAACGTCTATGCTGTCAGAACAGGGGATCATGGTGGCCCGCCGTACCGTTGCGAAGTATCGAGAATCTTTATCCATACCGCCGTCAAACCAGCGCAAACAGCTGGTCTGACCCAACCGATAAGGAAGACACTATGCAGCTCAACATCACAGGACAAAACGTCGAAATCACTGAAGCGTTGCGCGAATTCGTTAACACCAAGTTCGCCAAGCTGGAGCAGTATTTCGAAAGGATTAATCAGGTCTATATTGTGCTGAAGGTGGAAAAGGTGACGCAGGTCGCCGACGCCACCCTGCATGTGAACGGCGGGGAGCTGCATGCCAGTTCGGAAGGGCAGGATATGTACGCCGCCATTGACGGTTTGATTGATAAACTGGCGCGGCAGCTCACTAAACACAAAGATAAACTGAAACAACATTAATTGTCCGGGCGTTTCGCTGGGACATCGGCGGCTCGTGGCCCGTGCGGCGAGCCGTCGCACCAGAAAACGCTTAGGTGAAATTATGATGAATAATGATTCGGCTCTGCCATTGAGCAATGTATTAAACCAGGAATGCACTCGCAGCGGCGTACACTGCCAGAGCAAAAAGCGCGCCCTGGAAATTATCAGCGAGCTGGCGGCAAAGCAGCTCAGCCTGCCGCCGCAGGTCGTTTTTGAAGCGATCCTCACGCGTGAGCGGATGGGCAGTACCGGCATCGGCAATGGCATCGCCATCCCGCACGGCAAGCTCGAAGAAGATACGCTGCGTGCCGTTGGCGTTTTCGTCCAGCTCGAAACGCCTATCCCTTTCGACGCCATTGATAACCAGCCCGTCGATTTACTTTTTGCGCTGCTGGTGCCGGCGGATCAAACCAAAACGCATCTGCATACGCTCTCTCTGGTGGCGAAGCGGCTGGCGGACAAAACGATTTGTCGCCGTCTGCGCGCCGCGCAAAGCGATGAAGAGCTCTACCAGATAATCACTGAAACCAGTGAAGAGAATGAATGACCGTGCCGACAGGCACAATCCAGGAGGCGCCGGTTACCCGGTCTGAAGTGTGGAGAAACAGCAGATGGTTCTGATGATCGTCAGTGGACGTTCAGGGTCAGGGAAATCGGTCGCCCTGCGTGCACTGGAAGATATGGGGTTCTACTGCGTCGATAACCTGCCTGTCGTGCTGCTGCCTGAACTGGCGCGCACGCTTTCGGAAAGGCAGATATCCGCCGCGGTGAGCATTGATGTTCGCAATATGCCGGAATCCCCGGAGGTGTTTGAGCAGGCGATGAACAACCTGCCGGACGCGTTCTCTCCGCAACTGCTGTTCCTCGACGCCGATCGCAACACGCTTATCCGCCGCTACAGCGATACGCGTCGTTTGCATCCGCTCTCCAGCAAAAATCTCTCGCTGGAAAGCGCCATCGATGAAGAGAACGATCTGCTGGAGCCGCTGCGCTCGCGTGCGGATCTGATCGTCGATACCTCGGAAATGTCGGTGCATGAGCTGGCGGAGATGTTGCGTACGCGCCTTCTTGGCAAGCGCGAGCGCGAACTCACGATGGTGTTTGAATCGTTCGGCTTTAAACACGGCATTCCTATCGACGCCGATTACGTTTTCGACGTCCGTTTCCTGCCGAACCCGCACTGGGACCCGAAACTGCGTCCAATGACCGGCCTCGATAAGCCCGTCGCGGCGTTTCTCGACCGCCATACCGAAGTGCATAATTTCATCTACCAGACCCGCAGCTACCTGGAACTCTGGCTGCCGATGCTGGAAACCAACAACCGCAGCTATCTCACCGTCGCGATTGGCTGCACCGGCGGTAAACACCGCTCTGTTTATATCGCCGAACAGCTGGCGGATTACTTCCGCTCGCGCGGCAAGAACGTTCAGTCCCGCCATCGCACGCTGGAAAAACGCAAATCATGACCGTAAAACAGACCGTTGAAATCACCAACAGGCTCGGGATGCACGCCCGCCCGGCCATGAAGTTGTTTGAACTGGTGCAGAGCTTTGACGCGGAAGTGTTATTGCGTAATGAAGCGGGCACGGAAGCGGAAGCCAGCAGCGTTATCGCGCTACTGATGCTGGATTCCGCCCAGGGCGGGCATATTGAAATTGAAGCCACCGGCCCGCAGGAAAAAGAAGCGCTGGCGGCCGTCATCGCGCTGTTTAACGCAGGCTTTGACGAAGACTGACTGCCCTGCCCTCAGCGCAGCTTATGCTGCGCCATAAACCCTTCACCACCGAGCTGGCGCATCTGGCGCAAAATCCACTGCTGGCGCGCACGCACGTAGCCTGACGGCGCACTCGCCTTATAGCGCAGCGGGTTAGGCAGCACCGCCGCCAGCAGCGCCGCTTCGGATGCCGACAGGCGGCTGGCGGGCTTATTGAAATAGCGCTGTGACGCCTCTTCCACGCCAAACACGCCGTCGCCGAACTCCGCGATATTCAGATAGACCGTCAGAATGCGGCGTTTACTCCAGACGGTTTCAATGCCGAGCGTTAAGCCCGCCTCCAGCCCTTTTCGCACCCAGCTGCGTCCGTCCCATAAAAACAGGTTTTTAGCCGTTTGCTGCGACAGCGTGGACGCCCCGCGGATGCGGCGGCTGTTTTCATTATGCGCGACGGCTTTCTGAATCGCCGCCACGTCAAAGCCCCAGTGCTCCGGGAAGGTCTGATCTTCCGCCGCGATCACCGCAAGCCCCATCCAGGGCGAAATCTCATCCATGCTCACCCAGTCGGAGTGCGCCACGTAGCCAAAATCGCCGCTCAACCACGCGGAGAACTGCCGCTCGACCATAACCGCTGAAAACGGCACCGGCATCACGCTGAACAGCAGAATGCCCGCAATCCAGACGCCGAGCACCGCCAGAATGGCGCGCAGCGCCAGCCGACGCAGACGCACAAACAGCGAGCCGCGCGCTTTACTCATTCGCACATCGCCACCAGGCGCGCCACCAGCTTCTCAATGCCTGCCGCCGCTTCGTCGATGCTTTCCGCCAGCATATAAGCGGGCGTGGTCAGCACTTTGTTATCTTCGTCGACCACAATATCGTCCACCGGGCACGGCACATGTTCGCCACCCATCTCTTCCACCAGTTCGGCAGTATCGATATCGGTGCCGATGGTCAGTCGCAAAGGCGCGGCGATAATTTTCGGCAGCATCGCGGGCGCGATACAGATAAACCCGAGCGGTTTACCGGCTTCGTGCATCGCACGTGCCAGCGCCAGAAGCGCCGGATCAACCGAACATTCGCTGCCACGCGTGGCGAAATCGCACAGGTTTTTGGCGGCACCGAAGCCACCTGGCACCACCAGCGCATCGAGTTCTTCCGCGCGTGCCTGTTCCAGCGGCGTTATCTTGCCGCGGGCGATACGGGCCGCCTCAACGAGCACATTACGCGTCTCGCCGGTCGGTTCGCCCGTGACGTGATTAATCACGTCCGCTTGTGGTTTATCAGGCGCAAAGCAGACAGCCTGCACGCCATTACGGGCCAGCGCCAGCAGGGTTATCACCGCCTCATGAATTTCTGAACCGTCATAAACGCCACAACCGCTTAAAACCACTCCGATTTTTTTCATGATTTATCCTTACGTTAAGCCGTTGAAACCTGGAGTAAAATGTTATTTAAACGTTATGCTTCACACATTTTACTGATTCACATAACAAATCATTTAAGATTTGCTATCTTATGTACGAGCGCCTTGATCACTCAGGCCGCGCCACGTAGTTAAAAAGATCAACATCATTAATCAATGGCGAGGCCACGATTTCCCTGGTGTTGGCGCAGTATTCGCGCACCCCGGTTTAGCCGGGGTCATTTTTTTCCGGCGCCGGCAACCCACGCTTTCAGCGCACCGACGTCGTGTTGCCACTCCTGCTTCAGCTCTTCAATCCATTCCCCAACGTTATCCCACCACGCTGGCAGATCGGGCGACTGGATTTTTTGCGCCAGCTGCTGCAAATGACGCAGCCCGACCGCACCGGCAGCGCCTTTGATTTTATGGCCCTCTTCGACAATGCCTTTTTGATCGCGCGCGGTGAGGTTAGATTCCAGCACGCTCAGGTAGCCCGGCATCATTTTTTCAAACATTGCCAGACCGTCGGTGATGAGTTTAGGGCCAACCAGCTCCAGATACTGTTCCAGCATCGGGAGATCGAGCAGCGCCTGCTGCTTGCCGTCATCGCGTGTCGTCACGTCTTGCTCCTCATCGTCAGCTTGCGTATCCCAGAATTTTTTGATGGTCGCGGTCAGCGCCGGCACCGCCAGCGGTTTGCTCAGCACGTCGTCCATCCCCGCTTCCAGATACTCTTTTTTATCTTTGAGTACGTTGGCGGTCAGCGCCACCAGCGGCGGCAGCGCGTCGCGGGTATAACGGCGGTTCAGTTCGCGAGAGATATCAAGCCCGGTCATGTCCGGCAACTGGATATCCAGCAGCACCAGATCAAACTCGCCGGGGCTGAACATCTCCAGCGCCGCTTTGCCGGTCATGGCCACCTCGACGCTGCAACCGAGTTTTTCCAGCACCGACGTTGCCACGATAACGTTGAGCTCAATATCTTCCACCAGCAACACATGCAGCGCTGGCAGCGGCATCTCGTCGTCGTTGAGCGTATCTTCCACTTCTTCCGCCACGCGCGGTGCCTGCACCGTCAGAACGAACGTCGAGCCCTGCCCCGGTTTGCTGGATACCGTAATATCGCCGCCCATGCTTTTCGCGAGACGGCGCGACACCGCAAGCCCAATCCCTGTGCCCGTCGCCGGTTTGCCGCCCTGGCTGTCTTTCACCTGGTAATACATGGCGAAAATCTTGTCCTGCTCCTCCTGCGGAATACCGATGCCGGAATCTTCCACTTCAAAGCGTAGCTGCTCGTTTTCGTTATAGCTGACGCGCACCGTCACCTGGCCCTGTTGGGTAAATTTCACCGCGTTGCTGATAAGGTTCCAGAGGATCTGCCGCAGGCGCGTGCCGTCGGTCAGCACTTTATGCGGCACCGGACGCACCGGCTCCATCACGAAGCGCAGCCCTTTCTGCTGCGCCTGCAGGCCGGAGAGGTTTTCCAGGTCTGCCAGGAAGCTGGTGAAATCGACGGGCTGGTTATCAAGCTGCACTTTACGGCGCTCAATTTTATCCATGTCGATAATATCGTTGAAGATATTGCCAAGCGTCACGGCGGAAACGTGAATGGTCTTGAGGTATTTTTCCTGCTCTGCGCTGAGTTCGGTATCCAGCAGAATGCGGCTCAAGCCCACAATGCCGTTCAGCGGCGTGCGCAGCTCATGGCTGATGGTAGAGATAAAGGTCGTCTTATCGCGGCTGGCGCGCTCCAGCGCGTCCTGATAGCGCTTACGCTCGGTAATATCGCGCCCGAAACCCATCAGCCCGTGGCGTTTACCCACGCGGTCGTAATACGGCACTTTGCGGATCTCAAAACACGCTTTGCGGCCATCCGGGTAGTCGAGCCACTGCTCGTAAGTCAGCGACACATTATGGCGGAAGACTTTTTCATCGGTCTCCAGCACTTTTTCCGCCGCTTCCGGCGCATACACCTCGTGGGGTTTCAGACCAATCAGCTGTTTTTCGCTTTTACCGGTAAGCAATTCCATTGCCCGGTTGCAGCCCGAAAATTCTTTATCTTCATTACGGTAGAACACCAGATCCGGCGAGGCGTCGAGGAACGAGCGCAGAAAAGAGGATTGCTGCTCCAGCTGAATTTGCGTGACCTCACGCTCTTTCATCTCCACTTTTAGCTGCTCCAGCATATTCTGGCGCTCGGCTTCCGCTTTTTCACGGTCGGCGATTTCCTGATTAAGCTGGGCGATGTTGTCTTTAAGCTTCACGTTGAGCTTGAGATCGCGCTCGCGCATCTCTTCGAGCTTATCCACCAGCTTTGAAAGCCGCTGGCGCGACTCCTCAAGCTGCTCGACCACCACCGACAGAAAGTAGACCGCCCAGGGCGTGATCAACAGACCAAAGAAAATCGAGCGGATGACGTCAATGCTTTCGACCTGACCGTGCAGCACCATTGTCACGGCCATTTGCACCGCCATCGCCAGCACGACCAGCGCAAGGGCCAGCAGCAGCGAAAAACGCACCAGGCCAAGCTTTACCAGTAAATCGACGTAGTACTGCGCCAGCATGCGGATCTGTTTCATAAAGGATTCCTGTACTGATATTCCGTTCAATAATACCTAAATCCGCCCCTCTGGCGGAAACTCAGGCAAAAAAGTGCGGGGTGAGCAGGCGAGTGACGGAAAAAACAGCGTTTAGAGGGGGTCAGGCGCGCCGCGCCAGGGGCGACCGAGCGCCGAGCCCTGCGCGCCGTGCTGGTTGAGATAGCGGTCAATCTCGACCATGCCGGTCCAGCGGTTCTCGCACCACAGCGGCGCAAGTAAGGTCGGACGGCGGGCGCTGGCGGAAATGCGATGGTAGATGATATCCGGCGGCGTATGGCGGATCATCTCACCCGCCGTGACGGTATACTCATCCAGCGCAATGCCGCTAAGCCGCCCGGCTCGCCAGGCTTTCGCCATAATGCTGCCCTCGACGATATGCAGCGGATGCAGCTTAATGCCATCCACACCGATTTCCACCACGCGCTCAAGCGAGAGCAGCGCGTCGCTACGGGTTTCACCCGGCAGCCCGACAATAAGATGTGTGCACACCCGAAGCCCGCGCGCCCGCGCCCGACGCGTCGTCTCCTGGTAACAGGCGAAATCGTGCCCGCGGTTAATCCGGTGCAGAGTTTTATCCTTCGCGCTTTGCAGCCCCAGCTCCAGCCAGACTTCATAGCCTTGCTCATGGTAGCCGGCGAGCAGATCCAGCACGCTCTCCGGCACGCAATCCGGGCGCGTGCCCACACACAGCCCGACCATATCCGCCTGGCTTATCGCCTGCTGGTACATGGCGCGTAAAACGTTCACTTCCGCAAAAGTGCTGGTGTAAGCCTGAAAATAGGCAAGATAACGGCGGGCGCGGTCGACGCGGGCGGCCTGCTGCGTCAGCTGTTGTTGAATGGAGAGATGCTGCTGGGTTTCATCGGCGAAGGACGCGACATTACAAAAAGTGCAGCCGCCGCGCCCCAGCGTGCCGTCGCGGTTCGGGCAACTGAAGCCGCCATGCAATGACAGCTTATGAACTTTCTGACCGTAGCGACGCGTCAGGTCGCCGCCAAACATATTGACTAATTTTTGTAACTGCATAATCTGAAAAGCCGCCCGGCGAAAGGGCGACAGCCTGCCATTTTTACTTCTTTACGGCGATGACCTGGATCAAGCGCCCCGCCCTGCCTTTACCTGATGAATAATCATTCACCATAAACGGCGTTTTAGTCACCAGTACACTAATTACTTTTCCTTATGATCGTGCCGATTATTTAAGGAATATGACGGAGCGCAAAAAACAGAGCGTTTATGCGGCTTGCAGGCGCTTCACAACAGATCATGCTGCTTTAAAACCCAATAACAGTGCGGTATCCACTTCCAGCCGCTTTCTTATAGTGAGTCAGATCACACATCGCCGGGGCTTATTACCCGGAAAACCTAATGTAAAAAAGGTTAAAAGTTCTTATTTATCAATGGAATGGTTGCGCTTTAGCACACTTTTGAATAAATAAGAATGACATTTGACCTGTGTGCGGATTCCCGATAAGTTGGAAATTCGCTGGAAGCTTTCTCGATGGGCGTTCTGCCCATCATATTTATGCAGTAAATGAGATTCCCTCTTAAGTAAGTCCTCAACGACGATGTACCGATGAAAAAGGATATCAGGAGGGCGACACGCAAGGTGTGCGTTTAACGCCATACCCTGTCGCCACACCCTTTTTGCGCCCGCGCGCCATCGGTTCAGGAGGGAATCCCGCAGAGCCTGGGGAGGTTCACTGATATGTTGTACGATAAATCTCTTGAGAGAGATAACTGTGGTTTCGGCCTGATCGCCCACATAGAAGGCGAACCTAGCCACAAGGTTGTGCGTACCGCGATCCACGCGCTGGCCCGTATGCAGCACCGCGGCGCTATCCTCGCGGATGGTAAAACCGGTGACGGCTGCGGCCTGCTGCTGCAAAAGCCGGATCGCTTTTTCCGCATGGTCGCCGAAGAGCATGGCTGGCGCTTAGCCAAAAATTACGCCGTTGGCATGCTGTTCCTGAATCAGGATCCTGAAAAAGCCAGCGCCGCGCGTCGCATCGTTGAAGAAGAGCTGCAGCGGGAAACCCTGTCTATCGTGGGCTGGCGCGTGGTGCCGACCAACGAAGGCGTATTGGGTGAAATCGCGCTCTCCTCGATGCCGCGCATCGAACAGATTTTTGTGAACGCCCCGGCAGGCTGGCGTCCGCGTGATATGGAACGCCGCCTGTTTATCGCGCGTCGCCGTATTGAAAAACGTCTGGTTGACGATAAAGAGTTCTACGTCTGTAGCCTCTCAAACCTGGTGAACATTTATAAAGGCCTGTGTATGCCGGCAGATCTGCCGCGCTTCTACCTGGACCTGGCGGATCTGCGTCTGGAGTCGGCCATCTGCCTGTTCCACCAGCGTTTCTCCACCAACACCGTACCGCGCTGGCCGCTGGCGCAGCCGTTCCGCTATCTGGCGCACAACGGTGAAATCAACACCATTACCGGCAACCGCCAGTGGGCCCGTGCGCGTACCTATAAATTCCAGACGCCGCTGATCCCCGATCTGCACGACGCCGCGCCGTTTGTTAACGAAACAGGCTCTGACTCCAGCTCCATGGATAACATGCTTGAGCTGCTGCTGGCAGGCGGGATGGATATCGTGCGCGCCATGCGTCTGCTGGTGCCGCCGGCCTGGCAGAACAACCCGGATATGGACCCGGAGTTGCGCGCATTCTTTGACTTCAACTCTATGCATATGGAGCCGTGGGACGGCCCGGCGGGCATCGTGATGTCAGACGGTCGTTTCGCGGCCTGTAACCTTGACCGTAACGGCCTGCGCCCGGCGCGCTACGTCATCACGAAAGATAAGCTCATCACCTGCGCCTCCGAAGTGGGTATCTGGGATTACCAGCCGGATGAAGTCGTGGAAAAAGGCCGCGTAGGGCCAGGCGAGCTGATGGTTATCGACACCCGCGGCGGGCGCATTCTGCACTCGGCGGAAACCGACAACGATCTGAAGAGCCGCCATCCGTACAAAGAGTGGATGGAGAAAAACGTTCGCCGTCTGGTGCCGTTTGAAGATTTGCCTGACGATCAGGTCGGTACCCGTGAAATGGACGACGCCCTGCTCGAAAGCTACCAGAAGCAGTTCTTCTACAGCAATGAAGAGCAGGATTCCGTTATCCGCGTGCTGGGTGAAAACGGCCAGGAAGCGGTAGGCTCGATGGGCGACGATACGCCATTCGCCGTGCTCTCCAGCCAGCCGCGCATTATTTATGACTACTTCCGCCAGCAGTTCGCCCAGGTGACTAACCCGCCTATCGATCCGCTGCGTGAAGCGCACGTGATGTCGCTTGCGACAAGCATCGGCCGCGAGATGAACGTCTTCTGTGAAGCTGAAGGCCAGGCGCACCGCCTGAGCTTTAAGTCGCCGATTCTGCTCTACTCCGACTTTAAACAGCTCACCACGCTTGAAGAAGAGCACTACCGCGCCGATACGCTCGACATCACCTTCTCGCCTGCGCAGGCGACGCTGGAAGAGACCGTTAAAGCGCTGTGCGATAAAGCCGAACAGATGGTGCGCAACGGCACCGTGCTGCTGGTGCTCTCGGATCGCAACATTGCCAAAGATCGTCTGCCGGTACCGGCACCGATGGCCGTCGGCGCTATCCAGACGCGGCTGGTGGAACAGAGCCTGCGCTGCGACGCCAATATTATTGTGGAAACCGCCAGCGCCCGCGATCCGCACCACTTCGCCGTGCTGCTGGGCTTCGGCGCCACCGCTATCTATCCGTATCTCGCCTACGAAACGCTGGCGAAACTGGTGGATACCGGCGCTATCGAAAAAGATTACCGCAGCGTGATGCTGAACTACCGCAACGGCATCAACAAAGGGCTTTACAAGATCATGTCCAAAATGGGCATCTCGACCATCGCCTCTTACCGCTGCTCCAAACTATTTGAAGCTGTCGGCCTGCACCGCGACGTCTCCGAGCTCTGCTTCCAGGGCGTGGTCAGCCGCATCGGCGGCGCGGGCTTCGCCGATTTCGAACAGGATCTACTGAACCTGTCGAAGCGCGCCTGGCTTGCGCGCAAACCGCTCGTGCAGGGCGGATTGCTGAAATATGTTCACGGTGGCGAATACCACGCCTACAACCCGGATGTGGTGCGCACCCTCCAGCAGGCGGTACAGAGCGGCGACTACAGCGACTATCAGCAATACGCGAAGCTGGTTAACGAACGTCCGGCGGCGACGCTGCGCGATCTGCTGGCGCTGAACCCGCAGGCGGACGCGGTGCGCGTGGAAGATGTCGAACCGGCAAGCGAATTGTTCAAACGTTTTGATACCGCGGCGATGTCTATCGGCGCGCTGAGCCCGGAAGCGCATGAGTCGCTGGCGGAGGCGATGAACAGCCTCGGCGGTTTCTCGAACTCCGGCGAAGGCGGCGAAGATCCGGCGCGTTACGGCACCAATAAAGTCTCGCGCATTAAGCAGGTGGCCTCCGGCCGCTTCGGCGTGACGCCCGCGTATCTGGTCAACGCCGATGTGATTCAGATTAAAGTGGCGCAGGGCGCGAAACCGGGTGAAGGCGGCCAGCTGCCTGGCGATAAAGTCACCCCGTACATCGCGCGTCTGCGTTATTCAGTGCCGGGCGTGACGCTGATCTCCCCGCCGCCGCACCACGATATCTACTCGATTGAAGATCTGGCGCAGCTGATTTTCGACTTAAAACAGGTCAACCCGAAGGCGATGATCTCCGTGAAGCTGGTGTCTGAGCCGGGCGTGGGCACCATCGCCACCGGCGTGGCGAAAGCCTATGCGGATCTCATTACCATCGCAGGCTACGACGGCGGCACGGGCGCAAGCCCCCTCTCCTCCGTGAAATACGCGGGCTGCCCGTGGGAGCTGGGTCTGGTGGAAACGCAGCAGGCGCTGGTCGCCAACGGTCTGCGCCATAAGATTCGCCTGCAGGTAGACGGCGGCCTGAAAACCGGCCTTGATATCATCAAAGCGGCCATTCTTGGCGCGGAAAGCTTCGGCTTCGGCACCGGCCCGATGGTGGCGCTGGGCTGTAAATATCTGCGTATTTGCCACCTGAACAACTGCGCCACCGGCGTGGCGACCCAGGATGACAAACTGCGTAAAAACCACTACCACGGCCTGCCGTTCAAAGTGACCAACTACTTTGAGTTTATCGCCCGTGAAACGCGTGAAATCATGGCCCAACTGGGCGTGACGCGTCTGGTGGATCTGATTGGCCGCACGGATCTTCTGAAAGAGCTGGAAGGCTTTACGGCGAAGCAGCAAAAACTGGATCTGGCGAAACTGCTGGAAACCGCCGAGCCGCATCCTGGCAAAGCGGTCTACTGCACCGAAAGCAACCCGCCGTTCGATAAAGGCGACCTGAACGCGCAGCTGCTGGCCCAGGCGAAACCGTATGTCGACAGCCGCCAGAGCAAAACGTTCTGGTTTGATATCCGCAACACCGACCGCTCCGTTGGGGCGCTGCTGTCGGGCTACATTGCGCAGTCGCACGGCGATCAGGGGCTGGCTTCCGATCCCATCAAAGCGTACTTCACCGGGACTGCCGGACAGAGCTTCGGCGTCTGGAACGCAGGCGGCGTGGAGCTGCACCTGACTGGCGATGCCAACGACTATGTCGGCAAAGGCATGGCGGGCGGCTTGCTGGCGATTCGTCCGCCGGTAGGGTCGTCATTCAAGAGCTATGAAGCGAGCATTATCGGCAACACCTGCCTGTATGGCGCGACGGGCGGCCGTCTCTACGCCGCAGGCCGCGCGGGCGAGCGTTTCGCGGTGCGTAACTCCGGCGCGATTACCGTTGTGGAAGGCATCGGTGATAACGGCTGTGAATATATGACTGGCGGCATCGTCTGTATTCTCGGCAAAACCGGCGTGAACTTCGGCGCGGGCATGACGGGCGGTTTCGCTTACGTGCTCGATGAAGACGGCGAGTTCCGCAAACGCGTGAACCCGGAGCTGGTGGAAGTGCTGAATGTCGACGAGTTAGCGATTCACGAAGAACACCTGCGCGGGCTTATCACCGAGCATGTTCAACAGACCGGTTCACACCGAGGCGAAGAGATCCTGGCGAACTGGCCGGCGTTCTCAGCCAAATTCGCGCTGGTTAAACCGAAGTCCAGTGATGTAAAAGCATTGTTGGGTCACCGTAGTCGTTCCGCAGCCGAGCTGCGGGTGCAGGCGCAGTAAGAGGTCACGATTGATGAGTCAGAACGTTTACCAATTTATCGACTTACAGCGCGTTGATCCGCCGAAAAAGCCGCTTAAGATCCGTAAAATTGAGTTTGTGGAAATCTATGAGCCCTTCTCAGAAGGCCAGGCCAAAGCGCAGGCAGACCGCTGCCTGTCGTGCGGCAACCCTTACTGTGAATGGAAATGTCCGGTCCATAACTACATCCCTAACTGGCTGAAGCTTGCCAACGAAGGGCGCATTTTCGAAGCCGCTGAGCTGTCTCACCAGACTAACACGCTGCCGGAAGTGTGCGGCCGCGTCTGTCCGCAGGATCGCCTGTGCGAAGGTTCCTGCACGCTGAATGACGAATTCGGCGCGGTGACCATCGGCAACATCGAGCGCTATATCAACGATAAAGCGTTCGAAATGGGCTGGCGTCCCGATCTTTCCGGCGTGAAGCCGACCGGCAAACGCGTCGCTATCGTGGGCGCAGGCCCGGCAGGCCTCGCGTGCGCCGACGTGCTGACGCGCAACGGCGTGAAAGCGGTCGTGTTTGACCGTAACCCGGAAATCGGCGGCCTGCTGACTTTCGGCATTCCGGCCTTTAAGCTCGAAAAAGAAGTCATGACGCGCCGTCGTGAAATCTTCACCGGCATGGGGATTGAATTCCGGCTTAATACCGAAGTGGGCCGCGATGTCCAGATGAGCGATCTGCTGGGCGATTATGACGCTGTCTTCCTCGGCGTCGGCACCTATCAGTCGATGCGCGGCGGGCTGGAAAACGAAGACGCGCCGGGCGTGTATGAAGCGCTGCCGTTCCTTATCGCCAATACCCGTCAGATTATGGGCTTTGAAGAAGACGCGCAGCAGCCGTACATCAGTATGGAAGGCAAACGCGTGGTGGTGCTGGGCGGCGGTGATACCGCGATGGACTGTGTGCGTACCTCGGTGCGCCAGGGGGCGACTCACGTCATCTGCGCTTATCGTCGTGACGAAGAGAACATGCCGGGCTCCCGCCGCGAAGTGAAAAACGCGCGCGAAGAAGGCGTTGAGTTCCAGTTCAACGTGCAGCCGCTTGGCGTTGAAATTAACGCCAACGGCAAAGTGTGCGGCGTGAAAATGGCGCGCACGCAGATGGGCGAGCCGGATGAAAAAGGCCGTCGTCGCGCCGAAATCGTGCCGGGCTCCGAGCATGTGCTGCCGGCTGATGCCGTGGTGATGGCGTTCGGCTTCCGTCCGCACAGCATGGAATGGCTGGCGCAGCACAGCGTGGAGCTGGATTCGCAGGGCCGTGTGATTGCGCCGGAAGGCAATGAAAACGCCTTTCAGACCAGCAACCCGAAAATCTTCGCGGGTGGCGATATCGTGCGTGGCTCCGATCTGGTGGTGACCGCAATTGCTGAAGGCCGTAAAGCAGCAGACGGCATCATGAACTACCTCGAAGTCTGACCGTTTCGTCTGACGTTATAAAGGGAAGCCTCGCGCTTCCCTTTTTTATTTCATTTATCAATAAAGCAACCTTTTTTTCATTCCAGAAAAAGACTTCTGAAAGTAATCAATCATCGGTTAACGCCTCCCGGTTGATTCCTTTTCCTGACTTTTCTCACCAGCTCTCTTCCTTCTAACGGTTTATTATTCACCGATTATTTACAGCATCTATTAATATGGGTTCAGTATGAAATAAGACAGGCAGAACCATAATTTTATTATATTTATAAATTCTGTATCTTTCGGAAAGCATGTTATTTACGAGGACAATGAAATAAGCTGCCGCGACGCCGACACTTAATTCAACGCATTATTATATTGGACGTAATTATGGATACTTCTAAAACATTCAGGATGAACGTTGTCACAAAGCTGATACGCAATATTTTCCCGCTTATCGTTTTGTCCTCGCCAGTGATGGCAAATGCAGAAACTATTATTTCCAAAGATACCAGTAGTAGTTATATCGTCAGCGGTGACACTGATTATATCGTTAACCCTGACGTGACGATGTCCTCGTCAAAAACCAAACCTGCCGTCTCTGTTCAAGGTGAAGACATCGTTACCTTTACGAATAATGGCACCATTAAGAATGATTATGGCAATGCCATGCAGGTTGAAATTGACGGGCAAAGCTCAGACATGTTTACCCTGCAAAATAAAGGAACGATTAGCAGCGTAAATACCGGCATTAGCGTCACTGACGCTCAAAATGTCACCCTCGTTAATACCGGCACTATCTCCGGCAACGATTACGCGATTTCTTTCGAAAACGACGGTAATAATGCGCTGGTGCTTAAAGCAGGCTCCAGCCTCGGTGGCGATGTTATTACCACAGGCTCTGCCAACACGACGATTACCCTGAACGACAGCGGTAACGAGGACAGCAATTTTACCGGCGCGAACGAAGGCGACGGTTTTAAATCGCTGACGATGGACGGCAGCGACTGGACGCTGACCGGTAATGTCGATCTGACGGGTGAAGGCGACAGCCTTATTGTCAAAACCGGCAACCTGACGCTCGGCGGTGACGTAAAAAACAGCGGCGCAACGTTAATTAACGATGCGGCCTCGCTGCAAATCGGTACTGGCACGGGCGACAACGCGTCGCTGGAAGGTAACGTAACCAACAACGGTACGCTGATTTTCAACCAGGCGGCAGATTACATCTTCGCGGGCGATATTTCCGGCACCGGTAACCTCGTCAAAGAAGACGCCAACACGCTAACGCTCACGGGTAACAACAGCTTTAGCGGCGACGCCACGCTTAAAGGCGGCACGACCCTTGTGGCCGAAAACGCCACGATGGGTCCAGACGGCGGCACCGGCATCATTAATATCGATAGCGGTGCTACGCTCGCGTCGGCGGGCACCGTCAACAGCAGCGTGGCGATTGCCGCAGGCGGCGTACTGGCGTCCTGGAATGCTGTCAGTGGCAATGAAAACGCCTCTACCCCGGCTACGGGTAACACCATCAATGGCGACGTGACCAACCAGGGCACGCTGCAAATCGCGGGCAATAACAGCGTTGGTAATGCCTTTACGATTAACGGCAACTACACCGGCGATGAGAATAGCCGCATCGTCATGAATACCGAGGCGGGTGCAGACAACTCTCCAACCGATCATCTCGCCATTACCGGTAATAGCGCTGGCAGCTCCTCACTTGAAGTGGCCAATATCGGCGGTCAGGGCGCACAAACCATCAACGGTATTGAGCTTATCAGCGTTGGCGGCGCGTCTGATGCATCCTTCACGCTCGGTAAACCCGTCGTGGCGGGCATGTGGGAATACGATCTGTATAAGCACGACGACGGTAACTGGTATCTGGAGTCCAAAGCCAGCGATACGCCAGACCCGACGCCGGATCCAACGCCAGACCCGGATGATAATGGCGGCGATAATGGCGGTAACGATAACGGTGGTGATAACGGCGGTAACGATAATGGCGGCGGCGATACGCCACCGGCTCCGGAGGTTTATCGCCCGGAGGCTGGCGTCTATATGGCGAACTACCTGGCCGCACAGCAGATGTTTATTCACAAGCGTGACGACCGCGATCAACTGATGCTGCGCGACGCCGACGATCTGAATACCTGGATGTACGTTAAAGGCGAGTATAACGACGGCAACTTCGCGGACAGCAATCTGAAATATAAAATCCGCTCCGCCGTGGTGCAGTTAGGCAGCGACTTCCTGAGCAAAGATCTCTCCACCGGCACGCTGCACAGCGGTTTTATGCTGGGCGCAGGCTACAGCGACACCACTGCAGATGCGCGCCATAATTCGCGCTCGGCAGATGGCCGCGTTAACGGTTATAACGTCGGCGTGTATGCCACCTGGCAGGAAGATCAGAAACTGCGTCTTGGCAGTTACATCGACAGCTGGGCGTCTTACAGCTGGTATAACAGCCAGGTGAATGGCGACGATATGCCGGGAGAGAAGTATGACAGCCAGGGCTATGCCGCGTCTCTGGAAGTCGGCCATGCCTGGCTGGTGCCGTCAGAGAAAGCGCGCACCATGAAGTTTGAACCGCAGGGCCAGGTGGTTTACAGCAATCTGGATCAGGATGACCACGTTGAATATAACGGCACACGCATCAATACGCCGGATAATGACGCTGTGCTGGGCCGTATTGGCGTCAAGGCAAGTTACGTGGATCAGAAAGCTGTAGAAGCCTGGCAGCCTTACGGAGCGGTGAACTGGCTCATCGGCAACGGTATGAGCGATCTGAACTTTAACGACGAGACGCTGGACTCAAACGTGCCGTCTAACCGCTTCCAGCTGGAAACGGGCGTCAGCGGTAAAGTAAATGACGCAACCACCGTTTCCTTCCGGGTCAGCAGCGAATGGGGCGATAACTCCTACAACGCGTATTCTGGCCACATGCTGGTGAACTATCGCTGGTAATCACAGGCACAGATATCATTAATCAGCCCGGTAGAAACGACCGGGCTTTTTTTATGCCCGCAGCGCGCTGCGATGAAGCTTTAAGACGACCTTTTTGATTTCCGCTGGCTGCCTGATACTGCACCCGGGTTTATGCGGCTCACCCGGCATAAAAACAATAAACATGCCAGGCTCCATGACAATGGTCTGCTCTGCCTCAATGCGCGCGCAAAGCTGATAGTCCTCGGCCTCATGCCGCTCGCCGCACTCCCGTGCGCTGCCCGCGAGGCCATAACGCACCTGTTCCTGACCTTCCAGCAGAATCTGAATGTCTATGTAGTCCTGATGAAGTTCAGCACGCTTTTCCTGCGCAGCCTGTGTTGTAAAACACATCACGTTCATTAATAACCGCTCGCCCAACACATAACTGCCGGGCGCTTTGTGCGCCGGATGGCTCTCCAGCGCCTGCACGATAGCGTCAATCATTACCGGCGGCAGCCCTGCGGCATCAACGTTCTTAATATGTCCTGCAATCATACGTTTTCTCCCTGAGCGAGTAGCGCGGCCCCGATTAAGCCAGCATCGTGACGATAATGTGCCGCCGCAAGAGGCGTCTGAAACGCTGAAGGCTCACGAGCAAGAGCGTCGCGCACCTGCGACAAATAACCGTCCGCCAGGCCGATACTGCCGCCTATCACCGCGAGCTGACAGTCGGTAACCGCTTTGAGATCGGCAATCAGCCGCGCCAGCGTCCGGGCAGAGCGCCCCACGAGAGCTATCGCCGCAGGCTCGCCCTCGCTGGCTTTCGCAAAAATCGCTTTCGCGTCGAGCCCGGCAAGCGTGTCTGTCGCTGCCGCCGCAAGCGCACGCCCGGAGGCGATAGCCTCCACACACCCTGTTCGCCCACAGCCGCAGCGCGGTCCGCCAGGATCGGCAAGCGTATGACCAAAGTGCCCCGCCAGGCCGCTCTGCCCTGTCTGCAGTTGCCCATGAATAATGACACCGCCGCCAACGCCGGTAGATACCGTGATAAACACCATCTCGCTCACCATGTCTTTGCGCGCATGGTATTCCGCCCAGGCAGCCGCCTGCGCATCATTGACGGCAAGACACGGTAAGCCGGTCATCTGCGATACGGTTTCAGTCAAAGGGAAATGCGCAAGACCGCCGAGATTGTCGGGATTCATCGCTGTCAGCACGCCGTGGTGAATGACACCGGTAGCCGCAATCGCCACTCGATCTGCGTACGCTTTCAGTGGGGAGAGTAACGTCTCAAGCGCCGCGCTGAGCGCTTGCGGCGTTTTGCTGGCAGGCGTGGGTATTTCCCGCCGCCCGGTGATACGCAGTGACGCATCAACCGTTGCGGCAGCCAGTTTGGTGCCACCTATGTCTATCGCCAGTACGTTCATGGCCTCTCCTTTTGCATCACATTGCAACACCACAGGCGATGCGCAGGCCCGCGGATAAGCGCCCGTGACACACCGCTGGCGTTATTTATTAGACAGAGTAAAGACATAGACACTCCTTGTGGGTGAGACGCCCCGGCGCACCGCCGGGCGCCGGTTAACTTTTACTTTTGACCAGACCACGCTTACGCCCGCTAACAGCCTGCGCGCCGCTAAGCGGCTTTCCGTCCGTCGCGTCGTGCGTGCGTAACGCCTCTGGCCGAAGCCAGCGTTGCACCCGCGAAGGCATATCAAGCCCAATCAGCAGGACAACGACAAACGTCAGGCCGAACGAAAGTGAACAGAGCGCAGCGCCGAGATGTAGCCGCTCGGCAATCAGCGCGCCAAGTACGGGCGCCAGCGCGCCGCCCAACGCACCGACGTTATAGGTAAACCCGAGCCCCGCGGCACGCTGGTCTGTATCGAAATAGCCGCCAATAAGCTTCGGTAAAATGCCGGAGATCCCTTGCCCAAGCATTTGCTGGAAGAAAAGCAGCAGGCCCAGCACCCAGACATTTGCGCCGCCAATGGCGAAAACCGGAATGATGAGTACCTGCGAAGCCAGCAGGCTGTACACATAGGCACGGCGCGTACCGAGCCAGTCACCGAGAAAACCGCCCACGCAGCAGCCCACCGCCGCGCCAAAGCCGCTGAAGAATAAAACGCGTGCCACGGTTGCCGGTTCGTACGCCAGTTCGGTTTTAAGATAGGTCGGCAGTAGCGCCTGAATAGGCCATGAATAAAGAAAAGCGAACAGGACGATAACCATCAGCGTAACGCCGGTCGGCCACCGCGGGCCGCTACTTTGCACCATGAAGCTGATAAAGATCGCGGCGCAGACCAGCCCGAGTGCCGCGACAATAACCGCGCTGTTCAGCTCGCCGGTAAAGCAGAGCCAGAGTGAAACCGCGGCGAGCAGGGTTAATACGATGTTGATAATGCGGTGTTCGCCACGATACAGGATATCGACCATCGTGCGCACCGGGGTCTTTTCGCTACGGCGCGCCTCCCAGTCGTGCGCTTCAGGAATATTTTTACGCAGCCAGAGCGCAAAAACGATCGGCAGAATGCCGATGAAAAAGAGCGCGCGCCAGCCCCAGACCGGCACCACCAGACTGTAGACAAAGGCGGCGACAACCGCGCCGACAGAGAATCCTGAGATAAGAAAACCGCTGGCTTTGTTACGCAACGCCTTCGGCCAGCTTTCAATGACATAGGTTGCGCTGGCACCATATTCACCGGCCATGCCTATACCTATCACCAGACGCGCGATAAACAGCGTGGTATAACCCGGCGCTAAACCGCAGGCGAGTGTGCCGACGGAGAAAAGTACGATGCTTGAGATCATCGCAAGGCGTCGTCCATAGCGGTCGCCCATCGCGCCCAGCATTAAACCGCCGAACCAGCGAGAGATAAACGCGGCGGAAATCAGGCTCGCTGCCTGAATCGTAGTGAGGCCAAATTCATCCTGAATTTCGGTTAATACCAGTGCGATTAAGACAAAATCGAAACCATCAAGCAGATAACCCAGCCAGGCGGCGGAAAACGCCCGCCATTGTGCCCGGTTAAGGTGACGATACCACGGGATAAGTTGTGTCGTTTTAGTCATATGACGCTCCCGCGATGGGCTGTGCCCATACGCTGTAAGGTAAGGTACCGGGTGAAGCGGAGTCAGGCCTGACACAAACAGGCCTGACAGAGGTCATCAGCTCAGCTGTGCTTTTTCTTGTTGTAGCTGAGCCGCCAGCGCCTTGAGTGCCGGCAGATACTGTTCCGCTACCGGCGCAAAAGGCTTGCGGCATAGCGGCACGGAAACCACATCCATGTAGTGAAGAACGGTTTTCAGGCCACGAAAGACGCCTGTTTTGATAAGCAGATCGATAACCTGATTGCAGTCACGCTGCAGCCGTTGCGCGGTGGCGATATCGCCTTCGTTTAACGCTTTCACGATGTGCATGTAGCGCCAGCCCATGATGTTGTAAGTGCTGCCAATGCCGCCGTCGGCACCTGCCAGCAGCCCGGATGCGAAGATCTCGTCATAGCCGTTGTAAAGCACCAGATCCGGATGCGCGCGACGGATCTGCTCCATCTGGTAAAGATCGCCTGAAGTTTGCTTTAACGCGCCGACGCCAGGCAGCGTGACCAGCGTGCTTATCTGCTCAAGCGACAGCCTGACGCCGCTTAGCGCCGGAATGTTATAAACCACCATCGGCAGGCCGTCCGCTGAGGCAATAATGGCGCGGTAGTGGTCGCAGTGTTCTTCAAAACTAAACGGGTAGTAGAACGGCGTGACGGCAGACACCGCGTCAAACCCGTAGCGACTGGCGGCAGCGGCCAGTTGCTGGCTTTCCGCCGTGCTTACGCAGCCAACATGCGCTATTAACGTGACTTTTCCCTTAGCCTCTTCGGCGACAATTTCCAGTACCTCTTCGCGTTCCGCGCAGCTTTGAACAAACGCTTCCCCTGTCGAACCACCGACATACAGGCCGTCAATGCCCTGACTGATGTTAAAGCGCACCAGACGGCGCAGGCTCTCTTTGTCCAGGCGCTGCTGCTGGTCAAAAGGGGTCAGAAGTGCGGGCATCACCCCGCGTAATGGTGCGGTCATAAGAACATCCTCATCTGTTAAGTGAGAATGACTATATACCTTTATACCTGTCATACCAGATCAAATATTCACCAGCCTGCCACATAAGCGCGGTTATGCGATCGGCTTCACTCTTTGATCAGGGAGGATCGAAATTATTTGCGGGATTTTTTCTTCTGGCTGAGCGTCTGCCAGGTCGCAAAAACACTGTTCAGATGCGTTTGTAGCGCGCGGTCAGCTTCATCAGGATCGCGTTTGCGGATAGCGTCAACAATCGCAATGTGCTGCTGGTAACTGATATTGTTGTGCTCAATCAACTCTGCGTCAGGCACGGCAGGACGCGCAGCGATAAGCCAGTCCAGCAGGGCCACATGAATGGCCATAAAAATGGGATTACCGGGGATTTCAGCCAGAACGCGATGGAACTCTACATCCGAGCGGATAAACTGCGCGTTATCCGCGAGCGACTGGCGATTAATGTCCAGCGCTTTGGTCAGCCGTTCGAGCTGTTCGTCGGTGGCTTTCTCAGCCGCGTAGCGCACCAGGCTGGATTCAAAAAACAGTCGTAGCTGTTCGAAATGGGCGATGCCGCCCGGATGAGAAAGGAAATCCTTCGCCATACCGGAGAGCTCGCTAATGATCGTGTCTGCGGAAGGGCGCGATACACGGGCGCGCTCGCCGTTACTGATTTGCACCAGCCCTTTACGCTTCAGCGCCGCCAGCGCCTCCCTGACAGAAGGACGCCCCACGTTGAAAAAGGCCATTAACTCACGCTCGGAAGGCAGCGGCTCCCCTTCCGCAAATTCACGGCGGCGGATCATCTGCTCCAGTTCTTCCTCTACCATTTCAGAAAGCTTTTTGCGCGCCAGCGGACGGCGGCCCAGGCTGCGCCCGATAGCGTCGGAAGCATCTTCAGATTGTGAGTCGAATGGGTTCATAGACGGCATGTTATTGAAAGGTGACACTTTACTCATCCTATCACAGGATTTTCAGGCTGGCGAAACACCGGGCGGATAACAAAACAGGCCCATCGGGCCTGTCAGGAATTACTTAACCACGCGCAGCGCAGGGCGTCCGCCACGCGGCGGCGGCTCGTCACCCGGATCGTTATCATCCGCATCGTCAGGCTTATCGCCATCAATGACAGACATGACCGTTTCCGGCTCTTCCGCGCTGTTTTCGTCGTTCAGGCTCGCCATCTCTTCATCATAAGCGGCTTCGGGCTCGAACATCGTACCGGCGCCGTTTTCACGGGCGTAGATAGCCAGCACGGCTGCCAGCGGCACGGTGACCTGACGCGGTACGCCGCCGAAACGGGCGTTGAAACGCACTTCGTCATTCGCCAGTTCCAGATTACCGACCGCGCGCGGCGCGATATTGAGAACAATTTGCCCGTCGCGCGCGTACTCCAGCGGCACCAGCACGCCCGGCAGCGTCACATCCACGACCAGGTGCGGCGTCAGCTGGTTATCCAGCAGCCATTCATAGAAGGCACGCAACAGATAAGGACGACGTGGAGAGAGCTGAGAGATATCCATAAGGTTTAGCCCCGGGTTTGCAGACGGATTTCGCGCTCGGCTTCGGTCAGCGAAGCCAGGAACGAATCACGCTCAAACACGCGAGTCATATAACCTTTGAGCTCTTTAGCGCCCGCACCGCTGAACTCAACACCTAACTGCGGCAGACGCCACAGCAGCGGTGCCAGATAGCAATCCACCAGGCTGAACTCATCGCTCAGGAAATAGGGCTTCTGACCGAATACCGGCGCGATAGCCAGCAGCTCTTCACGCAGCTGTTTACGCGCGTTATCGGCTTCCTGGGCGGAACCGCTGACAATCACGTTCATCAGCGAGTACCAGTCTTTCTCGATACGGTGCATATACAGGCGGCTTTCACCGCGGGCCACCGGGTACACCGGCATTAACGGCGGGTGCGGGAAACGCTCATCAAGATATTCCATAATGATGCGCGACTCCCACAGAGTCAGTTCACGGTCTACCAGCGTCGGCACGCTTTGATTTGGGTTGAGGTCAATCAGATCCTGCGGCAGGTTATCCGTTTCCACATGCTCAATTTCAAAGCTGACACCTTTCTCAGCCAGCACAATGCGGACCTGATGGCTGTAGATATCAGTAGGACCAGAAAACAGCGTCATTACCGAACGTTTGTTGGCAGCGACAGCCATGAAAACCTCCAGGTATATTCAGAAAGTTACTGCTACCAGCCGCAAACACGACTGGCCTTATTAATCACCCTTCCGTGCCGAACTTTCTTCCGTCTCTAAAACGAACAAAACGTGAACAGTTACCAGCATTTGGGCACAAAATTGGATGATAGTTTACCAGATTTTGCGCAGCTTGTGGTGAGAGGTTTTATCCGATTGCCGTAAATGGGCGGGATTTCAGTAGATTAGCGGCCAGATAAAAATTCCGGGCATAAAAAAACCCGGCGTTGTGCCGGGTTTTTCGCCAATTCGATTCTGCCAAAGCAGAAAAGGATTAACGTTTGGAGAACTGCGGACGACGACGTGCTTTACGCAGACCGACTTTCTTACGTTCAACCTGACGAGCGTCACGAGTAACGAAGCCAGCTTTACGCAGTTCAGAGCGCAGAGACTCATCGTACTCCATCAGAGCGCGGGTGATACCGTGACGGATCGCACCAGCCTGACCGGAGATACCACCACCTTTAACGGTGATGTACAGATCCAGTTTCTCAACCATGTCGACCAGTTCCAGCGGCTGACGAACTACCATGCGGGCAGTTTCGCGACCGAAGTACTGTTCCAGAGAACGCTGGTTGATAACGATTTTACCGTTGCCCGGTTTGATAAACACACGAGCGGCGGAGCTTTTGCGGCGACCAGTGCCGTAGTATTGATTTTCAGCCATTGCCATAATCCCGATTAGATGTCCAGAACTTGCGGTTGCTGCGCCGCGTGGTTGTGCTCGTTGCCCGCGTAAACTTTCAGTTTACGGTACATAGCACGGCCCAAAGGGCCTTTCGGCAGCATGCCTTTAACCGCGATTTCAATTACGCGCTCAGGACGGCGGGCAATCATCTCTTCAAAGGTCGCTTCTTTGATACCACCGATGTGGCCAGTGTGGTGGTAGTACATTTTGTCAGAACGCTTGTTGCCGGTTACAGCAACTTTTTCTGCGTTCAGAACGATGATGTAATCACCGGTATCAACGTGCGGAGTGTATTCCGCTTTGTGCTTACCGCGCAGGCGACGAGCCAGTTCGGTAGCCAGACGGCCCAGAGTTTTACCGGTCGCGTCAACAACGTACCAGTCGCGTTTTACGGTTTCTGGTTTAGCTGTAAAAGTTTTCATTAAAAGCTTACCCAAATATAGAGTTACACGTTGGCGAACACCCAAACGCTTAAATTGAGTTGAGGTTCACACGACAAAGTCCGCAAACCTACCCCCTCGGATATGTTTTCGGCACACAAAAGTTTCGGGAAAAAAACTTTGTTGTAACGTGGGGTCGCAAGATTATAGAGAAGTCGAGTATAAAGATCGACCCCTTTTATGAGGAAATTCCCCGAATTCGCTCCCCTGCGGGCAGAGGAGCGGTCAGGCGTCAGGCCAGATGCGGGCGTTTGAGGTATTCCTCGCTCTGCATCTCCTGCAAACGCGAGAGGCAACGCTTAAATTCAAACTGCAGTTGCTCGCCCTGATAGATGTCATCCAGCGGCGCATCCGCCGAGACCACCAGCTTCACCTGGCGTTCATAAAACTCATCCACCAGCGCGATAAAGCGCCGCGCCGCGTTCTCGGTGGAAGTGGTCATCACCGGCACGTCAAACAACAGCACGGTATGGAACTGGCGCGACAGCGCGATGTAGTCATGCTGGCTGCGCGCGTCCACGCATAAGGTGGCGAAGGACGCGGCCAGCGTCTGGTTTTCCACACCAAGCGTCGGCAGCGGGCGATGGTTAATCTCAAGCGACGGTGCCGCCGCGGCGTTACGCGGTGCGCCCGCCAGCGCCTGCCAGAGTTTGTCCATCTGGCGCGCCGTCTCCTCGCTTCGCGGCGAGAGCCACAAATGCGCCTGAGTCAGCGTGCGCAGGCGGTAATCGATACCCGCATCGACGTTCATCACATCGCAGTGCGCTTTAATCGCCTCGATAGCCGGCAGAAAACGCGTGCGCTGCAGGCCGTTACGATACAACTCATCGGGCGGAATGTTTGACGTCGCGACAAGCGTAATGCCGCGCGCGAACAGCGCCTGCATCAGGCCACCAAGCAGCATGGCATCCGTAATATCGGAGACAAAAAATTCATCGAAGCAGATAACGTCCGCCTGCGCTTTAAAGCCGTCAGCAACCACTTCCAGCGGATCGGTCTGCCCTTGCAGCGCGGCGAGCTCTTCATGCACGCGCAGCATAAAGCGGTGAAAGTGCAGCCTGAGTTTGCGCTCGCCCGGCAGGCTATGAAAGAACAGATCCATCAGCCAGGTTTTTCCGCGCCCGACGCCGCCCCACATATATAAGCCGCGTACCGGCGCTTCACTGGCCGTCTCTTCGCGTTTGCCAAACAGCTTGCCGACTTTGGTCAGCAGGCCGCCACGAGCAGGCGCAGGCGCGTCGGTTTTCTGCGAAAGCCCCTGCCAGATAAGATTCAGACGATTTACCGCTTCATGCTGGACGTCGTCCGGCTGATGGGTGCCCTCTTTCAGGGCCTGTTGGTAGCGCGATGTCGGAGAGATGCTCTGCATATATTATTCTTACTTCCTGAAAACGTTCGCCGCAGCGTTATTTTGGCCAAAAAAAGGCCGCTCTACACTACGCCATGCCGCTCCAGGATTCCACTTCTCCTGAATTAGCGGTTATAGTGGGTTTACCGGTCGACGGCACGCAGACGAGAAACCAAGCCTCGCCGTTACCACCCTACGGAATCACAAGACAACGGGAGATGTTCATGACTTGGGAATATGCGCTTATTGGGTTAGTCGTCGGCATCATTATCGGCGCCGTCGCTATGCGTTTCGGTAACCGCAAATTACGTCAACAGCAGGCTCTGCAGTACGAGCTTGAGAAAAACAAAGCGGAGCTTGACGACTACCGCGAAGAACTGGTCAGCCACTTCGCCCGCAGCGCCGAACTGCTGGATAACATGGCGCACGACTATCGTCAGCTGTATCAGCACATGGCGAAAAGCTCCAGCAGCCTGCTGCCGGAAATGTCCGCAGAGACCAACCCGTTCCGCAATCGCCTTGCGGAATCGGAAGCGAGCAACGATCAGGCGCCGGTCCAGATGCCGCGCGACTATTCGGACAGCGCGTCTGGTCTGTTGCGTACCGGCGCGAAGCGCAACTGATTCAGCTAACTATCCTTACCGTCGGGCGCATTTGCGCCCGCTTTTCTTTGGGCGCTGACTATGCTTATTCTGAGCGCTGCCGTCCCGATGACAGCATTGTTACGACATTGAGAATTCAATAATATCCGTGTTTTCAGGTGACTTTTATAACCAGGTTGCGAGAGCTGCGTTCATGAAAAAACAAACCCTGCTGTTAAGTGCGTTAGCGTTAAGTCTCGGTTTATCTCTGTCGGCGCCCGCGCCGGTGCTCGCTGCGCTGCCATCGCAGGTGCCGGGCCAGCCTGCGATCCCAAGCCTCGCGCCGATGCTGGAAAAAGTGCTACCTGCGGTTGTGAGCGTGCGGGTGGAAGGCACCGCCGTGCAGGAACAGCGCGTGCCGGAAGAACTCAAAAAGTTTTTCGGCGAATCGATGCCAGACCAGCAGGCGCAGCCGTTTGAAGGTCTCGGCTCCGGTGTGATTATCGACGCCGCGAAAGGCTATGTGCTCACCAATAATCACGTGATTAATCATGCCCAGAAAATCAGCGTTCAGCTCAATGACGGCCGAGAGTTCGACGCCAAACTGATTGGCGGCGACGACCAGAGCGATATCGCTCTGATCCAGCTGCAAAACGCCAGCAACCTGACGCAAATTCAGATAGCGGATTCCGATAAACTGCGCGTCGGCGATTTCGTGGTGGCCGTCGGCAACCCGTTCGGGCTCGGCCAGACGGCGACGTCCGGCATTGTCTCGGCGTTAGGCCGCAGCGGGCTTAATCTCGAAGGCTTCGAAAACTTTATTCAGACCGATGCGTCCATTAACCGCGGTAACTCCGGCGGCGCACTGCTGAACCTCAACGGCGAGCTTATCGGTATCAACACCGCGATTCTCGCGCCGGGCGGCGGCAGCGTCGGTATCGGTTTCGCTATTCCGGCGAATATGGCCCAGACGCTCGCTAAACAGCTGATGCAGTCAGGCGAGGTGAAACGCGGTCTGCTCGGCATTAAAGGCACCGAGATGAGCGCTGATATCGCCAAAGCGTTCAACCTGAATACCCAGCGCGGCGCGTTCGTTAGCGAAGTGCTGCCAAACTCGGGCTCCGCTAAAGCAGGCATTAAAGCGGGCGACGTGATCGTAAGCCTCAATGGCCGCCCGCTGAACAGCTTCGCCGAACTGCGCTCGCGCATCGCCACCACCGAGCCTGGCACGAAAGTGAAGCTGGGGCTGCTGCGCGACGGTAAAGCCCAGGAAGTGGAAGTGACGCTTGATAAAAGCACGTCTTCTTCCGCCAGCGCCGATATCATCGCGCCAGCCTTACAGGGCGCGACGTTAAGCGACGGCCAGCTTAAAGACGGCACCAAAGGCATTACCATTAATAGCGTCGAAAAAGGCAGCGCCGCGGCCCAGGCGGGCCTGCAGAAAGATGACGTGATCGTTGGCGTAAACCGGGCGCGCGTTAGCTCCATCGCTGAAATGCGCAAGCTGCTGGAAAGCAAGCCTGCCATCATCGCGCTGCATATTGTGCGCGGTAACGACAGCCTCTATTTACTGCTGCGTTAATAAACTGAGACAACGGACATCACGCCGCGTGTGATGTCCGTTTAACTCATGATATGCTGCGCCCGTCCCCTGACTACTTATTCCATACACATGTTTCTGAAGCTTTTACGCTCGGTTATTGCGGGGTTGATTGTCGCCGCGTTGCTGCTGACGCTCGTACCTTCCCTGCGCCCTTATAATCCGCTGTTGCAGCAAAAGCTCGACAGCGTCGATGAAACGCCCGTGAGTTATAACCGGGCGGTGCGCCGTGCTGCGCCTGCGGTCGTGAACGTCTATAATCGCAGCCTCGGCGGCAGCAATCGCAGCCAGCTGGAAATTCGCACGCTCGGCTCCGGCGTTATCATGGATCAGCGCGGCTATATTCTGACTAACAAACATGTCATCAACGACGCCGATCAGATTATCGTGGCGCTGCAGGATGGCCGCGTGTTTGAAGCGCTGCTGGTAGGTTCAGACAGCCTGACCGATCTGGCCGTGCTGAAAATTAACGCGACCGCCCTGCCGGTAATTCCCATCAACCCACAGCGAATGCCGCATATTGGCGATGTCGTCATGGCAATAGGTAACCCGTACAACCTCGGGCAGACCATTACGCAGGGGATTATCAGCGCCACCGGGCGAATCGGCCTGAACCCGTCCGGACGCCAGAATTTCCTGCAAACCGATGCCTCCATCAACCACGGCAACTCCGGCGGCGCGCTGGTGAACTCGCTTGGCGAGCTGATGGGCATCAACACACTCTCCTTTGATAAGAGCAACGACGGCGAAACGCCGGAAGGCATCGGTTTTGCGATCCCAACACAGCTTGCCACGCGCATTATGGAAAAACTTATCCGCGACGGGCGCGTGATCCGCGGTTATATCGGTATCAGCGGACGTGAAATTACGCCGATGCACACGCCAGCGGCGGGTATCGATCAGATACAGGGGATTGTGGTGAACGATGTGGCGCAGGACGGCCCTGCCGCACGCGCAGGCATTCAGGTGAATGATGTGATTGTGTCGGTTAACAACAAGCCCGCCATCTCCGCGCTGGAAACCATGGACCAGGTAGCGGAAATCCGTCCTGGCTCGGTGATCCCGGTGGAAGTAATGCGAAACGACCGCAAGCTCACCATTCAGGTAACGATTCAAGAATACCCGGCGACACCGGAATAACGGAATCGCAGGCATAAAAAAACCGGAACCTGCGTTCCGGTTTTTTTTGCTCGTTAACGCTTACTTGTTAACGAACTCTTCGCCCAGGGCGATATCTTTTTTCAGCGTATCCAGCATGCCTTCCAGCGCTTGCTGTTCATAAGCGCTCAGCGTGCCGATCGGTTTACGCTCTTCAATGCCGTTTTTACCCAGCAGCAGCGGCTGAGAGAAGAAGCGGGCATATTCGCCGTCGCCTTCCACATAAGCGCATTCCACCACGCCCTGCTCGCCCTGCAGCGCACGCACCAGGGAGAGACCGAAACGCGCGGCCGCCTGACCCATAGAGAGGGTCGCAGAGCCCCCGCCCGCTTTCGCTTCCACCACTTCGGTGCCCGCATTCTGGATGCGTTTAGTCAGATCGGCCACTTCCTGATCGGTGAAGTTGACGCCCGGGATCTGCGAGAGCAGCGGCAGAATGGTCACGCCAGAGTGACCGCCGATCACCGGCACGTCCAGCTCAGCCGGTTTTTTCCCTTTCAGTTCCGCCACAAAGGTGTTGGAGCGGATGATGTCCAGCGTGGTCACGCCAAACAGTTTGTTCTTGTCATATACGCCTGCTTTTTTCAGCACTTCAGCCGCGATAGCGACCGTGGTGTTCACCGGGTTGGTGATGATGCCGATGCAGGCTTTCGGGCAGGTGGTCGCCACCTGCTGAATCAGGTTTTTCACAATACCCGCGTTCACGTTGAACAGGTCAGAGCGATCCATACCCGGTTTACGGGCAACGCCTGCGGAGATCAGCACCACATCAGCGCCTTCCAGCGCCGGTTTGGCGTCTTCACCGGAGAAACCTTTGATTTTCACGTCGGTCGGGATATGACTCAAATCCACCGCAACCCCTGGGGTTACCGGCGCAATGTCATACAGAGAGAGTTCTGAACCTGAAGGCAGTTGGGTCTTGAGTAGAAGGGCAAGCGCCTGGCCGATACCGCCTGCCGCGCCGAGGACTGCAACTTTCATCCTAAACTCCTTATTATGGTTAGCAATTGTGTGCCGTTACTCCATGAGGTGGCGACCATAATCATCCTGGGAGGAAGTTATAGCACTCTTTTCGCCCGCAGTTTGCGATCGTAGCGCGGTTTAACTGAAAGCGATGCGGCCTTCTCGCCCGGGTGCAGATGACGCGAATACCGCCGGGTCACTACCGAAGCAACATCTCAACAGGCGGTTACATTACACCCTCTTCAAGCATCAAAACAACATCATTTTGATAACATTTAGTTTACTTAAAGCCTTATTTGCGAGTCGTGACGCAGGCATGTTCCTCGATAACGTAATTTGATAAAATTCGTCTCTTTCATAACATTATTTCAGCCCGCCGCAAGGCAGACCATTTGCATAAAAATTCATCACAATGCATAATAATGTTGTTTATTGGCCTGTATACGGGTGATATATGCGTAGCTCCGCAAAACAAGAAGAATTAGTCAAAGCCTTCAAGGCCTTACTAAAAGAAGAGAAGTTCAGTTCCCAGGGCGAAATCGTCCAGGCGCTTCAGGATCAGGGTTTCGAGAACATCAACCAGTCCAAAGTCTCCCGCATGTTAACGAAATTTGGCGCCGTGCGTACCCGCAACGCCAAAATGGAGATGGTGTACTGCCTGCCGGTTGAGCTTGGCGTGCCGACGACCTCCAGCCCGCTGAAAAATCTGGTGCTGGATATCGACTATAACGACGCAGTGGTGGTGATTCACACCAGCCCCGGTGCCGCGCAGCTTATCGCGCGTCTGCTGGATTCACTCGGTAAAGCCGAAGGGATTCTGGGCACCATTGCGGGTGACGACACTATCTTTACCACGCCCGCGCGTGGCTTTACGGTGAAAGATCTCTACGAAGCCATTCTGGTATTGTTTGAGCAGGAACTCTAAGCGCTGTGCCGCCGGATCTTCCGGCGGTTATCCTCTTCCCTTCGTATTTCCACTTTCTTTTAATACCCGAACCGCGTCATCCACCTGTTTTTTGCCGCTACGGCTGCGAGAACGTCTGAAGACCGCACAAATCGTCAAATTCACTCAATCTATTGATTTATCGAAAAATTGATCTGAAAACGGACTTTTTACCCTCATTTTTATAATGATCGGTAATAAAAACCATGTCCGGACCGAACAAAGTTTCATAGTAAATAATTAGGATCGTATTAATTTTTCGGGTAACTAGTGTATACTTGTTTTTGTGATGAGGGTCACACAATAAGACCCCACCGATAACAATTACGACGAGGAAAAGAACATGAAAACTACATCTACTGTAACAGCCCTGACACTTCTCTCCATGCTGTCCTTCGGCGTTTTCGCGGCGGACTCCATCAACGCAGAACAGGCGCAGAACCGTCAGTCTATCGGTACCGTTTCTGTTGACGCCGTAAACGCGGCTCCGATGGATCTGCGTGCGATGCTGAATGAAAAAGCAGAAGCGAAAGGCGCAACCGCGTATCGCGTGATTGAAGCCCGTACTGGCGACCACTGGCACGCCACTGCAGAGCTTTATAAATAAGAGCTTTATAAATAAGCGTTATAACCGTCAGGCGTTTACGCACGACGAAAGTAATACCTCTCAGCGGCCCGATAAAAACCGTACGCTAACCATTAAGGCCGCTGAATACACCTGCATGAGGAATGAATGATGAAAACGACATTTACCATCGCTGCTCTGGGCCTTGCATCCGTACTTTCATTTGGTGCGAGCGCCGCAGTTCAACAGGTCAACGCGCAACAGGCGCAAAATCTCCAGCCGATGGGCTCCGTCTCCGTGACGCAGCTGAGCGGCTCGCCGATGGATGTTCGCCAGCAACTGGCCGCTAAAGCAGAAAAAGAAGGCGCAAGCAGCTATCGCATCACTGAGCTGACTCAGGGCGATCACTGGCACGCCACGGCAGAACTGTACAAATAAACCCTCGTCGTCTTCTCCGACGACTTTTGCCCCTGCTTCGCGGGGGCCTTTTTGAGGGTTTGGAGTATGGCTATTGCCGGATATTGAAGAGGAGCTGACCTTCCAGCTCCTCTTCTGCTTCATCAAACAGCAGAATCAGCGCGCCAAAGCGGCGTTTCACTTCCGCCGTCACATGCAGGAAGACAATCTCCAGCGGTAACGGCAGCCCCTCTTCCATCACCACCTTCCACAGACTATCCAGATCCGTTACGCGCGCGGCCCCGATGCCAAACGTATCGGCAAATGCCCGATAGAAATCCTGCTGACTGGCAATCGTACTGAAATCAAAACTGTAGCTTTTCATTGTCGCCACCACGTTTAGCGGGCGGCTGCGATGCCGCCCCCACGCTTATAACCCGCCAAGATGCAGCGTTTTCACTTCCATAAACTCATCGAGGCCCAGCACAGAGCCTTCGCGCCCAAGCCCTGACTCCTTCACGCCGCCGAACGGCGCCACCTCGGTCGAAACGGCACATTCGTTAACGCCAATCATGCCGCTTTCCAGCTGCTGTGAGACGCGGAACACGCGCTGAAGGTTCTGGGTGTAGAAGTAAGCGGCGAGCCCATAAGGCGTGTTGTTGGCCCGCGCGATAACTTCCTCTTCGGTTTTAAAGCTAAAGCAAGCCGCCAGCGGGCCGAACGTCTCTTCCTGCGCCAGTTTCATATCGTCGTTCGCATCAATCAGCACCGTCGGCTGCCAGAAATTACCGCCGAGCGCATGCGGTTTGCCGCCGGTCAGCACTTTCGCGCCCTTCGCGACCGCGTCTTCCACATGCTCACGCACTTTATCGACCGCCGATTGCTCGATAAGCGGCCCGACGATCACGCCGTCTTCCATGCCGTTGCCCACTTTCAGCGCTTTTACCGCTTCCGCCAGTTGATTGACGAAACGGTCATAAACGCCTTCCTGGATGTAAAAACGGTTAACGCTGACGCACACCTGGCCTGCGTTACGGAATTTATTGGCGACCGCGCCTTTGACCGCCGCGTCGATGTCGGCATCGTCAAACACGATATACGGCGCATTGCCGCCAAGCTCCATCGACACTTTCTTCATCGTTTCAGCGGCGTTGCGCATCAGCGTTTTGCCAACGGCGGTCGAGCCGGTGAAGGAAATTTTGCGGACGTCCGGGCTTGCCATAATGGCGTCGCTGATTTCCGATGTACTGCCCGCCACCGCGTTCAGCACGCCGTCCGGCACGCCTGCCTGTTGCGCCAGCGCCACCAGCGCGAAGGCGCTGAGCGGCGTATTGTTAGCGGGTTTAATCACGCCGGTGCAGCCCGCGGCGAGCGCCGGACCAAGCTTGCGGGTCAGCATCGCCATCGGGAAGTTCCAGGGCGTGATCGCCGCCACAATGCCGACCGGCTCGCGGGTCGCCAGAATACGCGAGCCGGGCTTCACGGGCGGAATAATTTCCCCGTTGGCGCGTTTGGCCTGTTCGGCGAACCACTGAATAAAGCTCGCGGCGTATTCCACTTCGCCTTCGGCTTCTTTCAGCGGCTTGCCCTGTTCACTCGTCATCAGCTCGCCAAGCGCGCGCTTGTTTTCAATGATGAGCTGATACCAGCGATAGAGAATTTCAGAACGTTCTTTCGCGGTTTTGGCGCGCCAGGCAGGGAACGCGCGGCTGGCGGCGGCGATAGCGGCCTCGGTCTCTTTTTTTCCCGCTTTCGCAACCTGCGCGATGACGTCGCCCGTCGCCGGGTTCAGCACATCGAAGGTCTCCTGCGCGCTGTGCCATTTCCCGTCGACAAAATAGCCGGTTTTGAAAAACGCATATTCTGCAAATGCTTGTGCGGTCATTGTCCCCTCCTGCACGTGAAATTCCGTGGATGGAGGTAAGTATAGACAGAAAAAAACCGACGCTTTGGGCGTCGGTTTTGGCATTACGTGTTGGTAAAAGCCTGCTGATATTTATGAAGCATATCGGTCAGCCGCTTCACAGAATCAATCACCGACTGCGGCGCCGCCCAGACATGCAGCTTCTCCTGGTAGACCGCCAGCTCATCCAGCAACTGGCGGAACGTCGCGCGTCGTTTTTCATCGCTGGAGGCGGAAATGACCCGGTCCGCCGTGCGTCTCAACTGACGGTGAAACGCCGAGAGATCGTCATTGACCGGCACCGGCGCTTCGCGCAGACGCTGGTGCGCGATGATGAGATTCAGCGCCAGGCGAAACTTCGCCACGTCATCCGGGAATTTGCTTAGCAGCAGAAAGAGCTGCTGATACAGCGCAGGCAGATGGTTTTCTTTGCGCCGCGCTTTGTTGGTGGTGAGCGACGAGACTGCCGCCGAGACAAACTGGTTCAGCAACATGCGGCCGGTCTGCGCCTGCGAATTATCGCGGATCACCAGAATCACCATCATTGCCAGCACACAGCCCACCAGTTGCCCGAGCGCGCTGTCGAGGAACTGGCTGAAATGGAACGTCATCGGGTTATCCAGCACCAGAATATTGATAGTGCCCGCCAGCGCGCCCATCGAACCAAGCCGCCGCTTTTGCACTTCGATGCCGATAAAAAAGCCGAGCAGCGCCAGGCTGATACACAGCAGCAACATGCTCTGCTGAGTCGAAGGGAGCACGACCAGAAAATAGAACGCCCCGAGCGGCAGCGCGACGAGCATCCCGTAGAGAAAATCGAGCGATACCATGCGCGGGTTCGGCAGGCGCATCGCCAGCGCTGTCACGACCGCAATCATGATCATCGCGCCGCTGCCGGAGGTCCAGCCGGTCCACAGCCAGAAAAGCGTGCCCAGCAGGCACGACACCGTCGTGCGCCAGAAGTTGATCATGGCGTGGTGGCGCTCCGCCGACGGCGCTTTAACCACCACTTCGTCGGTCAATACATCCTCTTCCACCGCGCTGATTTTCGCGTTGGTGATCACGCCGCGCTTGAGCAGCAGATAACGTGTGGCCGCGCCCACCCAGGTGTAAATCGTCACCGGCGTGTCGTGCTCGCCGGTCCAGGAGAGCACGCGGCGGATGAATTTCAGGCGGCGATGGACGTCTGCGGCGGTCTCCACTGGCTCGACAAACAGCTCGCGGTATTCCGGCGCTATCGACTCCGGGCGCGTGTTCTGGATGAGATACGTCTCGCAGGCCTGAGTGATTAGCGTTAGCGAGAGCGTATTGAGCGCCTTAAGGCGGCGGTTCGCACGTACCCAGCGCGAGGACTCCATATTCAGGTTCACCCGCATGCCATCGAGCGCGGCGGTGCGGCGCACCAGCGCGCCCCAGGCTTTGTCCACCGCTTCGCTGTCGCCGTGGGCCATGCAGAGCTGCATCAGGCGAAACTGCTCCACCAGCAGCGCGTCCAGTTCACGGTCGATCTCTTTTTTAATGGAGCGTGGTGAGAACAGTAGATCGGCGATAATCGCGCAGAAGATCCCGAGCACGATTTCACTGCAGCGCTCCAGCGCGAACTGCGGCGCGAGCAGCGGTTCGGTCTGGATCGTGATGACGATAATCAGCGCCGTATAACCCGCAAGCCCCCAGGCGTACGAGTTTTCGACTTTCACCAGCGACGAGACCCAGGTGCAAAAACCGGCCCAGATGCAGCAAAGCGTCAGCATCACGACCGGCGCGCGAATGGTGCCAATGATCATCACCAGCGCGGCGATACAGCCGATAAACGTACCGATGATGCGGAGCATCCCGCGATAGCGGATAGCGCCGGACCACGGCTCGCCGCCTGCGGCAAACGCCGGACCCGCGGCTACAATCGCCGCGGTCAACACGGCCCAGCGCGGCGTCTCAAGCTGAAAGTGAAACCCGACGAACAGCGCCAGCACAATGGCGGTCGCAAGCTTTATCGCAAAGCGCAGATGCCGGGGATCGATTGATAAAAAGCCCATCATCATTAGCCGAATTCGCGCAGACGGTGCATCAGCTTGTTAAAAGCCGATTCCTGGCTGCGGTCGCGATCCCGCTCTCCCGTCACCACGACGGTCGCCGTCGTGCCAGCCGGGTAGAGGTTGCCGGGCTGTTTATCGAGGCGAATGCGTACCGGTACGCGCTGCGCCAGACGCACCCATTCAAGGTTGGAATCGACGGTCGCCATGCCTTTGGCATCACGGGTGCTACTCGCGTTTGTCACGCCTGCCGAGACGCTGTCGACGGTGCCGTGCAGCACGTTATTGCTGCCAAGCGGCGTAATCTCTACGCGAAAGCCAGGACGCACGCCTTCAAGCTTGGTCTCTTCCATATAAGCCTGAACGTAGAAGCTATTCTGCTTAACCAGCGCCACCGCCGTAGAGCCGCGCGTAATAAATTCGCCGGTGTAAACGTTAAGGTTGGTGACCCAGCCATCCGCAGGTGCGCGGATCACGGTGCGTTGCAGGTCAAGCTTCGCCAGATCGCGCGTCGCTTCGGCTTTCGCCAGCTGATGCAGCACGGTTTGCAGCACGTTGTTTGCCTGGTCTATCTCTTCACGCGACATCGCCTGAATGCCGAGCTGGTTACGACGGCCCGCCTCGCGGCGTTTTTCATTGGCCAGCGCCTGGTAATACGCGACATCGGCTTCGGCTTCTTCCAGCGCCTTCTGGTAGCGCGGCTGGTCTATAGTGAAAAGCACCTGATCTTTTTTCACCAGCTGGTTGTCATGCACGTCCACCGATGTGATAAGCCCGGCGACGTCGGGCGCGATGGCGACCACATCGGCGCTGAAGCGCGCATCACGCGTCCAGGGCGATTCGGTATAAAAACTCCAGGCGCGAAAAATGGCGATGAAGGCGAGCACGACCAGCACCACGGTGATGGCTGTGCGGGTGATTTTTGTTGTTAGTAGTTTCACATCAACCTCAGACAAACAAGCGCGACAGCAGATAAAACAGACAGCAGTAGAGCGCCGTATTAAATAACGCCGGATGCCAGACGAAATCGTAAATCCCGGTCGGGATCAGCGCGCGGCGCACCAGCCAGAAAATCGCCAGCGACAGCAGAAGCTCAAAAAAGATCGGCGGAAAGGAAAGACCGAATATCACAATGACCGGAAAAAGACTCATGTTGACCTTGATTTGCGTGCAGGCGATTGATTTTTAAACTATATTCCGCAACGAGTGACCAGGAATGGCCGGGCGAGAGTGCGGTGTAGTTATGTTGGAAATAATATATTAGCGTAACTGATAGTAAGTTATCTATGATATGTGATCTAAATCACTTTTAAGCCAGAGTGAAT
Source organism: Cronobacter sp. 153480017-3 (assembly GCF_053627815.1). Taxonomy (NCBI): domain Bacteria; kingdom Pseudomonadati; phylum Pseudomonadota; class Gammaproteobacteria; order Enterobacterales; family Enterobacteriaceae; genus Cronobacter; species Cronobacter sp. 153480017-3. The sequence continues at coordinate 36,751 of NZ_JBSEYN010000009.1, read as the reverse complement.
AATGGAACGACTAAAAAGAATGTCGGTGTTCGCCAAAGTGGTGGAGCTGGGCTCGTTTACCAGCGCCGCCAGGCAGCTTGAGATGAGCGTCTCCTCTATCAGTCAGACGGTATCGAAACTGGAAGATGAGTTGCAGGTCAAGCTGTTAAACCGCAGCACCCGCAGCATTGGCTTAACCGAGGCAGGCCGGATCTACTACCAGGGCTGCCGTCGTATGCTGCATGAAGTACAGGAAGTGCATGAACAGTTATACGCTTTTAATAATAGTCCTATCGGCACGCTGCGGATCGGCTGTTCTTCAACCATGGCGCAAAATGTGCTGGCGTCTCTGACCGCCGAAATGCTGCGCGACTATCCGGGGCTGTCGGTCAACCTGGTGACCGGTATTCCGGCGCCCGATCTCATCGCCGACGGGCTGGATGTGGTGATCCGCGTCGGTGCGCTACAGGATTCCAGCCTGTTTTCGAAGCGCCTCGGCTCGATGCCGATGGTTGTCTGCGCGGCCAAAAGCTATCTCGCCCAGGCGGGCACGCCGGAAAAGCCCGCCGACCTCGCCAATCATTCATGGCTTGAATATAGCGTACGCCCGGACAATGAATTCGAGCTTATCGCGCCGGAAGGCATTTCCACCCGTCTGCTGCCGCAGGGGCGTTTTGTCACTAACGATCCGATGACCCTCTCCCGCTGGCTGAAGGCGGGCGCAGGCATTGCGTATGTGCCGTTGATGTGGGTGATCGATGAGATCAACAGCGGGGAGCTGGAGATCCTGTTTCCGCGCTACCAGTCCGACCCGCGTCCGGTCTACGCGCTCTATACCGAAAAGGACAAACTGCCGCTTAAGGTGCAGGTGTGCATCAACGCGCTTAATGACTATTTCGTGAAAGTGGCGCAGGTCTATCAGGAAATGCGGGGAAGAAACGTGAAGGGAAAAGAGAGCCGCGCCTGAGTGTCTCGCCCCTCGCAAACGGAGGGGCTATACCACATGCTTACGCCGTGCCGCCGACCGTGAGGTTATCGACCTTCAGCGTCGGCTGACCGACGCCCACCGGCAGGCTCTGGCCTTCTTTACCACAGACGCCGACGCCGTTATCAAGCTTCACGTCGTTACCGACCATCGAAATCTGCTGCATCGCCTCGATGCCGGAGCCGATAAGCGTCGCGCCTTTCACCGGCTTCGTCACTTTACCGTTTTCGATGAGATACGCTTCCGATGTCGAGAAGACGAACTTACCGGAGGTGATATCCACCTGGCCGCCGCCGAAGTTCGGCGCGAAGATCCCGTAATCCACGGATTCGATAATCTCCTGTGGCGTGGATTTCCCGGCCAGCATGTAAGTATTAGTCATGCGCGGCATCGGCAGGTGCGCGTAAGATTCGCGACGGCCGTTACCGGTCGGCGCGACGCCCATCAGGCGCGCGTTGAGCTTATCCTGCATATAACCTTTCAGGATGCCGTTCTCGATCAGCACGTTGTACTGGCCCGGCACGCCTTCGTCATCAATCGCGAGAGAACCACGGCGATTGGCAAGCGTGCCATCATCCACCACCGTACAGAGCTCAGACGCCACAAGCTCGCCCATCTGACCGCTGAAGACCGACGTGCCGCGGCGGTTGAAGTCGCCTTCCAGACCGTGACCGACCGCTTCATGGAGCAGCACGCCCGGCCAGCCCGCGCCCAGCACGACCGGCAGCGTGCCGGCAGGTGCCGCCACTGCGCTGAGGTTCACCAGCGCCATGCGCACCGCTTCTCTCGCCCAGGCTTCAGCACGTATTTCGCCGTCGGTATTCTCCATAAACCACTGGTAGCCGAAACGGCCGCCGCCGCCGCTGGAGCCGCGCTCGCGCTTGCCGTCTTCTTCCACCTGTACGCTCACGGAAAGGCGCACCAGCGGGCGCACGTCAGCCGCCAGCGTCCCGTCCGTCGCTGCCACCAGAATCAGTTCATAGACGCCGGTCAGGCTCGCGCTCACTTCCTGGACGCGCTTGTCGGCGGCGCGCGCGGCGTTATCGACGCGGCGTAAAATATCGAGCTTCTCTTCACGGCTCATGCTTTGCAGCGGATCGAGCGTGGTATAGAGCGGCGAATAATCTACAGCGCTCAGGGTCTTAATGCGCCCTTCGCCTTGCTCGCGCACGATGCTGCGCGCGGCCTGCGCGCTCTGCTCCAGCGCCAGCAGGCTAATCTGATCGGCATACGCGAAGCCGGTTTTCTCGCCGCTGATGGCGCGCACGCCGACGCCCTGGTCAATATTGTAGGAGCCGTCTTTAATGATGCGGTCTTCTAAAACCCAGGATTCGTGATAACTGGACTGAAAATAAAGATCGCCGTAATCCAGGCGGCGCTCATAAAGCTGGCCCAGGATGGAGAAGAGATCCTGATGGCTCAGGCCATTGGCAGACAGTAGCTGCTCACTTACCAGGTTCAGACTCATTATTTGCTACTCTCTTGGTCCTGCCCGCACGGGCAATGAAAAAGGTTATCAGGCGAGCTTGCGGTAATTCCGCCGCGGCGTCAAATCATTGCGCCGCTTGCGCACGCGGCTGGCGCATCACTTCATTGATTTGCGGCTTATCGATTGGCCCGGTGATGTGATAGCGCAGTACGGAGATTTTATTCCACAGCGGGCCAAGCACTTTGCTAGCGGCAAACACCGCCGCGCCGACAATCGGGTTGACGGCGAACGCCGCCGCCACGCCGACCGTTGCGGAAATCTCCGGCGCCACAACCGCTTCCATATCCAGCGTCCGGGCGGGCAGGTTAACGGAGCCTTTCATGGCGATATCCGCTTCCAGGCCATCCACCAGCGTATCTTCAGTGTGCATGATACCGTCTTTGATCCAGACCGTGCTGCGAATCGAATCGTAATAAAAACCTTCGCCGAAGGTATCGCTGAAGTCAAAGCGCAGCTTGCGCAGCAGCGCATCGAAGCTCAGCAGGCGCAGCAGTTGCCCCGCGTGGCCGGTGCCCAGATCGGCGATTTGCCCTTTACCGAGACGGGTATGCAGCACGCCGCTTAATGACGCTTCATCCGGTTTCCACGGCGCCTCGCGCCAGTGGAGATCGTAATCGACATTAAACGACGATCCCTGAAGCGGCGTTTTCACGCCGAAGAAATTGGTCGCCGCATCAAGCTGTTTGCCTTTCAGCACGCCTTTTACCGAGGTGCGCATGGCATCCTGACGGTTAACCCATTCGCCTTCCATCGTCAGGCGCGCGAAGCCGGTATCCAGCAGACCGTTCGCGAGCGACAGCGTATCGCCGTTAATGGTGAAATCGCCGTCGATGCGGCCATATTTCTGTCCCCACAGCCAGCACTCGGCGCAGCGCAGCGCCAGATTTGGCCATTGGCTGAAGTCCACGGCCTGCGTTTTTTGCCCGGAGGGCGTGGTCAACACCGTGGTCGCTTCATCCGCGTGGCTCGGGTTGTAATAGAGATAGTCGATATTCGCAAGCCACGGCGCGCCGTCGCGCATCAGCAGGCGACCGTTAATTTCACGGCCCTGAGCAGAAACTTCCGTACCGCCTGTCTGCGGCTTCGTCATGATGCTGAGGTTATTCCAGCGCTGTCCGCCGAAGGTCAGCGCCGGGGTGCGCAGCGTTATCGCTTCCGGGAACAGCGTCGTGCTGCTGACCTTCTCGGCCGCGCCCTGGTTAAAGAGCGCCAGCCACTGCGCACCATCCATCGCAGGCAGATTCAGCTCAACGCCGCGGTTTTCCGGCAGCGGCGGCGTGGTGCGGCTGTCAGAGGCCCAGATAGCCCTGTCCAGCGTCAGCTTGCGGCCCAGCAGCCAGCGGCTGTTGAAATGGTTTTCTGCCCCGGCGTTGCCGGTCACATCAAAGCTTTTGAGATCGCCTTTCGCGCGCACTTTAAACGGCAGCGCTTTACCTGCGGGTTTCTCGACCGGCTCAGGTAAGTGACTGCTTACATTCTTCAGATCGCCGCTAATGTCGACCTGATAATTCACACCCGCATGATAAGGCAGCGAAATCGCCACTTTGCCGTTCCAGGGAATGCTGCCGCTAAGCGCGTCGTTCATCGGCTTCGGCAGAAGGCCGGTGCGGGTGGGCTGCCAGTCGCCGTTCATGTTCACTTCCACCTGATAAGCTTTCGGCTCTTCACGGGTCGAGAAGTCGATATTCAGCGGCTGGTTAAACCAGGTAGCTGTTAACGGTTCGCTCTGCAGATTGCCGTTCACGAAGCTGAATTTGCCGTTCAGGTTATGCAGCGTGCTGTTCAGCGGCTTCACAAACAGCGCGTTATTGCGCAGCCAGACGTCGCCCTTCGCGGTCGTCATAGCGCCATCCAGCGGAATGTCGAGATGTAAGCGAGCATTCACATCGCCGTCGAGCTGGAGCTCGTCCAGCGTCGTGCCCAGAGAATCTGCAAGCGGCGTCTCTTTAAAGTAAGGCCCGACTGCTTTACCCGGTCCGGCGATATCGGCATCGATAAACAGTTTTTCCTGCGAGTAGTCCGGGATAACGGCCGTCAGGTTTTTACCCGTGACGCCGCCAAGCATGACCTGCGGCGCCGCCATCCACAGCCCGTCATTGCGAAAATCGAGATTAATAGCGAAATCTTTCAGCGCGGGCCAGTCCGGCTGGAACGCGTAGGTGGCGTTGTGCAGCGGCACATAGACTTCAAACTGACCGTCGTTTTGTTTATATGGGAAGTGCTGCGGGTTACCGACATAGACCAGCGTGGCGTTCTCCACCTGTCCGCCCTGAATCGCGCCGCTCAGGTAATCGACGAGATCTTTACCCATCAGGTTTTCCGGGAAGTAGCGCCAGGCCTGTGCGGCATCGGAGGTCTTAATGCCTGCCAGTATCTCCAGCCAGGGCTGGCCGTTTTTCGGCTGCTGATAGCGGAAATCGCCGCGCGCCCACAGGGAATGCGCCTGCACATCAAGATGTTTACCCGCAAGCGTGAAGCCTTGCGCATCGTTGCGCCAGTCCAGCGTCGCCTCACCGCGCGCAATCTCCAGCGGCGCGCGGAACACCGTCTGGTACGGCATCCGGGCGTCAGTCATATTGACCGTCGCCTGGCCATGCTCCAGCGTGCCGGAAACTGAGCCGGAGAAATGCTCCGCGCCAGGCAGAAGTTTCCACTGCTGCCAGGAGAGATCGCTCCAGCGGGCCAGAAAACGCGTTTTGTCGGTCGCCTGAAGTGGGATATCGAGCGCCAGCGCATCAATTTTCCCTTTCGGGCGCGTGCTGCCCCATACGTCGCCAAGCGAGGGCGCAAGCCTTGTTGCAAGCGGTAAAAACCCTTCAAGCCCGCTCAGTTCAAGATGGCTGGCGCGTACGCGCAGTTCGTCGCTGCGCCGGACTTTGTCGCCGTCGACCGGTTGATCGGCAAGCCAGGCCAGATTCAGCGAACCTGCGGGCCAGGGCTTATCGTCCACGGTCACGCGCGTCTGCGGGATGGCGACCTGCCAGGCGTCATCGGCACGGCTGATGTGCGCGGTCAGATTATCCACCGAAAGACGATGATTGCGATCCTCGCCACGCCACGTTGTGCCGCCCTGCTTAAGCCAGATATCGCCGCCCTCCACCTCGCCGTCGCGCAGCGTCATCCACGCTTCGAGGCTGAACTGCGCGCTGGTCAGATCGATGTTGTCCTTCATCCACTGGCCAAGCCAGGGCTTAACGTCCACATCATCCGCCTGCATCCAGACCGTACCGCGATTCAGCAGGCCGTTGTCATCGCGCAGATCCATGCGCACCTGCATCACGCCATGCTGACCGGTGAGACTGGAGAGGCTGACCTGGCCTTCGGCGCGGTGGCGGTTTTTCCCGTTAAGCCAGGTTAGCTGGGGAACGGCGAGTTCGGCGCGCTGGCCGGAAATCGTAATGAAGCTGAGCGTGCTGTCGCGCAGATCGAAGTGATCGAACTGACGGAAGAAGAGATCGCTGAGTTTGTTGCCTTCCAGCGGGTTGCCGCCTTCGCGCTGTTTGATTGGCGTGTTGGTACGCACCTGGAGCTGGTAAAAGGTGAGATCGCGAAACTGCCAGCGCAGATGCAGCAGGCTTTGCCAGACATCCAGCGCGACCGTGACGCGCCTGACGGACACGCTGCCGCCGTCGCTGAGCTGCGCGCGGATATCACGCACGTCGAGCGTCGGGCCGAAAGTTTGCCAGGCGGCATCAACATGGCTCGCCTGTACGGGAACGCCGGTCGCGCTGGAGATTTTCTCCAGCAGCGCGGGCCGCCAGGTGTTGAGATGTGGCAGCGCGAGGCGCAGTCCACTCACCATCAGTGCGACGATAACAATCAGCGTTGCGCCTGTGAGTAGCAAAATGCCCGGCAGTCGCCTCACCCTTCTCTCCTTGTCAGCCGCCGCGGCGGTACCTTCACTCACACAGTCGACCGCTGTGCGCTACATCATGACCACGTCGAACTGCTCCTGGTTATAGAGCGGTTCGATTTGCACCTTAACCTGTTTACCGACAAAAATCTCCACTTCGGCCAGCGCATGGGATTCATCGCTTTTCAGCGCTTCCGCCACCGCAGGCGACGCGTAAACCAGGAAGCGGTCAGAGTCGTAAGCGTGATGCACGCGCACGATTTCGCGCATGATTTCGTAGCAGACGGTTTCTACCGTTTTCACGGTGCCGCGACCATGACAGGTTGGACAGTCATTACACAGCACATGTTCAATACTTTCGCGGGTACGTTTGCGGGTCATTTCCACCAGGCCGAGCTGCGAGAAGCCGTTGATGCTGGTTTTCACACGGTCCTTGCTCAGCGCCTGCTCAAGCGAGTGCAGCACGCGGCGGCGGTGATCTTCATTACTCATATCGATGAAATCGATGATGATAATGCCGCCGAGATTGCGCAGACGCAGCTGGCGGGCAATCGCCTGCGTCGCTTCGATATTGGTGTTGAAAATGGTGTCGTCGAGATTGCGATGGCCGACAAAAGCGCCGGTGTTGATATCAATCGTCGTCATCGCTTCGGTCTGATCGATGATCAGATAGCCGCCGGATTTCAGCTCCACTTTACGCTCCAGCGCGCGCTGGATTTCATTCTCAACGTCATAGAGATCGAAAATCGGCTGACGGCCGCTATAGTGTTCAAGCTTGCTGGTCATCTCCGGCATATACTCCGCCGTAAATTCCAGCAGCATTTCATAGGTCAGACGGGAATCGACGCGGATGCGGTCAAGCTGGGCGACCGCGAAATCGCGCAGTACACGCTGGGCCAGCGCCAGTTCACCGTAAAGCTGATAGCGCGTCTGGTGGCGCTTTTTACGCTCCATCACTTTGGTCCAGACGCGTTTCAGATAGGCGGCATCAGACGCCAAATCTTCTTCGCACACACCTTCGGCGGCGGTACGAATAATAAAGCCGCCCTGCTCATCGCAATAATCCGCCACGATGCGTTTCAGACGCTCGCGCTCGGTTTCACTTTCAATACGCTGAGAGACGCCGACGTGCGACGCGCCCGGCATAAAGACCAGATAGCGCGACGGCAGCGTGATGTCGGTGGTGAGACGCGCGCCTTTGGTGCCGAGCGGATCTTTCACCACCTGCACCATGAGATCCTGCCCCTGGCGCACCAGCTCTGAGATATCGCGAACGGTGAAGTTTTTCTGCTCGTCGCCCGCCACGCATTCGGTGTGCGGCATGATGTCGGAGGCGTGAAGAAACGCGGCTTTATCGAGGCCAATATCTACAAATGCCGCCTGCATTCCCGGAAGAACGCGACTGACCCGACCTTTGTAGATATTGCCTACTATCCCGCGGCGCGCTTCACGCTCAATGTGAATTTCCTGCAAAATACCGCCATCAATGTACGCCACCCGGGTTTCCGACGGGGTAACGTTAACCAACAATTCAGCCGTCATCTTGTTTATCCCTCACGCAGTGAGTTGAATTCGCTCAGCAATTCCCAGGTTTCTACCAGCGGAAGCCCTACCACCGCGTGGTAGCTTCCTTCTATACGTCTGACAAAACAGCCGCCCAGCCCCTGAATCCCGTAGGCGCCCGCTTTGTCCATCGGCTCGCCGCTTTCGACATACGCCGCGATGTCCTGCGCCGTCAGCGTCCGGAACGTCACGCGGGTAATGACCAGACGCTCACACACGCGCTGTTTATCAGCAAGCGCGACGGCGGTCATCACTTCATGCGTTTGCCCGGAGAGCCTGCGCAGCATTTCTGCCGCATGGGCGGCGTCGCGCGGTTTTTCCAGCACGTCGCCATCCAGCACGACGATCGTATCGGCGCCAAGCACAGGGAGATCGCGCGCGGCCAGCGCGACGCCAGCGCGGGCTTTGTCGCGGGCCAGACGGGTGACATAATCCTGCGGCGCTTCCTGCGCGCCGCGCTGTTCCTCAACTCCCGGCACCAGACGTTCAAACGTAACGCCCAGCATTCCCAGCAGCTCCTGACGACGCGGTGAGCCCGAGGCGAGATAAAGATCTGTCATATCTGTCCTTTATTGTACAGCAAACTGTTGGCGTACTTTGCGCATCAGCAGGAATATCCACGGCCAGAGCACGCCATTCACAACGCTGCTCCAGAAGACTTCAGGGCGGAAAGCCACATCGATAACCAGGAATTCCGCCCAGAAGACGATAATATCCGCCGCCAGCGACAACAGCATCACGACCAGCGCCTGTTGCCAGAGCGCCAGGTTGCGGAAAAGCTGAAATTTCAGCGCGACCAGATAGGCGATGATACTTAGTGAAAGGGCGCGAACCCCCAGCGTAGAGCCGCTGATAAGATCCAGTATGGCACCCATCACAAAACCCGTGCCAACATTTACGCGATGCGGCAGCGCGAGGATCCAGTAGAGCAGAATCAGCAGCACCCAGTTAGGCCGGAAAACGATAATCGCATCCGGCCAGGGCATAATCTGCAACAGCAGCGCGATTAAAAAGGAGAGCCAGATAACCCAGCGCCCCTGACTACGGTAGCTCGCCACTACTGTCCTCCCTGTGCGGGAGACGCGCCGCCAGACGGCGTTGCGGTGGGTGATCCCGCGTTTGGCGCAGCAGGCGCAGGCGGCCCCATCGCATCTGGCGATGGCAGTACCTGCGGCATCATCTGCATCAGGCGTTCGTTCGCCACGCGATGCACTTCCTCCGGCGTCATCGGATTTTTACCTTCGCGATCGGCTCCCCACAGCAGCAGCAGATAGCGCAGACGTTGCAGACCGGCGGTCGGACGCGCCTGAATGACGGTATACGCGCGCTGGGTGTCGAGCTTCACGGATGAGACCACGCCAACCGGATACCCTTCCGGGAAACGGCCGCCGAGACCGGACGTCACCAGCACATCGCCGACGCGAATATCGGTATTGGCAGGCAGATGCTCCAGCTGTAAATCGTCGGTGCAGCCGCTACCGGCCGCGATCACGCGGATGTCATTACGCAGCACCTGAACAGGCAGCGCGTGGGTGGCGTCGCAGATAAGCAGCACACGGCTGGTAAGTTTCGCCACGGCGACCACCTGACCCACCACGCCTTTATCGCTGATGACCGGCTGGCCTTCATAAACGCCATTGACGCTGCCTTTATCGATCACGACCTGATCGCTGTAAGGATCGTTGACGGTCGAGATCACCTGCGTCACCATTTTCTGTTCATCCTGACGCAGCGGCGAGCCGAGCAGTTCGCGCAGGCGCGCGTTTTCCTGCTTGTACTGGCCAAGCATCAGAATTTCGCTGTTCTTCAGCAGCAACTCCTGACGCAGCGCCCGGTTTTCCAGCTCAAGCTGATCGCGGGACGCCAGCGTTTGCGAGACGCTGTCGAGTAATTCACGTGGACCGTTGGAGATAAAGTAGAAAGGACTGACGGCGGTATCCATGTACGTCCGAATCTGACTGAACGTACCGAGGCGGCTGTCGGCGATGATGACACCAAGCGCCACCAGCACCGCCAGAATAAGGCGAATCTGTAGCGACGGGCCACGGCTAAAAATTGGCTTCATAGGCTATGCGTATTCCCAAACCAACAAGAAGGGCAACCTGAGTTGCCCTTTCCTGCGGCTGTTACTCTTCGCTGAACAGGTCGCCGCCATGCATGTCGATCATTTCCAGCGCCTTGCCGCCGCCTCGGGCCACGCAAGTGAGCGGATCTTCCGCCACCACGACCGGAATGCCGGTCTCTTCCATCAGCAAACGGTCAAGGTTACGCAGCAGCGCGCCGCCGCCGGTCAGTACCATGCCGCGCTCGGAGATGTCGGAAGCCAGTTCTGGCGGGCACTGTTCCAGCGCGACCATAACGGCGCTGACGATACCAGTCAGCGGTTCCTGCAGCGCTTCGAGAATTTCGTTAGAGTTCAGAGTGAAACCGCGCGGAACGCCTTCTGCCAGGTTACGGCCGCGAACTTCGATTTCGCGGACTTCGTCGCCCGGGTAGGCGGAGCCGATTTCATGTTTGATACGCTCAGCGGTGGCTTCACCGATAAGCGAGCCGTAGTTACGGCGCACATAATTAATGATGGCTTCGTCAAAGCGGTCGCCGCCGATACGCACGGAGGAGGAGTACACCACGCCGTTCAGGGAGATAACCGCCACTTCGGTCGTACCACCACCGATATCCACCACCATAGAACCGGTCGCTTCAGACACCGGCAGACCCGCGCCAATCGCGGCCGCCATCGGCTCTTCAATCAGGAACACTTCACGCGCGCCTGCGCCCTGTGCGGATTCGCGGATAGCACGGCGTTCAACCTGAGTCGCGCCGACCGGCACACACACCAGCACGCGCGGGCTCGGGCGCATAAAGCTGTTGCTGTGCACTTGCTTAATGAAGTGCTGAAGCATTTTTTCCGTGACAAAGAAATCGGCGATCACGCCATCTTTCATCGGGCGGATAGCGGCGATATTGCCCGGCGTACGGCCAAGCATCTGCTTCGCTTCATGACCAACGGCCGCGACGCTCTTCGGCGAGCCGGCACGATCCTGGCGAATGGCGACCACGGAAGGCTCATTCAGTACGATGCCTTGCCCTTTTACATAGATAAGGGTATTCGCGGTACCCAGGTCAATGGACAGGTCATTGGAAAACATGCCACGAAATTTTTTAAACATACTAAGGGATAATCCTGAAAGCTGGGGCGGAAAACAAAATCCGCTTACTTTACCAACCACACGAAGCAGCGACAAGGCGCAAAAAATGTTCTGCATCGGTGAAAAATAGTGCGGCTTTTCTTCTGTTAAACCGTCGTCGCCCCGGCCTTTCCGGCTGACGATTTCGTGAGCGTTGCTGGCCCGACGACGTCTTATACGTGAAGAATGAAAGCCTGCGTTAATATGCTGCGACACTCTGGCCGGCAGGCGTACGCCCCCTTAAGATGCAGCGCGCGTTATTCTACGTGAAAACAAGTTAAACGGCAGGTCAAACCGAGTATCTTTGCGAATATTTTTTCACATTAGTATCGAGAGGTTGCGAGGCGGCAAAAAAATCGCCCTGACCTCCCGTCACGCCACGCTCGACCAGCGTCTGCCATTCACTTTTGGTTCTGACGCCGGCGGCAAAAACCCGCGTCTGCGTTCCGTTGCACGCCTCCACCAGACTCTGTACAAAAAGCTGGTTTTCGGTGCGCTTGTTGATATCCCGCACCAGCCCCGGATGCAGCTTGATGATTTCCACATCCAGCGCTTTTATCCAGGCCGTGCCGACCACCGTTAATCCCGCCTGGACCACCGCGATGCGAAGCCCAAGCGCCCTGATTAAACGCACAACCGGTTGTAAACGGCTGAGATGTTGACAAACATCTGCCTCGGCAAGTTCAAAAAGAATGCGTTTTCGATGCGATTTTTCGCACTGCATCAATGTGTCGCGCAGCCAGCGCTGGAACGGCGGACGGATCAGCGACTCGACCGTGACCGGCAGCGCCAGCGTTTCGTCCGGCCAGAAGCGCAGGAAAGGCAGAACGCGGGTAATCAGCTGGCGATCATACTGTTCTGCCAGACCAAACTGCTGCACCATCGGCATATACTCTGCCGCCAGCACTTCTTCTTCGCCGTCAAAAATACGGCACATTAATTCGCGATGATGCACATAGCCATCGCGCAGCACCGCAGGCTTTTGATAAAAACGCGGGCCGCCGCGCTGCAGTGCGTTTTCAATTAAAGTGCGCCAGCGCACGTTGCCGCGCCCTTTTTCCGGCAGCGTACTGTCATAGACCGCCCAGCCGTTGCCGCCCTGCAATACCGCGTTGCGGGCCGCCACTTCGGCGTGTTCCATCACCTGTTCGGTCGTCTGTCCGCTGCGCCAGGCGCAGATGCCGATATGCAGCATATCGCTGCTGTCCAGCATCCGGGTCGGCGGCAGCGCCCCCACCGCTTTCAGTAACTGACTGGCGATGCTGTCGGCTTCTTTGAGCGTGCGGTGCGGCAACAATACGGCAAAATCGCTGCGGAAATACCGCGCCAGCAGCGCGCCGGGGTAGCGCATAATAAAAGTAGAAAGCATGTTGATAAGCGTGAAGAGATACTCTTCAACGGCGGTTTTTCCCCAGCTATCACGCAGCATGTCGAAATCTGGCAGGCGGATCATCATCACCACGCCGTGCGTCACGGCGTTATCCTGCTCTTCCAGCAGGGTCGCCAGTTGATTATCAAAGAAGATGCGGTTGCTCAGCCCGGTTTTGGCATCCTGGGCTGCGAAGGCACGGATCAGCGTATCCATGCGGCTACGCTGTTCTCCGGCACGCTGTAATTCGGTCAGCAAGACATCCAGCGCGCTGCTGGCGTGGGTGGGCCATTCATGAATATTGCCGCGCGCATTCGCGCCACGTTCGCCATTGAGGATACGCACCGCGCGGCCTTCCAGCAGTTCCTGGCCTGCAAGCTGGCGTTTGATCCAGCGTACGGAGATATAAATGATGATGACCATCAGGGCAAAAGCCAGCGTCAGCGGCGCGGTGGTCAGCAGGGAGCGATAATAGTTAGCCAGCGGATCCTGCCAGGTTAAACGCAGCGTCATGCCGGGGTGTTTAATCAAAGGAACAGAAAGCTGGCGGGCACGGGTCTGAAAGGGCGATTCCCGATAGCTTTCGGGTCTCGTATGGCTGAACACAATTTTATCGCCCAGCGCGAACTCGATTCGCACGATATCCAGCGGCACCATAATTTCATCAAGCCGGGACTGCATCATCTGCGGAGACTGGGAAACCAGTTCGTTATCCACAATGGAAGCCACCGACGCGACGCGCTGCGTCACTTTATGCTGAATGGCGTTAAAAAAGCTGAGTGAGCAGCCAAGCAGCGTCACCAACATCGCCATACCGACCAGCAGCGTGACAAAGGCGGAGAATTTCGTCGTTAAGCGCATCCTTGTGTTAACTCCGTGGTTGGGTGTCACGCGGGGAACCGCCTTTCGGTTCTTCACGCTAATGGACAGGTTGAAAGTGAGTGCTAACTTTGAATATCGAACCGCGCATACTACCAGAAATGGTGGCGCGGCTATGCAGTTTTCTTGCGGCAAATCGGCATAACGTTTCAATATGCGAGTATAGTCCTCAGGAATGATTTTCCCACTTAAGTCGTTTTTAAGGAGCGTTAACATGAAGGCGTTACTTCTCGAACAGCAGGATGGCAAAACGCTGGCCTGCGTGAAACCAGTAGAAGAAGCGATGCTGCCGCAGGCAGAAGTGACGGTCGATATCGACTGGTCAAGCCTTAACTATAAAGACGCCCTGGCGATTACCGGCAAAGGCAAAATCATTCGTGAATTTCCGATGGTGCCGGGTATCGATTTCGCAGGCGTCGTGCGCGACAGCGCGGACGCGCGCTTTACGCCCGGACAGCAGGTGCTGCTGACTGGCTGGGGCGTGGGCGAAAACCACTGGGGCGGCCTTGCCGAAACGGCGCGAGTAAAAGCCGACTGGCTGGTGCCGCTGCCGCAGGGGCTGGATGGCCGTCAGGCTATGATTATCGGCACGGCGGGCTTTACCGCGATGCTGTGCGTGATGGCGCTGGAAGACGCGGGTGTGCGACCGGAAAGCGGCGAGGTGCTTGTCACCGGCGCAAGCGGCGGCGTAGGCAGTACGGCGGTGGCGCTGTTGCATAACCTCGGGTATCAGGTTGTGGCGGTTTCCGGGCGTGAAAGCACACATGATTACCTGAAAAGCCTCGGCGCCAGCCGAATTGTGGGCCGTGACGAATTCACAGAAAGCCGCCCGCTGGAGAAACAGCTGTGGGCAGGCGCGGTAGACACCGTCGGCGATAAAGTTCTGGCGAAAGTGCTGGCGCAGACGAATTACGGCGGCTGTGTGGCAGCCTGTGGTCTGGCGGGCGGTTTTGCGCTGCCCACCACGGTGATGCCTTTTATCCTGCGCAACGTGCGCCTCCAGGGCGTGGATTCCGTGATGACGCCTGCGCCGCGCCGCCTTGAAGCATGGCAGCGCCTGGTGCGCGATCTACCGGCCTCGTTTTATCAGCAGAGCGCGACCGAAATCACGCTCGATCAGGCGGCTGAATTCGCTGAAGCCATTATCAGCAACCGCGCGCAGGGCCGGACGCTGGTAAAAATTCGCTAAGCTAAAATTTATTTACAGATAATTAACCTCTTCACTCGCAGGCTGACTTGAGCCCTGTCATGATTAAGCGGTAGCGTTACGTATCGTTTTTGCGGAGCCGGTCATGAAAAAAGTCAGCCGTTTAACCGAAGCCGATGTCACCGCCGAGTCGGCTTTCTTTATGCAGCGCCGTCAGGTGCTGAAAGCCCTGGGTATCACTACCGCAGCGCTCTCGCTGCCCACCGCCGCACACGCGGATGTGCTCTCCTGGTTTAAAGGAAACGACCGGCCTAAAGCGCCCGCCGGTGCACCGCTTGATTTCACGCGCCCTGCGCAATACCAGGCGAAGCTTGACCTGACACCGGAAGATAAAGTCACCGGCTATAACAACTTCTACGAATTTGGGCTGGATAAAGCCGACCCGGCCGCGAACGCCGGCAGTCTGAAAACCAACCCGTGGAAGCTGCAAATCGGCGGAGAAGTGGCGAAACCGCTGACGCTGGATCACGACGATCTCACTAAAAAGTTTCCGCTGGAAGAGCGCATCTACCGGATGCGCTGCGTCGAAGCCTGGTCGATGGTGGTGCCGTGGATAGGTTTCCCGCTGCATAAACTGCTCGCGCTGGTGGAGCCCACCAGCAATGCGAAATATGTCGCGTTTAAAACGCTCTACGCGCCCGACATTATGCCGGGCCAGAAAGACCGCTTCATCGGCGGCGGGCTGGAGTATCCGTACGTCGAGGCGCTGCGCCTTGATGAGGCGATGCACCCGCTCACGATGCTGACGACCGGCGTCTACGGTAAAGCCCTGCCGCCGCAAAACGGCGCGCCGGTACGTCTCACCGTGCCGTGGAAATATGGCTTTAAAGGCATTAAATCGATCGTCAGCATTACGTTGACCCGCGAGCGTCCGCCAACGACGTGGAATATGGCCGCGCCGGATGAATATGGTTTTTACGCCAACGTGAATCCGCATGTCGATCATCCGCGCTGGTCGCAAGCCAGCGAGCGCGTGATAGGCTCAGGCGGCGTGCTGGATGTGAAGCGCCAGCCGACGCTACTTTTTAACGGCTACGCCGATGAGGTGGCGTCGCTCTATAAAGGCCTCGATCTGCGGGAGAACTTCTGAGTGCGTTTAACGGCAAAACAGATTACCTGGCTGAAAGTGGCGCTGCATCTCGCCGCATTTTTACCGCTAGTGTGGCTTTTTTATGCCGCAAGCCAGGGCTTGTTCAGCGCCGATCCGGCGAAAGATATTCAGCATTTTACCGGCAGAATGGCGCTAAAACTGTTGCTCGCCACGCTTCTGGTGACGCCGCTTACGCGCCTTCTTAAGCAGCCGCTGCTTATCCGCACCCGGCGTCTGCTGGGCTTATGGTGTTTTGCGTGGGCGACGCTGCACCTGGTGAGCTATTCGCTGCTGGAGCTGGGGCTTAGCAATCTGTCGCTGCTTGGCAGCGAACTGGTTTCGCGCCCTTACCTGACGCTCGGTGTTGTCAGCTGGCTTATTCTGCTGGCGCTGGCGCTCACTTCTTTCCAGGCGGCGCAGCGAAAACTGGGTCGCCGGTGGCAAACATTGCATAACTTCATCTATCTGGTTGCGATCCTCGCCCCGATTCACTACCTGTGGTCGGTGAAGATTCTGTCGCCGCAACCTGTCCTTTACGCACTGGGTGCGATCGTTCTGCTGGCATGGCGCTATAAAAAGCTGCGCCAATGGTGGCGAACGTGACGCGTTTATGTGCGTTTTCCCGCACTTCTGTTATTACCCGATAACGTTTTCCTGAGGGTGGTTGATAATCTTCCCTGATAAGACCAGTATTTAGCTGCCAAATGCTACGAAATCGTTATAATGTGCGACTTTGGTTTTTCACCCACGGCTTTTTACACACCGACGGGTGACAACCAGACGATGAAGGTATATTTTGACATTTACCGGAAGATGGCAGGAGATAGCGCCAGGATGACCGAGAAATTTCACATTTTGCTTTTAAACGGCCCGAACCTTAACATGCTGGGCACGCGTGAGCCGGAGAAGTACGGTACACAGACGCTTGAACAAATTGTTAACGAGCTCGCCGCTGTTGCAAAGCAGTTGAATGTCTCGTTCGATCACCTGCAATCCAACGCTGAATATGCGCTTATCGACCGAATTCATCAGGCTAAAGACAAGATTGACTATATCCTGATCAATCCGGCCGCGTTTACGCATACCAGCGTGGCGCTGCGCGACGCGCTGCTGTCGGTGAATATCCCGTTTATCGAGATCCACCTGAGCAATGTGCACGCCCGAGAGCCTTTCCGGCATCATTCATACCTTTCGGATATTGCCGCCGGCGTCATCTGCGGATTAGGTGCCGATGGCTATACCTATGCGTTACAGACGGCGGTCAAACGCCTGTCACAATCACACTAAACAAGAGTACGGAACCCACTCATGGATATTCGTAAGATTAAAAAACTGATCGAGCTGGTTGAAGAATCAGGCATCGCTGAACTGGAAATTTCTGAAGGCGAAGAGTCTGTACGTATCAGCCGCTCCCCGGCCAATACAGGCTTCCCGGTGATGCAGCAGGCGTATGCCGCGCCGATGATGCAGCAGCAGCCGCAAGCCCTGTCCAACGCTGTTGCTCCTGCCGCCGCTCCGGCAGCAGAAGCGCCGGCTGCCGCAGAAGTCAGTGGTCACATCGTACGTTCCCCGATGGTTGGTACCTTCTATCGTACCCCGAGCCCGGATGCGAAAGCGTTTGTGGAAGTAGGCCAGAAAGTCAACGTAGGCGACACCCTGTGCATCGTTGAAGCGATGAAAATGATGAACCAGATCGAATCCGACAAAGCAGGCGTCGTGAAAGCGATCCTGGTGGAAAGCGGTCAGCCAGTAGAATTTGACGAGCCGCTGGTTGTCATCGAATAACGAGGCGAACATGCTGGATAAAATTGTCATCGCTAACCGCGGCGAAATCGCACTGCGTATTCTTCGTGCCTGTAAAGAACTGGGCATCAAGACTGTCGCTGTGCATTCCACCGCGGATCGCGACCTGAAACACGTACTGCTGGCAGACGAGACCGTGTGTATCGGTCCGGCGCCGTCAGTCAAAAGTTACCTGAACATCCCGGCCATCATCGCTGCCGCTGAAATTACCGGCGCCGTGGCGATTCACCCGGGCTATGGCTTCCTCTCTGAGAACGCCAACTTTGCCGAGCAGGTTGAGCAGTCCGGCTTTATCTTCATTGGCCCGAAAGCCGACACGATTCGCCTGATGGGCGACAAAGTGTCTGCGATTACTGCCATGAAGAAAGCGGGCGTACCGACCGTACCGGGCTCCGACGGCCCGCTGGGCGATGATATGGATAAGAACCGCGCCCATGCGAAACGCATCGGCTACCCGGTCATTATCAAAGCGTCTGGCGGCGGCGGTGGTCGCGGTATGCGCGTTGTGCGCAGCGACGCTGAACTGGCGCAGTCCATCTCCATGACCAAAGCGGAAGCGAAAGCCGCTTTCAACAACGATATGGTCTACATGGAGAAGTACCTGGAAAACCCACGTCACATCGAAATTCAGGTGCTGGCGGATGGTCAGGGCAACGCTATCTATCTGGCGGAACGCGACTGCTCCATGCAGCGTCGTCACCAGAAAGTCGTCGAAGAAGCGCCGGCACCGGGCATTACCCCGGAACTGCGCCGCTACATCGGCGAGCGCTGCGCGAAAGCGTGTGTCGATATCGGCTACCGCGGCGCGGGTACGTTCGAGTTCCTGTTTGAAAACGGCGAGTTCTACTTCATTGAGATGAACACCCGTATTCAGGTAGAGCATCCGGTGACCGAGATGATCACAGGCGTTGACCTGATCAAAGAGCAGCTGCGTATCGCTGCCGGTCAGCCGCTCTCTATCAAACAGGAAGAAGTGGTGGTCAAAGGCCATGCGGTCGAGTGCCGTATCAACGCCGAAGACCCGAACACGTTCCTGCCAAGCCCGGGTAAAATCACGCGCTTCCATGCGCCGGGCGGCTTTGGCGTTCGTTGGGAATCGCATATCTACGCCGGTTATACCGTACCGCCGTATTACGATTCCATGATCGGCAAGCTCATCTGCTATGGCGAAAACCGCGACGTGGCGCTGGCCCGTATGCGTAACGCCCTGCAGGAGCTGATCATCGACGGCATCAAAACCAACGTTGATCTGCAGACCCGCATCATGAACGATGAAAACTTCCAGCACGGTGGCACAAACATCCACTATCTGGAGAAGAAACTGGGCCTGCAAGAGAAATAAGCCCCGTTTCCCTGCACAAGGCCAGCTCTGCTGGCCTTTATTTTTTGTGCCTCCCCGAAAGTGCCAGGGTACAATCGCCGCTTTCTTCACTGACAGGGTATGACAATGGACAAACGCTTTGTTCAGGCCCACAAAGAAGCGCGCTGGGCGCTGTGGCTGACCCTCCTCTATCTCGCCGCCTGGTTAGTGGCCGCTTACTTACCTGATTCGCAACAGGGCTTCACCGGCCTGCCGCACTGGTTTGAGATGGCCTGCCTGCTGGTGCCGCTGCTGTTTATTCTGCTTTGCTGGCTCATGGTGCGCGTGATTTTCTGCGATATTCCTCTGGAGGATAACGATGCAGCATGACGTCATAGTGCCGCTTGTCGCCTATTTGCTGGTGGTATTTGGCCTGTCGCTGTATGCGATGAAGCGCCGCAGCAGCGGCAATTTCCTGAACGAATATTTCCTCGGTAGCCGTTCGATGGGCGGTGTGGTGCTGGCGATGACGCTGACCGCGACCTATATCAGCGCCAGCTCGTTTATCGGCGGGCCGGGTGCGGCTTATAAATATGGGCTCGGCTGGGTGCTGCTGGCCATGATCCAGTTGCCCGCCGTCTGGCTGTCGCTCGGCATTCTCGGTAAAAAATTCGCTATCCTCGCGCGGCGCTATAACGCCGTGACGCTCAACGATATGCTCTACGCGCGGTTTCAGAGCCGCCTGCTGGTGTGGCTGGCGAGCCTGAGTCTGCTGGTCGCTTTCATTGGTGCTATGACGGTGCAGTTCATCGGCGGCGCACGCCTGCTGGAGACGGCGGCGGGGATCCCTTACGAAACCGGCCTGCTGATTTTCGGCATTAGTATTGCGCTCTACACCGCGTTCGGCGGCTTTCGCGCCAGTGTCCTCAATGACACGCTTCAGGGGCTGGTGATGCTTATCGGCACTATCGTCCTGCTGGTGGGCGTAGTCCATGCGGCGGGCGGCCTGCACGACGCGGTCGATAAACTTCAGCATATCGATCCGAAGCTGGTATCGCCGCAGGGCGCGGACGATATTCTGTCGCCAACGTTTATGACTTCATTCTGGGTGCTGGTCTGCTTTGGGGTGATTGGCCTGCCGCACACGGCGGTGCGCTGTATCTCGTATAAAGACAGCAAAGCAGTGCATCGCGGCATTATTCTCGGCACGATTGTCGTGGCGATACTGATGCTGGGGATGCATCTCGCCGGCGCGCTGGGCCGCGCGGTGCTGCCTGACCTGCACGTTCCGGATCTGGTTATCCCAACACTCATGGTGACCGTGCTGCCGCCCTTCGCCGCCGGGATCTTCCTCGCCGCGCCGATGGCCGCGATCATGTCGACGATCAACGCGCAGCTGTTGCAGTCCTCCGCGACGATCGTCAAAGATCTGTGGCTGAACCTGCGTCCGGCGGAGATCCACAACGAGAAACGCCTCAAGCGGATGTCGTCGCTGATTACGATAATCCTGAGCGTCCTGCTGTTGCTGGCCGCATGGCGTCCGCCTGAAATGATTATCTGGCTCAATCTGCTGGCCTTTGGCGGCCTGGAAGCCGTGTTTCTCTGGCCGCTGGTGCTGGGCCTCTACTGGGAGCGTGCCAATGCGGCAGGCGCGCTTTCGGCCATGATTGTTGGCGGCGTGCTTTACGCACTGCTCGCCACGTTTAAAATACAGCTGTTCGGCTTTCATCCGATTGTGCCGTCCCTGCTGCTAAGTCTGCTGGCTTTTGTGGTGGGCAACCTTTTTGGTCGCCCGGTTCCGCAGGCCGCGCCTGTTTCCTCTGTTAATGAATGAGTAATGCCATGCCCTGGATCCAACTGAAAATAAACACCACTGGCGCTAATGCCGAAGAGATTAGCGATGCGCTGATGGAAAGCGGCGCGGTCTCCGTGACCTTCCAGGACACCCACGACACGCCGGTGTTCGAGCCGCTGCCGGGTGAAACGCGCCTGTGGGGCGATACGGACGTGATCGGCCTTTTTGACGCGGAAACGGACATGCAGGACGTGGTCGCTATGCTGGAAAACGCCCCGCTTCTCGGTGCGGGCTTCGCCCATAAAATCGAGCAGCTGGAAGATAAAGACTGGGAGCGCGAGTGGATGGACAATTTCCACCCGATGCGCTTCGGCGAGCGTCTGTGGATCTGCCCGAGCTGGCGCGACGTACCGGATGAAAACGCCGTAAATGTGATGCTCGATCCGGGCCTGGCGTTTGGCACCGGCACACACCCCACCACTTCCCTCTGCCTGCAATGGCTCGACGGGCTGGATCTCACCGGTAAAACTGTGATTGATTTCGGCTGCGGCTCCGGCATTCTGGCTATCGCCGCGCTGAAGCTTGGCGCGGCGAAAGCGATCGGCGTGGATATCGATCCGCAGGCGATTCAGGCGAGCCGCGATAACGCCGAGCGCAACGGCGTCTCGGAGCGTCTGGAACTGTATCTGCCGGAAAACCAGCCTGCCGATATGCAGGCTGACGTTGTGGTTGCCAATATTCTCGCAGGCCCGCTGCGCGAACTGGCACCGCTGATTAGCGTGCTGCCGGTACAGGGCGGCTTACTCGGGCTTTCCGGTATTCTGGCAAGCCAGGCACAGAGCGTATGCGAGGCGTATGAGCCGCTGTTTACGCTCGATCCGGTCGTGGAAAAAGAAGAGTGGTGCCGTATTACCGGCGTGAAGCGCTAAGGTTGCCACGCCTTCTGAAAGCGTGATGAGCTGAAAAGCGCGGCCTGTCCGCGCTTTTTTATTTCTCTCACGGTCTGACATGCTGATAGTTTATCGGCACGCAGTGTTGTTCACAGGAGCCGCGCGCCGTCAAACGGGTAATGATTCACCACATCAATATGCGATGGACAGCATTACTTCACCCCACACAGAAGGCAGAATAATTCACTACGGGTGAAAACCTTCACATCCCTTTTCCCCAGCGCCGATGCCCTTCACAGAACGATTCACCATGCCAACAACGAGACGCGGATCGCATTTTATCGCCTGATTTGCGCAATTTATCGCCGTTTATCCCGCTTGCGCGCCTGCCGTTTCGTTAAAAAAAGCACGATTTCAGGGATTTTTTTTGCGCACGTTTTTTCGGCGATTCTTCTTAACTTTATGATTGTTAAGTTTAATTTATTAGGAGAATCGGTACAGATGCCGATTCATTGATCTGTCGCATCGGATTGTTCAAAGTTTGGCCTTTCATCTCGTGCAAAAAATGCGTAATATACGCCGCCTTGCAGGCACAGTATGGTCATTTCTTCACTCATGCGTATCGGACACTACCAGCTCAGAAATCGCCTGATCGCAGCCCCGATGGCTGGCATTACAGACAGACCGTTTCGGACGCTGTGCTACGAGATGGGAGCAGGATTAACCGTTTCTGAGATGATGTCCTCTAACCCGGAAGTCTGGGCGAGCGATAAATCCCGGTTGCGGATGGTACATGTGGATGAACCGGGTATTCGCACCGTGCAAATCGCCGGCAGCGTACCCGAAGAGATGGCGGAAGCCGCACGTATTAATGTGGATAACGGCGCCCAGATTATTGATATCAATATGGGTTGCCCGGCTAAGAAAGTGAATCGCAAGCTGGCTGGTTCAGCCCTTCTGCAATACCCCGATCTGGTGAAGTCTATCCTGACCGCGGTAGTCAACGCAGTGGACGTTCCCGTTACGCTGAAAATTCGCACCGGCTGGGATCCGGCTAACCGTAACTGTGTAGAAATTGCCCAATTGGCTGAAGAATGTGGTATTCAGGCACTGACGATTCATGGCCGCACGCGCGCCTGCTTGTTTCAGGGCAACGCAGAATACGACAGCATTCGGACAGTTAAGCAGAAGGTTTCCATTCCGGTTATTGCGAATGGCGACATTACTTCCCCGCATAAAGCCAGGGCTGTGCTCGACTATACAGGGGCTGATGCTCTGATGATAGGTCGTGCGGCTCAGGGAAGACCCTGGATCTTCCGGGAAATCCAGCACTATCTGGACACTGGGGAGTTGCTGCCCCCTCTGCCTCTGGCAGAGGTTAAGCGTTTGCTTTGCGCGCACGTTCGGGAATTGCATGACTTTTACGGCCAGGCAAAGGGGTACCGAATCGCGCGTAAACATGTGGCCTGGTATCTCCAGGAACATGCTCCAGATGACCAGTTTCGGCGCACATTCAACGCCATAGAGGATGCCAGCGAACAGCTGGAGGCGTTGGAGGCATACTTCGAAAATTTTGCGTAAACAGAAATAAAGAGCTGACAGAACTATGTTCGAACAACGCGTAAATTCTGACGTACTGACCGTTTCTACCGTTAACTCTCAGGATCAGGTGACTCAAAAGCCCCTGCGTGACTCGGTAAAACAGGCACTGAAGAACTATTTTGCTCAACTGAATGGTCAGGATGTGAATGACCTGTATGAGCTGGTACTGGCTGAAGTAGAACAGCCCCTGTTGGACATGGTGATGCAATACACCCGCGGCAACCAGACCCGCGCTGCGCTGATGATGGGTATCAACCGCGGTACGCTGCGTAAGAAACTGAAAAAATACGGCATGAACTAAGTTCGCTTAGTTAAGCTGATTAAAAAGGCGCGAACCGGCATGGGGAAGCGCCTTTTTTGTTTACCACTCTCCCGCCGCCGCTCTCCCGCCTGGCCTGACAAATACCCGCTCCGCGCTACACTAATGACAGTATCGTGCCAAAAATATCGGCGCCGTAGCGACATTGCTGAACACGGTTATACCTGTCAAATCCATTGTCATTAAGGGGTCTTAAATCGCTTTCGCCGGATTTTCGGCAGTGATAATGTTCAGCGCTCCTCTCTACCCCGCAGGCCCGCCAGGCAAGGCCTGAGGATGCACGACCCTATTTTGGATGAGACGCCATGCTGGTTAGTCATTACGACCATATTCTTGTTGTCACCTCGTTTGTTGTCGCCATTCTGGCGTCAAGCACCGCGCTGAATATGGCCGGTCGCGTCACCACCAGCAGCGGCAGCGCCGCACGCATCTGGCTGGTCGGCGGCAGCGTCGCAATGGGCATCGGCATCTGGGCGATGCATTTTATCGGCATGCTGGCGATGAGCCTGCCCGTCACGCTGAGCTATGACCCCCTGATTACCGCGGCATCGTTGCTTATCGCCATCGGCTCTGCGCTGTTTGCGCTGTGGCTCGTGTGCGGTGCTGAACTGAAAGTGTCGCGCCTGATCCCGGGCTCGCTGGTGCTGGGATGCGGCATTGCGGCGATGCACTATACCGGTATGGCAGCGTTGCTGGTGGAGCCTGGCATTGTCTGGGCCTGGGGATGGGTGGCATTGTCGATAGTCATTGCTCTGCTCGCCTCCGTCGCCGCGCTGTGGCTGACATTTCGGCTGCGTCAGGATGTCGGCAACGTCGCGCTGATGCGCGCAGGCGCCGCCATTATTATGGGAATTGCCATCGCGGGTATGCACTATACCGGCATGATGGCGGCCAATTTCCCCGGCCATACGCACGCCACACATATGGGCGTCAACACCCGCTGGCTGGCGCTGGTCGTGACGCTGGTGACGCTCGCCATCCTCGCGATTTCACTGCTCGTCTCGATGTTCGATGCGCGTTTACAAGCGCGCACCTCGCTGCTCGCTTCTTCACTTGCAGAAGCCAATAAAGAGCTCGCCCAGCTCGCGCTGCACGATACGCTCACGCGACTGCCGAACCGTATTCTGCTGGAAGATCGTCTCGATCAGGCGATTCGCAAAGCCGATCGTGAAGGAAGCCGCTTTGCATTGATGTTTATGGATCTCGACGGTTTTAAGGCCGTCAATGACGCCTACGGCCATAACACAGGCGACCAGTTGCTGATTGCCGTGACCGAACGTCTCAAGGAGCAACTCAAAGGGCAGTTTACGCTTGCGCGCATCGGCGGCGATGAGTTTGTCCTGCTTGCGGAAACCGATCAGCCCAACGACGCGGCGGCGCTCGCCAACGCGCTGGTGCACGCGATTGACGGTCCTTTTGCCGTTGAGCCCTATGAACTGGTAGTAACTATCAGCATCGGCATCGCCTTCTACCCGCACGATGGCAAAAATGGCCGCGAACTGCTGTTTAATGCTGACGCCGCGATGTATCACACCAAACATACCGGCCGTAACGGTTATAGCTTTTTCCAGCCGTCGATGAATACCCAGGCGCAGACCCAGCTGCAGCTGATGAACGATCTTTGGCTTGCGCGCGAGCGTAAAGAGCTGCGCCTTGTTTATCAGCCAAAATTCCAGGCACCGTCCGGACCGGTCGTGGGCTTTGAGGCGCTGCTGCGCTGGCAGCATCCGCAATACGGATTACTGTCACCTGACGCATTTCTCCCGCTCGCCGAAAAAACCGGGATGATTATCAGCATTGGCGAATGGGTGCTGGACGAAGCCTGCCGTCAGTTGAATGAATGGCATCAGGCGGGCCACCACGCCTGGTCGGTCGCGGTTAATCTCTCGACCATGCAGTTTGAACAGCCCGGTCTGGTGGAGATGGTGATGAGCTGTCTTGAGCGTCATCAGATAGCGCCGGAGAAACTGATTCTGGAAGTGACCGAAACCACGGCGATGAGCAATCCAGATGAAAGCGTGCGCCTGCTGACCCGGCTTACCGAGCTTGGCGTTAAAGCGTCGATTGATGATTTCGGCACGGGCTATTCGAGCCTGCTCTATCTGAAGCGGCTGCCCGCCAGCGAGCTGAAAATCGACCGCGCGTTTGTTAATGAGCTGCGTGCCGAGGGCGAAGACGCGACTATTGTTTCCGCCATCGTGGCGCTGGCGAAAACCCTGAATTTGCGGGTGGTCGCGGAAGGCGTGGAAACCGTTGAGCAGCAGCAGTTCCTTACTGAACTTGGCTGCAATACC
Source organism: Cronobacter sp. 153480017-3 (assembly GCF_053627815.1). Taxonomy (NCBI): domain Bacteria; kingdom Pseudomonadati; phylum Pseudomonadota; class Gammaproteobacteria; order Enterobacterales; family Enterobacteriaceae; genus Cronobacter; species Cronobacter sp. 153480017-3. The sequence goes on along the minus strand of NZ_JBSEYN010000009.1, from coordinate 11,146 downwards.
TTACAGGGCTATCTGCTCGGTAAACCGCTGGCACCAGAAGTGATCACCCGGGAAGGCGACAATCTTGAGCATCCGAAGTCAGCCACGGCCACCGAAGAAAACGGATAACGCTAACCGTCAAGCCAGCGGCGACGGCACGGCTGGCGTGACGGTTATTTTTCATTTTCCCGATTGAGAGCCGTTATTTTCCGGTCGCGGCAGCATGCGCAAAATGTTGTCCACCAGCGCGGGAGCTTGTCTGAAAAGATCGCACGCGTCGGGCTGAAATAACCAGTTTTTAAGAATACCACTCAGGCAGCCGTGTAAAATCGTTAACATAATATCGACATCCAGAGAACCGGCTATCTGTTTATCCGCAATGCCCCGCCGTAATAATTCCCCAATATAATGCCGACTGAAACCAATTCGCTCGCGGATTTCACTCTCCGGCATCATCTCTTCATCAAATTCACATTTACGATAAAGAATTTGCAACAACGCGCGCTGTCGCGGACTGCTGGCGATATATTGCAGCACGGCAATAAACGTTTCGCGTAATAATCGTAATGGATCCCGCCATGCCTCTTCCGGAATGTTTGGGCGAATAATCTCCCTGACGGGTAATTGCTGCTGCCAGATTTCATTAAACAGATCCGCTTTGCTGGCGAAATGCCAGTACACCGCGCCGCGCGTCACCTGCGCGGCCTACGCGATGTCCGTAAGCGTGGTATGCGCGACACCGCGCTCAGCGAACGTAAAGATGGCGGCATCGATGAGCTGCTGACGCGTCTTAAGCGCCTCTTGTTTGGTTCTCCGGGCCATAAATCACCTTGCCTTTTCCTGGCGGGGGGACAAATCAAATAATTGCCGTCGTTTTTTATCACAGCTTTAATGTTGAAGCGTGTGATTTTTATATATAGATTTTGATGATATTTGAAATAATAAAATAAAAACAATAAATACATTTCAACCCAGAAAGACTTATTCGCAGCTGGTAACAAAAGCTTTTCGGAAATCATAAAAACAAAAATAAATGAAGCGCTTCCTTTGCTTTCTGGTGCTTTTCCCGGTCCGAATAAATAAGGAATACTGACACAGACGCAAAATTATTTGTACGATAGCGCCCTGTTAATTTTATCTCACCCGTATTCCTGCTACCGGCCCGACGGTGGATTTTGTATTTATGCTAATCAAGGAACAGCAATGACCAATTATGCCAGGCTTCTGCTTATGCCCCTTGGCCTGTACCTCTGTGTGTCAGGGATGACAGGTTGTGATAACCAAACGAATGAAGCACCTGCCGCTGCTGCACCGCAAGTGACCGTGCATATCGTAAAACCCTCTCCCGTCGCGGTCGTGACCGAATTGCCGGGACGCACCCGCGCTTTTCGCATAGCCCAGGTTCGCCCACAGGTGAGCGGCATTATCCTCAGCCGTAACTTTACTGAAGGCGCGGATGTGAACGCTGGTGACTCGCTGTACCAGATAGATCCAGCGGTGTACCAGGCCGCGTGGCAAAACGCCAAAGGCAGTCTCGCGAAAGCGCAGGCAGCCGCCGAGATGGCCCGTCTGACCGTAAAACGCTACGCGGCGCTGACGGGCACGCAGTACATCAGCAAACAGGAATATGACGAGGCGGTGGCGAACGCGCATCAGGCCGAGGCGAGCGTGACGGCGGCCAAAGCGGCGCTGGAGAGCGCCAGAATCAATCTTGCCTGGACGAAAGTGACCTCGCCAATCAGTGGTCGCATCGGCAAATCGAACGTCACCGAAGGAGCGCTTGTCACCAGTAGCCAGGCGAGCGAACTGGCGACCGTTCAGCAGCTCGATCCGATGTATGTGGACGTCACCCAGTCCAGCACCGATTTCCTGCGCCTGAAAAACGCGATGGCGCAGGGGAACGTTGAAAAAGAAGCCAATGACGGCAACGTCGAACTGGTGATGGAAAACGGCGACACCTACCCGCTGAAAGGCCAGTTGCAGTTCTCTGATGTGACGGTGGATGAGAGCACCGGCTCGATTACGCTGCGCGCCATTTTCCCGAATCCGCAGCATCTTCTGCTGCCCGGCATGTTTGTACGCGCCCGCATTCACGAAGGCGTTCAGCCTGACGCCATTCTGGTACCGCAGCAGGGCGTGACGCGTACGCCACGCGGCGAGGCGATGGTAATGGTGGTTAATGAGAAAAACCAGGTGGAAAACCGCAGCGTGACCACAAGCCAGGCGATTAACGATACCTGGCTTGTCACAAGTGGCCTTAAAACGGGCGAAAAAGTGATTGTCAGCGGGCTGCAAAAAGCGCATCCAGGCGCTGTTGTCACGCCTGTTTCTGCGCCTGCGAAGTAAGGTGACGTCATGGCTAACTTTTTTATTCAACGCCCCATTTTCGCCTGGGTTCTGGCGATCATCATGATGATGGCGGGCGCGCTGGCGATTCTGCAACTGCCCATCGCCCAGTACCCGACCATCGCTCCGCCCGCCATCGCCGTCTCAGCCACCTATCCGGGCGCAGACGCGCAGACGGTACAGGACACAGTGACGCAGGTTATCGAACAGAATATGAACGGCATCGATAACCTGATGTATATGTCTTCCACCAGCGACTCCGCGGGCGGCGTGACGGTTACGCTCACCTTTACCTCCGGGACCGACCCGGATATCGCCCAGGTGCAGGTACAGAACAAGCTGCAGCTCGCCATGCCGCTGCTGCCGCAGGAGGTTCAGCAACAGGGCGTGAGCGTCGAGAAATCCAGTAGCAGCTTTCTGCTGGTCGCCGGTTTTATCAGCGACAACCCGTTGCTGACGCAGGAAGATATCGCCGACTACGTCTCTTCCGATGTGAAAGACACCATCAGCCGCACCAACGGCGTCGGCGACGTACAGCTGTTCGGCGCGCAGTACGCCATGCGCATCTGGCTCGATACACATGCGATGAATAACTTCCAGCTCACGCCGCTGGACGTTATCAATCAACTGAAAGCGCAGAATAATCAGATAGCCGCAGGCCAGCTTGGCGGCACGCCTGCCGTACCGGGACAACAGCTTAACGCCTCGATCATCGCCCAGACGCGTCTTAAAGATCCGCAGGAGTTTGGCCGGGTAATGCTGAAGGTTAACCCGGACGGCTCGCAGGTGCGTCTGCGTGATGTGGCGCGCATTGAGCTTGGCGGTGAGAACTACAATATGCTGACCAAAATTAATGGTCAGCCCGCCACCGGGCTTGGGATCAAACTCGCTACCGGTGCCAATGCGCTGGATACCGCAAAGGCGATTAAAACCACGCTTGCCGACCTGCAGCGCTATTTCCCGCAGGGCATGAAAGTGGTTTACCCCTACGACACCACGCCGTTTGTGAAAATCTCTATTCACGAAGTGGTGAAAACCCTGTTTGAAGCCATCATTCTGGTTTTCCTGGTGATGTATCTGTTCCTGCAAAACCTGCGGGCGACGCTCATTCCTACCATTGCCGTGCCGGTCGTACTGCTCGGTACGTTCGCCGTGCTGTCGGCGTTCGGCTATTCCATTAATACCCTGACCATGTTCGGCATGGTGCTGGCGATAGGGCTGCTGGTCGATGACGCCATCGTGGTGGTCGAGAACGTCGAGCGCGTGATGGTGGAAGAAAAGCTGCCGCCCAAAGAGGCGACACAGCTGTCGATGTCCCAGATTCAGGGCGCGCTGGTGGGTATCGCGATGGTGCTCTCCGCCGTTTTCGTGCCGATGGCGTTCTTTGGCGGTTCTACCGGCGCTATCTACCGGCAGTTTTCTGTCACCATCGTCTCATCCATGGCGCTTTCCGTGCTGGTAGCGCTGATCCTCACTCCCGCGCTGTGCGCCACGCTGCTCAAACCGGTAAGTGACGATCATCACGCGAAGAAAGCGAAATTTTTCGTCTGGTTCAATGCGCGTTTTGATTTAAGCGTTAATCACTACACGCAGAGTGTGGGCGGCATCCTGCATAAAACCGGGCGCTATCTCGTGCTTTATCTGCTCATTGTCGCCGGTATGACGGTGCTGTTTGTGCGCCTGCCGACTTCCTTTCTGCCGGAGGAAGATCAGGGCGTCTTCATGACGATGGTGCAGTTGCCGTCAGGCGCGACGCAGGCGCGTACCCAGCAGGTTCTCGACCAGGTAACCCATTACTATCTCAACGATGAGAAAGCGAATGTGGAATCGGTGTTTACCGTCAGCGGCTTTAGCTTCAGCGGCCAGGGCCAGAACGCCGGGATTGCGTTTATCAGCCTGAAACCGTGGGAAGAACGCCCCGGCCATGAAAACAGCGTCGAAGCCATTGTCGCCCGCGCGGGGCGGGCATTCGGCAAGATTCAGGACGGGCTGGTTTTCCCGTTTAACCTTCCGGCTATTCTTGAGCTGGGCACCGCGACCGGCTTTGACTTCGAGCTGAAGGATCAGGCTAACCTTGGGCATAACGCGCTCACTCAGGCGCGTAACCAGCTACTCGGTATGGTACGCGAACATCCGGATCTGCTGACGCGCGTGCGCCCGAACGGGCTTGAGGATACGCCGCAGTTCAAACTGGATGTCGATCAGGAGAAAGCGCAGGCGCTGGGCGTGTCGATTCCGGACATCAACCAGACCATTACGACAGCGCTGGGCGGCACCTACGTGAACGACTTTATCGACCGTGGCCGCGTGAAAAAAGTCTACATACAGGCCGATGCGCCGTTCCGCATGCTGCCATCAGATATCAACACACTGTACGTGCGCGGCAGTAACGGCGACATGGTGCCGCTCTCGGCGTTTACCACCGCGCACTGGTTCTACGGTTCGCCACGCCTGGAGCGTTATAACGGGATGCCGTCGATGGAAATCCTCGGCGAGGCGGCACCTGGCAGAAGTACCGGCGAAGCGATGGCGTTGATGGAAAGCCTCGCCGCTAAGCTGCCCACAGGCATCGGCTATGACTGGACCGGGCTCTCTTATCAGGAGCGGCTCTCCGGCAATCAGGCGCCGGCGCTGTATGCCATTTCACTGATTGTAGTGTTCCTGTGTCTGGCGGCGCTTTATGAAAGCTGGTCGATTCCGTTCTCGGTGATGCTGGTCGTGCCGCTGGGGATTATCGGCGCTCTGCTCGCGGCATCGCTGCGCGGTCTTAATAACGACGTCTATTTCCAGGTCGGCCTGTTGACGACCATTGGGCTCTCCGCGAAAAACGCCATTCTGATTGTGGAGTTCGCCAAAGATCTGATGGAAAAAGAGGGCCACAGCCTGATGGAAGCGACGCTTGAGGCGGTGCGCTTACGTCTGCGTCCGATTCTGATGACATCGCTGGCGTTTATTCTCGGCGTACTGCCGCTGGTGCTGAATAGCGGCGCGGGCAGCGGCGCGCAAAACGCGGTCGGCACTGGCGTCATGGGCGGCATGCTGAGCGCCACGCTGCTGGCGATTTTTTTCGTGCCGGTCTTTTTTGTGGTGATCCGCCGACGTTTTATAAAACCGAACGGCAATGCCTGAATGCGAATTACAGGGCGCCAGCATGGCGCCTTGTTTTATTCCGCTTATCTGATTTTGTATTTTGTTTTATCATTGCCAACACCATAACTCCTTATTGCCATTAGCTTATTATTCCCGGCATCGTAACGGTGCGTGATAACGTAAAGCGCTATTCTTCATATTTTCTTCACATTAACCCCGTTTCACGCCCTGTTCATCCATCATTTTTACATTTCACATGAATTGCAATTATTGTCTGCTCAACGCACAGCAGAACGCGTGATAACCTTTTTTTATTGGCCGATGCTGATGCACGATTTATTAATTCGAATCGTTTCGGGACGGCGATTTATTCTGTAGAGGTGCATGATGAAAAAAGTAATTCCCGCCGCATTGCTGTGTACGTTACTGGCTGGCTGCGCCCATGATTCCCCTTGCGTGCCGGTTTATGACGATCAGGGCCGTCTGGTGCATACTAATACCTGTATGAAAGGCACGACTCAGGATAACTGGGAAACCGCAGGTGCCGTCGCGGGCGGTGCTGCCGCGCTCGCCGGGTTGACGATGGGTATCATCGCGCTGAGTAAATAAACGGATATCGGCGGGCCAGAGCGCCCGCCCCTCTGCCTTAAAACGGTGCAGAAGATTTTTATAAAGTAAAATTTTGGCATTGCTTTGGCGCATAATAAAAATGCCATCATTATCAGACGCGTTTTTAAGACTGAATGTATTGTTAATTTAATTCCCTGCGTGAGTTATCTCACAGGTTTCTTCTGTAATTGACCCCGCAATATTAACGCAGGAAATCATCTTTATTCCCGCACCGATAAAACGCCGCTTATTTTGCTCCAAAATGTGGCGCGCATTGTCTTTTTGCACTTTTTCAGTGCGCTTATTTTTTTCTTTTCTGTCTACACTTCGCTTATTACATCAGCGCGCGGCTTTTTATGCCTGATGTAAACCTGGCATTCCCTTTGCTTTATCCCCTGCGGCTTATGCCACAGACAGCAAACTGGCGCCTCCCGGTCGCCTTATATCTATAACGATAATTCTCGCCACACAGGATGCATTATGAAGAAGATGATGATCGCCACTCTGGCCGCCGCGGGCGCGCTGTTCGCCGTTGCTAACCAGGCCCATGCGGGCGCCACGCTGGACAGTGTGAAAAAGAAAGGTTTTGTACAGTGCGGCATCAGTGACGGTTTGCCGGGCTTTTCCTATGCGGATGCCGGCGGCAAGTTTACCGGTATCGACGTTGACGTCTGCCGCGGCGTGGCCGCTGCTGTCTTTGGCGACGCCTCAAAAGTGAAATATACCCCGCTGACCGCGAAAGAGCGTTTCACCGCGCTGCAATCCGGTGAAGTGGATGTGCTGTCCCGTAACACGACCTGGACATCATCCCGTGATGCAGGCATGGGCATGTCGTTCACCGGCGTTACCTATTACGACGGCATCGGCTTCCTGACCCACAACAAAGCGGGCCTTAAAAGCGCAAAAGAGCTGGATGGCGCGACCGTCTGTATTCAGGCCGGTACCGACACCGAGCTGAACGTGGCGGATTATTTCAAAGCCAACAATATGAAATATACGCCGGTGACCTTCGATCGCTCCGATGAGTCAGCCAAGGCGCTGGAATCCGGGCGCTGCGATACGCTGGCGTCTGACCAGTCTCAGCTTTACGCGCTGCGCATTAAGCTCAGCAACCCGGCCGAATGGATTGTTCTGCCGGAAGTTATCTCCAAAGAGCCGCTGGGCCCGGTGGTTCGCCGCGGCGATGACGAGTGGTTCTCCATTGTGCGCTGGACGCTGTTTGCCATGCTGAACGCCGAAGAGATGGGCATCGACTCTAAAAACGTCGATGCTAAAGCGGCTAACCCTTCCACACCGGATATGGCGCACCTGTTAGGCAAAGAAGGCGACTACGGCAAGGATCTGAAACTCGACAATAAATGGGCGTATAACATCATCAAGCAGGTCGGTAACTATGGCGAGATCTTCGAGCGTAACGTGGGCCAGGAAAGCCCGCTGAAGATCAAACGTGGCCAGAACAATCTCTGGAATAAAGGCGGGATTCAGTACGCGCCGCCGGTACGTTAAGCCGTATGCCGTTACGGGCGTCGCGGTTGCGGCGCCCAGCCCAGAGTTATGGTTGCCTGAGGTTTACCTATGTTCCATCGACGCCCTGGCGTGAAAGGCCCTCTTTCCCTTTCCAGCCCTGCGGTTCGCGCATGGCTGTACCAGATTGTGGCGATTGCTGTCGTGCTTGGCATCGCCGCGTATTTAATTCATAACACCATTACTAACCTGAATAATCGGGGCATTACCTCAGGATTCGCGTTTCTCGATCGCAGCGCCGGGTTTGGCATTGTTCAGCATCTGATTGATTACCAGGAAGGCGATACGTATGGCCGCGTTTTCCTGGTCGGTCTGATGAATACGCTGCTGGTTTCCGCGCTCTGTATCGTTTTCGCCTCGTTTCTCGGCTTTTTTATCGGCCTTGCGCGGCTTTCTGATAACTGGCTGCTGCGTAAACTCTCTACGATTTATATTGAGACGTTCCGCAATATTCCGCCGCTGTTACAGATCTTCTTCTGGTACTTCGCAGTGCTGCGCAACTTGCCAGGCCCACGGCAGGCAGTTAGCGCGTTCGATCTGGCGTTTTTAAGCAACCGCGGGCTTTACCTGCCCTCGCCCGAGGCGGGGGAAGGCGCGCTGGCTTTTGTGGCGGCGCTGGTCATCGCGGTCGCGTTGTCCGCCGGGCTGTATCGCTTCAATAAGAAACATCAGATGAAAACCGGCCAGTTGCGGCGTACCTGGCCTTCGCTTTTACTGCTGATTGTCGTGCTACCGCTGCTGGCGCATCTGATATTCGGCCCGGCGCTGCACTGGGATGTGCCTGTGCTGCGCGGATTTAACTTCAACGGCGGGCTGGCGCTTATACCGGAGCTGGCAGCGCTGACGCTGGCGCTTTCGGTTTATACCTCTGCCTTTATTGCTGAGATTATCCGCGCCGGGATTTTATCTGTACCGCACGGCCAGCATGAGGCGGCCCGCTCGTTAGGTCTCCCAAACCCGGTCACGCTGCGCCAGGTCATTATCCCGCAGGCGATGCGCGTCATTATTCCACCGTTAACCAGCCAGTACCTGAACATTGTGAAAAACTCGTCGCTGGCGGCCGCTATCGGTTATCCCGATATGGTGTCGCTGTTTGCCGGTACGGTGCTGAACCAGACCGGACAGGCGATTGAAACGATCGCTATCACGATGTCGGTGTATCTCATTATCAGCCTGTCGATTTCGCTGCTGATGAACCTTTATAACCGGCGTATAGCCCTGGTGGAGCGTTAATCATGACGACGAATGCGATATCGCCTGCTCCTGCGCGTCCGGTTAACCGTGGCGCGTTGGTCTGGATGCGCAAAAATCTGTTCTCCAGCTGGAGTAATAGCCTGCTGACCCTGTTCTGTCTCTGGATGATGTGGGAGCTGATCCCGCCGCTGCTGAACTGGGCGTTTTTGCAGGCCAACTGGGTGGGCAGCACCCGCGCCGACTGCACCAAAGAAGGTGCCTGCTGGGTATTTATTCACGCTCGCTTCGGCCAGTTTATGTATGGGCTTTATCCGCATGACGAACGCTGGCGCATTAATCTGGCGCTGATTGTCGGTCTGGTGTCGATTGTGCCGATGTTCTGGAAAGGCCTGCCGCAGCGTGGTCGTTACATCACGTGCTGGGCCATCGCGTATCCCCTTGTGGTGTGGTGGCTGATGTATGGCGGTTTTCTTAGCCTTGAGCGGGTTGAAACCCGTCAGTGGGGCGGGCTTACGCTGACGCTGATTATCGCCTCGGTGGGGATAGCCGGCGCGCTGCCGCTGGGGATCCTGCTGGCGCTGGGGCGTCGCTCCCGAATGCCAGTCGTGCGAGTGCTCTCAGTGATTTTTATTGAGTTCTGGCGTGGCGTACCGCTGATTACGGTGCTGTTTATGTCATCTGTCATGCTGCCGCTCTTTATGGCGGAAGGGACAAGCATCGATAAGCTTATCCGCGCGCTGGTCGGGGTGATTCTGTTCCAGTCTGCTTATGTGGCCGAAGTGGTTCGCGGTGGCCTGCAGGCGCTTCCCAAAGGCCAGTACGAGGCCGCGGAATCGCTGGCGCTGGGCTACTGGAAAACGCAGGGGCTGGTGATCCTGCCCCAGGCTCTGAAGCTTGTGATACCGGGCCTGGTCAATACCATTATCGCCCTTTTTAAAGATACGAGCCTGGTCATTATTATCGGGCTTTTCGATCTGTTCAGCAGCGTCCAACAGGCGACGGTCGATCCCGCCTGGCTCGGGATGTCGACGGAGGGCTATGTTTTTGCCGCGCTTATCTATTGGATCTTCTGCTTTAGCATGTCGCGCTACAGCCAGCATCTGGAAAAGCGCTTTCACACCGGGCGTACGCCGCACTGAGGATAACCATGAGTCAAATTACACTGCAGCCTGCCGACGCGATGATTACGCTGGAAAACGTGAATAAATGGTACGGTCAGTTTCACGTGCTGAAAGATATTAACCTGAAGGTGAAACAGGGGGAGCGCATTGTACTTTGCGGGCCATCCGGCTCCGGCAAATCGACCACGATCCGCTGTATCAATCATCTGGAAGAACATCAGCAAGGGCGCATCGTGGTCGATGGCATTGAGCTGAACGACGATCTGCGCAATATCGAAAAAGTTCGTACAGAAGTGGGGATGGTGTTTCAGCATTTTAATCTGTTCCCGCACCTGACCGTATTGCAGAACTGTACGCTGGCACCGGTTTGGGTGCGTAAACTCCCTAAAAAAGAGGCGGAAGCGCTGGCGATGCATTATCTGGAAAGAGTACGCATCGCAGAACATGCGCATAAATTTCCGGGGCAGATCTCCGGTGGACAGCAGCAACGCGTGGCGATAGCTCGCTCATTGTGTATGAAGCCGAAAATTATGTTGTTTGATGAGCCGACATCAGCGCTCGATCCCGAGATGGTCAAAGAGGTACTCGACACGATGATTGGTCTCGCGGAGTCAGGTATGACGATGTTATGCGTCACGCATGAAATGGGTTTTGCGCGCACGGTGGCAGACCGGGTGATCTTTATGGATCGCGGCGAGATTGTCGAACAGGCACCGCCACAGGCATTTTTCTCAAATCCGCAATCAGAACGTACCCGCGCTTTTCTCTCTCAGGTTATTCATTAATCGGTCTTTCGCCCTGCCGTTCTGGTGGGGCGCACTCTCTTTTTTCTTTTATCGTGACGATGTGGCTGGAGCGCGCCGTTTTTTTGCCGTTTCGCATTAGTGCCAGGAGAACGTGTCCTGGTATTCAGGTGTAAGAACAGGGATAAGGCGGGAAGTTGATCGGCTTTTACAATGAAGCAGTGAAGCGCTCAAAAGTAAAACCCTGCATAATTGGGCTGAGAGATTTTCTGTGAATGTCGAGATGCTGGAGCCTGTGCTCTGTTCGCTATCTTCGGGAGCGTTGCTCGAAACGTTAAAATCCAGGTGTAGTGGATTTATTCTTCTTAAGCTGGCGATTCACCGACAAGCAACGCAAAAGCAAAAGGCCCAGTCTGTCGACTGGGCCTTTTGCTTTATTTGATGTCTGGCAGTTCCCTACTCTCGCATGGGGAGGCCCCACACTACCATCGGCGCTACGGCGTTTCACTTCTGAGTTCGGCATGGGGTCAGGTGGGACCA